>DATCUE010000116.1:0-52596 GCA_036567605.1 Candidatus Methanoperedens sp. | reverse complement strand
CTAGGACTGACCCATATCTCGTTGTTGAAACAAAAAGAGAAGTTTGTTCACCGACAGACTGGCATCAGGCTATTGAACAAGGATTCGGCAACGCAAACAGCCTACGCAATACTCGGTATTTGTTAGTTGATATGGTAAGAGAGTCCATCTTATTTGATATTCAAAATCATCCTCCCACTGAGCGCCAACGCAATCGTCTTGGTAATCGTGATGCCTTATCTCCAAACTATGGCATTGCAAGACAATTCCGATTAATTGCTGGAAGTCAACAGGATATTCGCCTCGTTGATCCTCGAACGCTTGAGACCTGTGTTCGGCGTGCGCATGCGGAAATATGGGCTGGTGGAAAGCGTGATCCTTTGACGGCCTTTGACGAGTGGAGTAAGTTAATTTTTGCAAAGATATGGGATGAACGACATACACCTAATGGTGAACCACGCCATCTTCAACTATCTTCCAATGAAACAATATCTCAGGCTGCAAGTAGAGTTCGAAATCGTTTCCGTGAGGCGCGCCGAGGAGATCCATCAATCTTTACGGATGACCGTATCCATTTACCTGATCAAAAGATTGTTGAAGTTATACAGATCATAGAAGAGATAGGCTTCATTCTATGCGATATAGACGCTCTTGGTGCAGCGTTCGAGCATTTCTTTAGCTCTGTATTCCGCGGAGAGCTAGGGCAATATTTCACACGTCGAGAGTTGGCAAGATTTGTGTGTGGCACTCTACATCCCAAAGATACTGATTTTATCCTCGATCCAACCGCAGGGAGCGGGGGCTTTCTTCTAGAAGCCCTCATGCAAGTGTGGCACTACATAGATGACAATTATGCTGGCCAATCAGAGGCAGAGCGGCGCAAGATAGATTTCGCTCTTCACCATTTATATGGAATTGAGATTAATGAAACTCTGAATCGGTTATGTAAAACTAATCTGTTAATCCATAAAGATGGACATACAAATATCGAGGCAGAAAGAAGCTGTCTTGATTCAACATTTGGACTCCCAAACCTTCGGCCTGACGGTACTGTTTTTAATCTTGTTATTGGAAATCCTCCTTTTGGAGATGAGGTTAAAGAGGGTGATAAAGATCGTCTGGGTAATGGTTCATTGTCAGATTTCGAGCTTTCGCGTGGGTATAATCAAATTAGTAGTGAACTCATTATTATAGAGCGGGGGCTTCAGTTCCTCATGCCCGGGGGGCGCCTGGGTATGGTTATACCAGATGGTGCTCTGAATAATTCAGGGGAAGGCAGTCGATGCCCTGAATTCCGACGACTTATTCTAAAGAATGCCAAGATTGAGATAATTGTATCACTTCCGGATTATGCTTTTCGTAAGGCAGGGGCTCAGAATAAGACCAGCCTATTATTCTTGCGTAAATTTACTCGGGCAGAGAAGCAAGCTTTTGATCAATCATATCAAGAGTTTTTGGATGAACAGGAAATAAGAGAGTTCCCGACATTTGAACAAGAAAAGCAGGCTATTCGATATGCGCTTGAAAGAAATTCCTATTCCGTATTTCTATCCGAGGTAGAAGAAATCGGTTACACACCAGCAGGTATCCTCTCCTCCCGTAATCAACTCTATTCAATGGGACCAGATGGAAGATTGAATTATGCCGATCCTGCAACAGTACTTGGGCAATATAATCTTTACTTTCAAGCACCTTCCTCGTACACACCGACAATAAATCCATCCTGTCATTGCATTAGCATTCTTGATATATTAGCTGCACACTCATCTTATCGTCTCGATCCGAAGTTCCACCTATTCCAATTGGAGCGAATTCAGAATCCACCATCACATATGACTGAATACAGGCTTGGCGATTTGCTCAGACGAAGAGAGGAGGAGATCGACCCAACCCAGTATCCTGATCAAGAATTCCTGACGCTAACTTTAAGTCAAGAGGGAAGATTAGCTCCCAGAGAAGCAGGAAAAGGAAATAATCCACCTTCTTGGCATGGTGCCTATTTTACAAATGGATCCCGCTGGTTTCGCGCTCAATCTGGAGACTTAATAATCTCCCAGATTGATTTATGGAAGGGATGCGTAGCTGTTATTCCATCCGAGTATAATCTGGCTATAGTGACTCAGGAATTTCCTCTATATCAAGTGGATGCTGAGCATTTAGATTCTCGATATTTAGCTCTCTTGCTTCGAAGTAAATATTTTCAGAGAGCAATTCGTGCGATAACAACAGGTCATTCTAATCGCCGCCGCACTCAACCGGAGGATTTTGAAAACCTACGTATCTTTCTTCCAGATATTGAAACACAACGAGCAATAGCTTTAATTGTTGAGAGAAAACGTCTAACAATCACTAATGCCGAGAGCATTTATCTCACTCTCTTGGATAATCTAGAAGGAGTTATATTGGGAACCTCAGACCCTACAACCCTTACCAGTACTGTCTAGATTGGTGCGATCTTGTTAGATAACTATGCTAGATCTAATAATATGTTAATATATAAATATTAACTGAAACCATCTATTTAACCGCTGGATATGACCCCAATATCTTAAGCATGCCAACTTTAGTCTTTACTCTGTCAAGTGCATCTTTTATTCTTTTATCCTCAGTGTGTCCTTTCAGGTCTATATAAAAAAGATAATCTCCGAGGAATTTTTTCGTGGGGCGGGATTCGATCTTCGTCAGATCAATATCTCTGTTTGCGAACTCACCGAGTATTTCATAAAGCGCACCAGGCCTGTTTTTTTCAAGATATACTATGATAGAGGTTTTATCATTGCCTGTGGAAGGCGGTGTACTTTTCCCGATCACAATGAACCGCGTATAATTCTCGTTCACGTCCTGTATATTCTCATCCAGTATGTTTAATCCGTAAATTGCGGCGGATTCACTGGAAGCGATAGCAGCAATCTCTTTTGATCCCGAGGCAATCCTTGCGGCTTCTGACGTGCTCGGCACGGGGCGCACTTCAATATCCTTGAAATTGGTTTTAATGTACTTCCTGCACTGGGAAAGGGCCTGGGGATGGGACATTATTATTTTTATCTCTTCCGGCCTGCCTTTGGAAAGGAGGCAGTGTTTTATATGGACTATCACCTCGCCTGTGATCTTTAACTGGTGTTCCATAAGGAGATCAAGCGTGAGGGTGACAGACCCTTCAAGTGAATTTTCAACAGGCACGATGCTTAAGTCAACTTCATTTCGTAAGAGTGCCTCCACGGCATCCAAGATGTCGTCACAGTACTGCAATTTCGCATTCCTGTCCCATTGCCTTGCCGCTTTTTCCGAAAATGAACCTTCAGGCCCTAAGATTCCGATTATCATTTCATCCTTTATATAGATGGAGAAAAGAAATACTTTGTTGCACTCTCGGGTGAGGGGAGTCAATCCAATAATCAGACAGGATTAACAGGATAGACAGGATGGATTTCTTGCAGATCATCCTGTTAATCCTGTTATCCTGTCCAATTATTGGATGGGCTCTCGTGATTCAGTATTTACTTATAGTATGAAAAATAAATAAAAGATATGGGTTGGTGCATTAAAATGGATTTTCTCCAAAAACCCCAGGTCCAGATATATGAACCGCAGCAGGATCCGAATGATCTCCGATTAAAGAACATAATCATGCCGGGTTCTATGGATCGGCCTGCAGAAATCGGAATTATTGGAGTACCTTTTGATAAAGCAGTCTCCCTTGGAGGTGGCCGTGCGGGTTCAAGACTTGCTCCTAATGCTGTGAGGAAGGCCTTAAAGAAATATGGAACCACTTTCAATATAGAGCAAAAGATCGATATCAGCGATTTGAATATTGTGGATTTTGGAGACGTGGCCGTTACTGAAGACATAGCAGAGACACATGAAAGAATAACCGCCACAGTTAATCAATTATTGGAAAAGGGAATACTTCCCATCGTGATAGGTGGTGGACATGATATTTCAATCGGAACTATCCGGGCATTATCTGAATTCCATTCCGGAAAAATCGGTGGAATAAACATCGATGCACATTTCGATGTGCGTGATATTATTGATAACAGGATTACCAGCGGAACTCCGTTCAGGAAACTCTTGGATATGGAATTGCTCAAAGGAGAAAATTTCGTTGAGATGGGAGCCCACGGTAATCTAAATTCAAGAATTTATCACGATTATCTTATATCCAGAAAGGTATCCATATTTACGCTATCAGAAACCGCGGCAGGGATTTCCACAATAATGGAAAAAGCACTGAAAATTGCAGGCTCAAATACAAGGGCCGCATTTGTCAGCATTGATATTGATTCTGTCGCCCAGTGCTTTGCACCCGGAAGCAGTGCACCCGATGCGTGGGGATTTAATCCTGAACAGATAAGAGAACTGGGTTTTCTGGCAGGAGCTTCAAAAGCCGTAAAACTTCTGGATATTGTTGAAATAAATCCCGAATTTGACGTGGATAACAGAACTGCAAGACTGGGCGCCTCCATTATTATCAGCTTTCTAAACGGATTTAAAATGAGAAGGGGTGTTTGAAATGGCAAGACCGATGTATTATGAAGAAAAGCCAGAAGGAAGTATTAGGGCGTATACCGGTAGGGAACTTCACTGCAAGAACTGGGATGCTGAGGCAGCGCTGCGAATGCTCATGAACAATCTTGATCCTGATGTCGCTGTCAATCCAGATGAACTTATAGTCTATGGAGGCTCGGGAAGAGCAGCAAGAAACTGGAGAGAATATAATAGAATCGTTAAGGCATTGCAAACACTTGAAGACAACGAAACTCTATGCATCCAGTCGGGGAAGCCGGTTTATATCGCACCTACCCATAAAGAAGCTCCAAGGGTGGTAATTGCAAATTCCAATATAGTTCCGAAGTGGGCAACCCAGGAAAACTTTGATAGATACGATGAACTGGGCCTGACAATGTACGGGCAGATGACAGCAGGGAGCTGGATCTATATCGGCACACAGGGAATACTTCAGGGAACGTATGAAACACTTGCCGCAGTTGCAAAAACACATTTTAATTCAGACTCCCTGAAAGGCAAGTTTGTATTAACAGCAGGAATGGGCGGCATGAGCAGTGCTCAGCCGATGGCTGCAACAATGAACGAGGCAGTTATACTTGATGTTGAGGTACGCGAAGAGAGGGTAAAGAGGAAAGTGAAGGAAGGTTATTGCGACAGAATCACTTCAAATATTGACGAGGCCATAGAATGGATTCTTAAAGCAAGAAATGAGGGCGTACCACTGTCAGTAGGATTAGTCGGAAATGCTGCAAAGGTGCACCCCCAGCTTGTTAAACGCAGTATAACTCCTGATATTGTTACAGACCAGACTCCTGCCCACGATCTTTCAAGCTATGTTCCCATTGGGGATCTGAAAGAACTGGATGAGTTAAGAGAGACCGACCGGGAAGAATATCATCGCAGGGCTTTGAGTGCAATCAGATTACACGTTGGAGCTATATTGGAGATGAAAAAGCGCGGCGCAATCGTATTTGATTATGGGAATAACCTCCGTGAACAGGCAGAACGTGCAGGTGTAGATATCAGGGATAAAAAGGATATGTTCCGATACGGAGGTTTCGTGCTGGAATATATCCGTCCCCTGTTTTGTGTGGGCAAAGGACCTTTCAGATGGGCCGCACTTTCCGGAGATACGGGGGATATCGAAGCCATAGATAATAAAATACTCAAGATGTTCCCGGAAGATAAGGCGCTGATTCGCTGGATAAAACTTGCATCAAAAAAAGTACCAACCCTGGGTTTGCCATCAAGAGTATGCTGGTTGGGATATGGGGACCGGGCAAAACTGGGTGTGGAAATAAACAGAATGGTTGCATTAGGCGAAATAAAAGCCCCTATAGTTATTGGAAGAGATCATCTGGATTGCGGGTCTGCTGCATCACCTTATAGGGAGACAGAAGGAATGCTCGACGGCAGTGATGCTATCGCTGACTGGCCTCTGCTTAATTTTGCCCTGAATGCCATCAATGGGGCAAGCTGGGTGAGTTTCCATCATGGCGGCGGAGTTGGGATTGGAAATTCACTACATGCAGGGATGGTTATTGTAGCGGACGGGACAAGCGAGCGCGAAGAAAGATTGAAACGGGTATTGACTGTGGACCCGGGGATTGGAATTGCAAGGCATGTGGACGCAGGTTATGAAATTGCAATGAATACTTCGAAGCGGGAAATGATCAGGATACCGCAATAGCTCTGAAAACAATATGAAACCAAAAGCTGACCTGATAATAATCAACGCAAATGAGCTATTGACAGTGTCCGGAAGCTCGTTAAGCCCCAGAAAAGGCAAACAGATGGACGACCTCGGTATTATAAAAAATGGCGCACTTGCTATTTCCAAGGATAAAATAATTGCCTGCGGGACTTCTGATGAGATTATGGAAGGGGTATCAAAAACCCCTGATACTGTAGAGATCGATGCGTCCGATAAGCTGGTAATGCCAGGTTTTATCGACTGTCACACGCATCTGGTTTTTGCAGGTTCCAGGGAAGATGAATTTGAACAGAGAATAAAAGGTGCAGGCTATATGGACATTTTAAAATCGGGGGGTGGAATTTTTAATACTGTTCGAGCCACAAGAGCCGCAGAGAAAGAGGAGCTGATTAAGAAATCATTAGATCATCTGGACACTATGCTGAAGTTTGGAACAACCACCATAGAGGCAAAGAGCGGATACGGACTGACAATAGAGGATGAATTGAAGCAATTGCAGGTTATGAAAGAATTGAATGATATCCATCCAATCGAAATAATTCCTACTTTTTTAGTCCACACAACACCACCTGAATTCAGCAATTCCCGGGAATACGTTGATTTTGTCATCAATAACATGCTCCCAAAAATGAAGGATATGGCAGAATATTGCGACATCTTCTGCGAACACGATGTGTTTGACATTGAGCAATCCCGGTTGGTTCTTACTGCAGCAAAGAAACTGGGCTTTAAACCTAAAATCCATGCTGACCAATTAACTGACATGGGCGGCGCAGAACTTGCAGCCAGTCTGCAAACAGCTTCGGCAGGTCATCTGGATCACATATCCAGAGAAGGTATTGACGCGATGGCAAACAGCAGTACAATGGCAGTACTTCTTCCCGGCGCGTCTTTCTTTCTTGGATCAGATACATATGCACCCGCATCCGAAATGATTTCTAAAGGTGTAGCAATCGCCCTGAGTACAGACTTTAATCCCGGCTCATGTCCAACCGAATCTATGCAGATTATTTTAACACTTGCCTGTATAAAACTGAAGATGTCACCTGCACAGGCTATCAATGCTGCCACGATAAACGCAGCCCATGCAATAAACAGAGCAGAAACTATTGGAAGCCTGGAAGTGGGGAAAAAAGCGGATGTTATCGTTTTAGACGTGCAGAACTATAAATGCATACCATATCATTTTGGAGTGAATCTTGTGCAGACGGTCATAAAAAAAGGAAAGGTTAAAGAAATCAGACGAAAAAATTGTCTTTGAATACCCTGCTAGCAAGGTGATAGTTCACTCTCATACTCTCCCATGCACTGACACATATCCCTCCATCGCGCGTTTTGACGAATACCATACTCTCCCAATCTTTACAGCATCCAGGTACTCCTGCCTTGCCCTCAGGCTCAGGTACTCCTGGGAATAAGGGCTCCCTTTGGCAAGCTCTTTTAGCGGCAGCAATTCATCATCCCCTCCGAAAAGGGACAGGTACGATGTCAGGCTTTCATCAACGGCCTTTGCAATGAAATTAGCAAAAGGCGCGGGATTTCCCGCTTCCGCTGCCTTGAGCGACCTGTAATATTTCATTTTGTCCCCTTTTTTGAGGACTATGGGTGGATAGCCCCGGGCTATCAAATACATGTTTGTGAGCAAACGCGCTACCCTGCCGTTGCCGTCAGTGAATGGATGGAAACTCACAAATCCATGATGCAGGAAAGCGGAAGTCCCAACCGGATGCATTTTACTCCATGAGACCTTTTTGATCAATTCATCCATCAATCCCGTGATTTTTGACCAGTCGGGAGCATTTGTCGTACCTTCTATCCTGACATTTTTGGTGCGGTATTTACCCGCATCCTCAAGAATGCCAGCCATGACAGTTTCATGGATCTGCCGGATGGTATCATTGTCAAACTTTTTCTTCTTTTTTGCCAGATCCACCACCAGATCAAATGCCCTGGCGTTATTGATCGCTTCAATATGCTCGCTAAGCGTTTTACCGCCTGTCGTGATGCCTTTCTCCAGAATGAGCTTTGTTTCCGGAAGTGTAAGGGTATTGCCTTCTATCGCATTTGAATGATAGGTGTGCTGGAGGCGCAGTTCTTCATGCATTCGTTTCATCGCATCGGATGAGAGAGGGCGGATGGAGCTCACCCTTTTAATTTTCTCATTGATGCGCAAAAGGAGATTTTCCCGGATTAAAGGTGTATCGGTATTTGACATTCAAAATCATATATGAGTTTAATAATATATATCGGTATCGGTGAAATTATAGATAATCCGATATCTTATCCAGGGCTTATTGCTATTATCGCTTTGCACCCTCACAGAAACCATTTTAACCATCCTCATCCGATTAACTCCCATCATGCCCATCGATCCCATATGCAAAATGCAGGTTGACGAAAGCACCCCGTTCAAATCCATATACAAGAACAAAGAATACTTCTTCTGCTCGGAAAACTGCAAAAAGAAATTCGACGAGCTGGATAAGAGCGTCATCAGGGTCAGACGCTCACTGAAAGATAAGGAAAGGATATCCTTCGGAAAGCTAAAGCGCGAGATAATAGACCCGGGCATCTGCACGCTCTGCGGCGCCTGCGTGGCAAGCTGCGAGGTATTGACAGTGGCCGGAGGAAAACCCGTCCTTAAAGGCCCATGCACAGCATGCGGCGTATGCTATAACCAGTGCCCGCGCACCATAACCACGGAATCAAGCCTGATAGGCAACGTGCGTGACATTTTCACTGCAAGGACAGCACTTTCCGAAGTCAAAGGCCAGGACGGCGGGGTCGTGACTTCCATGCTGCTTTATGCCTTTGAAGAAGGATTGATAGACAGCGCCGTGGTGACCGTGAAAAGCGATGAAGAGCCCTGGAAACCGAAGGCGATAGTGGCGCAGTCAAGGGAGGACATACTGCGCTCAGCAGGTTCCATATACGTGCACTCCATGACAATGGAAACACTGATGAGCGCGATAAAGAGGGGCTCGCGTTCCATAGGTTTTGTGGGGCCATCCTGCAATATCGATGCAGTGAATAAGATGCAGAACTCCCCTTACGGCCTGCTCCATATGTTCATGAGGGCGAACATCCTTAAAATGGGTCTTTTCTGCATGGACACATTTAATTATGAAGGCCTTAAAAAATTCCTTGAAGAAAAAGGAATACCGCTTTCAACTGTGCAAGAAATGAAGATACGCAGAGGGAAATTCATGGTCAAAACCGACTCGGAGCACGTATTTCCTTTAAGCGACCTTGACATCTATCGCAACGGTTCCTGTACTGTATGTACAGACCTGACAGCGGAGAAGTCCGACCTTTCTTTCGGCGGCGTGGGTTCAAAAGAAGGCTACACCACAGTGCTTGCCCGCACGGGGCTCGGTCTTGAACTTTTCCATGATGCGGAGGACAGGGGGTATTTAAAGTCTGAACACCTCGGTAAGGAAGGCCTCGATAAAGTCCTTTCCCAGGCAAAGGCCAAGAAAGTGCAGATGTACATGATAAAAAAGAGGGAAAAGGGGAAAGGTTTATGAACAAATGGATTTATTGAAGGGCAGACAAACTCACTGGAGGATAATTACATGGGAAAAACAGGCACCACAAAATGGGGCAGGGTAAAAGGAAGAAAGGGGAATGTTATATTAGTTCCCGAATCCGAGCTTACCTATAAGAAACCGGGCCCTGCACAGCGATACACTTCCGCAGGCGCAAAGCGCAGGAAGATAAAGCGCTCACCGAAAGCCGTTGTAAAAGCGGCGTAATCCTTTTTTCATAGATAGAAGCCAGAGGCTCTATCTATCTGGTTTCCGGAATGATGCCTGAACCTGTCCAATTCCTGTTCAGCGAGAACATCAATATCTATATTCAGAGTTTTGGAAGCCCTTTCCTTGATATCTTATTCAAAGCTTTAACCAACGCGGGGGGCGAACCATCGTATATATTTCTTGCATCGCTTATCTTCTGGTGCCATAATAAGAAAACCGGGATCCTGGCAATGTACGTTATTCTTTTTTCAGCCCTGACCGCGATTTTCACAAAGAATCTCTTGGGTATGCCAAGGCCTCCCGAATACCTCCAAAAAATCCCGGAAAATGGATTCGGGTTCCCGAGCGCGCATGCAACTGTATCGTCCGGTTTCTGGGGGTATCTTGGAGGGAGGATAAGAAAACATTGGTTCATTATAGTGGGCGCCACGGCAATAGTTGCTATTTCATTTTCAAGGATCTATCTTGGAGTCCACTATGCAGGCGATGTGATCGGGGGAATTTTTTTCGGCCTCATGGTTGTATTGATATTCTTTAAGGCTGAACCGGCAATCTTGGCTGGATTGCAGAAACTCAGTATATTTTCAAAATATTTTGTTGCCGTCGTCATTCCTGTGATATTCATGCTGACTGCTGCGATGCAGCCAAGTCTTGTGGTTGAGCAAATGGAAATAGGGATCGTGATGCTCTCCATAGGGGTCGGCTACCTGCTTGAAGAAGAACATATATGCCTTGAGGATGCCAGGAATAATAAACAGAGATTTAAAAGGGCTCTTGCAGGGGTCTTCCTGCTTGCTATCGTTTATTTGATCTCACATTTTGTTTTTTCGGATTTCATATTCTTTAAATACCCGGCGCTGGGATTGACCTCGACGTTCATGGTACCATGGGTAATCAGCAGGATTGAGCTTTCGAATAATTCCATGCTAAAATAGATATGCTCCTAATTACATCTTTAAATGGTTTATGCTGACAGGAAGAGTCCAACAGGAACTCGAATTGCTGAAGAGGCATATCATAGTGCTCAAGAAAGTAATTGAGAGCGGCCCCATAGGAATAATGAAACTATCCCTTGAGACCGGAATACCCGACCACAGGGTAAGGTACTCATTGCGGGTTCTTGAGCAGCAGGGATTCATCACCCCTTCAACGCAGGGGGCTGTCGCGACCAGGTCTGCCAGGGAAGCCTATTCAGGATTTAAAGATGAGCTTGAACATATTTATAATCTTACGGAAGAAATCAAAAAGATCGGCCTTGATTGATTATCAAGCATCTTTGCCATCAAAATGATTTCAAAAGAATGAATAAGTTCAATAACATTATACAACATAACATTCATAAAACAAAAATCACAATTAATTGAAGATATCCATGCCAGATTTAACAAGAAAAGATGCTGAAAGCATAGTTACAAAAGTCAATGATTACACCTGGGACATACCACAAACCTTCAAACCCGGGATGAGAGTGCCCGGCCGCCTTTTCGTTTCTCAGAAGCTCCTTTCGAACCTCGAGCATGAAACAATTGAACAGACGGCCAATGTCGCGACCCTTCCCGGCATCCAGAAATATTCCATGGCGATGCCGGATGCACATTCAGGATATGGCTTTCCCATAGGAGGGGTGGCGGCTTTTGACAGGAACACTGGAATAATCAGCCCCGGGGGCGTGGGGTATGATATCAACTGTGGGGTTCGGATAATCAGGACGGATCTCACCCTTGATGAAGTGCGCCCCGGAATGAAAGAATTGATCGAGTGGCTTTTTCAGGATATACCTTCGGGCGTGGGCTCAAAAAGCAAGATACGCGCCTCGGATAAAGAGCTGACTGACGCATTCCTCCATGGCGCAAAATGGGCTGTTGATAGCGGCTATGGTGTCAGGGAGGATCTCGAGCACTGTGAGGAGAACGGATTCATGAAGATGGCAGACCCGGGAAAGGTAAGCGAGAAAGCAAGGACAAGGGGCAAGCCCCAGTTCGGGACACTTGGCAGCGGCAACCATTTCCTTGAGGTGCAATATGTGGACGAGGTGTACGATGAAGAAGCTGCAAAGGTATTCGGCCTTCATAAAGGGCAGATCACAGTAATGGTACACTGCGGCTCGCGCGGTGCGGGCCACCAGATATGCGATGACTACCTCAAGATACTGGATAAAGCCACACGCAAATACGGCATAATCCTTCCCGACAGGCAGCTTGCCTGCGCGCCTGCCGAATCCACGGAAGGACAGAATTATTTTAAGGCCATGGCGTCGGGTGCGAATTACGCCTGGGCGAACAGGCAGGTCATCACGCACTGGGTGAGGGAGACGTTTTCGCGTTTCTTCAGGCGCGAAATGGACGACCTTGGCATGCATCTGATATACGACGTGGCGCACAATGTCGCCAAGCTTGAAGAGCATATCATAAACGGCGAGAAAAAGATGGTGTACGTACACAGGAAAGGTGCAACGCGTGCGTTTCCGCCCGGGCATACCGATGTCCCGCAGGCTTACAGGAAAATCGGCCAGCCTGTCCTGATACCTGGCAGCATGGGCACACCCTCATTTGTGCTGCGCGGCACGCCAAAGTCAATGGAACTTACCTTTGGAAGCGCCTGCCACGGGGCGGGCCGGGTCTCAAGCCGCTCGGCGGCATTGAAGGAGTTCCGTGGTGAGGAGGTCCAGAAAGAACTGGCAGCAAGGGGCATATCAGTAAAGGCGACCCAGCCCTCGGTGATAGCTGAGGAAGCCCCGGCTGTGTATAAACCCAGCGAGGATGTGGTGGATGTGGTGCACCAGCTGGGAATTGCATGCAAAGTTGTAAAGCTGATGCCGATAGGAGTTGCGAAAGGATAGATGGAAGAAAAATCAGTCTCGACTCATGCAAAGTCTAATTTATCTGTGCGCCAGAAACCGAGAGCTTTCTTGCTATTTTGAATCCGATATTGTTAAAGATAGTATAATAATGTTTAAGAGAAAATAGAAGAGGTGATTTAAATGAAGGCCGGGATAAGAAAGGAGATTGAGAGATACTATGCCCTACGCATCAAAAGACAGACAGGAATTCATTAAACGGTCGAACCTGAACCCTGATGCCTGCATTCTTGATCTTGGAGGCGGGCTTTACGAAGAACTTCCCTCTGCTGTTCTCGGAATAACTGCAAAAAGGCCTCTTTCAAATGCCGTCCACATAAAGCCAGCGAATCTTCCTTTTAAAGATTCAGTCTTTGACGCAGTCGTCTCATACCATTACTTCGATCTTGTCTCTTTCGATATGCTTGGCCCCATATTCAAAGAAGTTGCAAGGGTTATGCGCAAAGAGTCCATCATGTCTTTCATGATACTCCTGTGGGTCCCGCAGAATGAAGCCCAGCGGGCAAGCTTTTTATTCAGTGAACTCCTGAGAAGCACGGGCGCACTATATTCCCATGAATTCGAAGACATAAGCAGGCAGCTTTCATCATCAGGCTTCGGGGAGATAACGGTCGAAACTGTAAAACGCGAGATAACGATACCAAGGGATTATACCCGGTCGCATCTTTTGATGCTGGGAAACCTCGTAAAAAAAGATGCGGACGGCGGCGGCTCGGGATTAAAGACCTTTGCTAAACAGTATTTTGAACAGGTAAACATCCATGGGGAAGCCATGTTGCCTGCTCTTCACTTCACAGCCAGAAGAACATGAGGAAAAAACATCTTGAGATGTTGCTTCAGAAGCTTTCCGGCTTCAAGACCCCGAAACCCTCAAAAGAACAATACTCAACGCCTGCAACTGTGGCTTCCGAACTTTTGCATTTTGCTTTTATGAAAGGGGATATCACAGATACGGTCTATGACCTTGGATGCGGATGCGGCATTCTTGCGATAGGGGCAAAACTCCTTGGAGCAGAAAAGGTTATAGGTTTTGATGATGATAGAGATGCTCTTGAGATTGCACGGGCAAATGCAAGAATGCTTGGCGCAGATGTCGAGTTCGTATGCAGCAGCATAGACGAAGTGTGCGGAAAAGCGCATACTGTAGTGATGAATCCCCCATTTGGCGCACAGGTGAAAGGAAGCGACCGCCCTTTTTTGAGGAAAGCCCTCGAACTAAGCAGCGTGGTTTACTCCATACACAATGCAGGAAGTGCCGAGTTCATAAAAAAATTCATAAGCCCGTCGGTCATAACGGAGCATATATTAATCGATTTTCCCATAAAAAGGACATTCAGATTCCATACCCGGGAAGTACAGATCATAAAAGCAGAGATATACAGGATTGAGAAAAGATAGAGGGATTGTTATTAGAATAAAGAGAAGGAAGGTCACAAGCAGGAGAAAGCTTGGGAAAGGCGAATCAAGAGAAAAGCCTGAAAAAATAGAGGAAACAGAGCCTTTAGAGAAAAAGGATGAAGTGACAAAAGAAGAAGAGTTAGTCGAAACAGAGGCAAATGAAGCTGAAGCAGTTGAAGTAGCGAGTGAAGAGGAAGAATACGAAGAAACCAGAATCGTGTTGCCTGGTGACATAATAGGAACATCTGAGGAGTTCAGCCCGAAAAATGGCACGTTCATGGACAAGGGCAACATCTATGCAGCCGTCACAGGAGAAGTAAAGGTAAATAATAAAGAACGTTCAATCTCGGTTATTCCCATTACGAATACACCCCCGAACCTGCAGGTAGGGGATATTGTTATCGGCCAGGTATCAGATGTGAAAGATTCCGTTGCCCTGGTTGAAATTGCCGGGATTAAAGGCAGGGGGGAACGGGAGATTGTAAATGTGGAACAGGCCGCAATCCATGTTTCAAATGTCAAGGATGCTTATGTGAAGGAATTGTACTATGAATTTGCCCCATTTGACATAGTCAAAGCAAAAGTAATCGATTTAAGGAACATGCGCCTTACCACAGTGAATAAAGAGCTTGGAGTGATGAAGGCTTACTGCGGCAATTGCAGGACTGTCCTGAAAAGAGATAATGGTAAACTCAAATGTCCCAAATGCAATAGAACAGAGACAAGAAAAGTATCCTCGGATTACGGGACCGGTATTATTTAGGTGATTCAATGGAACTTACAATCGTAAATAAGACGGATAACGAGATAAAAATCAAAGTTGCCGGAGAAACGCATACCCTCCTGAATGCTATCAAGACAGCATTGCTGAATAACAAACACGTTGAGATAGCAACTTATGATATTGAGCATCCGACAATAAGCGATCCTGTGCTTTTTGTGAGAACCGACGGCGCAGATCCTATTGAGGTTATCAAGAAAGCCACACGCCAGGTTATCAAGGAATTTGATGAATTCATAGAGCTTTTCAAGAAGAAGGCAAAGGGTTAAGCAAAGCCGTATTTTCCTCCTCGATGAGGTCGTCTGCAGTTATCCCTTGCTCCAGCGCAACGAGGATGGCGCTGACCTCTATTTCAACCAGTTTGCTTAGTTCTTCATGTTTTTTATTAATGAGAGAAATCACTTTGCGTTTTTCCATACCTGTGGCCTGTGTTACCCGCTCGATGGTTCTGTCAAACAGGGACTTTTTTTCAAAAACATCCTTATGGGGCCTGAATCCTTCGGGTATCTTAACTGACGAGATATCAAAGGAAGGAATAATATTACCCCCCTCTCTTTTTACAAGCCCCTCTTTTTCGGCCTGAGCAAGCGTATTTTTGGCCGCTTCAGGAGTGAACCAGTTAAGATCGATGGATAATGCGAGTATGAATTCGTTATCCTTGAGCGTTTCTTTCCCCTTTCTTAAAAAGGGCATCGAAACAATATAATTCAGGTCAGACATCGGATGCGTTTCTTCTTATTTCTTCAACAACTGTATCTGCGATCCTTGCGCATTCCGTTCTTCCCATTCCCTCTATATGATGCACCATCATTGAAAGGACTCCGTTCTCAAAACTGGTGCGGACAAGAAAAGAGTCTCCCTTGAATGGCACGCGGTCATATTTTTTATCCAGGAAAGAGTATTTCAGAATTATCCTGAAATCTATTGTTCCTTCATTGTCCACGTCTGCAAGCACCGAATCAAGGGAATATTTATCAAGCGGGATAAAATCTGTTCTCTTGTCTGTGATTTCGATATTTATCGTTCTTTTTGCAGTTATGGGGCGTCCTTTAAGGTCAGGCGTATCTGTAATAAAAGTCCCGAATTGCCCGTCCATCCCGGCCATTACTTTTACAATATAAGGAAGGTCCGCCTTGAAATTATATTTTTGTACAAACTCGGGTTTCTGGGGGAACCTGTGATAAGTGCGCTTCATGGTATGTTGTATCGTCATGATTTCATAAAAGCTTTCTGCTAAGGATTATTATCTTCTTGCGCATACATGGGCTCATGAAATATGATGTCGTGGTCATCGGCGCCGGGCCCGCAGGTGCTATGGCCTCGAAATATGCCTCTCAAAACGGTGCAAGCACCCTGCTGGTAGAGGAACATGCAAGTATAGGTTCCCCCGTCCAGTGCACAGGGCTTGTAAGTACGGCCGCCATTGGTGAATGCGAGGTCGGGGAGGGAGGTTTTATCCTTGAAAGAATGAAAGGAGCTTTTGTGTATGCCCCGAACTGTGAAGAATTGTGCATACGCGGAAAAGATGTGAAAGCATACGTGATAGACAGGAAAATGTTTGACATGACCCTTGTTGAGCGTTCCCTTGATGAAGGGACAGACCTCCTTTTGAGGACTCGTTTTACCGGACTTGGGAAAGACAAAATATGGGTAAGATCGAATGGTGAGAAAAAAGAGATACATGCTGATATCATTATCGGCGCGGACGGGATACAAAGCAGCGTCGGCAGGGCAGCTGGAATAGCACGCTGCAAGAAATTCCTGTCTGGAATACAGTTTGAAGCCCCTTATTTTCCAGCAGATTCGCAATTCGTTGAGATCTTCACAGGAAAGGATGTTGCATCGGGTTTTTTTGCATGGGCTGTGCCATTCGGCGGCATGGCACGCATAGGTCTTGCAAAGAACCCCGGTGATTTCCCGCCCGCCCACTATCTTGAAGATCTCTTGCATCATCCGGTTGTGGCTTCAAGGTATAGGGGTTCCAGAACAGAACAAGTACTTGGCGGCATCCCACTTGGCCCGCCCGATAAGACCATAAAAGGGAATGTGATGCTTGTCGGGGATGCTGCCGGGCAGGTGAAGCCCACTTCAGGCGGTGGTGTTTACATGGGTGCTGTATGTGCAAAGATAGCAGGCGAAGTTGCAGCAAGGGCATCCAGAAAAGAGGCAAGCCTCGAAGAGTACGAAAAAAGATGGCGCGAAGCCATAGGGCAGGAACTTTCCATCGGGATGAGAATACATAAAAGCATCGGGAAACTGGGCGATGAAGGCCTGAACGAGTTCATAGCATACCTGAACCGGCCCGGGATAAGAGAGAGCATCACAGAATACGGGGATATGGATCATCCTTCGGTCCTCCTGCGGAAACTTTTAAACAGCGGAGATAAGATGAAGCTTATGAAATTATTGGGAATGGCGTTTAAAACGCTATTTTAGAAAACATGTATAGAAAAAAAGGTATTAACAGGAGGCATTATGAAAAATATAGTGTTTGTGGCAGGGATAATAATTTTCGCGATAGGCGGCTATTTTTATCTGACAGGATATAACGGCATGCAGGAATTGATCTTGAAATTTGCAGCATATACTCCTGAAAAGTACCAGGAATATAAGACCATGGAAATCCTGGGCGGCATCTTGGCAGGTATAGGGATACTGATTGCGCTGGCGGGCATATTCGATAAAAAAACTGATTAAATTTTGTTGCTTTTTTTCCTGATAGTGGTCTCACCCAGCAATCTCTTTATTAGCGGTGCATCCCCGAACACATCTTCCCGCTTGCCTTTTCCATTGAAATAGACAGCAATGAACACTATTCCAAGCCCGACCTGGGGATTGGATGCGGTAACCCCCATTCCGATGAGCGCCAGCGCCCCGGTCAGCATACCTTTCAAGGCGCCTTTCCTGTATGATTCGATCTTGGTTCGATGATATATCCTGATATCTCTTAAAGTCAGGAAAATGATCACAATAAATCCGAACATTGAAATCGAGATATACAGTTCCTCCGGGCTCATAAGAATCAAAGGTCAAATCATGCTTGAGACTTTTTCGGGTTTTGTGCGCTTCAGGTATTCTTTTATCATCGAAGGGAAGGATTTGGCGTTCACGAAACGAAGACCCAGCTGTTCTGCCCATTTCTGGATGCCGATATCGCTTGCGACCACGGCGGCATCAAGCTCTTTCGCCAGCAGGAGCACATCGATGTCCGGGGCGCTGTCAAGGATGCCGTAGCGCAGGGCGTTTCTGTATTTATCCCTGAACTTGCTTATGACCTCACCTATCACATTTCGTTCGATCTCAGGTTCTATTTCCTGCTTTGTTTTGGCCTTGGTGGTGCGGAAAAGGCACTCTGTGGCGCCTTCCCAGATAGCCTCCTCGGCCACGTCCATCCCCTTGTTGATCCGCCCGCGCATGAAATCAACATAGTCGTAGAATATCTTGGACGGGATTTTCACTTCGTACCTGTCCGGGGTCTTCTTGACAAGCCAGGTGTCTATCTTCGCAAGCGTTTCCTCGTCACATCCGTTGTTCTTCGCAAAATCCCTCATTTCGTTATAGACTGAAGGGAATGGGATATAGCAGCTTATGCCAAGGTGCAGGCGCGCTTCGGCTATGATATCAAGTATGCCCCCCATGGCAACACAGAGAGTGCCACCCTCAAGTTCCCGCGTCTGTGAATCTGTAAGAGCGCTGGTATCTAACACGAATCGCTGGCGTATCATAGCTATCATTATTATCTTTATCGTGTTAAGAAACTTTCTGTCCTATAAGAAATCACATAACTTCCCTGAAATAATGGCCAGTGGTAAATTCGCCCGCTAGTGTGTGCTTTTTTATTTTCTTACCTACGATTGCGTTATCAATTGCCTCCCTGTACACTCTCGTTATTTCCCCAGTATAGCTTTTATCAAAAGTTCTTGCTTCGATTCTCAGGCAACCGACCCCGGCTTCAATGATCCTTGGCACATATTCAAGCATGCAAAGCTCGCGCGAATTCATGATGTAAGTGCGCCTTTGCATGGTATTGACAGGAAAAACAAAGCCTTTTTCGTCTTTCAGGGAGATATTCCGGAATCCGCTTCCAGGAAAAAGACATCCTGCAAGGTCATGTTCTGAAACCATCAGGGGAAAAAAACCATGAACGATACATTCTGTCGGGCCAAAGGGCGTCAGGCTTCTTATTTCATCCAGTGTAAGTTCGGGTGATAACGTCACTCTCTGGCTGTAATTCAGCAGATACCCCAGGGTCAGCCTGTTCAATACATTAAAAGGATAGTCAATCACTATCGGCCTGTCATTCTCCTTCGTGCGAAGATGGTGCAAAACTCCCGGATTTGAAACAAGGAAACCGTCAGTATCAAGATCCGTATTTAATTCCCTTGCATCTTTTATTATTCGTGGTGTGTTGAAAAACACGCTCACGCCTTTTTTTCTCCCGTAATCTAAAGCATGATCGTAATCCTCTTTTTCAGGTTCTACCTCCCCCCCGCCAAAATACACAATGTCTGCGCCGCCGTCAATTGCTGCTTTAAGACTTTCAATCGAGCCTGTATTCACGGATAAGATAGGCCCAGTGTCTAATTTCTTAATTATGGATAAGATTTCCGGTTTGTTGCATCTGCGTTTCCATTTCTGCGCACGTTTTTTCTCAAGCTGTGAAACTGCAGACCTGCGAAGTGAGTTGAGTTCAGACACAGGGATGAAAATGTTCTCATCCATTTCAAACCTGATATCCTGCGCCTCAAAAACCGTATTCCCGAGTTTTATTAACTGGTCAGATACCGAGCGCCCTGTGACCGGATGGCTTTGCGCTTTACGGGCAGCACCTCCACTGATCAAAATATCATTTTCACCGTCGCTGATGCCAAGTTCGACGGGTTCATCCATCCGGGCTTTGAACCACATCTTTACAGGGATTTTCCTTGTATTTGCCGGTTCAAGCGAAGCCATTAGCCGGCTGTCATAGGTCTTGAAGACAGTTTCGCCTTTTTTAACTTCAGCTTCCAGGAATACTTTAACAGTGGAACCTGGATCTGACCGATCCACCTTTTGCTCATCGATAAACATATTCCTGATAATAACTCCGGTTTCCCGACCTTCCACACCTATGCCGTCCCCTGCCCTCAGGTTCGCCTTAAGATATATCGATGCCAGTTTCTTTCGCGGGTCGTAATCCGCCACTTTACCGAGTTCTGTCCCGCGGTTATGGGGGTATTCGCGGCTCATCAAATTGCCGCCCGGGTTCCCGAAGAAATATCCAGTGGTAAAGTCACGGTTAAAAAGCTGGCGCAGCATGTACTTCTCATCTTCAGTTACGCGAAAATCCGAAGGTGCCTCAATGTACCTGTCGATGAGTTTGCGGTAAACCCGGACGACCCCGGCTACATATTCGGGGCGCTTCATCCTCCCTTCTATCTTGAAAGAATCAATCCCGGCTTCCACGAGAGCGGGGATATGTTCGCTCATATTCAGGTCTCTGGGACTGAGGAGATATCCCTCAACTTCATCGACGCGGTATTTTTTCCTGCATGGCTGGGCGCAGTATCCCCGGTTCCCGCTCCGCCCGCCTATCATGCTGCTCAACAGGCACTGTCCCGAATATGAAAAACATAGGGCGCCGTGTACGAAAGTTTCTATCTCCACGCCTGTCTGCGATTTTACCCCGCGGATTTCATCGAGTGTCAGTTCGCGGGCAAGCACCACGCGCTTAACACCCATCTCCCTGAGGAATTCCACGCCCTGCGCGTTGTGTATCGTCATCTGGGTGCTGGCATGAACGGGAAGTTCAGGAAGCTGCTCGCGAAGCAAATGCAGGATGCCAAGGTCCTGCACAATGACCGCATCTGCCCCGATATTGCACAGGAACCGGAGATAATCGCAGGCTTCCTCAAGCTCTGAATCCTTGATCAGTGTATTCACGGTCACATATGCCTTAACCCCCCGGATATGCGCATAATCGATGGCCCACTCAAGTTCCTCGCGGGTAAAATTTGAAGCATACTGCCGCGCGCTGAAAATGGTCCCACCAAAATATACAGCGTCGGCTCCGTTCTCAACTGCCGCTATGAAGGCTTCTTTGCCGCCTGCGGGGGCCAGCAGTTCAGGGATGTGCATGTGGGTAATAATGATAGGGGAAGGTTAAAAAGATACGTATACCAGTTCGGATTTTCTTAAAAATGCAGATGAAAATGTGAAGAAGATGGTGGTAATATGAACAGGAAAGAGTTGCACCACGATAGGCATACGGTGTCACTGCTGACGGATCATATGGTTTTCGCCCCAAAATACAGGGGCAGGATGCTGGTTGGGGATGTGGCGATGATATGCGAGGGTATAATTTGTAAGACCTGCATGGAGATGGACATTGGGATAATCGAAATTGCGTTCAATCCCGATCATGTGCATTTTTTTTAAATATCCTCCAAAGTATTCTTTGAGTTACATTGCAAAGAAGATAAAAGGAGTTTCGAGCAGAATTTTAAGGAAAGAATTTCCCCACCTTCAGGAATGGTGTGGAGATCATCTCTGGGCGCCCAGCTGTTTCCATGGGTCTGTGGGCCAGGGATGGGATGTTGTGGAAAAGTATATTCGTGAGCAGGACAGGTATGAATATAATAGAGAGAAATAAAGAAAACGATAGCTACAGGCCTCGTAAAATTTGTACGGGGTATATCGGAGTGACTGAAGACGATGGGTGATTGTGCATCCATTGGTTATCGTGAGCCGAAATAACATTCGTAGCGCTAAAAATGGGCACGCATTAACAATAAATGACGGGATAACTATCGAAAACAATAGGGGTTGTTATGCAGGAACCTCTGCAACTGGCACATCGATATTAATTTTGCCAAGAGATGCAATAGACATTCTCTCAGATACCCCTACAATCTCGATTCCGTATATTCTGCCCTCGTCGTCAAGATCCAACAAGGATACCTTCCTCTATTTTCCTTGTTTTGTGTACCTTGCCCTGCTGGAACTGGATATACAGGCAATCTGCATCTTTATCGTAACTTATATTCATGTTTCCTCTAACCAGTAAACTGTTATTACTATTATATCATCTTCCTTTATATACACTACTTCGAGGGCTTTCAATGCATATAAATGCCCGAAAAGCTATAGTCTGCTTTCAAGATGCATACATCAGCATCAGTTTGTTTCATTATACATTCCTGCGCCTGAAAGAAAATCAGAATTCCATAAAACTAATAGAATTCAAAAGCAATGAGCATCCTTCCGATGTCCCGGATTTTCAATCCGGCCGGTTCGTGACCGCATCCACGCTTGTTCTCATGCTCCTGAAAGTGGATGGGAATCCAACTAGGGGGTAAACTATTTAATCAAGTATATTCATTAATTCACTAAATATATAACTTAGGTGGTGTTAATTATTCAGAGAAAATCATCCTTAATTTACATTTTAATATTGGGAACTTTTTTAATTTCTGGCTGTATTAGTGAAGAAAAATCAATCAAAACTGAAGCGCCGACTACATCTCCGGCAATTTCTTCACCCACACCTGAACAAACAGCTCAGATACAAATTACTATTCAACCATCCGAACTACCAAAAGGAACTTCAGACCCGGATATAATTGTTGATATTTATAATCCGGATAAGGCATGGACCGGAACCACGCTATTTGCAGATCTGCATAAACGCGACAGACCCAGAATAATAGAAGTGAATATGCAAGGGGAGATTATCTGGGAATACAGGGTTCCGGAAAATTTAAAGCGATATACAAACCCTGGGTTTGATACGGAAAGGCTGCCTGACAATAATATCCTGTTCGTATTGCCCCGTAAAGGTGTTTATGAGATCAATCGCAACGGTACCATCATCTGGTCATATACAGATAGCAAGGTGTCCCATGATGCTGACCGTCTACCGAATGGCAATACTATCATGGTATGGGGCGGAGGGGATAAGCCTGAAGATGCCCAGGTAAAGGAAGTAAATCAAAAAGGAGAAATAGTCTGGACCTGGTATGCAAAAGACCACTTTTACACTGCGCCTTATAAGGATATTTTTGATGAAGGGTGGACGCATACCAATGCAGTCACAAGACTACCGGATGGCAACACGCTAATCAGTCTGCGGAATTTCGACTTCGTGGCTGAAGTCGAACCACAGGGTTCGGTTGTTAATACTTACGGGAAGGGAATTTTCGTTGATCAGCACGACCCGGAAATTCAACCCAACGGCAATATACTGGCTACTTCGTTTAACCCTCCTATGGTAGTCGAAATCGATACTAAAACGAATAAAATTGTCTGGAAGCACTCGATACCGCGATATTCCGAACCAGGCAAAGATATCTGGCCTGTTAGAGATGTTGATAGATTGCCAAATGGTAATTCCCTGATTACCGGATCATCAAAGTTGGTTGAAGTAACAAACGATGGTGAAACCGTATGGCAGCTCTCATTAAAAAACATAATATTTGGAACAGCAGAAGAATCGATAACACTGGGGTTCTATAAAGCTGATAGAATTAATCTGAATAAGAATGAATAATAATTCTCGTAGAATCCCAGATTTTCCTGATATCATCTCACTATGAATACTGCGCCTGAATCAAAATATAGAAAAACAGCCAAACGAACAAATACTAATACCATGAGCATTCACACCGGATGTGAACATGGAACAATGCAAAATCAATTTTACCTCTATCCCATGGGAAATACCTGCAGAAGGTGTCAGGTTCAAAGCATATAAACAGAATGGCAAACAGGTACGTTTAGTAGAGTTTACTGATAAATTTGTTGAAACCGACTGGTGTAAAAAAGGACATATTGTGTACATCCTGGAAGGGCGGCTGGAAGTGAATTTTAATGGAAATATGGTTGTATTCAATAAAGGTGATGGATTATTTATACCAGAGGGCGAAAAAGATAAGCACATGGGCAGAGCTCTCACAAAAATTGTGAGGAGGATCTTCGTTGAAGATATCTACCCGGACGCCGTATAAACTCCTCTTTCCCTACTGCTTGAAAAGCCAAAAAAGGCAACGCTATTTTCGATATCTCTTATTTTCGTTTATCCGCGGCTCCCTTCCATCCTCTTCTGCATAAGTTCCTTCAGACCTCCCACATCCCCCTTCTTCGCGCTCACGGGCACAATCGTATCCAGCCACTGCTTCCAGGGCGGCATCATCCCAAGGCGCTCTGCTATCCCATCAAGCGTTTTATCCATATCCTCTACTTTATCCATTTTATTCGCGGCCACGACAACATCTATGTCCATCTCATGCAGGAACTCAAAAAGCTCAACCTCCACAGGTATCTCATCCCTCTCCGTCCACCTGTCCACTATCTCGGCAAAGGATGAGGCATTCACAACCATCACAGCGAACAAGATATTACCGGCATTCTTCTCTATGTAACGAACGATATTATCTTTGATGGCCTCCTGGCTTTCCTCGCTCACCCCGCTCATGAAACCGAACCCCGGCATGTCCGTAATCCTGAAATTCTGGTAAGTGATGTGCAGGGGTTTTCTTGTAACACCCGGGCGCTTGCCTGCCGGGAGTTTTTTTCCCGTAAGCGCCGTGATAAGCGTAGATTTCCCCACATTGGAGCGACCCACGAATATTATTCCTTTCATATGCCCAGAGCATCGTCCAGGTCATATAAAAATGCTTCCAGGTTCTTTCTCGGGATGCGCGCGCCCCCGGCAAAAGGATGGCCGCCTCCTGTTCCGCCGTGGGAGACCGCCACGCATCTTAATAATGAATTCAGATCCGCATCGCAGCCCCTGGGACGTATGCTCAGGTCATAAACATGCTTGTGCGGCCTGTATTCGCATGAAACCCCAACCGGAGAATTCCCGTATGATGCAGCGTATATTGCAGCTTTTGACATATAGCCATTAACGTCTATCACATAGGCAAGGTTGCGCAGCTTTACAACTTTCTGCCTCACCAGGGAGCGGATATGTTCTTCCTTGCGCGAGGCAATTATTGCAGAATCCAGAAGCCCCTCAATCTCAGGAGGCGGTATATCCTCAGAAAGTGCCTCTAGGATATTTCTTTTATAATCATAATTCCTGCCTGCCTCGATTATTCCCTGGATAAGCGTGCCTGCGAAAAAATAAAGCGTTCTCTTGTCCCAGTCGTGCTCCCATTTCAGTATCACATCGGTTTCGGAAAATTCCCCGATTGCCCCGTATATCGCCACACGTCTCATATCCCGGCTTAATTTTTTTGCAAAAATACGATACGCCATCTCTGAAGTCGAGCATGCGTCATGGTAAAACCAGTTGGATGTGTATTTTTTTCCATTCAGCGGGTGATGGTCTATATAAATTAGATTGGATTCATCTGCAAGATCATCCAGTTTTATTTTCAATTGAGAATAGGTTTTTTCATCGATTGCGATATCACATATCACGATGTTATCGTGATGTCCATCAAAACTATTCAGGTCATTAAGCAGGCTCACGGGACTCGTGAAAAAGACAGTCGAATCCGGAAGGGCGCTCTTGACTATGGCGCCTGAGCATATCCCGTCGCTATCACCATGGGTCAGGATAATCGAACTCATCAGTACCTATTTTCGTCTGTAAATCGCTGCGATAATCAAAACAACGATTGCAAAACCTATGCCAAAACCGGGGGTTATCTGGGTAGTCGAAGGTTCTGGAGTCCCGGCTGCCACAGGTGTTCCTCCAGTTGCGGCAACGGCTGGATCCGGGGTGACAGGCACAGGGGGTGGGATTTTGCTCGGGTCTATCACGGTAACATTCGGCCTGTCCGAGCTCAGAACCGACCGCATGGTACCCCTGTACTCAACGTCAGTATAATTGGCAACAGCCGCAGGTAATTGGATTTTTCCCTCATTATTCATGCGGATAATATAACTGAATCCCTGTTTTGTATTCGGTTCCGACATATTGACCAGGGAAGTTGAGCCACTTACAAGGAAGACACCTTCAGGCAGTGAATCTTTAACTTCGACCCTTGTGCCTATATTCCCCGCATTATTGACACTTACAGTAACCGTAACATCTTCGCTGATGTTTACAGTGGCTTTATTAACGGTCTTGTTCAGGATTACTTTCGGGCCATTCACAACTACTTTCGGTGTTGTTGATGAGATATTGTATTGTTTATTGTTGAGAGTAAACAGGGCGATCGCTGCCGGGAGAGTAAAACCATCGAGGCTTGCTGCGAGGGGCTTAACAGAATAGGTCGCGCTCCAATCCCCTCCGGGCTTAATTACGGGAATATTCCACTGGAATGGTGAAGTGGACTTTAACTCAAAATTCTCATTCATGCTATCGTTGACGAGGACGTTATATGCATCATATTCCCCGCCATTTGAAATACTGATTGTCACAATTGCGGTGTTCTGGAGATATATATTGTCTTTAATGGCTTTGCTGAGAGTGATTCTTGTTAACACGGGTTTTGGTGAAACTGTTATCTGTAAAGTTTTTTCTGCTTTGTATTCAATTTCTTTGACATCGTAACCTTTAGAATCAGCACTAAAGGTATATGATCTCTGGTCGCTCACAGGAGGCACAACCAGTATGACCTCAAAACTCTGGCTGGCTCCTTTTTCCATCTTTGGATAATACTGGTGAAGCTGGCTTATACTGCCTCCGCGGAGTTTCAAATCCCCAATGTTAAGATTGACATCGACATTTTTTAGAAATGCCTGGCCGGTGTTCTTTACAGTAACCGTTGCTTTGATTATATCATCCGTGTATGAAGTGTAAGCCGACTTATCAGTCGTAACGGTAACTTCAATAGTAGGCTTTGCCCTTGTCTGGATCGATATGGTCGCTGATGGGTTGTAGAACTGCAAGATCCATTCCTTGGCATTTTTTGCCATGAAACCTGTACCTGCTACCTTGACCTCATAATCCGGGTCGATATAAGGTTCAGACGTCGGGGCAAGAACATATTCTGTCAGGAGGACATCTTTTCTATAGACCTCAATATAAACCATGGGTTCAACCGGGGTTTCAGGTACCCAGTTGCCATTGATATCCTTTAAACCCTGGACGGGGGATGGAAACTGGACAGCCTTGACCATGTAGTCACCATTGGTCAACGTGCCGCCTTTGGATAGTGTGCCGGACACCGCAGTGCCCCACTCAATGTCGCCTGGACTGAAACTGGCAGCAGATGCAGTGCCCACCAAATAACAAAATAAGATAAGATATGCTGGGCTTCTCATATGATGATTATGATTATAAGTATTACATATATAGTTTTTCCTGCTGTCAAGGGAGGAATATTGAATGCTGGAATTAGTATAATATTACTCTCAGTTATATTATAAATATTTCAATCCAGACTATAATAATACTCGTCTTTTGCTTTCTGCGTGCGGTCAAGCTGCGAGCCAAGTTTATTTACCCTCGGCCTTCTTGTTTCCTCATCACGCCTGAAAGTGATGCCGATGTTTTCAAGGAACCTGTTCATACCCTCTCGCATGTCAAAGGGGCCGTGTACTTCACCCCTCACCATGGGCTGCCCCTCAAAAACAAGCAACCTGTCGCTCAACATGTCAATCATGTAAATATCGTGGTCCACGACCATTGCGCTCACCTTATTGTTCTCGGCAAACCGCCTGATGGCCTTTGTGGCAAGTACCCTCTGCTCGACATCGAGATGCGCCGAGGGTTCATCCAACAGGTATAAGTCGGCCGTGCGTGAAAGGCATTCCGCTATCGCAACCCTCTGGAGTTCGCCGCCGCTTAGGTCGTTCACCTCCCTGTCAAGAAGGCGCTCAAGCTGGAGCGGCCGCAGGATCTCAGTCTGGTAGTAACTGGTATCTACCTGCTTGCTGATGGAACGTAGAAGGTCGGAAACGAGCGTCGGTTCATCTGCTTTTATATACTGGGGCTTGTAGGACACCTTGATATTCATCATCATCTCCCCGGCAGTAGGTGCTATTTCTCCTGCCAGCATTTTTACGAAAGTGGATTTACCTATCCCGTTCGGGCCCACGATCCCTGTAACCTCGCCTTTTCGTATCTCTCCTCCCCCCACCTTCAGCTCGAATCCCTCATCATACTTCTTCACAAGGCGTCCGAACTTTAAAAGCGAGGAAATCTCCTTCTGGGCCTGAGGTGCATGGACCTCAAACTCGATGGCCTCGGTACGTATCCTGATATTCTCCTCTCGCAGGAAACCCTTAAGATATTCATTTATGCCCACCCTGACACCTTTGGGATGTGTTATCACGCCGTACCCGCCGGGCGTCCCGTAGCCAATGTGGACAACGTCTGCCAGCAGGTCAAGTATCGCAAGGTCGTGCTCCACAACCATAACGGCTTTTTCTTTGCTCAACTCCCTGATTATCTGCGCGGCTTTGATCCTCTGGTGGATATCAAGGTACGGACTTATCTCGTCGATGAAATAGAAATCCGCATTCTTTGCCACGCACGCCGCCAGCGCGACCCTCTGGAGTTCGCCGCCACTTAATTCATCGATTTTGCGCTCAAAGATGTCCTGGATATCAAGCCTGGAAACAAGTTCTTTCAGTATTCCGCGCTCATCTGTCCTTGATAAAAGATCCGAGACCCTGCCTTTGAATTTCCTGGGGATCATGTCAACATACTGCGGTTTCTGGGAAGTCTTTATTTTTCCTTCAGATACGCCTTCAAGGTAATCATGAAGGGCAGTACCTGCATAATATTCAAGTATCTCCTCCCAAGTGATCTTGCTTTTGCCAAGGTTGGGTTTGAGCGTTCCTGAGAGTATATTTATAGCCGTGCTTTTTCCTATTCCGTTCTGTCCGAGTATGCCTGTCACTTTTCCAACTGTGGGAACAGGAAGACCGTATAGAGCAAAACCGTTCCTGCCGTACCTGTGCGTTGGCTCAGTAAGTTTCTCGGGAAGGCCGATTATCATAATAGAACCAAAAGGGCAGCGTTTGACGCAGATTCCACATCCCACGCATAATTCTTCTGAAATAACAGGTTTTCCATCTTCACCCACGATTATTGTTTCATCCCCTGTGCGCACCCTGGGGCAGAACTTGATGCACTGGAAATCGCACATCCTGGGCTGGCATCTATCACGGTCTAAAATAGCAATTCGCATAAAACACCGGTATCATTTCGCAGTTACATTTCTCACAGTTATATTTTTATGGCCGCTTGCATAACCCTTCTTGCTTGCGGTCAATGTTAAGTTTCCGATACCGACAGCATTAACGTTGTTAAAGATTGCCGGGCTGTCTTTTTCCGTTACGCCACTCATATTTATGCCTGATCCGTTCAAATAAACTACTGCCCCTTCTATGGTCATTCCATTGCTCATGACATTTACAGCAATTTGTCCGGGAACGCCCACAGTTACAGAGGTGGGATTTGCATTTATTTCAAGTGTCCCGATATTCAACATGAGTATCCAGAAAACCAGGAAAAATATGACAGTGAAAAATTCAACATACATCCAGTCCTTTGTCTGGAACTCCTCCACCTTTACTCCGATTAAAGGATAGGAGAATCTCTGTATGTAATATGAGACAAGGATAACTAACAGAAGCACTAAAAAATAGGATACGTGGGCCGCATCGCCAAATTTAAAGAAAAATATCACTGCAAAAAACGCACCCATGACGGCTGGCACGACGGTTTTTTTTATCCCCTCAAGCAATAATCTCTTTCGTTCCTCGGGGGTCATACTCTTGACTGCAGGTTCTGTTTGCTTTTCTTCTTCTTTTTCCGGTTTCTCTTTTTTCACAATGACTCACTCTTCCTGTAAACCATCGTTCCAATACCTTCGTGCGTGAAAAGTTCAAGCAGCAGTGAATGCGGCATGCTCCCGTCGATGATATGAACCTCCCCGACGCCGCCCCTGACAGCGGCTTCGCTTGATCTTACCTTCGGTATCATACCTCCGGTGATGATGTTATCCGCTATAAGTGTATCAATCTCTCCAAAAGCGATCTTTGAGATACGGGTGTCCCTGTCTTTCGGATCCCTGAGGATTCCCGGGACATCGGTCAGGGATATCAGTTTCCTGGCTTTAAGGGCTGCCGCAATGTCCCCTGCAACTGTATCCGCATTCACGTTCAGGTCGTTCCCTTTTTCATCGGTCGCTATTGGAGATATGACCGGGATATATCCCCTGTCCGCAAGTATCTTCACAATGTCCGGGTTAATCACTTCGGTTTCTCCAACCCAGCCAAGATCGATCTCCTTCTCCACGCCGCCGATCGTTACGCGCTGTGGAGCGAGCTTCTTTGCTACTATGAGCCTGCCGTCGCTGCCTGAAAGGCCGACACCTTTCCCGCCGTGCCTGCTGATCAGTGAAACTATTTTGCTGTTGACATTCCCCACAAGCACCATCCTTGCGATCTCGAGGGTCTCGTCATCAGTTACACGTAATCCCGCCACGAACTCCGGTTTCTTTCCCATGCGTTCCATCTTCTCAGTGATCTCAGGGCCGCCGCCGTGCACTATCACAGGGCGGATGCCGACGAACTTCAACAGCACTACATCCTGCACTATCCGGTCCATCACGACGGGGTCGACGATGGCGTGGCCACCCAGCTTGATGACCATGGTGGAGTCATAGAACTCGCGGATGTAGGGAAGGGCTTCGATAAGTATGTTTTCTCGCTTGAGCATGTGGGGGGTAAAAATGAGTGTCAGGGTATTAAAAGTTATTCATGTGAACATAAAATTCTGAGATTATTTTTTGTGTGGTTTCGAGATCATTTTTTCTTAAAGTTTTGATATATTCGAAATACGGTTCCCGAAATACATGAATTTATATAGTAAAAATGCTACATTATTTTATGGGATTGATATGGCTGAGAAAATTACATCTAAACAAAAAGAAGCTGAACACAAAGCAATAGAAAACAAGGAACCTGCTATTCTTGAATATAAGGGTCCAGAACCTGAAGGACCGAGACATAAGAAAAGAGAGTTTGATAAATAATTTAAATTTTTATGGGAATATCCGATGTTCCAACGAGCTTTGGCTTATCGTTCTTTATTAGAACATTCTTTCCTACCTCAATAGCTATTATTCTTTATGGCATTGCTTTCTATCCATTTATAAAGACCACTTTTTGGTTTGCTCTTGCTTTTGAAAATAAAATCTTAGTTTGGATTTTACTTTCGTTACTCATCGGAATACTTTTGAATTTGTTGGACATCTATATCTATCAATTCTATGAGGGATTGCGATTTTGGCCCAAGCAGTTAAAAGATTATTTTTTAAATAAACAAGAAGTAAAATTTAAAAAAATAGATAACGAACTGAAAAATATATATGACATAATTGATGAGAAAGAAAAGCTTTTGAAAACATCAGATGATGATTCTGTTAAGAATAAATTAGATGTGGAATTGAGAGAATTACATGAAAAAGCTGTAGGTTTATGGGCAGAAATCAGAAAATATCCTTTTAAAAAAGAGTATGACAGTTATAGTAGGCGATACGCAGAATATCCTACTGAATTTGGCAATGTTCTCGCTGAATATGAACAATATTCTGAAAGACAATATGGAATGCACATGATGGTTTTTTGGCAACACATATGGTTTATATTGCCAAAAGATATTAAAGATGATTTAGAATTGCGAAGCGCTAAAGCGGATTTTAGCGTATATATTTCATTTTTATTATTAACATATATTTTTATTGGGACAATTGGATTTGCGTTTTGGTCTAATATATTAGGAATAATATCATTCTTTTCTTCGACTGTTTTTTGTTATATTTCTTATAAAATGGCAATTCAGGAGCACAAAACCTATGGGCGATATATTAAGGCAATTTTCGATCTTTATAGGTTTGATCTAGCTGATAAATTAGATATTGTAATGAGCAAGAATCCTATTGAAGAGAACAAATCTTGGACAAAATTGCGACATCATTTATTAGATTATGAGCCATTATAAAATATATCAAAATTGCTCAAATAATGCAAATATCGGTGTATAAAAAAGTGAAATGTGTGATGTGAAAAATTCACATCACTTAAATTAAATTGACTTTACTGTCCTTCCATGAACGGGCTCTTGACACCGGTCAATACTGCCATTACACGGACCCTGCCTGTGAGCTGGTCATCAACTTTTGCGCCCCAGATAACCCTCTTAGTATTCGGGACCTTGTCCATGATCAACTCGCCTGTCACGGCTACTTCTTCGAGCGTGAGGTCTTCGCCACCTACGATGTGGATTAGCACGCCGTATGAAGCCGACATGTCGGATATATCAAGCAGCGGGACTGCAAGCGCCTGTGAAACTGCCTTTGTTACCCTGTCCTCGCCGTCGCCTTCACCTATACCGATTGACGAAATGCCTCCTCTTTCCATGACCGCACGAAGGTCTGCGTAGTCAAGGTTGATAAGGCTTGGCTGTGTGATGGTCTCGGTTATGTTCTTTACGAAGGCGCCTATCAGTGCGTTTGCTACTGCAAGTGCCTCTTTTAACGGCAGGTTGCCTGCAACTTCCCTCAATTTTGAGTTATCGATCACGATAGTTGAGTCGCAACTCTCTGTGAGAGCCTTTATGGCTTCCCTTGCTTTTTCTCTTCTGAACTGCTCGATCTTGAATGGAATCGTAACGCATGCGACCGTAAGTGCTCCGAGTTCCCTTGTTATTTCGGAAACTACAGGTATAGCACCAGTACCTGTTCCGCCGCCCAGCCCGGCTACCAGGAATACGAGATTTACACCTTCTAATTCTGCTCTGATCTCTGCAAGATTTTCCTTGGTCGCCTGTGCACCCATTTCAGGATATCCGCCGCATCCATGTCCCTTGCATATTTTTTCGCCGAGTAAAATCAGCTTATCAGCTTTACTCATCGTACTCAAGTGATTCACATCAGTATTAGCTGCGATGATCTTACCGCCGACCATTCCTTTCTCTGCAATCCAAGTCGTTATGTTGCATCCAGCACCACCCAGCCCGACTACGGCCACAGATGGTTTTGATGTTTTTACAAGCTCTGCTAACTTTTCGTTAACCATATTATAGCCTCCTTCAAAATGTGGCTGACTATATTTACACCTTTTAAGTATATAGATTTGATTGATGAGAAGGTGTGAAAGGTGTCAACTATTTCGGCTTAGGCGGCCAATTTTTCTCCATCCATCCCGGGATGCGGCCCGAGTCAGGAGGACCTATCATCACACGAAGTCCCGTAGTATCTTCCACATCCCCCTGCAACCGCGCAGCAAGGCCAGGTAAAATCAGCGTACTGTGGGATGTCTTTTCCTTGAAATCAAAATTAGCTTTCTGGAAAGTATCCTTTATCTTGGCTGCCGTAAGCTGGCCGCCTGCCACAGAAGCTTCGACACCGATGCCGTCTGTATCCACTGCTGCAAGATAGCAATTTACCTTGTTGGATGAAAGATCGCTTTCAACAGTGTAGTATGTGAGAGCGAAATTCGTGGTGATTATCACTGGCGAATCCTTCGCGGGAGTTCCGACTTCATTTACGCCGGGCGCCACTTTGACAGGAGTCCTGGGGTCTGTGTATATTGTATCCCGCAGGTGCACCTCAGGCAGCATTGCATACGGCTCAAGGCTGTGAAGTATCATAATGTCACCGTACCTTACGGTGAAAACCGAAGATAGCACCGTCTCCCAGTAGGAAGCGGTGACTGCATCTTTATAGATGAGCCATGCGTTCAGCGGGACGGCCATGATAGGGTATGCTATGTCTTTCTGTCCCTCCTTAATCCCCGCGCGGCGAAGTTTTATGAATCTCTCAAAAGTCCCTTTAAGTTGCTTTCCCTGCGGATACATTCCCGGGTCAAGCACAATATCTTTTATTCCCATTTCCCTGAATGTCAAAGCCAGGGATTTGAGTTTATCAAGGTCGGGCGAAAACAGAACGACCGGTACTTTATAATTCAATGCAAGATCTGCAACATCTCCCCAGTTATTCTCGGAAGCAGCATATATCAACGGATTTTTGTCCTTCACTATTTCAAGCCCTGATTTCAATACGGTCGGATCAAACGAACACAGAACCAGCGGAAGTTGCGTATTTTCACTGACTTTCTTCACGGCAGCGGCAAACTTTGAAGCGTCGCCGGAAACACATCTCACTGCCACCATATCTACTGTCAGGAATTTCCCGACGTAGAACTTCTTGAAGTTTGAGATCTTTTTTACCCTCTCGACAAGTTCAGGCTCTGGCATCGTATCCCATACATCGTATGCAAATGCTGTCGGATCAAAAAATGTCAACTGGTGGCGGTAAAGTACATCATCTCCACCGATTTTCTTTGCACGTTCCCCTGTTCCTATGACGACCTCGCGGATCTCGGGTGCAAGAAGCGTCTCAAGTTCCAGATATTTTTTCTTGTACTCGTCCTTGAGGATAGGGGGACAATCCGCAAGCTTCTTTGACCTGTCTATCAGATGGGCCGCAAAAGCCATGCATGTCGCATCCCCGCATTCGGCGCAGTTTATCTGGGGCAGGAATTTGTAAACCTGGAGCGGGCTGTTCAGCTTCATTATATCACCGCCGATACCCAGTTATCGATATTAACGGGTTCTGATTCCTTTGATCCATACAGTGTCTGCGTGATCTCTTTTAGCACATGGACTGCGCCCGGATGCATCATCATGAAAAGATCATTCCCCGCAAGCGATAACGTCAATCCCGTAATAATTTCCCAGATAGGGCCCCTGTACTCGCGCGGCCCCCAGTCGGAATCTTCTTTCAGCGGCGATGAAACCATCCATGCCTCTCGCGCCCCCCATGCGTTCGTGGTACCGCTTGACATCGGGAAATTGAGTTCCGTATCCCCGGTCAGTCCTGCCAGCCTTATCCGTTCCATATTCGTATAAGCATAATCAAGCCCGTATCCCAGGGCGGCAGTCGTCGGGTCCATCAGGATATTCTCCCGCGCCACGCCGCACTGCTTCATTAATTTCCTGTTCAGTTCTTTTTGCGCGTTTATCTCAAGCTGCGTCCATGAGAGAACTACGTGGTTGTATTTCTTGGCAGCTTCCGCAATCCGCGCATAGTCAAGGTTCAGGCTTGCTGATGCCAGCAGGCACCTCTCACCCGCCGCGGCCTCAGCCGCTTTCTCAAGAACCACAGGATCTTTCTCGGGGTTTCCTGAACCTCCGATAACTATAGGCACGTCCACGGCCTGCAAAACCTCTTCCACGGTTTTTGCCGCATCCGCTGGAGAAGTATCTTTGACATTCGGGTCGGTGCTGATGAGATGGATAGTGACCATATCTGCCCCGAAGTCCCGAACGACTTTCTTCGCCCATTCGGCCGGGCTGTTGATAACATCTTCGTAGTTGGACTTTACGGCTTTTGCCATGTTTATAGGCATATCAAAGACATCCATTGTTATATGGTTGCGATGGGGCATCGGACTGTCAAAATAATAAGGGAGCGCGCCTTCCCCGCCCAGCGTCACAGTGCTTTTCCGCGAACCTCCGTCCGACGATGTGGCCCCCAGTACCACTTCCTGGATAGGGGTCTTCCATTCTTCGATTCTTCCGACGCTGAATTTTGATTCTATCAGCTTTGAGAGCTTCTTTGGCTTTGCTGCAGCAGCGGGCATCTGGTCAACAGGATAGCCCAGGATCCTGGAAATGTTCATCAGGTGATAAGCGATCTGGGCGGTCTCATGCCCCAGAGCATAGGCCATCTGGGGATTGAGGCCCAGTTGGCCAAGATCAATTTCCACATCTCCTTCAATCTTTACTCCCTCAAGGGCTTCAATATCGCCCCCGAACAGGCTTCCGAGTTCTGAGAGTTTAATCTTTTTTGTCATGATTACGTCCTATTTGACAGCATTAATCATCCAAGATAGGAGTTGCTACATATATATTTTATAGTGGGTCGAGGTCGGTAATATTCCCGGGATTTGCTCATAAAGTTGCCATGTTCATCCAGTGCTCGCCTTCGCTGTCGTGGACGCATACATTTCCCCTTCCGCCGGGTTTGAATCCCCTGAATTTATCAAGTAATGCAATCGATTCTTTGATCTCGGCAATATATCGTTCTTTTAAGAGCAGAGCTATCTCCATGCTATCTTCACTGCTGATCGGGTCTCCAATCCCCCCACATTCTGAAACCATCAATTTTCCATCCAGCAGGTAAAAAGGATAGGTTTTGCAGATATACGGCCTGCATTCATATATTTTGCATCGACCGTCTTCCAGGAAAATGCAGTTTTCTTTTTTTTCCAGGACCCATTCAAAGGTATGGATATTTCCTTCTGAATCCACGTCCTGCGATGGGGCAGGCAGTATGATCTCAGTTCGCCTGAGTCCATGTGTCTCACATATTTTTCTTATCTCTGAAGGGAAAACTGCGACTGTATTGTCCCCATATTCTGCTTTGCAGCACTGAGAGCATCTGCGGCATTCGAAGCCTGTGGTTTTTATTTCATCGGCAAGTTTGTTTTCGTCTATCAGGAAGGCTTCGTTGAGAGCTTTTTTCAGGCGGGAAAGTTCTTCTTGTTTCATTATTGTATCCACATCAAAAGTCTAATAAATATATATCTCTCTTGAGGGGCAGGTGAAAAATTGCCAAAAAGAGACGACATCCACAAGGTACTGATCATCGGGTCAGGCCCCATAGTTATCGGCCAGGCCGCAGAATTTGATTATTCAGGCACGCAGGCATGCAAGGCGCTGCGACAGATGGGTTATGAGATTGTTCTTGTTAATTCCAATCCCGCAACCATAATGACCGATCCGGGAATGGCCGACAGGACGTATATAGAACCCCTGAATTCCGGGATGCTTGAGAAAATAATAGAGAAAGAGCGACCGGATGCGGTACTGCCGAACCTTGGGGGCCAGAACGGGCTTAACCTGACATCCGAGCTTCATAAAAAGGGCATACTTGAAAAATACGGCGTAAAGATTATCGGTGTCCAGGCAGATGCCATCGAGCGCGGGGAAGACAGGATTGCGTTTAAGGAAACGATGACAAAACTCGGCCTTGAAGTGCCCCACAGTGAAGCGACCTATACGGTCGAAGGCGCTGAAAAGATAGCGAAGGAACTCGGATATCCCGTAGTTGTCAGGCCTGCCTATACCATGGGAGGAACAGGCGGCGGGATAGTGTACAATGTTGATGAACTCCGTACAGTCGCAGCTCGCGGCATTGCAGCAAGTCTCATCGGCCAGGTGCTTATCGAGGAATCGGTGCTTGGCTGGGAGGAACTTGAACTTGAAGCAGTGAGGGACGCAGAGAATAACAAGATAACCGTCTGTTTCATAGAGAACGTGGATGCAATGGGTGTGCACACAGGTGACAGTTTCTGCACCGCGCCGATGCTGACTATCGATAAAGAATTACAGGAACGATTGCAGGAATACTCTCACCGCATAGTCGAGGCCATCGGCGTGATAGGAGGCACGAACATCCAGTTCGCTCACGATCCTGTGACAGGAAGAGTGGTCGTGATAGAGATTAATCCGCGTACATCACGCTCCTCGGCGCTTGCTTCAAAGGCTACAGGATTCCCGATAGCTCTTGTATCTGCAAAACTCGCCGGCGGCCTTCTGCTTTCCGACATTCCATACTGGCGGGACGGAACGCTTGATAAATACACGCCATCAGGCGATTATATTGTCGTAAAGTTCGCACGGTGGGCATTTGAGAAGTTCCCGGGGTCGATAGACAAGCTCGGCACACAGATGCGTGCTGTGGGCGAGGCGATGAGTATAGGGAAAAATTACAAGGAGGCATTCCTGAAGGCCATCCGTTCACTTGAGACCGGGCGCTACGGCCTCGGATTCGCCAGGAATTTTAATAAGCTCTCACTTGATGAATTACGCCAACTTTTGAAGGAACCGTCGTCTGACCGCCAGTTCATAATGTACGAGGCGCTGAGAAAAGGGATGACTGTAGAGGAATTGTACAAATTAACATATATCAAACCGTGGTTCGTTCAGCAGATGAAAGAGCTTGTTGAGCTTGAAAACGAAATTCTAAAGTATAAGGGAAAGATGCTTCCTGACGATCTTCTTATCAGGGCGAAAAAGGACGGTTTTTCAGATAAGTACCTTGGAAAGATACTCAACATCCCGGAGAAGGAAATCAGAAGGCAGCGCCTTTCTCTGGGTTTGAGGCAGGCATGGAATATCGTACCTGTCAGCGGTGCTGAGAATGCAGCATATTACTACTCCACTTATAACGCACCCGATGAAGTGCCGGTATCAAACAGGAAAAAGATAATGATACTTGGCGGCGGGCCCAACAGGATAGGACAGGGCATTGAGTTTGATTATACATGCGTTCATGCCGCGTTCACGCTTCGAGACATGGGGTATGAATCCATAATGGTGAACTGCAACCCCGAAACTGTTTCCACGGACTACGATACCTCGGACAAGCTTTATTTTGAGCCTGTCACTGTGGAGGACGTTCTGAGTATTTACGAAAAAGAAAAGCCACAGGGTGTCATCGTGCAGTTTGGTGGCCAGACACCTCTTAATATCGCGGCTGAGCTTGAAGAGGCCGGGGTAAAAATTCTTGGCACCTCGGTTGACAGCATCGATCTTGCCGAAGACAGGGAGCGGTTCTCAGAGGTTATTAAGAAACTTGGGATTCCGGCTCCAGAGCACGGCACTGCCACATCTCTCCAGCAGGCGCTCAAGGTCGCAGCGCGCATTGGCTACCCACTTGTGGTGCGGCCTTCTTATGTGCTCGGCGGCCGCGGCATGGAAATAGTGTACGATGAGGGAATGCTTAAGAAATACGTGGAAGGGGCAATCGAGATAACACCCGAAAAGCCGATGCTTATCGATAAGTTCCTTGAGGATGCGCTTGAATGCGAAGTGGATGCGATATCAGACGGCACCGACGTATTCCTTCCCTCCATTATGGAGCACGTCGAACTTGCAGGCATCCATTCGGGCGACAGCGCCTGCGTGCTGCCCCCGATAGGGATAAAACCCGGGGAGCTCAAAACGCTTGAGGAGTACACAAGACGCATAGCGATCGAACTGAAAGTCGTCGGGCTGATAAACGTCCAGTACGCCATCCAGAAAGGCAAAGTCTTCATACTCGAAGCCAACCCCCGCGCCTCGCGCACCGTACCCCTGGTGTCCAAGGTCACAGGCGTCTCAATGGCGCGCATCGCAACACAGGTCATGCTCGGCAAGAAGCTGAAGGACATCGACACCCACGCGCGGAAATACCCGCATTTCGGGGTCAAGGAGGCGGTCTTCCCGTTCAATATGTTCCCCGAGGTGGACCCAGTGCTCGGCCCTGAGATGCGCTCGACAGGCGAAGTCCTGGGGCTTGCGGATTCATTTGCACTGGCGTTCTATAAATCCCAGGTAGCTGCCGGCTTTGCACCGCCCCTGTCAGGCACGGCGCTTATCACAGTGGCGCAGGGAGACAGGCAGCGCGCGCTTGTGGTTGCCAAAGAGCTTGCTGATATGGGCTTTAATATCATTGCGACCGAAGGGACGGCAGGTTTCCTGAAGGAGAACGGTATCGACTGCCAGCAGGTAAAGAAACTGCACGAGGGCAGGCCCAATATCGTGGATATGATGAAGAACGGTGACATCCAGTTCGTTCTCAATACGCCTGTGGGCAAGCAGAGCGCCTACGATGACAGCTACATACGAAAGTCAGCGATCAAGTTCAAGATACCGTACTTCACGACTACGGATGCGGGAAGGGCGGCGGCAAGGGGTATAAGGGCTGCCAGGGAGAACAGGATAGAGGTGAAGTCGCTGCAGGAATATCATGAGGGGATTGAGTAGGATTTGTTGTGAAATATTTGTTGAAGAGGTCAGAAGGAAGAAATGTTCTCACGGTCGGGAATGGCTGGATGTTGTCGTGAAAACACTCCAGCTTAATTTATACAAATGAGATATGAAATAATAAAAACGCTATGAGCAGGCCTCGTACATCGTACGGGGTTTGTGACTGAAGGCGACAGGTATCTCATGCTCGCAGAGGATGCGAATCCAGAACAACATTATTCAAATGAAAAATAGGCGCCTATTATCGGAAAAGTTATCAAGTTTGTTTTCATTAGAAAAATTTATATGCTCATACAATTTTATATTAAAAACTTCCCTTAATAAATATTACTAACCTGAAGAAGGTGACAAAATTACACAGGATCAAAAAGAAGTCTCATTTTCCGATTTAAGAACGGAAGATAGTTTTGAGATTCAAATTGATAAACCACCTTGTGGTTTCGCTTGGGCCTCAAAAAAAGGAGGTGAAACGGTACCGTTGTGTTACAAAAACTTCTTATCACCATATGATGGAATGATATTATACACTGTTCTAGATCAGATAACAAAATTATTTCTAAATAATTGGATTCAAAAGAAAAGTGTATCAACTATTAACAATTGTCTAATTTTGATTTCAAAAGATAAAGCCAAGATTCAAATAAATATTCCCACTTTTGCAAATCTGGTTTCAAAGAAAAGCTTCAAAAAAGGTGAACTTTTAACTAGAGAAGATATTGCTGATATCAGAAAGATTCACTTCAAAGATATTGAACTAGATTTAAATTTTGGTATAATATACATATTTTCTTATAATTGGATGAAATGTGTTTATTTTGATCATTCGCCTGTATTGCCGGAAAATCTGAAACCTACCAAATCTGAAAACCTATGTAAAACTGAGGATTTAGAATCATTATTTGCCTCATTTTATTCATATATTATGTTCCCTGAAGTTTTCAGAATAGAACCCGAAATTAACGAAAAAATTCTGATGACAGGATGGTTTCCATTCATCAGGATCTTAGGTTGGCGTTTTGAAGAGATTTATAAATATATAAAAAATAATTTTACTCTCAACGAAGGTGAAATGAAAGTCGTAGAATCATTTGATGACGAAATGATACATAATATGATGAAAAGTTGGATGACAAAAGATATCTTCAAAAAGCATGAGAATATTATTAGAACAGGCATTGAAAGATATATTGAAAAAGACTACATTAGCGCCATTCATATCCTTTTTCCACGTATTGAAGGAATAATGAGATATATATATCTTGGAACAACAGAAAAATCAAGTCAGAATAATTTGGTTGATAAACTCACGGACATTGCAGAAACAAATAACCCAGATTCTTGCTTATTTTTGCCGAATAATTTTAATGAATTTCTTAAGAAATTTTACTTCAATAATTTTGATCTCGAAAAAGGTGATTTAGATCTCTCAAGGAACACAATTGGTCATGGAGTGGTAAGAGACGAAGATCTTAATAGGATTAAAGCATTTCAGGCAATCTTAATATTAGACCAAATGTTCTTTTATGTTTGATAAACCAGAAATCAATAAAATATCATACCTGCGCCTGAATATAATTAAAAAAGACTGATGAAACCGAGAGAAGTTTCAAAACCTCGAGCATCCTCCCGATGCCTTTCGAATTTCAATCCGAGGAGCTTGACTGCAACATGCAAATTATTAATGCTTCCAAAGATTACAGGAATCCAAAGCAATATTCTTCAAACATAAAAAATAGGCGCGAATCATAGAGATAGTGATTGTTTTTTCATAAAAAATCTAACAGCTCGCTATTGAACGGAAAGATTGATTTTCTTGGCCTTCTTTATTGCATGTGTGCCAAACATAAACGAATTTGACCCTATAGCAAAAACTATCACAACAGGTCCTACAATAGATGGAGAAAACGATATAGTATTTATAAAACAATATCCAAAAAAGGTTTATAAATCTTATAATAATATTAATGACGACCCAAAAGATGAAAATCTGCCTCAAGCAGTCATACTCACTGCCCTTCGTGTCGAATATAAGGCGGTTCGAGCACATCTTACAAACTTGCATGAAATAGTACATCCACAAGGAACTATTTATGAACAGGGGCTTTTCTCATCAAATGGCTATTCCTGGAAAGTAGCAATAGTTGAAATTGGAGCCGGAAATGAAGGTGCAGCTATTGAAGCAGAAAGGGCAATAAAGCAGTTTAATCCAAAGCTCATACTTTTTATAGGGGTGGCAGGCGGAATCAAAGACGTAACGCTAGGTGACGTAGTGGTCGCAACTAAAATTTATTTTTACGAGTCTGGTAAAGCTGAAAAGACTTTTCAGAATAGGCCCGATGTAGGTAACTCAACTTACTGCATGGTACAGCGAGCTAGGGCCGAAGCGAGGAAGAAAGATTGGCTGCGTCGGCTAGGAACCGTTACCACCAATCAACCTCAAGTTTTCATAGGACCAATAGCAGCTGGCGGAAAAGTGGTGTCTTCCACGCATTCTACTATCTTTAAATTTCTCAAGTCTAATTACAATGACATAATTGCAGTAGAAATGGAAGGATACGGTTTTCTCAAAGCTGCTCATGCAAATCAACAAGTGAATGCACTGGTCATACGTGGTATATCTGATTTAATCGATAACAAAGAACGAGTAGATAAAGCTGGTAGTCAGGAGATAGCTTCACGGAATGCAAGTGCTTTTGCGTTTGAGATTCTATCGAAACTGCATACTCTTGATACAGGTATAAATGATGAAATTTTGCTTCAGCCTTTGATTGCTCAACAGGAGCTATCGAGTGCAGGAATCATAAAAGTCACAGAGGCAAATCCTGCTTTTTTGCCTGATTTCATAAAAAGTGCTAACAACAGTATAAAAATGATTGGAATTTCGGGTCACGTTCTTATAGAAGAAGAGTCGAAAGTAAAACCTCTTCTCACGAGGAAAATCTCAAAGCAAATTGAAATAAAACTTCTTTGTCTAGATCCGAATTGTGATTACGTGAAACAAGTTGCAATGCTGGATTCAGAAACTGAAAAATCAATTAAATTTGAAATCTTAGCATGTTTAGAAAAATTTTCTACAGTGTCTGGTATGAAAATAAGAACTTATTGTGAACCATTATCATGGGGTGGGATTTTCGTTGATGATAAAAGAGCTATAATAATGCATTTTATCCCAAATAATAAAAAATCAAAGTTCCTTTATTTAAAAGATGGAGATTTATCAATATACAAATCCTATAATAAAACGTTCGAAAGACTGTGGGATAGTGGAAACAATTATACAGCAGTATAGATTTCTTTTTATTCAGGTATCCGTTTGGCTTTTTTCTTAAAGATAAACTTGCGCCTGAGTCAAATCAAAAGTAAAAAATTATTAAACCGAATGAAATGCCAAAACCCTTAGCCCCTCCCGATGCCCCACAAATTTTCAGAGGCTGACCGACAATTTGTCTCCACGATAAATAATTTTTCAAAATCCCCATAAAAGCACAAAAATCCTTCAAAAGGAATGATATACACTAACCCAGTATGTCAAAGCGCCACTGGCATGCATGATTGGGAGGGATGGCTTGCAAGGAACCACGAATTATTAAAAGGAAAGCTGAACTTGATCGTTAGCTCGTCCCTCAAGAAGCTTGTAATCCCGTTGCGCGGGCGTATGCTTCATTATGAATTGTACCCCCTATCTTTCAAGGAATTCCTGGATTTCAGGGACATCAAAGTGGAACTGACTGTTGCGGGAACAGGCAGGATAGAACCTGCGCTTGACGAGTATGTCATATATGGCCGAAGTTGTGCTGACAGGCGATAAAACCGATAAGATACGGATCTTGAACTCATACTTCAAGGACATAATAGGACTTGACGTAGCAGAAATGTCAGATAACAGCATACAACAGTAGAGCTCTTCGGAAAATACATAATCGAAACACCCTATTTTTCAGCATCAAAATGCCTGAACTTCTTTAAAGGGTTGGGCCATAAAATCGGCAAAGAAGGTCTGTTTGATCTTGAAAATACTCTCAGGAAGGGTATCTTTTCTTTTTTGCCAGCCATACGATAAAAGACCGCACGCAGAAAAGCATATCCGGGCGGGTACTCCATGAGCGGCAGGATAGACTCTGGCAGGAGAAAGCGGTCTTTCTGGAACTGAAACGACCGCAGCAGCACCATTACTGGAAAAGCAGGGATGGTCTTGAGGCGAATTTCGTCATACGTGAGCGCGATCAAAGAAATAATTCAGGTCGCATATGAACTGGACAGAAGTTTTAAAATCCTGTACTGACCGCATATATCCAAAAATAATCCAGAAACCGCCCTGCACGCGCGGTAATCCCGGGCGCCCGGGGCAGGAACTCTCGGCGGGCTTCGGGAACGCAGATACCTCAAGCATGTCGATTTTCCTTTCAGCCATTTTATATCTATAAAATGCCCTACAAAAAAGTATATCTGGATGATACGTAAAATATTGCAATAGAAAACTGGTGAAGCAGATGCTTATAGATTATATAAACAAAGCGTTGAGTAAAGCAGAATATGATAAACTTGATGATGGCACATTTTCCGGCAGGATACCGCAATGTCAGGGTGTTGTCGCCTTTGGTCACACTCTTTTTGAATGCCAGAAAGAACTTGAGTCTGTTCTTGAAGGCTGGTTGATAGTCAAAATAAGACATGGACATAAATTGCCGATAATTGATGGTCTTGACATCAATGCGGGTATTCCATCGGGCCATGAGGCTGCAGCTCATGCCTAAATGGAGTCCATGCAAGCGCAGGATTTTCATAAAGAAATTGATCAAACTGGGTTTCAATGCCCCAGAGCCTGGTGGAAGACATTTTTATATGAGGCATGGCACCAAAGTACTTACTGTACCAAGCAATGATGAATATTCAGTTCCTCAACTTCGGATGATGATCAAAGAAGTAGAAAACATCATTGGAAGAACAATTACACTGGAAGAATGGGTAAAACTTTAATTCACATCTCGCATTTTTTCTGACAGCATATTTTCATTCACGTAATTTAATAAACTTTCCTCTCGCCATACCGATGTCGCAAAATCATTTAAAATACCCAGAGCTTTGGCATTTTCAAGATATAATTCAACTGCCTCTTTCAAATTTTCAAGAGCTTCCTGTGGCGTATCGCCTGCGCTGGCAACTTCAAGTTCCGGCATTTAGAAACATAAACATCATCTTCCTGCCAGATTATAGCTGTAACATTGAATTTTTTCATATTTTCTATAGTATTGAAGGGTAACTCATGTTATTAAATTTTTGCACCGGTTCAACATGCGCAAGAGATATCCATGAAAATTCCTTTAAGGTAATATCACGATTGAATCATGATATAAATAGTGTCATTCCATAAATCCTGCGAGCACACTGAAATCGAGTCTAAAATAAGTCAATACCTGTAATTCAATCGAAAATTACAGAGGTTCTAAATACCTGCACTGACACAAAACATCGAAATTCATTTCACCCTTTTATATCTATAAAATGTCCTACAAAAAATTATTTGATGATACGTAAAATATTGCAATAGAAAATTGGTGAATCAGCAGGGGAAAATAGCTATATTTCTTCCATTTAACATGTTACTTCCGGTACTGCCGGGACTTCCTGCGCTTCATGGAGTAACCACAACATTAATCCTTCCTCAACAGCCTTTGCTAAATTCCCCTTTTTTCCTCCCATGTGAGCTATTTTAATTCTTACTTGTTTCTCTATATCATCATCAATTTTGACAGTTATTCTTGCCATGTACTAATAATATTGTCATGATCATACATATGCTTTGTGGTATAAGTGAGTAATAGTATAAGCGAATAGCAATATAAGCGAATAATGGTATAAGCGGATAAGCATAAAGTATATATAGCAAGCAAACATAGTATAAACTAAGGATAAGGATAGAAAAAAATGAGCTTGAACAAAACATTAAAAGACACAATCAGTAGAAAAGGATAGGATATCGTAGGGTGTGATGGATAGAATCTTGCTGTAGGTGCCGATTATCTCGGCACCGGGTCCAATTCCCGGGTGGCTCGCGGCCACAGCTTTTTTCTACCACCACAATAATCCCCACCCCCACTGTGGCCTAAAACGACAAGATAAGGGCGAAGGGTTGCTTGCTCCATGAATCCCTTCGTCCTTTCCTCCTTTTTAGAAAAATAAGGCTCCGGTAATAAGCGTGTATGTTGCAACGTCATATAAGCTTATCGAAATAATACAAGGGCTTTAAAGAGAACGGGCAACATCTATCCCAGCTCACCGGAATACAGCAAGCTGCGATCACCCGATCCTGAAACATCTCATGGAGATCGAGCCATTCTGGAATCCTTCATATACGAATGTCAAAGGCTCATTTTTTTCCTGTAATGCTATCACGTATATCATCGGCAAATAATGGTCAAGTGTCGGCACAGCCAGGGAAGCCATGCTTCCGATATTTTGATAATTGACCAGAGCTTTATGATTTCCATTTATCAAATTGGATTTCACTTTTTCATCAAATTCCACTGCCCATCCATAGGGTTCTGCATCAATATTTCGAAAATCGATCAATCCAAGATTATGCACTATATTTCCGCTGCCGATTATAAGGACTCCTCTTTTCCTTAATCCTGAGAGCCCTGATGCCAGGTCATAATGAAATTGCAATGGTTTCGGATGCCATTCATTGAAAGAATAATCAAGGCTCAATTCAAACACAGGGATATCGGCTTCCGGGTAAATATGTTTCAGGATTGCCCAGGATGCATGATCAAGTCCCCAATCATTGTTGCATTTGACCTGCACTTTTTGTACAGACTCTTTCACAAACTTGGCATCATCGGGTGAACCCGGACTCGGGTAATCGATTTCATAAAGCTCATCAGGAAATCCATAGAAATCATAGATCATCTTCGGTTTTTCCGTGCATGCAACCTGTGTCCCGTTCGTTAGCCAGTGCGCCGAAACTACCATAATGGCTCTCGGTCTTGGCAATTCCATTCCAAGCTTTGCCAGGGAATCCGTAAAGTTGTTTTTCAAAATGACATTCATGGGCGACCCATGACCTATGAACAGGACAGGCATTTTTCCCCCTTCAGTGTTTCTTTCCATTTTCATAAGCTTCAACCTCCAAGTTCTTTCGATATATCATGAATTTGTCACTATCATTCATCTATATGAGTGCAGGCGAAATAAAATGCAGGGTCGGGATGACCGTGAAAGCCCTCTTGAGTCATGGAAATTCTGCATGAGTAGTATGATTAAGCATAATCATACGAAATGTATATTACTTAATAAACTCACCTTGAATGAGTTGTAGACAGAGGTGGTGATAAAAACGTCTTCTTATCTAATGGACCCCATAGTTCAAACCATACTCAAAAATCCGAGATGCAGGGGGATTTGCCTCAAAAAGGTAGTGTGGTGAATGCATCAAATGCAAGGTTGCTTGACAGGTAAGCTTTGCTGATAAAAAATGTGAAAAATGGAGGTAAATAGAAATGAAATCAAGGAAAGAATATGGCAATGGTAATTCAAAAATAAGGAGGAATAAATGAACAAGACCATTCTTGCTTTATTAACAATTACTATTGTAACGGCATTAATTGCACCTGCAATCGCAAAACCAGCGATGACACTTCCCCACAGGAGCACATGGGACTCTGACATGGTAGATGTCAATCAGGTGCATGCTGAGGGATACACAGGTAAAGGAGTGTATATCGCAGTCCTTGACACCGGGCTGGTCCCGAACTGGCGCGATTACTTCCCTGAAGAAAGAATAGAAACCAAACTTGGCAAAGGATTCCGGGAACCTGTGTACGTTGATCCGAAAACGGGCAAGTTGGTCGAAGCGGGGTTAGTTGAGGAGACCTCATGGATCGGTTCGACTCTTTCTTCGCATGGTACCCATGTTACAAGCACTATCCTTGGCTACAACTACTACGCACCGGCAGATTCAGCCGCAGGTCTTCCGCTTCAGCCATTGTTCGTAGAAGGAATTGCGCCTGGTGCGATGGTGATACCCGTCAAAGTGCTGACGACATACAGCCTGCCGCATTATACTGAACCTGACGGCGTGGTCTTCGGTACAGACAAGGCTGTGGCAGCGGGTATCGATTATGCGACAGAACTGAAATTGAAAGGCTATAGTCCGATGGTGATATCAATGAGCCTCGGCGACATCAGGCCATCTGATGTTATTGAAAATGCAATAGATCATGCGATAGAAAATGGCGTAATCGTTGTTGCCGCTGCCGGCAATGACGGAACTGCCGGAATGGACTGGCCTGGTGCCTATCCGCAGGTGATATCTGCCGGAGCAAGCGGGTGGAGATATGAATGGTGGCAGCCGACATCAGAGCCGCCTCCACGCTACAGATTATGGTGGCTTCAGGATACAACTTACGGCTACAGGGATATTCCGGAACCGACACCGGAGAATGATATATATGTAACCGACTTCAGCGCAAGGGAGAATCAAAGCAGAGTCCATGGCTATTCCCAGCAGCTTGATGTCCTTGCTCCCGGAAGCTGGGTAAGAGGACCGTTGCCCGGCCTGCCCGGCTACAACCACCTGCCGTGGTGGTCTCCTGGAAATGGCTGGATAAAAGCCCCTAACCTGAATAACTTCTTCTTCTCAGGCGGTACGAGCATGTCGACGCCGCATGTCTCAGGAATTGCGGCCTTGATGCTGGAAAAGAACTTAACCTTAAATCAGGCCCAAGTTGAGAGTATTATGAAAAAAACAGCTTTGTCCGTTCAACCAGGTTCAATGACTGTTTGGGATCTTTTACCATCACAGGGTTGGTATACATACTCTTGGGAATCCAACGCAACAGGAGCGGGTTTAATCCGGGCATATGATGCAGTTGCAGTAGTTCCATAGAGGCAAGTGCGGCAACTTGCCTTTCTTTTTTTAATCAATGGACATAATTTAATAACATACCATGACATTTAGGCCTAAAATTTAGACTTGAGGTATAATGCCCAAAAGACCCGATATCAAGAAAGTCCTTCTGATAGGCTCAGGCCCTATCATGATAGGGCAGGCGGCAGAGTTTGATTTTTCAGGCAGCCAGGCATGCCGTTCACTCCGTGAAGAAGGGATAAAAGTTGTCCTTGTCAACAGCAATCCCGCCACCATTATGACGGACACGGATATGGCAGATTCCATATATATAGAGCCGCTTGAGCCCGAAATCGTGGCAAAGATAATAGAGCGCGAGAGGCCCGACGGCATTATCGCGGGCCTGGGGGGCCAGACAGGACTCAATATTACATCAGAGCTTGCAGATATGGGCGTGTTTGACAAATTCGGAGTCGAACTCCTGGGTACACCGCTCCAGGCCATACAGGATTCCGAGGACAGGGACCTCTTTAAGAAAAAGATGATAAGCATCGGCGAAAAAGTCCCGCGCTCAAAGGCCGTGAACAACCTGGAAGATGCAGAAAAGCTTATTGAAGAACTCGGACTTCCACTCATCATCCGCCCCGCATATACCCTCGGGGGCGCAGGCGGCGGCATCGCCCGTACAAAAGAGGAGCTGCTTGCGATAACCGAGCGCGGGCTTGAGCTCTCACGCATCCATCAGGTACTCATAGAGGAAAGCATCATCGGTTGGAAGGAATTCGAGTACGAGGTGATGCGGGACAAGAACGATACCTGTATCGTGATATGCAATATGGAGAACATAGACCCGATGGGCATACATACGGGTGAGTCTATCGTCGTTACGCCTTCGCAGACTCTGTCCGACACTGACCACCAGAAGCTTCGTAGCGCATCGATTAAGATAATAAGGGCTCTCGGGATCGAAGGTGGATGCAACATCCAGTTCGCAGTACGCGATGATGAGGTCAGGATAGTCGAGGTGAACCCCAGGGTCTCGCGCTCCTCTGCGCTTGCCTCAAAAGCCACAGGTTACCCGATAGCCCGGGTCACTGCAAAGATAGCCATAGGTATGACGCTTGATGAGATCACAAATGACATCACGAAGAAGACCCCGGCTTCGTTCGAGCCCACTATCGATTATACTGTCGTCAAGATCCCGCGCTGGCCTTTTGATAAATTCGTCACAGCGGATAAGCATCTTACCACTGCAATGAAAAGCACAGGGGAAGTGATGGCGATAGGGCGCACCATTGAAGAGGCGCTCCAGAAAGCCGTCCGTTCGCTTGAAGTGGATATGTATTTCGGGTTCAGGGAATGGAGCAGCGATGAAATCCTTGATATTCTGCGCAATCCAACACATGAACGTTTATTCGTTATCTACCAGGCATTGCGGAACAGTATGACAATAGATGAAATCTCAAGGATGACGAATATTGACCCTTTCTTCATCAGGAAAATCCGGAATATCATAGACATGGAAGATGCCGTAAGAAAGGAGCTTTCGGTGGAAAGCCTGAGAAAAGCCAAACGCATGGGATTAAGCGACGAGAGGATAGCGTTCCTGTACAAAACAACGAGGGAAGAGATAAACGACATGCGAAGGCAGAATGGGATAATTCCTACTTATAAAATGGTGGATACCTGTGCCGCAGAGTTCGCGGCTGCCACCCCGTATTATTATTCCACTTACGAAGACCGGTGCGAGGCCGCGCCAACCGATAAAAAGAAGGTTCTTATCATCGGCTCAGGCCCCATCCGCATCGGACAGGGCATCGAGTTCGATTATTGCACGGTTCACGCGGTCACGGCGCTGCGCGAGGAAGGCATAGAGACGCATATAATAAACAACAATCCTGAAACCGTTTCGACAGACTATGATACCTCGGACAAGCTGTTCTTTGAACCGCTGACGCTTGAAGATGTCATGAACTTAATAGATAGGGAGCGCCCTTATGGCGTGATGGTGCAATTCGGGGGACAGACTTCAGTAAACCTTGCCATCCCGCTTAAAAAAGAACTTGACCGGAGGACGGACCTCGATACGGTCATCCTCGGAACGACACCCGACGATATGGACATTGCCGAGGACAGGGGACGCTTCAATGCCATGATGAAAAAGCTGGGCATCCTGCAGCCCGAGGCCGGATGCGCCACTAATTATAAGGAAGCCTTCAACGAGGCAAAAAGGATAGGCTACCCTCTGCTTGTACGCCCTTCGTATGTGCTCGGGGGACGCGCGATGGAGATAGTATATGACGATCGTGACCTTGAGAGGTATCTGAAAGAGGCTGTGAAGGTTTCAAACGAGCATCCGGTGCTTATCGATGATTTCCTTGATAATGCCACTGAGATCGATGTGGATGCCATATGTGACGGCAAGGAAGTTCTCATCGGTGCAATAATGGAACATATAGAAGAAGCCGGGATCCATTCCGGGGATTCGGCCTGTGTCATACCGCCGCAGTTCCTGAAACCTGAGATACTCGCTATAGTGCGCGATTATGTGAAGAAGATCGCCCTTGCCCTGCATGTTGTCGGGATAGTTAACATCCAGATGGCAACGAAGAACGGCGTAGTTTATGTGCTTGAGGCAAATCCCAGATCAAGCCGCACAATACCCTTTGTGAGCAAGGCAGTGGGCCTTCCGCTTGCTAAGATAGCAGCAAAGGTCATGGCGGGTCATACGTTAAAGGAACTCGGATATAAAGGTGACCCGGTCCCGAAGCACGTATCGGTGAAAGAAGTACTGTTACCTTTTGATAAGCTCCCGGGCGCTGACCCCGTGCTCGGGCCTGAGATGAAAAGCACAGGCGAAGTGATGGGAATTGATTATGATTTCGGGAGGGCTTTTTTCAAAGCTGAATGGAGTGCGGATAATGCTCTGCCGCTTTCAGGGACTGTGTTCATGTCCATACGCGATGAGGATAAACCTCTAATAATAAAAGTGGCAAAAAAAATGCAGGATGCGGGGTTGCACCTGATAGGTACAAGGGGTACTGCCGTGTTCCTTTCAAATAGCGGGATAAAGATGGACATCATAAACAAAGTAAGCGAGGGTACCCCGAATATCGTTGACCTTGTCCATAAAAAGGAAGTGGATCTTATTATAAATACCCCAAGAAGCAAACAGACAGTAAAGGACGGATTCCAGATAAGACGGGCAGCTGTTGATTTCAGTATACCATATATTACGACCATACAGGCGGCGCTTGCAGCAGCTGATGCGATAGAAGCCATGAAGAAAGGTGCAATCACTATCAAATCCATGGGAGAATACCACACCGTGAAATGAAAGTGGTATTGGTATCCTATTAAAAAACATAAAACAATAGGTATCCTTCTTTACAGGCTTCTGTATTTATTTCTATAAAGAAAAGAAGTAATAAGTGAGCATAGCAACTTTCTGCAGTTCCCTAGAGTTCGCACATCATAGTACAATGCAGAACGTTGACGGGCTTAACTTCTGTGTTCGGGATGGGTACAGGTGTTTCCCCGCCGCTTTGGCCGCTATACTCGCTTATGACAGTCAGCGTCGCACCCGCTACAATGCGCACACACATATGTGGTTCTCACGAGCACGACGTAAAAGATCCCGGACTTAAGTCCGAGGCCTCATTAAACACAATCTGGATATCGCCCGAATGTAGCGAAACAAAATCTAGCGCGGACGTTAGTAGTCGACGGGCTGAACACCTCGTCACCTTGGTGCTTACACCCCGACTCTATCAAACTCGTCTTTTACGAGAGTCCTAAAGAAGTCTCTTTTTAGGTGAGGTTTCAAGCTTAGATGCTTTCAGCTTTAATCCTTTAGTGCGTAGCTGCCCTGCGATGCCTTGCCAGACAACAGGTCCACCAGTGGCACCGTTGCACAGTTCCTCTCGTACTAAATGCAACTTACCCTCAGACTTCAAAACACCCCTTATAGATAGTAACCGACCTGCCTCACGACGGTCTAAACCCAGCTCACGATCTCCTTTAATAGGCGAACAACCTCACCC
>DATCUE010000115.1:0-2556 GCA_036567605.1 Candidatus Methanoperedens sp. | reverse complement strand
TTTTGAACTTTGACTCTCATCCTTTCAAGATTATCCCCCGAATAATATAAAAGGGTGAGAAAAATTCAAGCCTGAATAGTGAAATCAGCACCATTAGGCTTCTTGAACCTTAAATCATATCCCAAACTTGGGCACTGTTCTCTCGTATTCCCTTCTTATTTCCTCAAAGGGCAGCACCTGGTTTGCATAGAACATTCGCATGTTGGAGGCTTTATCTCCTCTTATTGCTTCTATAATTATAGGGTTGCAGCCGTTGATTTGAAGCTGGTAGGTAATCCATGCTCTGAAGAAGTGAGGGGTGATTTTCTCATCCGTTCTGTTGATGTCCTTGCACGTCCCTGTTTTGATAGCCCAGTTTTTCACAGTCTTATCAATGTCTGCAAGAAACATCCTGCTTCCACGGTCTGAGATGAATAAAGCCCTGGTGCTGCATGAATGTCTGGTTGCCAGGTACACTCTCAGCGCTCTTAGAGTCTCGTCGTCCAGAGGGATCATGCTTTCAACCTTGTTCTTCCTACCGCTTGCTATGGTGAGAGCTAAATAATTGCCGATGCGCTTGTTCACCCTGAGTGCTCTATTCTCAAAATTCACATCTTCCACGTCAAGGGCACTCAGCTCTCCTGCCCTTATGCCGGTTTTGGCAAGGAGCACAACCATTGTCCTGTCTCTTACGTGAAAGATGCTCCTGTGGACTGCACCCCAAAATCTGGACAACCAGTTAAGAAACATTCTTAACAAAACAGAACAGAAGAATGGGTGCAAATATGAAAAAATCGAGAAAAAAATTCACACGGGAATTCAAGATTTCAATTCTCTGTGAACTTGAAAATGGCAAAATTGCCGCTCAATTATGCAGGGAAAATGATATACATCCCTCGATGTTGACAAAATGGAAGAAAGAATATAAGGAGAATCCTGAAACAGCTTTCAGTGGGAATGGGATTATCAGCAAGCCCGAAGCAAAATTGGCTGAAGCTGAGAGGTTGATAGGACAGCTGTATGCTGAAAATGCTTTTTTAAAAAAGGTCTTAACGAGATTGGAAATGAAACGGAAAAAAAATCAAATACAAAAAGAAGGGACCTGATTTATATGATGCTGGAAGAAATTCCGAATTATGTTGGTCAATTAAGTGTCAGTAAACTGTGTTCTGATCTCCATGTGAATAGAAGCGGATATTATGCATGAATAGAGCGTGATCGAACATCGGATCCTGGCGTTCACAAGATGAGAATTAAGGATGAAATAGAGGTTATTGCAATTGATTTTCCAAAATATGGGTATAGGCGGGTCAAAGTAGAATTAGATCGTAGGGGATTCAAAGTTAATCACAAAGTAGTTTATGATATCATGAAAGAAAATAATCTGCTTTGCAGCAAAAAGCGATTTGTGCCAAGGACTACCGACTCCGAGCATAATTTTCCTGTTAATCTCAATTTGACAAAAGATTTGGTTGTTACGGGAATTAATCAATATTGGGCTGCCGATATAACTTATATCCGCCTGGTGCGGGAATTCATCTATCTCGCTGTGATAATCGATGTATTCAGCCGAAAATGCATCGGATGGAAATTAGGAAGAGATATAGATGCGAAACTTGCTCTTGCAGCCCTCGATATGGCTTTGTCGAACAGAAAAGGGACAGATATATCAAGCTTGATCCATCATTCCGATCAGGGAGTCCAATATGCCTCTTCTGAATATGTCAGTAGACTTCAGGAACATGGCATCCGAATAAGCATGAGCAGGAAGGGGAATCCATACGACAATCCATTTGCTGAGACTTTTATTAAGACTGTAAAATATGAGGAGGTTTACCTTTGGGAATTTGAGACTTTTGAGGAGGCTCTTAAAAACATTAAGAAATTTATCGAACTCGTCTATAACAAGAAGCGGGTTCATTCATCTCTGGGATATATCACTCCAGAAGAATTTGAAATGTCAGAGGAGGTCTTAAATAGGAAAGTTGCTTAACCAGTTGTCTGATTTTTGGGGTTCACTCCATCCTGACCCGTGTTTTTTCACTTAAACCCCTTTCCATCATATCCTTTATCCATTTCTTGATATCATCTTCAGTAACATCGATAGGTACATCAAATTCTGTTGCATTTTCGCCTTTGCACGACCTGGCAAAATCCCTGAGAGTAGCCTTAGTGCTGTAAATATAGTTCCATGATTTGCCGAATAGCTCAAGCTCCTCAAGAAATTCCGTAACTGCGTTCATGCCTCTAACCTCCATCTCTTACCATACTTGTCTACCTCCACGATTCCTTTCACAGCTAACCTCTGTAACGCTTCGAAAGTTGCCTCCTTTTCAGTATCAATGAGCTTCTGAACCAGATCCTCAAAATCCATATAGTCTTTTGATAGAAATCTCAATAAGCGATCCTCGCTTATGCCTACTTCTCTGGTCTCAAGCTGGCTAACTCTCTCCACAAGTCTTGCATTCTCAAGTTTGAGATTTTGAATCTGTGCCTCAAGATAATCATTGTTTGCGGATGCGGTATTTTGAGGCTCAAAGAGGTTCAGTGCAGCTTCCACTTTGCCGTATATCCACT
>DATCUE010000114.1:0-29142 GCA_036567605.1 Candidatus Methanoperedens sp. | reverse complement strand
ACAATTCTTTCCATTTGCAGTCCCTTTAGGCCCGCCGGGGTGGAATCGTAATGATTCGGAAAGAGGCCTTGTCTGGTTCCAGCCTGCTATATGGCACCACTTGCAATCTGCCAAACCATGCCCGCCTGTCGTTTTCCTGAGGGAGGGGGAAACATTGCTGTATTGTGAGGGATTCCTGCCTCCTGAAACGTGGCAGTCTTCACAGAAATAGGTATTATTGTAACCGGCAATACCGAGCACCATCGGCATGGCTGGATCGAAATGACATGACTTGCAGTCGGAGTCATTTACAAGGTTTAAACCTTCACTGGTGTTGAGATTGGCATGAAGACCGAAAATACTGGTGTTCACGTAGTATCTTGTTCCCTCGCTGCTGTGACAGCCGATGCAGCCGCCGCCTGTTACCGTTACCCTGTGCGGGTCCCCGTGACACGACAGGCACTGGCTTTGAGTGTATTGACTGAATTGAGGTTCACTTACAGGGTGGTTTGCCGGTGCAGTTGTGTGACAGGTTTGACAGGTTTTAGTAATTATATCGTGCATTGCATTGTGGCACATCCTGCACTGAATGTCGAGCTTGCCATCATTGTTCGTATCCACATGGGCAAAACCGGGGTTCCAGTTGGGGATTTCATATTGCGTATTTGCTTTTCCCGATGCTGTTGAGTTATGACAGTTGTTGCATTCGGGTATCAACGGGAGACTTTCCTGCTGTATAGAGTATGTGGAATTTATAGTATAATTTATGGGTGGCTGGAGAATTCCGATCCAGGAAGTAGTTAGATCGTAACCGTATACCGCCAATATCCATTTGCCAGGAATGGGTGTGTCGTTTGCGAATTTTTGTGGTTTTATGAAATTTGAGCCATTATAGTAGGGATAATCACCTTTATATGGTTGCAGAGGATCTGTTCTATTCCTCGGATTAAAATTGGGTGGAAATAGATAGAATCCTATATTGGCACTACCTTCCCAATCAAGGGTTAGATTAAGTGATCCACCTGTTGAAACGTTTACGATATAATAATCCTGGAATTCCTGTATGCTCGCGAAACTTGATGTGTAGTCATTTATTATGCTCTTGATAGTATAACTATCCTGTTTATAGCCACCCTGAGGAGCCGTAAGTGTTAAATTATTGTGGCAGTCTATACAGGTCAGACTTGTATGAGTACCTTTGTTCAGTGTTATTAATTCATTGGTGTATTGTGGCAAAGATGCGTTATTGATGCCTCCTTGTGAAAAAGTTATACCATTAAAAGTCAATGGATTAAGACTTTTGTTGGTATGGCAATCAATACATTGAAGAGTTATATGAGCTGTATTCTGGTGTGTATTTCCAGCATCTGTGCCATCATGAGTTATCTGGCTTATCCCGTGACAAAGATAGCAGGCTGAATCCATATCCGCATTCATTGTAGGTTTCTGGTTCTTTCTATGCTGATCCCCGCTGCCATGGCAATCTTCGCATCCCCATGGTGTTACTTCAAAATTCAGTTCAGATGTTGCTTCCTTTCCACTTGCCCTGGCTGTGATTATTGCCGTATAGATTCCGGGGAAGTATCCTGTCGTTGAATCGGGTGTAGAAGTATAATACGAAAGATGACAACCATCACACCACATCATGTCGTAGCCATAGTAGTATGTTCCACCATAGAAATCGAAGCGCCCACTATAATAACCTTTCTGGTTCATTTGTTCTGTAAGTTGAACCTGCTTTGTATGATTTGTATAGTTTCTACCGTCATAAGTCCAATAGGTGATATTTGCTATTAACTGGGCACCAGTTATAGGATTGCTATTATTACCACTATCAAGCAAAAGCGCGTAAATATTAGTTCTTTGTATATTTCTTTCAGAAGGTGTAATAAATCCACTTGGAGGCGTTTCATCAAAAAATGTCCAGCCCCAGCTTTTATCTATAGTGACATTGCCAGAAGCATTTGGCCCATAAATTCCCTGTTGATACCAGGTTTGACCAAGACTGGTTATAAGTGTAATATTTCCAATAACATTTGTGGCCGAAATTGAAAAAACATTATTTGATTGCTGGGCAGGTGCGTAATTCATTGTGCCGATTTTTGATGACCCGGTTTGAAAAGGCATTGTTTGATGGGGGACGTGGCATTTATCGCATTCCAAATTTCCTGGATTTCCATTTATATTATCATGTACATTATTTATTGAAGCTCCTTGTGATGGAGTTAAAGTGAAAAAAAATAAAAGAGCAAACAATGTATAGATGAAAAATGCATTCTTTAAACTATACGATTCGGGTATATATCCTATTCTTGACGCCATTTCCTATCCTATCCTTGAATATTTATATTAATCTCTGTTAGTTGCTGATGCCACTAAACCCGTTTTTCAAAGTTAATTATTGGTTTGATGCAATCCTATTTAAATTTATCGAATTTGAGATTTATAATTATTATATAATATAATTATATATTTTAAGCATATTGTATAAAACAAGGGCTGAATTTTCTGCTGATAAGAGATGGTTCGGATGGAAAGTGGGGCAGAAAAGGAATGATAGGATCAGTATTTGCTTTAATGCTTAATCCGGCACCAGCCCTTCTCCCTTGAAAATCTCCTGGGCCTCCTTGACCGTGACATCAGCGGGTGGTATGATTATGTCGCTTGGTTTGAGGATATTATCAGGCATCTTTTTTCCGTTCCTGCGCACATAATCAAAAAGCTTCTTGAATTCGGTTTTGAAGGACTTTTCATCTCCTTTAACGACAATTTTCACGATATTATTATCTATGCGGTTCATCTCGTCCAGATGCTTGCTGTCGATCTCGAACTGCCCTTCTCCCATCAATCTTACGATCATTTTCCCATCTCCTTCTTCAGCGCCTCAAGCTGGGCGTCCACTTCACCCTTCGACTTTATCTTCGAAAGCTCCCTGTCGATATCATCTTTAGTTCCGCCTGTTACATCCTCAAGTGTTCCGGCCTCCACAAGTTCATCAAGTGCAGATGCTCGCGCTTTCATAGTCTCGGTCTTGTCCTGAGCGCGCTGGACGGCCAGTCCCACATCGCTCATTTCTTCGCTGATTCCGCTCACGGATTCTGTTACCTTGACCTGCGCTTCAGCCGCACTGTACTGGGCCTTGATTGTCTCTTTTGTCGTCCTGAAGGACTCTATCTTGGCAGACAGGCGCTTCTCTGTGGCCATTAACTTTTCCTGCTGCTGGGCAACATCCGCTATCTGCGTCGTAAGACTTCCTATCTCGGCCTGCGTGTTGCTCTTTCGTTCAAGCGCTATCCGCGCAAGGTCTTCCCTCCCTGCATTTACCGACTCCCGTGCCTGGTCATCAAGTTTCTTGATATTCTCCTCGAGTTTCACTTTCTGGAGTTCAAGCCTCTTTTTTGCGGTTGTCACCTCGGCCACGCCGCGCTTGACGTTCTGCAGTAATTCTACCTGTTTCTCATAAGAATAATCAAGAGTTTCTCTTGGGTCTTCGAATTTTCCAAGGATTTTATTTATCTTTGACTTTATGATCGTACTGGTTCTTTCTATAAGCCCCATGATTTTTTACCTCCGTATTTCCATTATTTTAATACATTTTTACAGTTAAATAGTTTGTCTAAAATCCTTGTGAAAGGTTTATCAACATCCCGTAAGCAGACTTTTTGATGGTTATAGAGAAAGTATAATACCATAATGGAATAATTTTGACATCAATGGTGAAAGACTCAATCGGGATAATATTCGGGAAAACAAGCTACCTGGATTTCAAATTTGCGGTTTCCGATATTTCAACCACGAAAAGGTCGGATTACATAAAAGTCTGGCACGAATCTGACGGCTGGACGCTCGCGCAGATATCCTCAATTACAAGTTCAAGCCAGGCTTTCTCAGTCGAAGAAGCCGTGGATGTTGCCGGGGGCGCATCCAAGGTCGGGGAACTGGATGAACACATCATTGCCGAAGCCACAGTTATTGGTTCGAGGGATAAGGAAGGTGTCCTGCATGTGCCGAAATCTCCTTTCAGCCCGGGGGATAAGGTCTTTAAGGCAGACGAGCCGCTGATAAGACAGACGCTGGGCCTGATGCGTGGGGACGTTTATATCGGGCTGCTTGAGGGACAGAACATCCGTGTCAATCTCGACGGCAACAACCTTGTCCAGAAGCACTGCAGTATCCTTGCAAAGACCGGTGCCGGAAAATCATACACGGGCGGCGTGATAATTGAGGAACTTCTTGATAAGAGCGTCCCTCTCCTTATAATAGACCCTCATGGCGAGTACGCCACATTGAAATACCCGAATGAAGAAAAATCCACATCTTTCGAAAGGTACGGCATATCCCCGAAAGGCTATACCGCCCAGGTAACAGTATATACGCCAGCCAATAAGCTTCTCAATCCAGCAGCGGACAGCCTTTTCAGGCTGAACGGAATTAACCTCGGGATAAAAGATTTCGTGCAGCTTTTTTCTGAGGACACATCCCAGAACCAGACAGGGATACTTTTCGAGGCAGTTTCAAAACTCAAAGCTGAAAAAGAGACCTATGATATTAACGATATTATCTTTGAGGTCGGGCAGAATAAAAGCAAGGTCAAATGGAACGTCATAAATAAACTTGAAGTTTTGAAGGAAACGGGTATATTATCTGATAAAGCCACTTCAATTAATGAACTTATCCAGGATGGCAGGGCATCGATAATCGATATGAAAGGCGTTAACCCGGATCTCCAGGCTCTTATCGTGGCAAAGTTATGCAGCGATCTTTTCGATGCGCGAAAGCTCAATACGATTCCTCCGATGATGCTTGTACTTGAGGAGGCGCATAATTTCTGTCCCGAAAAAGGATTCGGAAGGACAATAAGTTCGGACATCCTGCGCACTATAGCATCCGAGGGAAGAAAATTCGGCCTTGGTCTCATGGTAGTATCCCAGCGGCCCGCCCGCGTTGATAAGAACATCCTTTCACAGTGCAACACCCAGATAATAATGAAGGTAACGAATCCCAATGATCTGCAGGCCATCAGCAAGGGTCTTGAAGGCATAAGTTCAGACGTGGAAGAGGACATAAAACGCCTTTCCCCGGGTGTCGCAATGATTGTCAGTACCTATATCGAACGCCCCATACTTGTTGATATCAGGACAAGGAAAAGCAAGCACGGTGGGGCAAGTGTCCCGGTAGTCAAATCGCAGGCTGCACAAATGCAAGCAGAGACTGTAGTTCCCCAAATCAAGGAAAAGGCTACCCCGTTATTGCCATCGACGGATTCTATTTTGAAGAAGCTTCTGCCTGCGCCGGGCAAAGAAAAGCCTGTCGAAAATAAAGAAAGAATAAAGAAAGAGCCGATTGAAGAAAAAAAGAACGAAATCATAAAAGAACCGCCAGAAGAAAAAATCGAAAAAGAAGCGAGAAAGAAATCCAGGGCAAAGCGCGGGGCAGGCATCCTTACCAAAATGTTCGGATCGAGGAAGAAATGACGACCCTGATGGAAAAAGCGCATTCAGGCCTTATGACGGCGGAGATAAAACAGGTAGCTGCCAGCGAGGGGGTCAAAGCTGAAGCTGTCAGGAAACTCATTACGACGGGGGAGCTTGTCATCCCAAAAAACATCAATGGCAAATCCAAACCTATTGGCATCGGTAAATTGATGCGCACCAAGATCAATGCCAACGTGGGTACATCAAGGGATTACGTTGATATCGACGCAGAAATCGAAAAAGCAAAAACCGCGGAAAAATACGGCGCCGATACCATAATGGACTTATCCACAGGCGGCGATATTGACCTTATTCGCAGGCGCATTATGGATGCTGTGAGCGTTCCTGTTGGTTCTGTCCCGATATACCAGGCGGCCGGAGGCGGCATTGAGAACATGACATCTGATGATATGTTCAATGCTGTAAGAAAACATGCACAGGATGGTATTGATTTTGTCACAGTCCATGCAGGAGTGACGCAGAGCTCATTCGAGCGCCTGAAAAGAAGCGACAGGATACTCGATGTTGTCAGCCGCGGAGGAGCTTTCACAATATCGTGGATGCAACATAATGGCATGGAGAACCCGTTTTATTCTGAGTATGATTATCTCCTGGAGATCGCACAAGAATACGAATTAACGTTGAGTCTGGGCGACGGCATGCGTCCGGGATGCATCAACGACGCTTCTGACAGGGCCAAGTTCGAAGAGTTCATAATCCTTGGGGAGCTTGTGAAAAAAGCGCGCACTGCCGGGATACAAACACTTGTTGAAGGGCCGGGGCATGTTCCCATCGATGAGATTGGGCTGTCCGTAAGTGCGATGAAGCATCTCACAGGGAATGCGCCTTTATATCTTCTCGGCCCGCTTGTCACAGATATAGCACCCGGATATGATCATATAACGGCGGCGATGGGCGGGGCGGTTGCAGGCATGCATGGTGCGGATTTCCTGTGCATGACCACGCCCTCCGAGCATCTTGCCCTGCCCACTGATGAGGATATCAAGGAAGGCACAATTGTGACAAGAATAGCGGCCCATGCCGCGGACCTGACAAAAGAGGGTGTCAGGGAAAGGGCGCGCGAGGCAGACCGCAGGATGGCGCTGGCGAGAAGGGAGCTTGACTGGAATGGGCAGTTCAGGTGTGCGATCGACAGCGAAAAGGCAAAGGCTATCCATGCAAGGAGCAGGAACGTAGATACATGCAGCATGTGCGGAGAGCTGTGCTCGATAAAGATGATGAGGGAAGTGATGAAAAAATAGATGAATAGTTACTTGTGCGTAAAATACGCCACTATCTCATCATCCACGCGGTCAATCCTCACAAATCCGAACCTCTCAAATTGCACGACCTTATCCAGTTCTTTTTCGATCCCCGGCTCGCCTATTCCTGTGTATTCCCCATCAGGCGACAGTACCCTTACCCTGCGCCCTTGCGGCGGTACCCAGTGGATGATGCGCGCCCTCTCTTTCTTGACAAGGTCCATGTCAGTGCCTATGAATTTAGCCACGGGCGGCGATTTACTTATTATCTGGATATTATACAGGTCCTTAAGGCGCAGTTTTTCACCCTTCTCAAGAGCATCCATGTCGTTTCTGCAAACAAGCACAGTAGTTCCTGCGGCAATTTCTCTCATTCCACCCCTTGACGGGTGAAGAGGAGCTTTTGCAATCCAGGGCTTGGCGCCTTCTATCTCAAGCTCAACGGGGTCCCACACGAAAAAATACCTGTTAGCAACAGGATCGACTATCTTCCTGTTCTCGGCGTACAATGTATCCAGGCTCAGGCTGATATCGGTTTCTCCAAGGCCAAGGTCGATCATGAATTTTCGCAAAGCTTCAGGTCTTATGCCTCTTCTTCGAAGCGCCCTGATTGTAGGCACGCGCGGGTCGTCCCATCCTGTATAAACTCCCTCGGCTATTGCTTTCTTGAGACCGCTCGTACTTAATTTCCCGAATTCGTGTATCTGCACGCGTCCCCAGTGCATCGTTTTCGGGTATGTCCAGCCCATGTATTTATAAACATATCTCTGGCGTTTCTCGCTGTCTGCAAGGTCCTTGCCGCGGATAATAAGAGTTGTCCCCAGAAGGTGGTCCTCGACCGCTCCCTCAAAATCAAGAAGCGGCCAGGCGCAGTATTTATTCCCGACTTCAGGTCTTGGATGCGGGGTCTTGATTATACGGAAGGCCACCCAGTCCCTGATAGCGGGGTCCTTATGGGCGATATCTGTCTTTATCCTCAACACTGCTTCCTGCTCTTTATAATCCCCTGAGATCATCTTTTTCCAGAACTCGAGGTTTTTCTCCGCCCCCTGTTCCCTGTGCGGGCACGGTCTCTTTGCATCCTTGAGCGCCTTGAACATTTCCTGCTCGCAGAAACAGACATATGCCCCGCCTCTTCGGATCAGTTCCACAGCAACCTCATAGTACATGGGTATCCTGTCTGAGGCTTTTACAACCTCATCGGGTTTTGCCCCGAGCCATTCGCAGTCATCAAGATACCAGTCGTATGCTTCAAGCATCGGGCGCTTGGTCGCGGGGTCTGTATCATCAAAACGTATAATGAGCTTGCCGTGATATTTTTTTGTATATTCCGAGTTTACCACTATACCCCGTGAACTTCCTATGGTGGGAGGGCCGTTGGGATTGGGCGCGAACCTCATCACAAGAGCGCCGTTTATATCAAGCGCTGGCAATCCTTTCTCAGGCTCCTTTTTTTCTTTCAGTTCCGCGATGAGCTCAGGAGCAAGTTTATTCAATTCTTCTTCCCGGGATGAAGGCGTCATTTCCTCGATTTCCCTGAGGATTTCTCCCACAACAACTGTGATCTCTTTTGCCCGCGGGCGAAGCTCAGGATTGGCCATTACCTTGCCGATTACCGCCCCCGCCTGCGGGGTTTTATTATATTTGACCGCATTTTGCAGGGCATACTTCTTGATAAGTATTTTTATTTCATCAGTGGTTAACATCTGGGGCTTAATCACCGCAGTATAATATTAAACTTCTGCGGTAAAAAATAACAATCAATAAAGTATATATTTCAATCCTTCATATTCAGGTAAGGTGATTACGATGCAGGCTGAAGTTTCAACCTTATTTGGTTTAAACGTGTACACTAACAAAGGCGTTTATATCGGAAAAGTAAATGATGTTATGCTTGAAGTAAATGACAGGAAGGTCGCAGGTCTTGCGGTGGGAAGATTGAATCCCGATGTTTTTGACACTTCTTCAGGCAGGGGAGTAGTCATCCCGTATAGGTGGGTCACGGCCGTCGCTGATGTTGTTCTTATCAGGCATGTCAAGGATCAGTTCAAGAAGCCCGGGGAAGTCCCGGAAGAATACGATATGCAGGGCGAGGAAGAGGAAGAACAATAGACCGTGAGTGATGGTTTTTCAGAAAACGAGATGAAGGAGAGGGAGATATATTCTGAACTTCGCGTATTCCCTCCTTTTGCAGTAAGAATCGACGGACGCGGTTTTCGGCGCGCTCTTGAAATACTGGAATTAAAAAAACCATATGATGAAAGATTTGCCCGTGCAATGGCAAATTCCGTGGAGGTCTTCTTCAGGGAGAGCGGTTTAAATCCATTATTCGCCTTCACATTTTCTGATGAAATCAGTTTTTTCTTCTATGAAATGCCGTATAATTACAGGATCGAAAAAATCGATTCAATAATACCGAGTTTCATTTCTTCTGCCCTTGCGATCCAGCTTGGCCTTAGAAATCCCCTGTCATTCGATTCAAGGATAATCCTGCTCGGGAAAGAAGATATTTACAGGTACCTTTTATGGAGACAGGCTGAGACATGGAGAAACCATGTCAGTTCTTATGGATATTATACACTGCGAAATACCGGATTGAATGAAAACGATGCTGCCCTTCATTTAAAAAACATGAAAGCCAGCCAGATACATGAACTTGTGTTCAGCCACGGCATCAATCTTGCAGAAACTCCTGCGTGGCAGAGATGCGGCATACTGGTTTACAGGGAAACTTTTGAAAAACAGGGCTATGACCCTGTTAGGAAAACAGAGGTCAGGACGCAAAGGACAAGAATAATCCAGGAATGGGATACGCCAATATTCAAGACCCAAAAAGGGCAGGAACTCTTTCAACGACTGGTATCATGATATTTATGTCAATTTTTGCCTGTATCAATACATTATATTATCAATGAAATAGTAGCTCGTCGGATTTGAGGCATTCATAATGGAAATCACACCTGTACTTGTGGCAGCTTTCGCGGTAGCCGTTTTCATGGGAATTAATATCGGCGGAAACAATGCCGCCGCCGCAATGGGTGCGGCTTACGGTGCAAAAGTCCGCACCAAGTACCAGGCCGTGATGTTAATCGGCGTATTCTCCCTGCTCGGGGCTGTGTTCAGCGGCGAGGAAGTGATAAAAACGCTCGGCAAGGGAATCCTGCCTGCCGGGACAATATTGATGGAAGGGGCTATTGTTGCAGTCGCTGCCGCCGGGATAACAGTATTCCTGGCAAATATACTGCGCGTCCCCATATCAACAAGCCAGGCAGCCGTCGGGGCTGTTGTCGGGATAGGACTTTTCTATGCCCCCTCAAAAATCAACACTCCCCTTCTCGGGTACATTGTAAGCTGGTGGATAATCACACCGATACTTGCCTGGCTGCTCGCATATATAATGGGGAAATACTTTTATACCGACATTCTTGTCTGGCTTGCAGACCACCATGAATCTGATGTCTCGATACGTAAATCCCTGAACGTACTTCTGACTATTTCGGGTTGCTATGTTGCATTTTCTGCCGGGGCAAATAACGCGGCCAACGCTGTCGGCCCCATTGTAGGTGCAGGAGGCATACAGTCTTTTTACGGTGCCTTGTTTGCGGGTCTTGCGATTGGATTTGGCGCCCTTCTCATGGGTGGAAGAGTGCTTGATACCGTTGGAAAGGAAATTACGGAACTCTGTGTGATACGGGCGACTTTCGTTGAGTTCACCTCAGCAATAATCGTCCATATAGCCTCGATCCTTGGAATCCCTGTATCGCTCGGGGAAATCGTGGCAGCAGGCGTGATCGGGATAGGATGCGCAAACAGCGGCATGCACATAGTGAAAGGGGAAGTTGTAAAGAAAATCATGATCGCATGGGTCATTTCACCGCTCCTTGCAGGGACAGTTGCTTTCGCCTTAATGAACTTGATCTAATTTCGGGATATCCACGATAAAAATCGCCCCGCCTTCGGGATTATCTTCAACATGTATCCTTCCGTTGTGTAATTCCACAATCCTCCTGACGATTGCAAGGCCGAGGCCCGACCCTTTGACGCCTCTCTTTTCCATCCGGCTGAACCGTTCAAAAATCCTGGTCTTATCTGTGTCGCTTATGCCTTCCCCGAAGTCTGTTACCTTAATCCTCCAAAAACCGCCGCCATCTTCCCCCGACACAAGGACTTTTCCTCCCTTTGATGCATATTTTATGGCATTGGATATGAAATTATCAAATACTTCTTGAATTATTTTATTACATTTGGCCGGCATGCCCAGAGAAATATTGTTTTCGATTCTCATTCCGGCCTTGGTGGCCAGGGGAACGAGAGTTTCGATGACTTCATCAATCACAACTTTCAAATCCATATATTCCAGTTCAATACTTTCAACATTCTCAAGTTTGGAATACCGGGTGGCACTATCTATGAGTTCCGTACCTCTGATAAGATTTCTTTTAATGGTATCCAGATAGGCCATTCTTTCTGTACTAGTCTCATTTTCCATTAGAAGTTCAATATAGCCATGGGAAGTGGAAAGGGGATTTATGAGGTCATGGTGCATTATATCGATGAAGAGTTCCTTCAGGCGTTTGGATTCTTCAAGCTCTTTTGTATATTTTTTAATGGCCTCTTCAGCCAGTTTACGTTCTGTTATGTCCCTGTCAAAGGCAAGTATATATTTATGATTTCCAAGTTCCAGTAATCCCGCATTCATCTCAACAGGAAATACAGTGCCGTCCTTCCTGCGATGGTAAATATCTTTTTTTATCCTTTCTCCTCCCAATATATGCCGAATATTTTTTGGAGCAGCTTTGGCAACATCTGGCGTATCAAGCTCCATTATTTTCATAGATAAAAGCTCATTGATAGAATATCCGTGCATTTGTGCTGCTGCCTGATTTGCGGCCACAATATTGCCGGCATTTTTTCCCTCTGCGTCCAGGATAAAAATGGCATCCACGGCATTTTCAAAGAGTGTCCGATAGCGTGTCTCACTCTCCTGCAGCGCCACCTCTACACGCTTTCGCTCCGTGATGTCGCGTACATATTCGATTGCCCCTCTCAATTGCCCCGTTGCCGTATCTATCATGGGGAAACTATATATTTCCAACCAGCCGATAACCTCTCCATCGGGCCCGCCCTTAGGAACAATTCCATGGGTAGATTCGCCGGTTTCAAGTGTTTTCCTAGATGGGCAGACCTCACAAGGCTTGCTCTGGCCATGATAGGCTTCGTAGCATTTCTTTCCAACCAGTGGCATATTATGGGGATACCAACTCTCAGTCGTCGGGTTGGTTCGGATTATATTCAAGTCTTTGTCTATGATGCCTATCCCATCCTGTATGCTTTCAAAGATGTTTGCCAGGAAGCGTTCCCCTTCCCTGAGCTTCTCTTCTACTCGCTTGCGTTCGGTGATATTTCTCACATGCACAAGATAAGCTGGCTCTCTTTCTTCGGTCATCAGCGGTATTATCAGTACGTTAATGTAGCATTTTCCTGATTTTATCGTCTCATACAGATGCATTTTCTTTACAAGCTCAAAATCGAATATTGATTCATATTCCGTATTCTCGCCATTTGAAAGTCTCTTTTTTGCCTCCCCTGGAATGTTTGGATCATCAAAGAGCTTGAAACCTTTAACGGATTCAATATTAGTAACTCCAAAGAGATCAAGACATGACCTGTTGGCATCAATCAATTTACCCTCTCTGTCATATAATTCAATCGCAATTGGGGACTGCTCAAAGATACCCCTGAACTTCTCTTCAGATTCTCGCAGTGCTTCTTCAGTCGCCTTGCGCTCCGTGATGTCACGAACAACACTCACCCATCCTAAACGCTTACCAATGTCATCCACAAGCGGAGTCACAGTATTTTCCGTAAAGAAAAAATCTCCATTTTTCCTTTTCATCCTGAACTCGGGAATATGCAGAAATCCTTTCTCTTCCGCTGCAGCATAAAGTTGTTTCCTGAAATCTGCCAATGCTGCCTCATCGACATGCAGGAATGCTGTTATACGGCCTATCATCTCCTCTTTATCATAACCGAATATCGTTGAAGCTGCTTTGTTGCAGTCAATAATCTTTGCCGTCTCTGAATCGATGATGAAGACTGCATCGGATAGGCTTGAAAAAGTTCTTTCAAGCAATTGTTTAGATTTATTCAGTTCTTCCTCCATCCGCTTGCGCTCGGTGATGTCTGTATGGACTGTAATCCATACCTTTCCATGCTCGGGATGTTGAAAAGCCGAAATGTTTATACTACACCAGAATTTTGTGCCATTTTTCCTGATATTGTATATTTCTCCCCGCCATTCACCTTTTTCATTCAGAGAGACAGAAATCTCTGCTGCAATTTCCTGCGGATTTTTCTCAGCTGGGGCATTGAGGACCGATGCATGGAGGCCAATCATGCTCCCTGGTTCGTAGCCGAACATCCGCTCAAATCCGGGATTAGTATAGACAATAATGTTGTCGCTTGCTCGAATGAGATTAACCCCATCTTCCATAGTTTCAAGAATCTGGCTTTGAAGCCGTATCCTGTCATCCGCTTCCCGGTGTTCAGTGATATCCTCAAAGGTAGTATACACCTGGAATGGCCTGTCCTCCCCGGGCCTGAACTGGGGCACAGCGTGAACATTTATCCATCGGTATTTTTCTTTTTCAGGATTGAATACACCCATGACCACGTTCTTCACTTCTATACAGTTCTTCAGCGCAACCATAGCGGGATGCGTATCTCCCGCGAAATCCGAGCCGTCTTCATGGATCGCTTTCCAACTGGGATCCATCGAAGTTCTTCCCGTCATCTTTTCCAGCGTCAGACCCAGTATCTTTTGAGCCGCCGGGTTCGCTGAGATAATTTTCCCATCGGCGTCCTGATAGACGACCCCCTGGGCCATGGTCTCAAAAAGCGTCCTGTACTTATCTTCAGATTTTCTGAGTGCTTCCTCAGAACGCTTGCTTTCAGTGATGTCCCTTACGATCTTGATTCCTGCTATGATTTTGCCTTTTGAATCCATTAAAGGGGATGAAGTAAGTTCAAAATATGTCATCCCCTTATCTGTGGCAAAAGTCCTTATTCCCCTGTGGATCTTTCCATCCCTGAAAGACAGTTCAACCGGGCAGTCTTCGCATACAGTATCCCTGTTTTCATAGGCTCTATAACAGTATTCACCTGTCCGATCTCCGTATGCTTCAATCTGAACCTGGTTCTGGTATAGGATCTTATAATCCGTATCCTGAATTATAATTCCATCACCTATGGCCGAAATAATCGCATTTGCCTTATTTTTTTCTTCTTCGGCCTGTGCAATGGCCGCCTCCAGCGCCTTTTCCGCTCTCTTTCGCTCGGTGATGTCCCTGATAATCCCCATTTCTGCAAGCCTGCCATCGTATTCGATTAATGATGCATTCACTTCAACGGGTATATTCCTGCTGTCTCTTGAGATGATTTCTATTTCACATTTATTCGGGACATGTTCTCCTGCCATTCTCTTTTTATACCTGGAAAGCACAAATTCTTTGAAATCAGGAGAAATGAAATCAATAAATGGCTTTCCCATTGCATCCTCAACATTAAAACCTGTGATTTCAACCATTTTTGAATTTGCGAATTTGAGCCTGCCGTCCTGGACAATTACAATGCCGTCATTTCCTTTTTCAACAAGTGTTGAATATTTTTTTTCACTTGTCTTCAGTGCCATTTCCGCTCTCTTTCGCTCGGTTATGTCTCTTGCAATCCCCATACTTGCGATCCGGCCCTGAAAGGTTATAAGTCCAACTTTCATACTGGCAGTGATTTTTGTTCCGTCCTTTCGAAATCCGCATACTTCGTATTCATCGGGGACTTTATCCCCATTTAATCTCCGAAAATAAAGATCTTTAACATTTTCCAGATCCTCCGGTGCTATAAGTTCCCGGAAATCCGCGCCGATCATTTCTTCTTTGGTGAACCCGGCAATACTGGCATAAGCCTCATTTACATACTGGAATTTTTCATCCTGGATGATGAAGACACCATCCTGGATATTTTCAACTAACATGCGGTATTTTTCTTCCGATTGTTTCAAAGCTTCTTCGGCACGCTTACTCTTTGTGATATCACGGGCCATGGTAAGCAGTACTTTTTGCCCGGCAAATTCGGAAGAATCAACATTAATAAGTGCAGAATATATTGTCCCATCCTTCCGTTTCAGATTTACCTCGTAATCGCGCACTTCTCCCGTTTTCTGCAATGTCTCTATCAGCAAATTGCGCTCTTGAGGATCAACATATATGGCAACCACACCAGTTTTTTTCAATTCTTCCAGGGTGTAGCCGGTCATTTCCTCCATACACCTGTTGGCATCAAGTATATTCCCTTCAATGTCTGCTACCCCGATTCCCATCGGAGCTGCATCAAATAATAAACGATATTTTTCTTCAAATTGTCCCAGTGCTTCAGGTGCCTTATTTTTGTTTATGGCTTTCTTCCCGGATGCTTTCCTGACAGTCGTATGTGCGTTTTTGGCAGTCATAAATGTTCTAAAGGTTATTTGGGCTTCATTATTAAATGAAATACTTCCTATCCATAGTCCCTATGAAATATGACACATTTATGTTTTTTGATATGCATTTTTTTCTCAATTGGATTCCCTGAGTAATTTCGCAACAGAATTAGAAACTTCGAGAGTCGAATTGGAGCCCCCAAGATCCGGGGTAACCATTCCACTGGCAAGTATATTTTCCACAGCCCTGCCTATTATCCCGGCCTCATTTGTTTTCCCCATCCATTCAAGCATCATCCTTACGCTCAGGATGGCCGCTATCGGGTTGGCGATACCCTTTCCTGCAATGTCCGGGGCGCTTCCGTGGACAGGCTCAAATAATGCGTAGCTGTCTCCTATGTTCCCGCTCGGGCACAGGCCAAGCCCGCCTGCTATGGCGGCCGCTTCGTCGCTCAGGATATCCCCGAAAAGGTTCGTTGTCACTATCACATCATGCTTTTCGGGGCGGAGTATCAGATCATACGCCATCGAATCCACAAGCATTTCACGGTATAAGATACCGTTTTCCTTTGCGACACCAATACAGACATCGCGGAAGAACGAATCTGATTTCAATACGTTTGCCTTGTGCACAATCGTTATTTCTTTTTTCCTCCCTTTTGCAAGGATGCACGCTTTCTCCGCTATCCTCTGGCTTCCCTTTCGTGTTACGACCCGTGTTGTGTATGCCGCATCCTCCTGCAGTATCTCCATGCCTGAGTACATGCCTTCGGTGTTTTCCCTCACGATCACAAAATCGAATTTTTTTGTGCATGGTAATTTGACATTTTTCAACGGCACAAAAGGGCGAATATTGGCGTACAGGTCAAGTTCCTTCCGCAGGCGCATGAGCACGCTTTTATAATTGGGGTCAGGCGGAGTGGTTATTGCCCCGAAGAGCACGCAGTCGCATTCCTTGATGATGCTGATATCTTCATCTGTTATGGCGCTTCCGGTACGTTCCCACTTTCCGTAGCCTATTTCAAGAGGTATTTTTTCGATATCAAGACCAAGGGCATCAAGCACGTTCAATGCAGCAGGAATGACTTCCCTGCCGATGCCGTCACCCGGGATTACTGCGAGTTTCATTTTTTATAAACATGTTTTCGATGTTCAACATCTATCACAAGAACCATTAGTTTTTTATCCTGCATACCCATGTTTTTTTAAGAAATCCTCGAAACTAATAACTCTGCCAGCTATTATATCTTGTAGACCATCTTCTATTGCCCTCAAAATCTCACTATCATTGAGGATCTCAAGGGTCTCTATTGTATTTTCTGCTTCAGCCGCTGAAATCATCTCTTATCCTCTCTATGCCTTCTTACAATTATCTTCTATTGTATTTTAGTCTTTATGGTCTAATAGGCTCTCTTCCACTGATTATTTAAAAGTTCCCAGATTGTTCCCTTTCAGAACCTTCACGAGCATCCTAATCGCATCCACGATATCGTACTCCGAAGCCCCCCAGTGCACCACTGCGCCGTCAATGCCATTGATATTCACCATGCCAGACTTCTTGCTCTGGCAGCATCTCGTGATGAAAGGCTTTGTGGGCATGTATAACTCGGCCTTGAGCGGACACATGTTAATATGCTTGTAAGTAAGATCGGGGAATCGCAGTTCGAATATCTGCTTTGAGATGTCGCAGCCCACAAGCTCGGAATTGTCCTCGATATCGGTATCCGTGTCAAGATACTTTCCTTTGAGTTCCGAAGCATAGCACGGGAAAACCATCTTCCCGCCCTCGAACCTGCGCAGATCGATGAGCTTCTTGCTAAACCTTATGTTCAATTCGCCCAGTATGCCGCTTTTCACGAGCCTGTCTATAGCAGATGCAAGCCACGGGGGCTCAGGGGGGGAAATGTCGATTATCTCTATCTCCATCACCTCATGAAGGCTCGGCTCATGGACGAAAGTGATATGCCTGTCCATGCCTTCAAAGATAACCGTATTCACGGCACCTTTGCAAATAGGGATTGCTGATTCGATAAGTCGTGTCCTGTCATGTGCATCAAGTTTGTCATGGAATTTCCTTACCTGATCCCCTTTTGCGACCAGTTCGAGCGATACAAGTTTCTTAAGCAGCCCTTCGCCTTCACTTTTTACCCTGTATATTGCAAAGCTTCCGGATATTTCCGAAATCAGGTATTCCGTGGAAAAATAAATCGGGCAGCCGATTCTTTGTGTGGGATCCGTCCTTGTTACGCCAACGCTTTTGTATTCCTGGGGAAATATCATTTCTGTGCCTTCTTTTTCCTGTGTTCAACAAGCCCACCATCCATCAGGATTTCCAGCAGGAAATCGGGAAGTTTCGTTCCTGTGAATGTCTGGTTTCTATTTTTCACAAGCCCTTTTTCAAGATCGATCTCAACAGTGTCACCTTCTTCGCAATCAATTCCTGACTCCATGATCGGCAGCCCGACATTTATGGCGTTCCTGAAGAATATCCTTGCAAAAGATCGTGCGACTATGCATGAGATGCCTGCATGCTTTAAAGCAAGAGGCGCCTGTTCCCTGGATGAGCCGCACCCGAAGTTCTTGCCTGCCACGATTATATCGCCTTTTTTCACTTTCTGCGAGAACTGGGGATTGATGCCTTCCATCACATGCGCCGCGAATACGCTCATATCGGTAGTGCGAAGGTATTTTCCCGGAATAATAACATCGGTGTCGATATTGTCGCCGAACTTCCACACTCTTCCTGATATTTTATTGAGTTTTTCTATCATTAATTGCTTCGGGTATTGTTCACTGCAACTATAATCGTTTTGGTGACAGCCAAATATTTATTCTTCGGAAAGTACATACCCCTTTCAGGAGAATCTATAGTGAGGATTTATGAATCAGATACAAATAACATTAACCCCCCCAGAATCAAAGCGAATTATAGCCATGGGAGTAAAGAAACTTCCGGTCGTCCAGCAGGCAATGAAAAACGGTATAATACTGATAGCTCTCGGCTCCACCAATGCATACGTGGCCGAGGAGCTTACGGGCAGGAAGATAGACCATATGAGATACGGGGCAGGCTACATTAACGGGACGACCACGGTTGTCCAGAATGATAAGCGGCTGCCCGTGATCGCCCTGAAGAACGGGAAGGAAGTCAACGGGGATACGATTATCAATGAAATGACTTCCGGGGATGTTGTTATGAAGGGGGCAAATGCCCTTGATCCACATGGCGTTGCCGGCGTCATGATGGCAAATCCTGTCGGGGGCACGACCGGGGGTATTATCGGGACGGTCATGGCAAAAGGTATTAATCTTGTTATTCCTGTCGGACTTGAAAAATCCATCCCGTATCCTGTAACAGAGATTTCCAGAAGAATAGGGATACAGCGCTGTAAAAAAGCAACAGGGCTTCCAGTGGGTATGATGCCCCTTTTCGGGAAGGTTATCACGGAAGTGGAGGCACTTACCCTGCTGGGCGCAGAGGATGTTTTCCCGATAGGTGCCGGGGGCGTGGAAGGCGGTGAAGGTTCCATAACTCTCTGTGTCGTTGGGGATAAAGCCGATGATATTTTTGAACTTGTGCAAAAAGTAAAAGAGAAAAAAGGAGAGCTTTAGGCCAAGAATATACTTTTGAAAATCCCATGTTCGCAAAACAGATACAAAACGGGCTTGATCTTTCAGATACAGCAAAACGTATCGCGGCGGTGTATGATACATCACTTGAAAGCGGGCAGGGCATCCCTCTGCATTACCATCCGGATTTTGAGGAAATATATTACATCCTCTCAGGGTACGGATTAATGACGATTGGGGACGAAAAGCAGGAAATCTCACGCGGCAATGTGGTGTACATACCTGCCCTTGCGCCGCATTCATTGCAGAATACCGGAAACGTAATCCTGAGGTTCATGACTGTAACCGTCAACATATCCCGGAATAAAAATGAGGACATGCCACCTTATATAACGTGATGGTTATTACCATGACAACTTGCAAACAGTTTTATCCCTGCGATACAATTAAGTAACTGGAATTTAATGCACATCTTGGAAAACAATGAAAATATCTGAGGGGCAATAAAAATGGATGAGATACAGCTCACGGTTGCGAAAGCATACCCGAACGATTCGGGAAGAGGGATAGCGCGTCTTGACCCGCACACATTGATGGTGCTTCAGCTTACACCCGGAGATATCATAGAGATAGACGGTAAGAAAAAGACATCGGCAAAAGTCTGGCGCGCGGACAGGATTGACTGGGACCAGGATATTATACGGATTGACGGTTTTATAAGACAGAACGCGAGCGCAGGTATCGGCGACATCGTTAAGGTAAAAAAGGCAGATGTGAAATTAGCAAATAAGGTCGTCCTGGCGCCGCCCGAAGGAACGTCAATACAGTTCGGGGGAGAGGCTGAGGATATGGTAAAACGCCAGATAATGAAACGCTCAATCACCAAAGGAGATATTATCCCAGTAATGAGTACGATGGCGCACCCCTTCCTGGGGCGGGTGGTGACAGGCCAGACAATCCCTCTCATCGCAATCGAGGCCGAACCCGATGGAGTGATCCTGATCACGGAAGCGACGGATATCAAACTGAGGGAGAAACCTGTAATGCTGGATGTAACAGGGACGGGGATAACATATGAAGACATAGGAGGTCTCAGCGACGAAATCCAGCGCCTTCGCGAGATGATAGAACTTCCGATGAAACATCCAGAGGTATTTGAAAGGCTGGGCATCGAATCCCCGAAGGGCGTGTTGATGTACGGCCCGCCGGGAACAGGGAAAACCCTCATAGCAAGGGCTGTAGCCAATGAATCCGGCGCCAATTTTATCTCCATAGCAGGCCCCGAGATCATGAGCAAGTATTACGGAGAGAGCGAGCAGAGGCTGCGCGAGATTTTCGAGCAGGCAAAGAAGGAAGCCCCCTCCATTATATTCATAGATGAACTCGACTCCATTGCCCCCAAAAGGGAAGAAGTGACGGGCGAAGTCGAAAGGCGAGTTGTGGCCCAGCTTCTTACCATGATGGACGGCATGGAGGAAAGAGGACAGGTTGTGGTCATAGGGGCAACGAACCGTATCGATGCGATCGATCCCGCGCTTCGCCGCCCCGGCAGGTTTGACCGTGAAATAGAAATCGGTGTGCCTGACCGCAACGACAGGATAGAGATACTCCAGATCCACACGCGCGGCATGCCGTTATCAGAAGACATCAAACTTGATTATATTGCCGACAGGACCCACGGGTTCGTGGGAGCGGATATATCCGCCCTTGTAAGGGAATCTGCCATGAAAGCACTTCGAAGATATCTTCCCCAGATAAAACTTGATGAAGCCGTTCCACGCGAAGTGCTCAAAAGCATGCAGGTAACAGCCGGAGATTTCGAAGTTGCGTTAAAGGAAGTTGAACCGTCCGCCATGAGGGAGGTACTGGTTGAGATCCCCGAAGTCGTGTGGAATGATGTCGGGGGCCTTGATGAAGCCAAGGAGGAGATAATAGAAGCGGTAGAATGGCCCCTCAAGAATCCGGAGAAATTTGAAAAAATGGGTATCCAGCCTCCGAAGGGTATCCTGCTGTACGGGCCGCCGGGCACGGGAAAGACACTTCTTGCAAAGGCGGCTGCGAATGAGAGCTCTGCAAATTTCATAAGTATCCGGGGCCCCCAGCTTTTGTCCAAATGGGTCGGGGAATCAGAAAAGGCCATCCGCGAGGTTTTCAAGAAAGCGCGACAGGTGGCGCCGTCCATACTTTTCCTTGACGAACTTGATGCCATTGCCCCTGTACGGGGGATGGATTTTGGATCCAGGGCCTCGGAACGTGTTGTAAACCAGTTGCTTACCGAGCTTGACGGCATCGAAGTCCTGAAGAACGTTGTGGTGATCGCGGCAACCAACAGGCCCGAGATCGTAGATCCGGCGCTTATCCGTTCCGGCAGGTTCGACAGGCTCGTTTTCGTAGGGCCCCCGAACAGGTCAGGCAGGGTTGAAATTTTCAGGATACACCTGAAAAAGATACCGCTTTCCGAAGATGTGAATGTGGAAGAACTTGCCGACCTTACGGATAATTATGTAGGGGCGGACATTGAGGCCCTTTGCAGGGAATCAGTGATGCTGGCGTTGCGTGAAAATTTCGATTCCGAGAAAGTTGAGATGAAACATTTCCGCCAATCATTGAAGAAAGTCAGGCCTGCCCTTGTGGAAGACATGATAGAATATTATGAGAAGCTGCAGGAACAATTCAAAGGCGGGACAAAACAGGAACAGAAGTCTTATATAGGTTACAGGTAAAAAAAAGCAGGATTATTATGGCAAAAATACTCGCAAAAAATTTGGCTAATAAGAGGGCAATGCTCACGGATGGGTCGGAATTCGGGATTGCCAGTGATGTTGTCATGGAAACCCAGAGCGGGGATTTAATATACCTGGTCGTAAAACCCAGTCCTATGGTGGATACTTCGAAATTCAAGACACAGGATGATTATGTACTTGTTCCGTTCGAGGCGGTAAGGGCTGCAAAGGATTATGCCATAATTGATAAGAAAATGGTAATTGGCAGCGATATAGATTAATTATTTTCATCGGGATTGGAAGGCAATGATGTGAGTGGTGATACCAAAGTCACAATAGTTTGCTCAAACCTGGACAGGGCAAGCAAGAATATTAGGAATAGCCTTTTGTCTTTGCGGAAGTGGGATCCAGTAACATCTGACTGCTATTCGGTTTTTGAATCCAGGAATTTCAGGATCGTGGAGATAAATGAGCCGCTTATCAACCAGGACGGTCTTGATAAGAAATTATTCGAATGCGGGCTGCCTGCAAATCTCATAATCTTTGCATCCAAACACCGCAGCAAAGATGGCCGGGCAATCCTTACAGTTCATTCAACCGGCAACCTTAATGAGGCCAAGTACGGCGGTACTCCGGGAAAACTTGCCTCCACAGCTCCTCAGGCTGTACGCTCGCTGCTACGTTCGCTTCGGATGCTGGCAGAAAACGAGGAATATGAGGTGACGCTTGAATGCACCCATCACGGGCCAAGCGATATCGACGTGCCTTCTGTATTTATCGAGATAGGAAGTAATGAAAAGCAATGGCTGGATGAAGTGGCAGGAAGGATCGTCGCAGAAGCCATACTGATGCTTAAAGATAATGAATCGCCTGTTGCCGTGGGCTTCGGTGGGACGCACTATGCCCCAAGGCAGACAGCGCTCGTCCTTGAAACCGATATTACATTCGGGCACATATTTCCATCCCACGCACTTCCTGAATTAAATGAAAATATTGTACGTGAAGCTTTTTTGAAATCAGGAGCCGATTTTGCCTACTTTGACAGAAAATCAATGAAATCAGAACAGCGCGGGAAATTGGAAGCTATTATCGAAAGAATCGGATTTGAAGTGCTCAAGGAAAGCGATATAAGGGATATGGACGGGATACCCTGGAAATTTTGCGTACAGCTCAGGCAGAAAGTTAAAGATGTGTGTCCGTCCGGGCGGCCAAGGATCACAAACGGCATAAAATGCGAAATACTGTCATGCTCCCGTTGCATATGCCCCAAGGTAAAAATCGCAAGGATAAGTCCTGCACTTTTATCCGAAGCTGAAAAACTCGATAAAGAGAGGCTTGCCAGGTTCCTCTCTGACCATAACATCGCCTATATCGAATACGAAGACGGCAGGTTCGCACATGTCATAATCGCACTGGATAGCGACTGCGCAAGAATTGTGGCACAGGAACTGGCAAACGAATGTGTGGATATTATTAAAGGACATCATGAAATCAAAGTGGATAACGGGATATTGCAGATAATAGAAAAAAAATTCAGTCCGAAACTTGCAGAATCACTGGGAATATCACAGGGCCCTCTTTATGGCAAACTTGCCCAGGGTGAATCTGTAATTATAGGCGGAAAAACTATAAATCCAGAGATGGTATATGAAATAAATAAAAGAGCCATTAAGTTGAATTACGAAAAGGCGATTGAGGAGTAAGAAATGGAATCAATAATAACTGAGGCAATTTCAAGGGCAGGAGAATCTAAAATACCCCTTGTTGGCGAGACGGATGAAGAACTGTTGGCAGTTTTACAGGATTTAAAAACAAATATTGTCGTGGTAGGATGCGGCGGTTCCGGGTCCAATACAATCCAGAGAATGTCGGAGGAAGGAATAGCCGGGGCGGAATTATTTGCGATCAACACGGACGCCCAGCATCTCCTGAATATCAAGGTAAGAAAGAAAATCCTGATCGGGCGAAGCAGGACGCGCGGGCTTGGCGCAGGAAGCATACCCCAGATAGGACAGGATGCCGCCCAGGAATCCAAAGCCCAGATAGAAAAAGCTGTTGGAAATGCAGATATGGTTTTTGTGACATGCGGCCTTGGCGGGGGAACAGGTACTGGGGCAGCCCCTGTAGTTTCTGAATGCGCGCGGGATGCAGGTGCGCTGACAATAGCTGTGGTCACGCTGCCGTTCACAGTCGAGGGTGCGATACGCATGGATAATGCTGAAGCGGGACTTGAACGCCTTCGTGATGTAGTTGATACGGTGATCGTGGTGCCGAACGACAAGCTGCTTGAAGTCGTACCCCACCTGCCATTGCAGGCGGCGTTCAAGGTAGCGGATGAAGTCCTGATGCGGGCGGTAAAAGGAATAACCGAACTGATAACAAAACCCGGGCTCGTCAATCTTGATTTCGCTGATGTGAGAGTGATAATGCAAAAGAGCGGCGTGGCGATGATAGGCCTGGGAGAAGCCGAAGGCGAGAACAAGGCCATAGAATCTGTGCAGAAAGCGCTCAGGAGCCCGCTCCTGGATGTTGATGTTTCAGGCGCTACCGGCGCTTTGATAAACGTGGTCGGCGGCCCTGACATGACAATCGCTGAAGCGGAAAGCGTCGTGAACGAACTTTATGCACGCATCGACCCCAAGGCAAGGTTGATATGGGGCGCGACCGTGGACCCGGAGCTTGAACATATTATCAGGACAATGATAGTGGTCACGGGCGTTAAGTCACCACAGATACTTGGAAGGAACACAGCAGGTAATATATCCACGGCAAGATACGGGATAGATGTTGTAAGGTGAGAATTAAATATTCTGCCGCATAATCCGCGCTTATCTGCGGTTTGAAATCTCCAAGTGTGACGGGAAATTATAATTGATAAAATCATACGTTGACGAGATTTTTAATTCGATACAGGGCGAAGGCCTTTATGTCGGAGTGCGCCAGGTATTCGTGCGGTTTGCGCACTGCCAGCTGCACTGCGGGTATTGCGATACGGCCCGGACACGTAACACACCCGAACAATGCAGGATCGAGAGACATCCCGGGGCAGCGGATTTCTATTCTAAAAAAAATCCCATGGAAAAGGATGAAGTGGAAAGATCCGTCCATGAATTATGGACACCTTCTACAAAACACATAAGCCTGACCGGTGGAGAGCCGCTGATCCATGCGGATTTTATTAAGACCCTGGACATGGAATATCCCTTATACCTTGAAACCAATTCAGGATTTCCGGATAAAGCAAGGGAATTAAAGGATGTTATTTCGATCGCTTCATGCGACATAAAATTGCCGGAACATGATTCCACGGATCACTACGATGAATTACTGAAGAACGAGCTTGAAACGATCTCCATATTCAACGAGACATCAGAGACTTTTGTGAAAATAGTGATACTTCCTGAAACCACAAAACAATCGATATCAGAGGCTGTTGAAGGAATAACCTCAATAGACAATGATATACCTCTTATCCTCCAGCCTGTCACTCAGCTAAGAAAAGTCTCTTCAAAACTGCTTCTTGAGCTTCAGGATTTTGCGGGAAAAAAATTAAAGGATGTGCGGGTTATACCGCAAACGCACAGAATTATGGGATTGCTTTAATTGCCTGTCGCTGTTGCCAGGGTCATCACAGTACTGGTATCGAATGATTTGCCGACCACGATCAAATAATTATCATTTGTCCACATAACACCGTAACGCGGTGTATCCTTCCCGTCAATAACCGAGAAATCCGTAACCTGCGTCGCCTTATGCCCGTTTAGAGTGACCTCTTTGAACGGATCATAATCAGGATTGAATTCTTTCTTTATATCTGACTTATACTGGGTCATGAGAGCTGCAACATTGTCATTTTTAATTACCTGGATATAGATGTCCTCATCTCCATATCTGTAGACACCCTCGGTGGCGTTAATCGATGAGCTTCCGATGTCAAAAGGGATCTCATGAACGCCCAGGTAGGTGAAACCGGCTGGCAGGTTCGTTTTTGGTATCAGCCCGGATTCGGTACCGGTCTGATTTTGATCATTCTTATCAAAAATACATCCTGAAATGAAAACTGCTGTAACGAGCAGTATGATTAAAGGTACAAATTTAATTGACATATTGTGCCTCCTTTGCCCCTTAATACCCTTTGGACTTAAAAAATGTAACGGTAGCTACGAATTCATTTGAAGTCAAATTGAGCATGGATAATATTTATATTTCATCGATAACAAGGGATAAAACATGGAGCTTGGAAAAATTGAGAAACCGAATGCTTTGGACTTTAAAGAAAAGCGCAAACTCTATGTTGTGCCGACGCTTCCTTTTGAAGAACTGGCAATGCAATTCAATCTCGATAATGCAAAAATCGAGCGTTTCTGGGGAGAAGTCAGGGAAAAAATAGACCATTTCGTAGCAACCTATGGGAATGTCGATGTCCTATTTATCGAGGGAATGAACGAAGACGAGAAAGCAGGCATAGAATTCTTTGAGAAATTCGGGAAAGAGAGCAATCACTACAGGCTGATGAAGAGCCTCATGGATAAAGGCGCCAAGCCTCAGGGAATGGAAAAGGAGGAACATCTCAAGATGTCAAAACTGCTTTTTGATGAATATTCCAAATCCTTCATGCCCGAAATAAAAAAGCTTCACGAGGATTTCTTTGGCAAAAATATTGATTTTGACGGGTGGAGAGAATACCTTGTCAAGAAGATACAGGAAACCCAGGATGAGATGAGCAATATTTCTTCGAAAATCATAGGAGAAACACTCGGGGAAACCGGCAGCGGGATTCTTATCATAACGGAGGGGAGGCCGATCGAGTTCCCGCAGGGCGTTGATGTTTTCCAGATAAGGCCTCCTGCGTTTGATGAGATCGCAAGGAAAATGAGAGAAGGGATGAAGTGATGGAACTTAGAACAATAAAGAAAATTCATGTTTTACCATTTGCACAGGCAGTAGGCGCCACGTTTGCGGCACTTGGTTTTTTCATCAGTATCCCGACGTTCTTTCTTGCGGCGATACCAGAATCCCCTTCTGCAAGACTGGAAGCACTCGGGTGGATAATTCTGGTCATTGCTCCGCATGTGGGCGGAATAAGGCTTGAAGTGGAATAGGTCTGAACCGTTAAATTTATGGGTACAAAATCTTAAATACTATTAAATCTACAAACGTCTTCCTCCGAGGCTAAATGAGAAAAGAAACAATCCTCCCGGAATCCAGGGATACCGAATTCAGGGACCTTATTATAAGAACACCGGGCGGCGAGAAAATACCCGCATGCATGCAGTGCGGCATATGCGCGGGTTCATGTCCTGTCAGCCACGAAATGGATTATACGCCGCGAGAGCTTGTGCGCATGATACAGCTCGGCCTCAAGAAAGAAGTCCTGAACAGCAATACCATCTGGATATGCACCACATGCTTTTCATGTTCCGTGCGATGTCCCAGGGGAATACACCCGACCGAGCTTATGGAGACGCTAAAGCCGATTGCGATGGCTGAAGGCATCAGGAACAAGAACGCAAAGTTCGACAATGTTTTTTCCGAAGTGATAAAGACGAACGGAAGGGCTTCTGAATTCCTGTTGATATCGAAATACAGCCTTTCCGAGCCTGGAATGATAAAACAGGCACCCTTCGGCTTTTCCTTGTTTTCAAAAGGAAAACTGCCCCTGTCTATCGATAGAATGGAAGATGTGGGTGAACTGGATGCCATTTTTGAACTCGGCAAGAAAACAGAAGAAAAGACAAGAACGAAAAAGGAAGCGGAAGAAAAAGAGCCCGGTGAAAAAGAAAAAGCAATGCCGGAGAATGAAAAATGAAATATTCGTATTATCCGGGATGCGCGCAGCACGGAACTGCCGTGGATTATCGGCTGTCGGTCGGGGCCGTATTTACCCGCCTCGGCATCGAGCTTGAAGAGATAAAGAACTGGAATTGCTGCGGCGCGCTTCATGTAGACGACAGGACGACGCGGGTTGCCCTCTCAGCAAGGACACTTGCTTCATCAAAAAGTCTTGATGTTACGACACCTTGCAACCTCTGCTACTCGAACCTGATGCGCGCCCGGGCAGCGCTTGAAGACAGCCCTCTCAAAAGCAGGATTAATGAAGCGCTCACAACAAAATATGACGGCAACACAAAACCAAAACACCTTCTCGAAGTGATCGTAAAAGACTTTGGTCTTGCAAAACTTGGTGAGCAGGCCAAAAAGCCTTTAAAAATAAAAGCTGTGCCTTACTACGGCTGCCTCCTGACCCGGCCTGAGAATGAGTTCGACAGCCCCGAAAATCCCAAGTCCCTGGACAACCTGATCTCAAGCCTTGGGGCAGAACCTGTAAAATATTATTATAAAACAAAATGCTGTGGAGGCCCGATCCTGATAACAAATGAAGAACTTGCCCTCGGTCTTGCAAAAGACCTTCTTGTGATGGCAAAAGATTCAGGTGCAGACTGTATGGTCGTAACATGCCCAATGTGCCATCTACAGCTTGATGCAAAGCAGAAAGCGGTTGAAGCAAAATTTAATATCAAGATAGATATGCCTGTCATTTATTTTACGCAGTTGATAGGTCTTGCTATGGGCATCCCCCCGAAGGAACTGGGATTGGATAAACATCTTGTTTCAACTGATAAATTATTGGCCGCCATAGCGGGAGGCAGCAATGCCGGAAAATGAACCTGCTCCAAAAAAAACCGGCGTGTACCTGTGCAGGTGCGGCGGGAACATCGGCGATGTAATCGACCTGCAGGCCGTTGCTGACAGCCTGAAAGGAGAAAATGTAATCGTCAATATCCAGGATTACCTGTGCAGCAGCGCAGGCCAGGAAAAAATCAGGAATGATATAGAGAAGGGGAAAATCGACCGCGTCGTAATAGGTTCATGCTCGCCCAAGCTGCATCTTGAAACATTTCGCAGTATGGCGAAAAACGCGGGGCTTAATCCGAGCCTTCTTGAGATAACAAACATACGGGAGCAGGCAAGCTGGGTTCATGACAAGGAAAGTAAAGAGAGCGTAAATTCAAAGGCCAGGGGATTGATAAAAGGAGCAGTCGCCCGCATTTCTTCCATAGAGGTGCTTGTTCCGCTTGAGAAAAAATTAGTAGACAGGACTCTGGTCGTTGGCGGCGGGATCGCAGGGATAACAACCGCCCTTGAACTGGCTGATGGACATGAAGTAATAATGATAGAAAAACAGCCATACATTGGCGGGCACATGATCGGTTTATCAAAGACTTTCCCGACTCTTGATTGTTCCCAGTGCATTCTTACGCCGAAGATGGTGGCAGTGCACAATCATCCCGGCATAACAATGTTCACGCAGACCGAGGTTGCAGATGTGAAGGGAAGCCCGGGTGATTACTCGATAACCTTAAGGCACAATCCCCGCTACGTTGATGTCAAAAAATGTATATCCTGCGGAGCATGCGCCAGGAAATGCCCGAGTGGGGCTATCTTTTTGCCTTTTGCACAGGCAGTCCCGCAGGCGTACATGATCGACAGGTCAAAATGCAAAGAATGCGGCGCATGTATAAAAGTCTGCCCGCGGGATGCCATCGACCTTGGTGCAAAAGAAACAACAAGCTTAATTTCCGTGGGAGCCGTTGCCGTAGCCACGGGTTTTGAACCCATCGACCCTTCGTTCATTGAGGAGTATAACTATCCGGCTCCCA
>DATCUE010000113.1:0-24331 GCA_036567605.1 Candidatus Methanoperedens sp. | reverse complement strand
AGCATCGCTGCTTGAGGATATGCAGGGGTTCCAGATGGTCATGAATTTCCTTGTGATGCCCATATTTTTCCTTTCCGGGGCGCTGTTCCCGCTTGCGGGACTTCCAGATTCAATCTTCATTGCGGCAAGCCTGAACCCCCTGTCATACGGAGTTGACGGATTAAGAGGCGCTCTGGTGAGTCAGATGCACTTTAGTTTTATAACTGATTTTGCAGTGCTTTCAGCCGTCACAGCTCTGTTCCTGGTGGTCGGAAGCTATCTGTTTTCGAAAATCGAGATATGATGGATAAAAACGTTCAAGAAAACTATAAATGGACAGCCCTTTCAGTGACCTCACTCGGAATGCTTGTCGGAATACTCAATGCCAGCACCCTGATAATCGCTCTTCCCACTATGATGGTGAAACTGAATACCGACCTCTTCGGGATAATGTGGGTGCTGATAAGTTATACTCTTCTTCTTACAATACTTGCGCCGGCCTGGGGCAGGCTTGCAGACATCTATGGACGGAAGAAGCTGTACGTTTACGGGCTTGCAGTGTTCACGATCGGCTCACTGCTTTGCGGTCTTGCCGCTGACATAAACCAGCTTATCGTTTTCAGGGTGCTTCAGGCTGTTGGAGGGTCGATGCTTGTGGCTAACGGGACAATAATAGTCACCGACGCTTTCAGACGGAGCGAACTGGGAAAAGCAATGGGAATCTTAAGCATGATAATGGCTGCTGCCTTTGTCGTGGGCCCGATCCTCGGAGGCTTTCTCACACTGATAGACTGGCGGCTGAATTTCTTTATAAACGTTCCTATCGGTGTTGTCACCACGTTATGGGCGCATCTCAAACTAAAAGATATAGCAAAATTGCCCAAAGGAGAAACCTTCGACCTTAAAGGAATGATCTTACTTACTATCTCCTTTATCACATTTATGATTTACCTGACGGCAGGGTTTATTCTCGGCTTGGCCTCGCCTCCAATGCTCCTGTCACTTGTTGTAGCAATTGCGAGTTTTGGCGCTTTCCTGCGCGTTGAAAAAAGAGCAATCTATCCGCTGATAGATCTGAACCTTTTCAAAATAAAAATCTTCTCCTATGGACAACTAAGCGCACTTTTGAATTCCATCGCCAGGGGAGCTGTAATGATTCTCCTCATCCTTTTCTTCCAGGGGCCGCGGGGCTATGACCCGCTCACAGCCAGCATACTCACCATTCCTCTTGCAGTCGGTCTTGCAATAACAGGCCCGATAGGCGGGATGCTCTCGGATAAATACGGTTCCAGAATTATCAGCACAGCTGGACTGGCCGTATCTCTCATCGGTCTCCTGGGTCTTGCGACCATGCATTACAATACTCCTTACTGGATACTTGCAGTATGGATGTTCATAAACAGTTTCGGTTCAGGACTGTTCCAGCCTCCGAATACCAGTGCAATCATGTCGTCGGTGGCCCCGGAGCGGCGAGGCGTAGCCTCATCCATGAGAGCGTTTTTCAACAGCGCCGGCATGGTGCTGAGCATGGGAATAGCTTTTCCGCTGATTATGGGCACAATTTCTCTTGATGAAATGATGAATATGTTCGTCATAGGCGGGGCGAACATGCCAGTAGCCGTGCAAGAGGCCTTTACCGGTGGCGTTACCAGTGCATTTATTCTGTCTTCAATAATCACTGTGCCTGCAATCATCGTATCGGCGCTGAGAGGAAAAGAGAATAATAGAGATTGAACTCATAGACTAATCGGATTCAAAGTATGGAAATCATTCGTATCTCAAAGCATCAACAGGCTTCAATTTTGATGCCTGGTAAGCAGGAATTATTCCTGCAAGCACTCCTACCGTAACTGATACAGATAATGCCATGATTATTGAGTTTAGAGATACTATCGTTGTACCTCTTGCAAGAGGAAGATTCCCCATGAGCGAAGGCATGAAGCCTGAAAGAATTGCTCCAAGTATTATACCTATGATCCCTCCGACCAGTCCGATAAATCCCGCATTGAACAGGAATATGAGCAAAATGTCGTGATTGCGCGCGCCGATAGCTTTCATGATTCCTATCTCTTTGGTCTTTTCAAGTACAGAGGTGAACATGGTGTTTGCTATCCCGACTGTGCCCACGATTAATGAAACCGCTGCAATTGCAAGAAGGAATGTGTTCATTGAGTTCATGGCATCTGCTCTTGCCTGCTGCATCTCCTTTCTTGAAGAAACTGAGAAATCCATGTTTTTTTCGGTAACGTGTCTTGCGGTCTTAAGTTTGTCCTGGATTTTCGTGATTACTTCATCCAATTGATTTTCGTCCTTGATCTTTACTACAAGCGTATCATAAATATCATTCGTCTTTTCAGGGATCACCTGGTATGCCATCTGGATAGGCATATAGACGCTGTTGCTCTGGTCATCAAGGATTCCTACAACCCTGAAAGCACTACCGTTTACATCTATCATCTTGTTTATCCCGACAGGCTGGGAAAAAAAAGAGGATGCAAGCCTTCCTCCTATCACTATGACATTCTGGTCGGCAGAATCAAGCATCCGACCGTCCTTTATTTTACTTGTAGTAATCTGTGACCATACTTTCTGGTCAACGCCTGTTACCGATACTTTGCCTGTTTTGCCAAGGTAGGACATGTCCACACTCCCCCTGATATTTGTATCGATAAGTGCAATATCAGGTATGCCCTTCAATGCCTGAAGGTCACTCCTGCCTAACACTATTTCTTTGGTCGTTGCCTGAGGCGAGCTTGAAGCCCCTCCACCGCCTCCGCCACCTCTCATAAAAAACATGCCCCCACCACGTTCAAATCCGGGTGAGATTGTCACGATATCCCCGCCAAGAGCGTTCAATTGTGCATTCAGCGATTGCTGCATCCCGTCGCCTATCGAGACAATCGAAATTACAGCAGCAACACCTATAACTATACCTGTTATGGTCAGCCAGCTTCGCAGCTTGCTGTGCAGCACCATATTAAACGCATGCTTGAAACACTTGTTAAGTTTCATTTTGATCCACAGAGATTATCATTTATTGCGTTTGAATAGATCCTTTATTTTGAAATCCGGATCCAGCAATTTGCGACTCTTGTACTTTCTATGACCTGCTATTATTCCCACAAGCACAATTATTCCGATAAAATATGCCGTGTAATTGGGGAGTCCGCTTTCTTGCTGGGTTCCCCTTCGTCCCTGCATGGCCATCTGCCCATCTGCAGATGCTATGTTCTGGAAGCCGATTTTCACATCTTTATCAATAACGTTTCTTTCTCCCATAGTGTCGGTATAAGCGATTTGCATGCGTACCGTATCAGATGAGCTATTCATTGATCTTGGCATAGATCTTCCCTGGATGTTGCTATTGCTTCTTCCGGTTCTATTCTGGGAATTCGGATCACTCGTTGGTGACTGCAATTTGAAACTGGCGACAGTATAGTCTCCTTTGTTCAGATTGCCTATTATGACTGAATTTGAGCCGCTTACCCTCCAGCCCGGCTGTTCAGGAATTATCACGGATACCGAGTATGCAGGGTTGCTTCCTATATTTGCAATGCTGAAAGATGTCTGGCTGTTCGCATTATCCGAGAAGGCTACATCAAAATCTGTTCCGCCGCCAACATAAACTCCGGCAATTGTGCTTATTTTTTTTGTTTGATTTGATATTGAATCTTCATATGTCAGGTATAAGTTCAGTTTGTATAATCCGGGCTGTGCGTTAGTATCTGCGATCACCTGGTATTCCAGGTCAGAGCTGTTGCCAATGTCAATATATTTAATATATTTTGTATTGTCACTTCCGACAGGAAGTATGATTTTATCATCATTTTCCCAGTAGAAAGTCAAATCCCTCAACGGTGCATTCCCGACATTATTTATCGTGAACTTCAGGCTGCTTTGCTTTCCGGGAACAAGAATTGATTTATCGATGTGAATCACTTCAGCACTTTCCCTGGACTTGATGTTAAGGGACAGGCTTTTTTGAGTTGAAGCGCTCGAACCCTGTTCATAATACTTAACTTTGAATTCGTAATTTCCTGCAGGGGTATCTTTGTTTATTTGCATCCTGTACGTTGCGATTTTTATATTTGCAGTGGAATCCACCTGATACCCCTGAACTATTCCTACGTCCTGAATAGCGTTTTCACCGGCTACAAGCTCAAAAGGATATTCAGGTACAACTTCCAGAATAAGATTGCTGGTAGTCGTACCGCCGATATTCTCGATACCTATACGTACTTCTACGGTATCTCCAGCGATCGCGGGATTGGGATCGTAGTTCGCAAGGCTTACCGATAATACTGTTGTGCCTGCTAAATCCGCATTAACCACAGGGGTGTAAGCCATTAATAACAGAATTCCCAAAATCGGTAATATTGTTTTTTTCATTTGTATCAGTCCTATTTGTATCAGTCCTATTCCCCGTGTGAATACGGGGTCTTTTCAGATATTTTCAAAATTTTCCCGTCCTTCAGTTCAATTGTTGTGCGTGCATATTTAGCCAGATTAAGGTCGTGCGTGACCATGATTATCGTTTTTCCCTTCTCTTTCCATAAGCTGTAAAGCATCTCCAGGACTTCCCTGCCTGTAACACTGTCAAGGGCCCCTGTCGGCTCATCCGCAAGTATTATCTCAGGGTCGCTCACCAGGCTTCTTGCTATGGATACTCTCTGCTGCTGACCTCCGGAAAGCTGGGCCGGACGATGATGTAGCTTGTCACTCAGCCCTACCAGTGTCAGTATTTCTCTTGCCCTGTTTGTTGCTTTCTGGTCATTATATTCCAGGAATTCCAGTGGGAGCATAACGTTCTCAAAAGCAGACATCGATTGGATCAGGTTATATTGCTGGAAAATGAAACCGATAGTCTTGCCCCTTAATGATGCCAGGTCTGATTCGCTTAGTGTGCTGATATCTTGCGATTTGAGGTAGAGTCTTCCTCTGGTAGGAATATCCAGGCATCCTATCAGGTTCATCATTGTCGATTTGCCGCTTCCCGAAGCGCCTATTATAGCAACAAAGTCTCCTTTCTTTATTTCAACGCTTACTCCTTTCAGCGCCGGCACCTCCACTTCGCCCATCCTGTAAATTTTCCAGACGTCCTGCAATTCCATTATGGTTTCCATCATTTGTTACGCCGCCTGAAAAGGAGAACCAATGCAAATAATCCGGCCATTGAGGCCACAATTCCAAACCCGGGAGCCGTCGGAATCCCTCTGGATGCGACGGTTGTATCTGCCGGGGTTGCTGCTGGGGGCGGCCCTATTGCTATCAGAGCTGCACCTGGATCTGTAACGTGACCGGGCTGGTTCTCAAATAAGGTCCCGTAAGAGTTGCGCGGTAATGTCCTATTAGAATATCTCGATTCAAAAGTCCTGTTATAGCTGCGCGATTCATTCGTTCTGTTAAAGTTCCGCGGCTCGTACGTTCCATCAGGGGTATGTGATCCGAAATTTCCATTGGAACCCCGTGGTCCACCACTTTGAGACATAACGTGGCAGGTGGTGCATGAGCCATCTCCATACACAGCGCTGAGATTTGTAAGATACTGGGGCCGTGCAAAAGACCCCGGTGCTCCTGCAAGAATTGCTGATATCGCCAAAAGTAAGGCAACCATTGTTTTCCCATTCATATATTATATCTCCTTCTTTTTGTTTCTTAATTGCAGAAACAAAGACAGATCATTTATTATGCCTCCTCGCCAGGAGTGCCCATGAAAATAACCCAATCAATGAGATCACGAATCCGAACCCTGGAGCCGGCTGAGTTTTTGTTGCGGTTACAGTGGTAACCGCCAGCGTTTCGGCTGTTTCTGTCGCCGCAGATGGTGATCCTATAGCTCTCAGGGCTGCGCTGGCATTGGCAACATGGTTGGGTTTGTCCTGAAATAATGTTCCGTAGGAATTGAGCGGTCCTCCACCTGAGGCCCTGATGTGACAGGTGCTGCATGAACCGTTTCCATAAACAGAGTCAAAACTTGTAAGATACTCAGGGCGCGCGAATGATCCGGAGACTCCAGCCAGGATCGCTGATATTGCCACAACCGATACAACTACTGTTTTAACATTAACATATCGTATCATCTCATTCTCTCCTTTTTGTATTATATAAATTACAATTTGCGAGGGAATAAATTAATCCCTGCCGGGATTAACACTTTTCTTTCTTACCATCTTCCAAGTTTCGCGGGAGATGTCAGGAGCACTTTGTAGTCGGTCCCGTTCATGGTCAGGGTACCGGTTGAGACAACTTCGCCTTCATATTTTGACATTGAAAGTGAAATATTTCCTACCTGAGCCGGATTGAAATTAGCCTGGTCTGTACCATATGGGGGGAGCGTCAATACATTGCCGGCAAGAGACTGGTTGTCATAGCTTGTTATGTTCAGGTCATACGCCTGACCGGCAAATCTGAGATGGGTCCGCATTTTGGTCGCTGTTTGCGCATTAATTATTTCTTTTGCTATCTCTTCGGGACTTTTTTTCTGCAAAAGCAGGGAACGTATAAGGCCTACCGATGCATCACCAGTTCTTATGGCCGTCACGTCAAGGATGTGATATTGATCCCCGTTCAGGGCAAACCCGTGCCCCATGAGTACAGGCTCAACAAATAATCTTGCATATCCTCTTTCTTTTCCAAAGCCCGGGCCTAAAGGCTGGGCAAATACAGTTACTGCGGTCGGCGCCAGGATCAGAATAATGGCGGCAATGAGTATTGCAGTTTTTATTATTGTTTTCATTTCTCTCAATCCCCGTATTTAAATACGGGATATAATTCACCTTGACATGTCTGTTTGGATTGAACGATATTTAATTTCGATGTAGAACGTTGTAATAAACTAAGGTTCAATTGGGTTCATTTTCTGATAAAAACCATTCTGAAAGTTCGATAAGATTTGTTCTTCCTTTCTCAACCTTTTTTATTATATTTCTCCTCTTTAAAGCGTTTATTATACCCGTGAGGGATGATTTTGGAATCCCGGTCTCGTATCGAATATCAGCCTGATTTGCGGAACCGCCATTTCTTAAAAGTAAACCTATTATGGCCTTTTCTTTATCTGAGAGAGTGTCTATGACTTTTTGCATCTCCCCCGTGACATGAATTTCTTTTGTTTCAGGTTTTTCTTCCGGGACAATATTTTTTTCCAGGTTGGGGGATTTGATCTCAGGAATAACTGTTCCTTTGTGCATTCTATTTCTATAGAATATGAAAGCAACTCCCGCAATCAGCACAATAATTGAGGATATGATTAGCAATGAGGTGATCTGGCCTGTTGATTGAACCGGTACATCCGCCGGCAATTTGTAATCTACTTTTATCCGGGGCGATGCCACCCTGTATCCCTGTATGGATACGGCGAGGGAATCTTCCTTGACCTGGACCTGATAATTCAGTTCAGGCTGTATGTCAAACTTCGTTATTTCAGAACCTGATGGAAGATAGAATGTCACGGAGTAGTCCGAATAATAACCGTTCAAAGAGAAGTCAAGCGACCATGTATCTGTACTCTTTGATGTCAGCATATCTGTAATAGCGTAAAGCTGGTTTGTATTGTTATCAAAGGTATACTTTATGCCATTCAAGAATGGCATGTAAGAGAGAGATTCCGGCGAGGCATAACCAGTTAAGAGCACTTTTCCGGAAGTATCCACATATCCATTAAGTGAAATCTGTCCCTCACTTATCGTTTCCTGTGCATGCGCCGGAATGATCAGTACCGCCAGCAGCAGTAACAATATTCGAACGTTCATGATTTTTAATGCACCATATGATAGAACACAGCTTTTAAGTATTTATCTTATAATTGTATTGTAAGTGATGAAGATGATTTACAAAATTCTTCCTGTAATAATAGTTCTTTTGGTGAGTGCCGGGAATATCCATGCCCTCGAAGACGGGGTGACTGTTCCGCTTGTGGCCGATAGCAGTACAGCGAATGGGGATGAAGGGATTCTCCTTGGCGCCACCGTGATAGTCCAGAACGGCACAGGCCATGTTTTCGTGGACACAAGCCCTTATACCCAGGTCGACCTTCAGGGTTCTGCAAGGCTTGCCGCAATGGTGGCCTCTGATGTGCTGGGGATTGATGAGAAAGCATATGATTTTTATTACATCATCGATATAAGTTCGCCGATCATAGGCGGGCCATCGGCCGGTGGAGCACTGACCGTAGCTACAATAGCTGCCATGAAGAACTGGACATTAAAGCCGGGGGTCGTAATGACGGGTATGATAAATCCTGACGGTTCGATAGGCCCGGTGGGCGGCATTCCCTTCAAGCTCGAAGCTGCGGCCGCCAAAAATACTACGTTGTTCCTGATTCCCGAGGGACAGAGAACTGTAACAGTGCCCAAATCTGTTTCCAGGACAAGGGGAGCTTTCATAATTTCCGAAACGAAGGAAGAAACAGTGGATGTAGTAGAGCTTGGGAAAAAATTGAATGTCGAGGTTCAAGAGGTCAGCAATATCCAGGATGTTGTCGAGGCTTTTACGGGAAACAAAATCGATAAGCAGGAATTTAATGGTACTGTTCTTACATCTGAATATCAGAATAAACTTGAACCTCTTGCCACCAGCTTGAAGCAGGAGTCCAATAGCATCTATGAGGGATTAGCTTCAATAAATCCATTGGATCCTTATGTTGTCCAGGCAAAAGAAATATTGGGAAGGGCAGAAACGATGTATAAGGACAGGAAATACTATGCCGCTACGTCTTTATATTTCCAGGCAATATTTAACATGCGCACATCCCAGTGGGGTGAAGGATATTCGAAAGCAGCGGACAAAGAACAATATCTTATGAATCTTATCGACAAAGTTGAAGAACAGATAAACTCATCAAAAGCAGACCTTGACCGCTTCAAATATTATGGCATAAGCGATGTGGAAGCAGTGGGAGCGGCGGAATCCAGGATTACGGCTGCAAAGGCGAAACTGGATGAGGCGAAGAAATCCAATAATTCCGATGATAAGATTTCATCGCTTGCTTTTGCAAATGAGAGGGCACGCACAGCACAATGGTGGCTGACTCTTGCTTCGACGGATAACAAAGTCATACCGGAAAATATCCTGAAGGACAGGGCGGGATGGTACCTCAGCCAGGCAAAATCGATAAATACCTACCTTTTTGAACTGGTTTCAGAAAGCGGCGGGCATCCAGGTATTATCAGCGGGTCGGGAGAAGACATTGATAATGCAGACGAAGAACTACGGAGCGGTTATTATTCAGGCGCCGTATTCGATTCTCTGCAAGCTACGGTAAAATCCAGCACTATGATCGGATTTTTTGGCCAGGTTAACACCTCAAAGAAAATCGAACAAAGCAAGGAAGAAGCAGAAGCAGCCATCAACGAAGCAAGGCTCGCAGGCATCGAACCCACGCTTGCTGTCAGTGCTTATGAATGGGCAGAGACAATGACAACACCTGATGAACAGATATTCCAGTATTCATATGCAAAAATGACCGCAAAGACTTCGCAGGTGCTTAATTCCCATTCAGTGCCTTCAAATAACACAATCGTCAAACCCGTTTTAACACCTTACAGCCCTGAAACTCCTTCGCTGCCTGCCCCGACGGCGACGACTTCGGCAACTGAACCAAAATCAAGTCCAAAGATACCGGGGTTTGGAGCGGCGGCGGCGATCGCGGTAATCCTGATAGCAAGACGCTTGAAAAAGAATTCATAGATGCCCATAGAAGTTACAATGCTGGAAAGGTTGATGATGAGTATCCTGTCCTATCTCGGATCTCTGGATAATTCGATTTTCCTGGAACTAAACCACAACATCACAAACCCGGTTTTTGATGCGGTTTTTCCAAGCCTTAGGGAACTAACTTATGTTTTCTGGTTCCTTCTCATCGTTTATTTCTGGGTCAGGAAAGAGAAGAAGCTGGCATTACTTTTGACAGCCGGGATCGTTATCGGAGCGATGTTCACGTATCCCTTAAAATTCTTAATCGACAGGGCAAGACCCTGCCTTATGGAATCATCAAGGGTTTTAACGCCATGCGAATCGGATCCATCCTTCCCTTCAGGGCATACGGAAATGAGTTTTCTTGCGGCCACTGTCGTTTCAAGATTCCATCCGAATTACGGCAAATATCTTTATGCTTTTTCATTTATCGTTGCTCTGAGCAGGATATATGTGGGCGTGCATTTCCCGACTGATGCGATCGCGGGTATTATTGTCGGATTAATAATAGGAAAGCTGATGATCATGCTGGCGCAGCGGAAGAAGGATATTTTCTGGGAGAGGGATGTTCAATAAATGCGCAAGATAAAAAGATGAAATTATCCCCCGCTCACAGCCGGCAATATCGAGATCTCGTCGGCATCCTTTACAGGACTGGCCAGGCCATTCAAATGTCTGATATCCTCGCCATTCACGTAGAGGTTTACAAACCGCCTCACTTCGCCTTTATCGAGGATGCGGCGCTCAAAGTCGGCGCCAAATTGCGCAATCAATTTATCCAGGACTTCTTTTACAGTTGTATCTCCGAGCTGGAGCGTCGTTTCGCGTGCATGTGTGACATTGCTTAATGCTGAAGAGAATCTTATTTTTACCATTTATATCACCGTTATGTATGTACAAGGGGAGCAGTTTCCTGCTTATGAATATCAAGTTTTGGCGCAAGCAGATTTTCAAATTCGCCCAGCGTCGGTTTGATCACCGGCGGGCGCTGCAGCGATTTGAGTAGCGTATCCTGGGCCTTGAGGCCGTTTCCTGTCACATACACCACGATCCGTTCATCAGGCTGTATATGCCCGCTCTCAACAAGTTTCTTCAGGCCTGCGACCGTGGTGCCGCCTGCCGGCTCGGTGAAGATTCCCTCTGTGCGTGCAAGGAGATGGATGGCCTCGATGATCTCAGGATCGGTGGGAGACGCAGCATATCCACCTGAATCCAGTATGGCGCGTTTGGCGTAGTAGCCGTCGGCCGGGTTGCCTATCGCGAGGCTGTGCGCAATGGTCTCAAAGTTCCGGACAGGGATTACTTCGCTGTTGTTCTGCACAGCAGTCGATATGGGTGAACAGTTAAGCGGCTGCGAGCCTGAGAATTTCACGTTCGCATTATCCACGAGTCCCACGCGTTCAAGTTCCTTGTATCCGCGTGCAATGGCGCAAAGCAGCGCGCCGCTTGCCAGGGGTGCTACGATGTGGTCGGGCACTTCCCAGTTCAACTGTTCTGCGGTCTCGTAGGCCAGGGTCTTTGAGCCTTCGGTATAATAGGGACGGATATTGATATTGACAAAAGCCCAGTCGGGGTGTGCGTCGGCCACTTCGCTTGCAAGGCGGTTTGCGTCATCATAAGTTCCTTCAACCGCGATCACGTTCGGGCCGTACACGAGCATCTGGACGATCTTGCCTATCTCAATCGTTCCGGGAATGAATATGTATGCAGGCAGTCCGGCTTTTGCAGCATGTGCGCCCACTGCGGCCGCAAGGTTGCCAGTGCTTGCGCATCCGACAGCTTTGACATCGAACTCTATTGCCTTTGAGATTGCAACGGATGTTACCCTGTCCTTAAATGAATTCGTCGGGTTCACGGATTCGTCCAGTATGTACAGTTCATCCAGTCCCAGCGCCGCCCCGAGGCGGTCTGCGTGGTGAAGCGTATTGAAACCGGCGCCAAGGTCGATGCGCTTTTCGGACTCAAGAGGCAGGAAATCTTTATATCTCCATATGGATTTTGGGCCCCGGGCTATTTTTTCTTTGCTGATGTTGTCAGCAATATAATCCCAATCGTAATTGACTTCGAGAGGACCGAAGCATTCATAACATGTATTCTGGATACCGGCAGGATATTCAGCACCGCATTCCCTGCACTTCAAGCCGATAACGTGACTCATTTAACTTCACCGGAACATAATACGGCATTACCCTATATAATATTTACCGTGCAGGTAGATAACTGGCAGTAATATATTTGCCAGATTTCCAGATTCAAACGAATTCCCGGGCAGACCCTGCAGCCAGGGTGGAACCGCCGTATGGCATCACGATTATTTTTGCAGTCCCTCCATGTTTTGAAAGTGCAGCCTCCAGTGCTTCTTCCAGAGTTGCCGGGATAAAATATGCTCTTCTGGCAATTTCATCAGGCAATGAAGAAACCAGATAAAGATCAATTTTCTTTGACATTGCCGCAATGAGCGCTGCCTTGTGGCCACCCATGACGAATCCTGTTCTAAATCTTTCTATCACTTCATCCCTTCCCGAATCCAGCCACTCTTCAAACACGCGGTTGCCGTAGCCTTCCCTGCACTCGGCCACAAGAATAATAGAACCCCCGTCTTTTACCGCGTTCCTGGCATGTTCGAGTGCCTTGTGGGACTGGAATATATCGATGTCTTTCGGCCAGCCTCCCGGGGACACTATTATGATATCGGCAGGTTCGACCTCTATCTTCGATATACCATCAAGAAAAGCCACGCCTTTCCTGTGCGCCTCTATGAAGTCCCCTGCTGCGGCAAAGATTATTTCTTTCCTCTCGTTCAGGACCACATTAAGGATAAAATCGATGCCCAGGATCCCACCCGCCTCTTCAATATCTTCCCTCACAGGACCGTCAAGCCTTCCTGCACGGGATTTCGGATCAAGCATCATGGCATGGTTTGCGTAAATGCTCCTTTTTGATGAGACGGCAGGAAGCACGGATTTTGCGCCGCCAGAGTAGCCGGCATAATAATGGAACTCGATGCTGCCTGTACATATCACGATATCGGCATCGGCAACAGGTCTTAAGACCTCTACCGGGGTGCCTCTTGCTGTCGTTCCAAGATTAACGCAATCATCAGGATCGTGTTCGATGCTTTTCACTTTGCCATATAAGTCGCCCAGTATGGACTGTTTTTCCTCTTCAGTCTGTTTCCTGTGTATCCCGAGGCCGAAAACAACAGTGGTATCCGTAAGGCCGCTCGCTTTTAATTCAGAGATAAGCGGGGGCAGCAGTTTTGCTGTTGGTGTAGGGCGTGTTATATCATTGACTATTATTACAGCCTTTTTGCCGCTTTCTGCAATATCGGATAAACGCCTGCTGTGAATGGGATTCTTAAGTGCATGTTCTATCTTTTTCTTTTCATCCCGGGATTTCGGCACATTATTTGATTTTATGAGCTTAACATAATGCCCGGCAGGTATATCAATTGAAATTTCTTTATTACCATATGGTAGATAGTATAACACACTTGCTTGAATGCGTAAAAATGACTTAAATTTTTGGATTACTAAAGTACGCCTTTTGTACTTGGCACTCCTGAACCGCTTATCCTGACCGCCCTTTTCAATGCAATCCCGAATGCCTTAAAGAGCGCTTCGGTCTTGTGGTGGTCGTTCTCCCCGGTTACAGCAAGATGTGCATTGATACCCGCATTGCTGATAAGCGACTCAAAAAAATGTCTCGTATTCTGTGGATTGAAACTCCCTATTTTCTGGCTGGCGAATTGTGCATTGAACACCAAAAAATTCCGCCCGCTGATATCTATCGCCACTGTTGCGAGCGCTTCATCCATTGGCACACGCGCATCACCGAATCGCTCAATCCCCTTCTTATCGCCAAGTGCCCTGTCAATGGCGCTTCCGAGGGTAATGCCCACATCCTCTATGGTATGATGGTCATCCACGCTGAGGTCACCGCTTGCCTTTACCACAAGGTCAAAGGAGCCGTGTTTCGCAAAGGAGTTGAGCATATGGTCAAAGAATGCAATACCTGTATTGATATCAGTATTTCCCGAGCCTTCAAGTGTGATTTTTATTTCAATGTCGGTCTCGTTCGTTTTCCGTGTGAGTTTTGATGAGCGCATGGTGAGGATTATATTAATTGGTTGGAATATAAAGGTATGGGAGTAGTGAGATAGTTTCGATTTATGTTGGTAATTATGTCAGGATACAATATCAATTGACCCAAAAACAACTTTAAAATAAGGTTTAGTGATTTTATATCTTTCGGTTATTCAAGCCTAAATTCAATTTCTGCATTAATCCAGCTATTTTTGTGCGCTTGGGATTATTATAATATTTTACATTATGACCTGGGTTTGAAATATAGATTTATATTTTAATTAGTGAATTTATTTATTATATCTACAGATGTTGTTTTTTCTATCATTATGAAATGATAAACGTTGCTGCCAACATTTTTAAAAAATCATCATCAATCTAAGAGATTTTCAAAATAGTATATGTAGTATTTAGGTACATACTGTATAAATATTCCTTCGTATCACATCAAAATCATATTATTTCAATTTACTAGGGAGCTTCAAGAAGCTTGGCTGATTTTTTGCTGATTTTGCCGAGATTTAATTCTGATGGCAGGGTCTTTGAAGCTGTGGCGATTCTGCTATTAGACAATTCTTTTTCCAAAATATCGTTAAGCTCTTCCTGAAAAGGGTCATTTTTTGGAAACAAGACTTCTTTAGGGATGCTTGAAAATCCTTTATCCCAAAAATAATCGTCAGAATTATCAAGGTAATACTTGCCAATTAAACGTCTTGCGAGGTTATCTCCAAATCGTGGCAGCATTGAGTTAAATGGAAGATTGCCGACTAAATATCCTTCTTGATAGTGAGGGCGAAAGGCATTTGGGGGGCACACATTCTGCAGCTTTACAAGAACCATCTCTTGGTCTATAAAATGTGATATGCTCCCATGCGGATGCGGCATCCCAAAAACCAATACATAACCAGTTGTGCTGTTTAGTAGTGCAAAAGTTGCAGCAACACGTAAAGATTGGGTTAAATCGATTAAAGGAGTCTCATTTTTTTGATAATGTTGAATTAGAGCATAATAGTATTCGGGATAGCTTAAAAGTCTTTTCTGTAAAGAGATGTTCTTCTTGTTACTGCGAAGTTTCATGCGAATTTTATCAAGCCTCGAAAAGCGCTTCTCAATTTCTGTTGTAGTTATTCGCTTTCCATCTGTTGGGCGGAATATCGACGGATATATAATTGAACCATTTTTATTTTTGTAGTCTTTATCCTGCCCCCTATATAGAAGATTGAAATGTGGATTCAGATACCCTAATTCTGCCACGCATTTAACAAGTTTTCTATACGTTTTTACCTTAAATCCTGAACTCTCTCTTATGCGGGCAGCACTAATGTATTCGATACCATTCGGAAGATTAAGATTTTTTTCAGAATCAGAAAGTTTCTCTGGATAGTGGGTATATACCTCTCGAATTAGTTGCATTATAACCTCTGGAGACTGCCTTTCATATTCGTAATAACACATTCATATACGTTTTTAATTACATTTAATCCTATTAACTGATTGTTTGGGCGCAGTCCAACTATATATCCTGATATTTCAAATCTTAAGAACTGTTTTAATTCAGACATACAGAACAATATAATATATTTAATCATCTTAATCTTATTTGTTATCCCTTCAATCCCGTAATCCTTCTTTGAGATTGAACATTTCAGGCATTATCATAAATTAAGTAATTATACAATCATTTTTAAATATCTCAGGTATTTTCATAACCAAAACATATAAAAATTTATAAACCTTATTTCAGGTTTGTTTTTAGACCAATCAAATAAGGGCCATTATCATCTGCTACTTCCTTTCCCATTTCTCTTCTTCCACTTCTTATACGCCTTCTCCATAGCCCTTTTCATAGGTATCTGCTTCATCAGGGAAAGCACATGCGTCATCGGAAAACCCCGGACAGGTATCTCGAACAGGTGCATCAATATCCTCTTCATGCTCAACAATTCCAGCGAAGTCCTGTAGAACTTTTCCTCCCTCTCCTCTGGACTCATCGTGGGGTGTTCAAAGACAGCATTGACCCCGGTATAGTACTCCCATCTCCTGTCTTTTAAAAGATAAAGGCCTGTATTCTTCATAAAGTTCAGTGCCGGGAAGCGGCGTCAGGAGAACCGGATGAATTACTACCCCGAGCCTTCTGGCAAGGTCGATGACCCTGTCGAAATCATCGGCAGTATCAAACCTGCTTCCGAGAACGACAAAAAGTGTCACATCGATAACGCCTCATAAACATTGCACTTTTGTGTTTGTGGATGTGGTAAAAAGATAATTATTAGGTTTAAGAGAATTCATAAAACATCTATGGGAGAAATTATATCCACATGCTTCTTTAGTCCACGACTGTTCCGCATCATATCATCGGTAGTCACAAGAGGAATGCCAAGTATTTTTGCACAAGTTGCATGTATTATGTCACTCTCAGATATTCTATCATCAGCGTCCCTGATTTCTGAATAGACCTTCATATCGTTATTCGAAGGAACAAAATTTCCAAGTTTCGTAGAAATCAGCATATCCACAATAGCATGAAGGATTTCAGATTTTATCTTCGGTCTTATATTCTCAGCGTATAGAATAGAGTTGATCATTTCACTTGTTACAAATGGGGAGATGTAACCAACATAAACATCGTTTTGGATACGACTGATAAAACTTTTACATGCCTTTGTATTTTTATCTTTAATTACAGTGCCGAGGAAAATACAGCTATCAATAAAAAAGCTATTTCTTGGCATGTTTTGAAGGCTTTCTATGCAGTATATCTAATGCAGTTTGGCCAGGAAAAGCCTCTGCGAAAAGCTTCTCGTATCTTTCAAGCCTCTCAGGGTCTTCCCAAAGTCCGCCAAACTTATGTTCCTTACACATATTCGTTAACCTATTATTTCAGTATATTAGTGTTTCGTGACTTAATTCTTTGCACTTCATAAAAGTAGCCTGCTCTAAAAATATTCCGGTCATCCCGTATTTGATAAGAGATATTGTATCTCAGGAAAACTGCCAACACGAATTGTAACGTACAGGATTAGTCAAAATAATGTCATTGAAAATCTGCATTGTCATCATCATCCTCTACTCCCTTTCCCCTTGTTCTTTTTCCACTCCTTATACGCCTTCTCCATAGCCCTTTTCATAGGTATCTGCTTCATCAGGGAAAGCACATGCGTCATCGGGAAACCCCGCAGGGGTATCTCGAACAGGTGCATCAATATCCTCTTCATGCTCAACAATTCCAGCGAAGTCCTGTAGAACTTTTCCTCCCTCTCCTCAGGGCTCATCGTTGGATGTTCAAAGACTGCATTGACCCCGGTATAGTACTCCCATCCCCTGTCTTTTAAAAGATAAGGCCTGTATTCTTCGTAAAGTTCAGTGCCGGGAAGCGGCGTCAGGAGAACCGGGTGAATTACTACACCGAGTCTTTTAGCAAGGTCAATGACCCTGTCGAAATCATCGGCAGTATCAGACCTGCTTCCGAGCACGACAAAAAGTGTCACGTCGATGCCGTATTTCTTGATCTTCCTGACAGCTTCTTCCCTGTCCTTGCCCTGTTTGGCCTCTGCATGATACAATCTTAGCCCCTCGCCCGATGAGGTTTCCCATCCCGCCCAGACAGAAAAAAGCCCGCTTTTCCTTGCGGCTTCAAGAAGCTCATCGCCAGGCGGCGACTGGGGAGCGCGCAGGTCGCCGAACCCGTACCACCACTTCTTTTTGCCCCTGGAAAGTCTTGTAAAAAGTTCTATCGACCTTTTCAAATCCCCACCCCAGATATTATCGTCGCCGTTAAAATATATCATGCCGGTGCATTTTTCAACCTCATCCGCGACATTTTCAACCGGGCGGTAGCGAATGGTATCGCCAAAGAATTTCCTGACAGAGCAGAATGTGCATTTATAAGGGCACCCCCGCATCGTAAAGACGGCCCTGAATTTATACGGTCCTTTCAAGGAATCCGCAAGCGGTAACGGCATTTCATCAAGTGGCAACCTTTTTCCGTAATAAAAGGGTTTCAGGCACCCATCCCGGGTATCCCTCAGGACTTCATGCCAGATTGATTCCGCCTCCCCGACAACAACGGCATCCGCATGCATTTTTGCCTCTTCGGGCAGCGCCGTCGGGTGGATGCCGCCCAGGATTACTTTTTTCCCGAGTTTTCTCAATTCATCGCTGAATTCATAGGACCAAGTTATTGTGGCCGTCATGGAGCTTATCCCTGTGAGGTCGGCTTCGATGTCCCGAGGCACAGGTTCATGAACGTTTGCGTCTATGAGCTCAAGTTCGGCATCCGGCATAGCTTTCAGGGTCAGCGCCCCGAGATATTCAAGGACAGGCGGCGCCATGGGAACCCGGCCAGAAAAGGGAAATGCGGGAGAGATCAAACAGATTTTCAAAACATGCCCTCTACTCAAAAACCATCGTATATTGCCAGTACGTACCGCCTCCGAAAATCCCGAAAAGCAGGACATGCTTGATCATCAGCATTTTTCGCCGCAGTTTCTCAGCATCCTTTCCATAGAAATTTTCAATATATGTGAAAGTCCGTCCCATACCTGTAAGGAGCACAATGCCGGTGCATGCGAGGCCAAAATAAAAGAATTCACTTTCCAGGGGCATGAGAAAAGGTGCAAGTTCATTGTTTCCTGAGTGAAGCCTGTGAATCCAGTAAATGGTAAAAAGGATCGCAGCCCAGCATCCTGCGGTAAAGTCATGTACGAATCCTGTAAAGATCATCAGTGCCTTTTTCATTTATCCACCTCAAGCTGTTAGCAGAAGCTCGTCATCCTGTCTGCATGGCGTTTTTTTTATCCGTTTCACTAACGTTTTTTCAGATGCACATGTCAGGTGCAATATCTTTTTTCCCCAGACATTTGTATATTTATATCCAGTATGTTTTTGAGAACTTATATACTTAAAAATTTTTCGTATTTGCTGAATCCATCCAATAATTCCAATCCTGTTATCCTGTCTAATTATTGGATGGTTCCACGGAACGAAAGATTTTATATCATCTAAACCTTTCGTATGTTTATTTAGATACATGATAGTAGTACTCTGAGACTGGAGCCCGGGAGTATGACTGAAAATGAACCATCAAAATTGAAAGCGCTATCAGATGTCAAAGAATCCGAAGAAAGATATAGAGACCTGTTCGAGAATGCCGCTGATCCTATGTACATCAACAGTTTCGATGGGTACATCCTGGATATTAATAGGGCGGGAATTGAAAAACTTGGTTGTAGTGCAAAAGAAGAAGTAATCGGTACCCATGTGTCCAGATGGTTCACGCCTGAAAGCTGGAGACTTACTCAGGAAACTCTGAGAAAAAGGATTTCGGGTGAACCTGCTGACGATCCAATGATCCGCCAGATAGTTACCAAAAGCGGAGAATGCCGATGGGCCGAGATAAGAAGCCGATTAATCAAAGATGGCGGTCGTGTGGTGGGATTCCAGGGCATTGCGAGAGATATAACGGAGAAGATGGAGCTTGAGCGAAAAGTAAAGGATTATCAGAAACAGCTGGAAAAATCCTACGAAGATGTCAAAAAATCCGAAAAAGAATACAGAGATCTCTTTGAAAACGCCCAGGACGTCATGTATGTAGTTAATACCGAAGGTATTGTTTTGAAAATGAACCGGGCCGGACGTCGAATACTCGGCTGTCCAAAAGAGGAAGTTATTGGCAATAATATTTCTAAATGGCTCACACCAGAGAGCATAGAAATCGTTGAAGAGCGCCGGAAAAAACTCCGCTCAGGAGAGATGGTGAATCAGGCAGATATCCTTGAGGTTGTATGCAAGAATGGGGAACACAGGTGGGTTGAGATAAAAATCAGGGATATCAAAGAGGGTGAAATCCATGGTGTAGCCAGGGATATAACTGAAAATAAACGGTTGAAAAACGAATTAAAGGAGCCCAATAAACAACTGAAACTGCTATGGTATCTGATGGAAGGAACGCGCGGGGGGAACACCCGTGCATTAATCCTGAAAAAGCTCATTGGCAGGCCTTATAATGCAAATCAATTAGCGGATGCTTTGAATCTGGATTATAAAACTGTCAGACATCATCTTAACGTTTTAATCAAAAATGGAATAATCATAAAAAATAGCGACGGGTACGCGGATGTATATTATCTAATAAAAGATATGGAAGCGAAATTAAATGAGTTTAACCGGGAGCTTAAGCGCCATAAAAATTCGTTAGAAATTTCTTAATCATATAAATCCATGAACGCTTCCGCTTTCATCAAATCACAATATACATAATATCAGATTAGGCACATATAATACGATTTTATATCGCATCAGAACAATTATACACCAGTGAACAATAAATAAGCCGAGGTCGATAACATTAATATACGTTTTTTAGGAGGGGCAGGGGAAGTTGGAAGATCCGCTTTTATAATCAATGAGGAAATACTCCTTGATTACGGGATAAAAGCTACAGACCCTCCGGCGTTTCCTTCAAATGGCCTGCGCCCGAAGACCCTGATAATATCCCACGGTCATCTTGACCACTGTGGGCTGGCGCCGAATCTTATGGACCTGAAACCTGAAATCTACTCTACATCTCTTACGGCCAGGTTATGCGGGCTCCTGGCGAGGGATACGCTCAAAATAGCGGAAAATAAGGGGCATATCATACCATATTATAATGAAGAGATCCAGGAATTCGAAAGATATGCGCGCCCCGCGGTTTACAGGGAGGAATTCCAGACATCCGGTTACACGGCCTGCTTTTATGATGCAGGGCACATTCCGGGTTCAGCATCCGTGCATCTTGAAAAAGATAAAAAGAGCCTGTTTTATACGGGAGACATAAACACTGTCCGGACAGAACTCCAGAATGAAGCGGATAAAGAGCATCCCGAAAGCGACGTGTTACTGATAGAGAGTACATATTTTGGAAAAGACCACACCCCGAGAGAAGCCCTTGAAAAACGTTTTATCGAATCGATAAAAGAAACTCTTGATATCGGCGGGAAAGTGATAATACCGGCCTTCAGCATTGGAAGGACTCAGGAGATAATGCTCATACTTAAAAAACATGGCCTCAATGCTTACGTTGATGGGATGGGCGTTGATGTATTCAACATTATTAAACGATCGCCTGAATTCGTGAGAGATATAGGCAGGCTTGAAAAAGTATTCACAAATTCCAATATGGTAAAGCCGGAGCAACGAAAGGAAATCATCAGCGAACCTGCGATAATAGTGACCAGTGCGGGGATGCTAAATGGTGGCCCTGCGCTCTATTATATCAGCGAGATGGGCGACGACCCGAAATCGAAAATACACCTCACGGGTTACCAGGTTGAAGGAACGAATGGAAGGACTGCCCTTGAGAGAGGATACATCGAAGATAGAAATAATATCATACACCTGAATTGCGGGATCGAACTGTTCGATTTCTCGGCCCACTGCGGAGATGCGCAGTTAAAAGGCCTTGTAAAGGAATTCTGTGATAATGACACACAAACGGTCATCCCGGTGCACGGGGACAACACTTCAGGTTTTGCAGAATGGATCAAAGAAGAAATCGGGTCGGATTCAATTGCCCCGGCCAATGGCCAAACGGTCTATTTATAAATTATGCGAATAGCGATCTTAAGGCTCGGCCACCGTATCCAGAGGGACCAGAGGATAACCACCCATGTAGGTCTTACTGCCCGTGCTTTCGGCGCCGAAGGAATGCTTCTTGATTCTGATGACAGCGGCATCGAAAAAAGCATGAACGAGGTATCACAGAGGTGGGGCGGTTCGTTCTATGTGAGGAGGATCACAAACTGGAAAAGTGAGATCAAGAAATGGAAAGATACTGGAGGGAAAGTTGTGCATCTTACTATGTACGGCATGAATCTTCCTGATGTGATAGATGAAATAACATCTAACGATCTTTTAATAGTTATTGGGGCTGAGAAAGTGCCGCCGGAGATTTACGGGCTTGCCGACTGGAACGTGGCTGTGGGAAACCAGCCACATTCTGAAGTCGCAGCCCTTGCTGTTGTGCTTGACAGGCTTCATTCTGCATCGGGCAAAGATGCGCTAAATACGGAATTTACTGGTGGTGAGCTTGAAATAGTCCCGCACAGGGCCGGAAAAGAGGTAAAAAGCAAATGAAGGTCCTTGTGATAAGCAACAGCAGCCGAAGTATTGTATGTTCGGCCAGGAAAGCGGGATATGAAGTTTACGCTCTTGACCATTTCGGTGATGTTGACCTTCTAAGATGCACAAAAGAGGCTGAAATCCTTGATAATATATCTGAAACGAGGATCAATGAACTTGCCGAATCCTGTGATGCAGTGATAATAGGGCCGGGTTTTGAGAAATTGAGATTTAAGAATATGCTGAACAACAGCCACGGGGTCATGGAAAAAACGAATGACAAATTAAAAATTGCAGAAAAATTCAGGTCGATGGGCATCCTTCATCCGCAAACCTCTTTGCTGGACAAAGTTTCAGGATTTGAATTTCCTCTGATGGTAAAACCAAGGGTGGGCTCAGGGGGAATGAAGAATATCCTGATAAGAAACGAGGACGAATTGGCATTTTTTTGCCAGAGGAATGACCCCGAAGATTACATAGCCCAGGAATTCGTGAAAGGGATACCATGCAGCGCATCTCTCATAGGTACAGGAGATGATGCAATCGTTGTAGCTTTGAACGAACAGCTTATCGGGTTGCCATGGCTTACAAGGTTACCGTTCGCATATTGCGGGAACATTACACCATTCCATACGGAATTCGATAATGAGATGGCAGAATACGCAAAACAAATCGCCCTTGAATTCAAGCTTCGCGGTTCAAATGGCGTAGATTTCATCCTGAATGAAAAAGGCCTGTTCGTAATAGAAATCAATCCGCGATTCCAGGGGAGTCTGGACACGATTGAACTGTCAACAGGGATGAATATTTTTGACTCCCATGTAAAATCCTTTGCAGGCGAACTGCCGGAAACCACTGAAGCGTCACGGTTCGCAACGAAAGCCATAGTATATGCAAATAAAAATGTGTTTATAACTGAAGATATTTCAAACAGGCTCATCCGGTGTCTGGATAAGGGAACGGCGGCAGATATCCCGCCACCAGGAAGGGTCATTAATGCGGATGAGCCTGTTACGACGTTTCTGGGAACGGGAAAAACGAAAAAGGCGTCTCTGGAAAAAGTCAGGAAATCCGCGCGTTATATTAAAATCATGACGGAAGCTTAAAGTCTAATTAGAACAAGAAAGATACGGTGATATTTTTGGTTGATTTAAATAATCCTGTTATCAGAGGCTATCTTATGAGCCTGGTCGGCGAAGAGGGGTTTAAGGTTGTCCAGAATATGCCCGAAGGCGAGGTCACTGATGAAAAGATAGCAGAGGTAACGGGGGTTCTGTTAAATATTGTGCGAAGAACGCTTTTTATATTATACGAGAACAGGCTTGCGGTTTATCGCAGGGTGAGGGATACAGATAGCGGCTGGCTCACTTATTTGTGGAGACTTGACCTTTCAAGCCTGGATAGGCAGCTCGAACTTGAATCAAAAAAACTTTTGAAAAATCTCAGGGCAAAACTTGAATTTGAGGAAGGTAAGGTTTTTTATACATGCAAGAAACAATGCAATCGCTATCTTTTTGAGACCGCGGCAGAACTTGAGTTCATATGTCCTGTGTGCGGTGGGGAACTGGAATACCAGGATAATGAAATAACAATAAAAGCATTGAAACAGAGAATTTCCAGGCTTGAAGAAATGACCCAGGGTGCCACGGCTTGAATGAGAAAGAGGCAATTTCTCTTCTTGTCAGGTCGGGATGCTCTGCCGGTGTGATCGAACACTGCAAGACGGTGGCGGAACATGCAAGAAAAATTGCCATTGAAATTAACAGGTGCTCTGAAAAAAAAGGCAAATCAACAGATATAGATATAGAAGCTGTATTCTTAGGGGCTCTGCTTCATGATATCGGCAGGGGAAAAACACATGGTATAGACCATGCTGTTGTTGGTGCGGCGATGGCCATCGAATATGGTTTGGATGACACTCTTGTCAATATTATAGAGAGGCACATAGGCGCCGGGATCACGAAAAATGATGCAATTCTCCTGGGGCTTCCGGCAAAGGATTACCTGCCTGTAACGATAGAAGAAAAGATCGTGGCTCATGTGGATAATCTCGTTTTTGGTGAAAGACCGGGCAACATTGAAGAAGTTATTTCAAATTTAAACGAAAAAAAGCTGGATGAAAAAATAATTAAGCGATTTATTGATTTAAATAATGAGATTAATTCAATGTTATGTTGATGGAATTTTAGCTAATTGTAGTTGTTTTAAGCAGGGCGCTTTTAATCAGATCTACATATTCTTCTTTTAATGAGTACACTGTCGGCGTCTTATAGGATTCCTTCGAGGCATGGAGGATTCCAAGCTTTGAATGGATATAACCCAGAGATGAAGCCACCGCGCTGTACGAAACCTTGAATTTCTTATTTATTTCAGAATGTAATAGATCTACAGTTACCCTTTTCAGTTTCAACAGCATGTTAAGTATAAATTTCCTTATTCCATCTATATCCAGTTCAAGGTATACCTCAAGGCGTCTT
>DATCUE010000112.1:0-11053 GCA_036567605.1 Candidatus Methanoperedens sp. | reverse complement strand
CAACTTTATCCGGGTACATGGAAGCGATATATAGAGGATACAGGAGAAATCCCAAATTTGAATCCTCAAGTGACTTGAATACGCTCATGAGGCTTTCAAGATTCAGAAAATCGAATATTGCGCCCGGGCTGCCGGGGCTTGGGCCAGCCGACAGGTAAAAAATCAACAGGGCATAGAATATAGTAAGCGATAAGAAAATCTTGAATCTGGTGTTCATGTTTTATATTAGATAATTTTTTTCTGAGATTGTATTCAATATTCTTTTTAATTTATCAATCTTTGGTATCCCGATACTTGAAGGCAAGTTATATGTACCAATATGACTATAATTCTTTATCCGGGAACCTGATATCTATCCTCGCATCCTGGATTGCTGTAATGGATGAAGCCGATTCCGCGAGGGATGTGGTTTTTCCTATGATAATTATAATCTGTATAATCAGTTTTTAAATTTTTGTACAGCGATAATTATATATAGTAAAGAGTTTATTATTAGGTATAGACTCAGGGGTAGGTGGAAACCGAAAACAAAACTGGTGGAAACCTGATAAACCCCTTGGGTAGGAGCGTGAGTAAAATAATGAAGAGCAAAATGTTAACGATAACTGCGATTATGGCAGTGATGGTGGCGATGACAGGGATCGCGGCTGCGGATCAGATAAATGTATATGAACCGAGCACCACTACAGAGGTCACAACGATTACTTTAGTACCCGGCGGCCCAGCAATTACTAAAGATTTGGTTGTAAGTGCTTTTACACTTAGCCCGCCAGTTGGAGGACAACCGCATACTTTAACTGATTCAGTAATAGTTTTGCCTGGTTCTCCAGCAGGAGCACTCCCTGGTGACATTTCAATAAGATACCAAGAACTTACCCCGCTTGGTCCACTTGCGGGTGCACCATATCCGTGGACTCAAGAAGGTGCAGCTGGTGCTAGTGAGAAATTAGATGTGCAATTCCAGGCTGCTGCAACAGCACCACCAGGTGCCACATATTCAATACAAATAACAGATGACAATGGAGTTACCCAAACAGTTTCTGTGCAAATTCTTGCAACAGCTATCCCCGAATTCCCCACAGTAGCCCTGCCAGTCGGAGCAGCAATTGGCTTGCTGTTCTTATTCCAGCGCAGGAAGAACAAAGAAGAGTAAAAATATCCGTGAGAGTACATCTCTCACTATTTCTTTTTTATCTGGCTCGAAAATTATCTGTTTTTTGATTATTGTTTTCAGATGAATACTAATGTGAAAAACAAATATGAATTAGCATCAATTAAATGATTATAATAACCATCGTAATCATTTTTTTAATTTTTTGACAGCGATAATTATTTATATTAAAGTGTTATATATAACTTAAGAATGCGGTGCTATACCGACAGGATTAGAATAGGAGTGAATTTAAATGAGAAATACAATGACCTTGATAATTGGTATGTTCGCAGTACTGATTTCAATGACAGGATTGGCAGCAGCAGTACTTGAAGAGGACCCAGTTCTTTGGGTAGTTCCCGAAAATCCCACTGCATACAGTAATACCAATCCAGATCCTCTCTTGCAGCAAACAGTAATACAGAATGTCAATATGGGCACAACATTTTCAGGTAATGTCCTGGTGTTAAACCAGGAATCTTACGGTAATCCAAAGGCTGATGCCCTGTCTGTAAAGTTAATGTTTTTTGTGAAAGATAAATCGAATATAGACGACATAACAATCGGGACGGCACAGAGAATTCAGAAAGGCAGCCCTCCTATAATTACCGATCCAAACATTAATTCAACTCCTGCAGCTCAAACATTGGTATTCGGAGATTACTCCGATCCCCCGGGACCAGCTTATGGATATAATGTTACATATTTGATCGGAGATATCCCTTTTTCCGGCGGGCCGTCCGTAACAGGTGATCCGCAAACGAATTTAAATAGTTTTAATCCATACAATGGTGAATACCTTATCAAGGTGCCATTCACAATAAGGTTTAAAACTCAGCCGGAAGCAGGATTTGTCCTTTACGCATTTGCAAACAATTCAATGAGTGGCAAATATTGGGCGCATACTGCATATTCACATGATGGCGGATTTTACTACCAGATTCCTGAATTCAGCACGGTCGCCATTCCGGTAGTTTCAATAATCGGGCTATTATTATACTTCCAGCAAAAGAAGAAAAAAGAATAAATGTTCTGATATTCTTTTTTCTCTTTCTCCTTTTTATCTCAAATAAGTCTTTATAGTTAATATTCTATTAAGGCTACGGTGTTGGTTTGAATAGCACTCATTGGCTGTTTATCGAAATCGGACTTGTGTTTCTTGTTCCTTTCTTTATCATTTTGATCACGACGCCCTACCTTATCAGGAAGCTCTCGAAGAGAGGCCTTGTTGTAAAGGACTATTACAAGAAAGGAAATAAAATGGTGCCCACAGAAGGCGGTATCGCCATCCTGCTCGCCGTCCTTTTTTCCATATCTATCAACTCTCTTTTTTATAAGTTCGATCCGGCGAACTTTGTGGCATTGAACGTAGTCCTGCTTTTCGGCCTGTTCGGCATCCTTGACGATATGATAGACATAGGAAGAGCAGCCAAACTTGTACTGATGTATTATTGCTCATATCCTTTAATGCAGTATGCAGTTCATTCCAGTGTGGTGTTCCCTTTTATCGGCCATATCGACTTCGGTATCTTCTACAGCCAGCTTATAGTACCCACTTTCGTACTTGTCGCATCAAACCTGGTGAACATGCATTCCGGCTTTAACGGCCTATCATCAGGCCTTTCTGTAATAATCCTCGTCTCCCTTATCATTAAATCCGTAATGACAGGAAACATCGATACGATTATCGCCATAATCGCGGTCACCGGCGCCACCGCAGGTTTTTTCCTTTTCGAAAGATACCCCTCGCGCATCTTCTGGGGCAATGTAGGCTCACTCACCGTAGGCGCAGCTATCGGTGTGATGATAGTCATGCAGGGATTCATAGTAAGCGGCTTTATCATGCTGCTGCCCCATACCATTAATTTCCTTATGTACGTTTACTGGCGCGTCAGAAAGTATCCCCAGGTCAAGTTCGGGAAAGTCAGGGAAGACGGCACTCTTGAGGTCCCGAACAACCTGACACTGAAATGGGTGCTTCCTTATTACAGGCGCGTCACAGAGAAACAGGCGACGTGGGCCATGTATCTGCTTACGGCAGTATTCAGCACCATAGGGATTATGATTCCGGGATAGATTAACATGATTTATGAAAAAGCAAAGATATACGGGCGAAGCTCGATCGGGAAAAACGCGATAATTTCCGAAGGTGTGATAATAGGCTTTCCCACATCGGATATCTTAAAGAAAGCGGCATCTTCGGGACTTGATATCGCAAGTATGGACTTCAATGGAGCGGTCATAGGGGACGAAGGTGTCATCAGGCCGAATACGACTATCTACGCAGGCGTGGTGGCTGGGAACAACCTTCGCACAGGACATAATGTCATGATACGCGAAAATACAAAGATCGGCAACAACGTCCTCATCGGTACAAATACTATCATAGACGGACACACCACGATCGGGAACAACATCAGCATCCAGGGCAACGTGTATATTCCCCTTAACGTTATTATCGAGGATAATGTGTTCATAGGACCCTGTGCCGTGCTAACCAATGATAAATATCCCATAAGAACAAAATCGGACCTCAAAGGACCCATCCTGAGAAAGGGGGCATCCATCGGCGCCAATACCACCATCTTGCCGGGCGTTGAAATAGGCGAAGGCGCCATGGTTGCGGCAGGCGCTCTGGTTTCGAAAGACGTTCCTCCATGGAAACTGGCAATAGGTTTCCCCGCCTTAATTAAGGATCTACCAGAAGAACTAAGATGTGCCAATGCCATCTGAGTATTATGATTCCCATAGCAAAGCCGCTTATAGGCGAGGACGAGATCAATGCCGTTACGGAGGTTTTGAGGTCGGGCAGCATTGCAGAAGGTCAAAAAGTAAAAGATTTTGAAGCTGCCTTTGCCGGATACATTGGCACCTCAAATGCGGTGGCCGTCAACTCCGGAACTGCCGCACTGCATGTCGCGCTCCTTGCCCATAACATTGGAAGCGGTGATGAGGTCATTACATCACCTTTTACTTTTGTGGCTTCCGCAAATTCTGTTTTGTTCACAGGAGCAAAACCAGTTTTTGCTGACATCAACGAGAATACTTTCAACATTGATCCCGAAAGCATTGTGGAAAAGATAACGCTGCGAACAAAAGCCATTATTCCCGTTCACCTGTACGGGCAGGCCGCAGACATGGAAAAAATAATGGGGATAGCAGAGGAAAACGACCTGGTAGTTATCGAGGACGCCTGCCAGGCGCATGGCGCAACTTATGACCGCAGGAAGGCCGGTTCATTCGGAACTGGCACATTCAGTTTTTACCCCACCAAGAACATGACCACTGGAGAAGGCGGCATGATCACGACTGACGACAAGAACGTCGCAGAACGCGCCAGAATGATAAGGTCGCATGGATCAAGACAGCGTTATTTCCATGAGATGCTTGGTTTTAATCTGAGAATGACCGATATGGCCGCAGCCCTGGGACTCGTCCAGCTAAAGAGACTTGATGGTTTTAACGATGCACGAATCAAGAACTCAGAGTACCTGACCGGGTTATTAAATAAGATTAAAGAAATAAAAATTCCGTATATTGAGAAAAGATGCAAACATGTATATCACCAGTACACTGTGAGGTTAAAAAGCACAATCTCAAGGGATGAAATCTCGGCTCTGCTCAATAAAAAGGGTATAGGAACTGGGATATATTACCCGATTCCGATCCACAAGCAGCCATTTTATAAAGGCCTGGGATATGACGATTTCCTGCCTGTGTCGGAAAAAGCTTCCCTTGAAGTTCTTTCTTTGCCAGTCCATCCCGGGATCAATAGGCAGGACCTAGAAACAATTTCCAGAGCATTAAGAGAAGTTTTATAATATATTCTTGTTAGCACAATCCCTGACTCTGGACGAATGTCCAGACACCATATACACGCTGGATTATTCCTCAAATATCGGGGTCCGGGGTCGCAACCCCGGCGCTGTAAATGAAAGACGTGATAATGAAGGATTATGTTCATTCCAGTAATCTGAAGCCTGCCTGCTGAAAATGCTCGTCTGTAGTTAATGCCTCTTTCAAATCCTGATCAGTCATTACAATAAAAGAAATGCAATCGATCAATCCCCATACAGGTAATGGTCATGCTCTTTTGACCAATCATCAGGTCCCTTGACTTTTCCTGAGAATTTTCTTAGTGTATCCCAGAGGCTCTGCTGGCTTGTTTCTTCTTTTTTCTCAATGGTTACGAGATAACGAACATTTGGTTCCAAATCCACCTATTCTTCAGGTCTTAACACATTACCGTCAAATATTGCATACAATGTTTTTGTCCTTGGCATTTTGTACCTCTGATTAATTCTTTTATGGTTTTTCATGCATTTATATACCATTCCCATCTACATCGGAATCCATATATTATCCGCAGTTATTTAGTCCCATCATGCACATCAACGCCGACCTCCACATCCATTCAAAATACAGCATGGCGACGTCCCCGAAGATGGATTTACCCACCCTTGCCTCGGAATCAGGAAAGAAAGGCATCCAGCTTGTTGCCACAGGGGACTGTCTGCATCCTGCATGGCTCTCAGAAATAAAAAAGCTCAAAGAAGATAATGGTGTCTTCAAACTTAACGATATGAGTTTCGTCCTGACGACTGAGGTGGAGGATATGGCTTCTGTTCATCACCTCCTGATAGTCCCATCCATATCCAAGGCCGAGGAATTATATGAATTCATGAAGCCCCGCTCCTCAAATATCGACTCAGACGGCAGGCCCAATGTCAGGCTCGGCGGCGCTGAGATCGCAGAAGCGGCAAGGTCTGCTGGTGCGCTAATCGGCCCTGCCCACGCCTTTACGCCCTGGACCGCCATGTATGCCTATTATGATTCGTTAAAGGGCTGCTACGGCGATATGGCCGACCAGATTTATTTTATCGAACTCGGCCTGAGCGCGGACACGTCTTATGCGGACAGGATCTCCGAACTCAGCTGCCTTACTTTTCTTTCAAATTCAGATGCCCATTCCCCCTATGTGAATAAACTGGCGCGGGAATTTAACCGTTTCGAGATGGAAGATATCAGTTTTGACGAACTCAAAATGGCGATAATACGCGAAAAAGGAAGAAAACCCGTTCTTAACGTCGGGATGTATCCAGAGGAGGGAAAATACAATGAAAGCGCATGCATCAGGTGTTACAGGCACTACACCCTGCGCGAGAGCATTATCAAGAACTGGACATGCTCATGCGGCGGGACAATCAAAAAGGGTGTAAGGGACAGGGTGGACGAACTGGCTGCATATGATAAACCGAAGCATCCGCCGCACAGACCTCCGTATCTACATCTTATCCCGCTGTCTGAGATAATCGCAATGGCGTTGGGGAAAGGGGCCAATACAAAAGGTGTGCAGGAAATCTGGAACAGGCTAATTGAAAAATACGGATCCGAAGTAACAGTGCTTGTTGATGCAGACTTTGTGGATTCGACCGTGGATGAGCGTGTAATAAATGCTATACTTTCTTTCAGGCATGGGAAGGTGAGAGTGAATCCTGGCGGTGGGGGGCAGTATGGGCGTATCGAATTATCGGATGTGGAGTTGAAAAATCAGGTGAATGGTGAACTGCAGAGGTCGCTTTTCGATTTTTGATATATAAATTCATTAATGATGTCAATGATTTGCATAATAATTAGTATAATTATTATTTAAATTTTTATAAAGAGATAAATTTAAATAAAAGAAGAGCTTATCTATCATAAAAGAAAGTTAAACCCTGGACGACTTGTTCAGATGTTTCAAAAATCAACAAGAAAAGAAGGTGGTTTGAGTATATGGCGATATGGGCATGGATTCAACCGGTGGATAAGCTGTGGAAAGTCGTTTCAGATCCCGAAAAAGGAACAATTCATGTTTTCGATGAAAGAAGCGATCTGATCATGGAAAAGAAAGGGCTCAGCCCTGAAGCAGTCACTCTGATCGAAAGACACTTCCTTGAAATTGTTGCAACAAGGCTGACACACAGCATGCAGAAGCCAGGCAATGCAAGTGTCATAGATGTTAGGAAACCATCCACAGAGTACAACTATATGTATGCGTGATTGAATCAGCGAGACATTTATAACTATTAGGATATAACATATCATTTGTGAAAAAATGCCTTTCGTCAAAATAATAGATACTGTGGGGTCATCACCCGAGAGCTGGGAGCAGGCTGCGAGAAATGCCATAGAAGACGCATCGAGGCTTCCTATTTTTAAGCAGAAAGGAAAGATAACAAAGGCCACGATAAAAGACTTTGATGTAAAAATCGAGGATAATAAGATAGCTGCTTACCTTTGCAGGGTAGAGATGTTCCTGGAATAGGGGTAACATGCCCGAAATAAGCGATGACGAGCTTGAAGCCATGCTTGAGCGTCGGCCTTCAGTGAGGGAAGCAAAAGTCGCAGACCACGAACTCATGGTCAAGGCGCTTGAACACCCGACAAGGCGAAAAATGATAAAAGCCATCGGGGTATTTGGAAAGAACAAAAGCGAACTGCAGAAGGAAGTCGGGGTAAATGATGCAATATTTAATTTCCAGACCGATTTTTTGATGAAGGGAAATTACATCAAAATCGAAGAGGATACTTTCAGGCTGACGGATCGGGGGCTTGTGCTGCTATCGAATATATAACCTAATGTATTTTGTTCCCATCGAGAGTAGCGGATGTCCAGAGATTCCAGTCATTATCCGGCAGTCTTTGCAAATTATCCATTTCAAATTTTTGTCTATTAATATTATAGCCATCATAAAATCCGTTCGGGACTTCATAGACTTCTTTCGTGTCCGGATCATAAACCCTGTCCATTCCAAGGATGACGTCGCTTCTTTTTTCAGAGATTATGTCATCTACCCTGTTCCTGTTTTCCCAGGAACTTATTATGATATCCGATGTTTCTGAAAGTGTTTTTCCGGCTTTTAGAATGCCTTGGGCTGACTGTGCCTGCTGTGCAAAGCAATTGTCAACATAAGACTGTGAAAGCGATAAGCTTCCGATACTTTCGGTCAGCATGCCCTGCATGTTTTTGAAATCATTCTTCTCTGCAGATATGCCGATAAAAGAAAAGGCATAACCAATGCCGCTTCCCGGAGAACCTGAGACCGGAAGCAGCGGTGCAACAGTGACATAAAATTGCCCTTCAGCCAGCTTACCATCCCGGGCGAACAAAGCACGTATTATCCTGGTGTCTCCCTGTATGATTGATTGCGCTTTATTTGAGGAAATAATTTCAATATCCTCAAGCTCAGGCATCTGCTTCATGAAGTTCTTTGCTGTGTTTGTTCGTGCGACCAGATGGAATTGTTCAAGAAAGTTATCCGGCGTAAGTGGATTTATTACAGGCATTTCGTACCAGATTATTGGATATCCCCCCATATCCATGTATTGTTTATCAACCGTTTTTTGTTCCCCGGCAAGGTAAAGTGGGCCGACCTCCCCGAAATAAAATATCTGGCGCTCGGGCGCATCCGTGTCTCTTACCAGGAATGAGAATGTTGCGCACGAACCTGCCTGAATCATCTCCCACTTTGCCGGTTTCTTTATCGAAAAGAATCCACCATCAAAATTTTCTAACTGAATTTGCTCGTTTGATGTCTCAATTTTGGCGCCTGATACGTTTGCCGGAATATTTCCTGTAGCCGGGGGATTTCGTATTGTTGTGATATCAGAAGATCCTTTTTCAGTATCCACGCATCCGGCGGTAAGAAACAATCCTGTGAAAAAAATCAGGGCAAGGATAAGATATTTCATCATCAGCATAATTATATATATTTTCAGGTTTAAATAACTTGCTGAATATCAGACGCTGGAAAAAACCTCAAGAATGCTTCTTGCAAGCGCCTCACTTTTTTCAATCGATGTCATCATTGTATCAAAACGCGCCACCCTAACATGGAAATCTCTTTCATCAGCAGTATCCCTCCGGTCTATCACCATAACATCCAGGATATCCCCGTAACATTTTGCCACCCCCTTTGAAGAAACGGGAAAGCCGCGCGCCTGCATCAACTTGCCAGCGGGCCCACTGACGGGGGAATTGCCGATTATCGGGCTTACAGCGATCACATTTTTCCCCGCCAGGATTTGTCTCATTCCTTTTAACGCCAGTATCGGCCCGATGCTTGTTATGGGATTGCTCGGCCCGATAAGAATATTTTCTTCAGATCCTATAGCTTCTAACACTTCTTTTGTGGGTTTTGGATTTTCTATTCCATTAATAATAACATCCATCACTTCGGGTTCACCTTTTTGCCCTACCCAGAAATCCTGGAAATGCATCGTCCCCTGCGGCGTATTTATCATTGTGTCAACTTTTTCATCGCACATGGGAAGAACCGTTGCTTTTACTCCCATCTTTGAGGAAAGCTGAAGAGTCGCTTCTGTCAGGCCTGCCCCTTTTCTCATCATTTCCGAGCGGAGGATTTGGGTGGCGCGGTCAATATCTCCTATAATGAGACGCTCGTCAAGACCCATTTTTTTTAAAGCTCGGTGAGTATAAAATGTGTCATTCTTGACACCCCACCATTTCGAATCGTCCAGCTGCCCCGAAAAAAGGTACAGAACAGTATCGACATCGGGAGACACCAGGTTCCCGGACACCATTAAGTCCTCGGCAGTATTCACAATTACTGTGATCTCTTCATCCGGGATAAGACGCCTGAGGCCTGCAAGTAGCTTTGGTGTGCCAGTGCCTCCTGATAACACGATCATATCATATCTCCATACTATCGAACAATTTTCCTCCCAACAACATCATAAAAAGGGCAAAAAATGTTATTCCGGCAATGCTGGTAATTATCGGTATCGTTGAACTCCCAAGAAGGCACCATCGTATCGCCTCAACTCCATATGTCAGAGGATTTGCATATACAAGAAGCTTCAGCCATCCGGGAAGGTACGTTATCGGGAAAAAGGCTCCGCTCAGGAGAACAAGCGGCATGGTGAGGAAACTCATGACCATCTGGAAACCCTCGTGGCTTTCGATCTTTGATGCAAGCGCAATCCCAAGGCCGATAAATCCTATTCCAAGTACATACATAACTCCGATGCTTGCAAATACACCGATAAAGGAGTTATATTCTATTCCTGTCAGCCAGGCGATGATAAGTATCAATATTCCCTGGATGATGGAAGTCGTGACACCGCCTACTGCTTTCCCAAGTGCCACATAAAAACGGCTTACCGGCGCTATCAATATCTCTTTGAGGAAGCCGAACTCTTTATCCCATATTATAGATACTCCGCCCATGAGTGATGAAAAAAGGATAGCCATGCCGATAAGGCCTGGGGCTAAAAAACTTTTATCAAGAGGTTCTCCACTGGGGAGCCGGTACGATGAACTGAAACCTGGCCCGAGAAAGACGAGGAAGAAGAAGGGAGTTGCAAGGGAACCTATTATCCTCGATTTTGAACGCCAGAAGCGAAGCATTTCGCGGAGCCACATAGTATAGACAGTATTGATGGCTTTTCTTACCATTATTTCCTCCTTGCACGAAGGATATAGCCAACCCGCTCGGTTTCGCCCGCTTCCTTATCCCTTATCGCCCGGCCCGTGAAATGCAGGAATACGTCGTCAAGCGTGGGTTTGTGCAGGCTCACCGACCTGATGGGGATTCCTGCATCGGATGCAAGTTCCAGCACATGGGGAATCTGGCGTTCCCCATCCCCGACAGTAATGAACACATCGTTCTGTTTCCGGGAAACTATACTTGCGCAGCCATTTTTTTTGTAGATTTCGCACAACCGGGGGATATCATCCGGGTTTTCAAGTTCAAGGGTGATCACATCGCCCCCGAGCATGTTCTTCAGGGCTTCGGGGGTATCGAGCGCAACTATCTCGCCGTGATCTATTATCGCTATCCTGTGGCAGAGGTGGTCGGCCTCCTCCATATAATGGGTTGTGAGCACAATGGTCAC
>DATCUE010000111.1:0-29501 GCA_036567605.1 Candidatus Methanoperedens sp. | reverse complement strand
TTGATAAAGAAATTCAGCCGCCAGTCTATCAGTGTGAGAAAGCCTCCGAGTATCGGGCCCACAACGAATGCAGCAGCCATTATCATGCTTAAGATCCCCATTGCTTTTCCCAGCTCACTCCGCCTGAAAGCATCGGTAACTATTATTGTCCCGTTGGCCACAAGCATCGATCCACCCACGGCCTGAAGCACCCTGAAAGCGATAAGCTGGCCTATGTTAGCAGAAAGACCGCAGAGCAGCGAACCGATCGTGAACACGGCCAGCCCGTAAACGTACAGCTTTTTACGCCCGTGGATATCTGCAAGCCTGCCCCAGGCAGGTGCAAGTATCGTAAGAAGAAGAGAATAACTTATCAGCACCCACATTATCCCGAAAAGGTCGGTGTTGAGTTTCACCATCATTGTGGGAAGGGCGATTATCAGGGTGCTGGCATTAAGGATGCCAACAAGCATTCCGAGTGAGGTCACTGAAAGGGCTGTCCATTTATAGCTTTCTTGAATGTTTTTATCAATCATATCTCGATTTTTGAAAACAGATAGCTTCCGACCACCAGGAACAAAGCTGTGACAGCTGAAAGCACTGCAAAATCAGTAATAAAACTAAAGTGCATCTGACCCACCAGAGCGCCTCTTAATCCGTCAACTCCGTATGACAGGGGGTTCAGGCTTGCTGCAATGAAGATAGAACCGGGGAGCCCCTCAAACGGGAACAGCGCTCCCGACAGGAAAAATATGGGCATCACGAGGAAATTCATGACCATCTGGAAACCCTGCATATCTTCAAGCAGCGATGCAATTGCAGTTCCCATAGCTGTAAAAAGTAAAGCTGTCAGCGCCATTACTAAAAAAGCAGCGGGCAGGAGCGTGACATTGGTGGGCCTGAATCCTGCTGCAAGTGAAATAAAAAATACGATAATACCCTGAATAGTTGCAACAGTCGCGCCTCCAAGAGTCCTCCCTATCATTATATTGAGCCTCGAAACAGGAGCGACAAGCGTTTCTTTCAGGAATCCGAACTGCTTATCCCAGATAATCTCTATCCCGGAAAAAATCGCGGTAAAAAGAATGCTCATTGCAATAACTCCGGGAGCCAGGAATTCAAGGTAATTTCCCTGTCCGGCTTTCTGGAATATCGGGCCAAAGCCATATCCAAGCGCTATCAGGAACAGAAGGGGTTGGCCGAGTGATCCGATGATCCTTGAGCGAGAACGGACATAACGCTTGAGCTGCCTGAGCCAGAGTATGTAAATAGTTCTGATCATTATCTGCTCCACATCTTGCGGTTCATCCGCATTTGATCGATGCTTCCTGCCTCTTCTTCGCGTATTTTTTTACCCGTCAGGGACAGGAAAGCTTCTTCCAGCGTCTTTGTAGCAGTCTTATTCTTCAATTCTTGGGGGCTTCCTTCTGCAACTATACTTCCGTGGTCTATGATCGCCACGCGGTCGGCAACGCGCTCTGCTTCGTCCATATAATGTGTGGTGAAAAATACTGTAATACCTGCGGTGCTGTTTAAGTCTTTCAGGTATTTCCAGATGTGATTGCGCGTCTGGGGATCAAGACCGATGGTAGGTTCATCCATGAACAATACTTCCGGCGTATGAAGAAGTCCCCGTGCAATCTCAAGCCGCCGCTTCATCCCTCCGGAGAAGTGTTTCACAAGATCGTTTTTCCTGTCCCACAGTTCGACGAAATTAAGAAGCTGTTCGATCTTTTTCTTTAAGATCTTATCAGGCACCTTGTACAGCACGCCGTGGAATTCCATGTTTTCATAAGCCGTGAGCTCCTCGTCAAGGCTCTGGTCCTGGAACACTATCCCGAAAGAGCGCCTTACAGCGTCCTGGTTTGCAATTGGGTCGTAACCGTTCACACGCATTGATCCGGTCGTTGGGCGAAGAAGAGTTGTCAGCATCTTTATTGTTGTTGTTTTTCCTGCACCGTTGGGCCCGAGAAACGCGAAGGTCTCACCGCGTTTTACTGAAAAGGAAATATTATCTACTGCAGTAAAGCCATCGAACTTCTTGGTGAGATTCCTGACCTCGATTGAGTAATTTTCCGTATTATCGTTTTGGAGCATATAAATCTCCTCAATGTTAGATAATTTAATATAGGATATCAAACCATACGATAGTTATACTCATATATTTAACAATATCTGCGAAAAATTCGCAAAAATAGGCTTGTATGGACGAGACTGACAAGAAGATAATCGAACTGCTACAGCAGGACGGAAGAATGGAGGACGTGGAAATAGCCCGAAAAATCGGGATATCGCACGATACGGTTAAGCGGAGAAGGAATAAACTCGAAGATGCTGGTTACATTAAAATCCAGGCCAATATCAATCCTCGTAAGTTCGGATATACCAATGTCTTTATCCTGGGGATAACTCTCGTTCCGGGCATTGATGTCAGGAAAATAGCAGAGAAACTGGCTTCCAAGAAAGAGTTCTTTTTTGTGGCGCTTTCGCTGGGTCCCACTCATACCATAGTTGCTTCATGTTTTGCCCGAGATCAGATAATTCTCAATAAACTGGTTGAAGAATTACGAACGTGGAAAGAAATAGAAAAAATTGAAACCAATATCATTTACGAGGTTCTGAAATCCAGATACCACGATATTCCTGTGATTACTCTTTGAGGATGCAACCTGTAAATATGGCTATTGCAATCTTCTAGGTATTAATGTTTGTAGCGGCATCAATAGGCTTCCGGAAAATTATAGAATAACTTAAACGAAAAAGTGAACATTATTGAACTTTCGTGATGGTTTTTATCTAAAAAAGAACCCAAATAAAGCTTAATTCGTTCAAGGTTCTTCATCGAAATTAAATATCGTTCAATCTAAATTGGTGAAAGAGGTTTGTTATGAAAAGTAAGATCCTGGCAGTTTTACTCATAATATCAATCCTGGGAAACATTTACCTCTTTTTTTTAACCCAGCCGACGCAGAGGGATCTTCAAGAGTTGCAGAACAGAATAAATAGCCTGGAAAAAACGAACGTCGAGCTGAGCAAGCAGGTTAATCAGGACAACATATCCATACAAAATTATGTTTCGCAACTTGAAGTTTACAGGCAGAGAATGGCGAATCTTGAGAGCGGTTTAAAAAGCACTCCATCGAACCTGCAGGGATTCGCAGAACTCCAGGCACCCGCGGTCATGCAGAGGATTGATTACATCCAGGATTATCCTTTTGTAAGGCAACAGGTAGTGGAGGAAGGTTCACTCATAAACATCTCTGTGGAGATAAGACCGGGAGAGGGCAGGATACTCGTACAGACAAAGCCGCTCATGGGCACGATGTTCCAGGATGCTGCCAACACGGCAGTCTATGTTGCCCAGAATAAGACCGGCATGCAACTTTCAGGCAGTGATGTGATCTTCAGTATAGAGTCCGGGAAAGAGATCCCTTCGGTGGATGGCCCGAGTGCCGGCGCGCTGATGACCTTGCTTGTTATATCAGCTCTTGAAAAGAAGGAACTGAAAAATGATATGACATTGACTGGCACAATCGACCAGTACGGTCATGTGGGTGCAATTGGAGGAGTCATAGAAAAAGCAAAAGCTGCAAAGGAGGGCGGAAAGACCCTGATGCTTCTTTCTGAAGAGAACAGTAAACTGGTACAGTACACTGAAAGCAGGAGAAACATAGCCGGCGTGACCATAATACAGCAGGTACCGGAAACAGTTGACGCCAAGCAGTATATAGAGGCAAATGTTGGTATAAATGTTGAATATGTTGATAATATCGATGATGTCTTGAAGTATGCCGCGTGAACCATCTGGATGCAAAAATTTTTTAACCGATGGAAATATAACCTTGACTATCCTAATAGATTATGGATACGGGCGCTGTATCGAAAAACGGGGAGCAGAATACAGCAGTTTGACAGAATATCAGCATCCAGAGTCCTTGCACCGGCACATAAACGGTTGTCCGGGGTGATCTGATGGAAACCATAATAGAACTGCAGAATGTCTGGAAAGTTTACAGGATGGGTGAAGTGGAGGTTCCTGCACTCAGGGGAGTCGACCTGGCCGTCAGAAAAGGGGAATCTGTTGCTATAACAGGGCCGAGCGGATGCGGCAAGTCAACCATGTTGAATATGATAGGCTGTCTGGACATGCCTACCACCGGAAAAATCCTGCTCGAAGGCAGGGATATAACAGAATTCAAAGGGGATGAACTGGCCCGGATAAGAGGTAAAAAAATCGGATTCATTTTCCAGACATTTAACCTGTATCCTACCTTGACAGCCCTTGAGAATATTCAATTGCCCATGCAGATCCATGAATTTTCAGGAAAAGAGGTAGGAGAGACGTCAAGGAAACTGCTGGCCACCGTAGGATTGTCTGAACGAGGAAGTCATTTTCCCGCCCAGTTATCAGGCGGACAGCAGCAAAGGGTAGCAGTAGCAAGAGCGCTTTCCACCGGCCCTTCTATTCTCCTGGCCGATGAACCTACCGGGAACCTGGATACTAAAGCAGGAGGCGAAGTAATGGAGGTATTCAAACGACTAAACAGTGAGGGATTGACCTTAGTGATGATAACGCACGATCCGAGGATTGCAGGATATGCCGGAAGGATTGTGAAAATGCTTGATGGAAAAATAGTAGGTGAAACATGAGGCAATCGAATGTGAAATATACGATTTTTGCAGTCGTATCTGTGCTGGTACTTGCGCAGGCTGCATCCGCCGCCCCTGATTATCTTGTGACTGAAAGCGCACCGGTTTATCCCGGCGATACGACCTATGTCTACGTACCGATAACGAATATGGGATTTGGCACATTTATGAATGATGTGTCAATCAGTTTGAAGCCTAAGGATAATGCTTCAGCCACTGCCGTGAAAATACTTAACGATGTAAATATACTGGGAGATATAAATGATTGGGGCGACCAGAGAACAGCAAAATTCAGGATCCATGTAAATCCTGATGCAGTTGAAGGAGATTATTATTTTAATGTATATATTACCTATACAGGTCAGGAAATAAGTAGCGGTACCCCACCAGCTACGGTAACAACCGAACTCAAGGACCAGATATTGACTGTTAAAGGAAAGCCCATAGTAGTGATAATTAATTCAACGCTTGGCATCGTAGCGCCGATGAGCATCAATAAGGAGACACTTTTGTTTAAGAATACAGGCACAGGCGCAGTGCAGAACGCTGTTGTTGAAATAAACCTTGCAGGTGCGAATTCAGCGTTTTCTATCCTGGGCGGAGGAACTCAATTTTCCCTCGGCAACTTAAAGGCAGGCGATGAAGCCGATATTACATTTAATCTGGCCGTAGACATTGCTGCACGTCCTGGCGTATATAACATTCCTGTAAAAATCACAGGGCAGAACAATTACTCATCCGATAATTATGTTGGATTGGCTGTCGCAGGAACAACTGATTTTGAGTTAAGTTACCAGGAGACTCTGGGTTCTTTTTCTCTAAATGTCGCCAATGTTGGGATAAATACTGCAAGTGCGGTGACCGTCAGCCTGCCACGGCAAAAGAATTTCTCTTTAACAGGGAGCAGTTCTTCGGTGCTTGGGACTTTAAATCCTGGAGATTACACATCTGCAATATTCCAGATTACAAAAACGCCGGGAGAAGGGAACAGCCTTGATATAGAAATACAATATACAGACACCAGCGGAAAAAGACACACGATTATAAAATCTCTTCCTGTGGATTTATCCCAGGCCGGGGCACAAGCGGGGAGAAGACAGGCCGGTCCGAATTACACAATATGGGTGATTGCCGCTGTTATTATCCTGGTGATATACTGGCAGAGAAGGAAAATAATCACCTATTATCATAAACTCAAAGGGAAGAAATGAAGGCTTTTGACATCTTCAGGTTATCTCTGAGCCATGTCAGGAAAAGTAAGATAAGGAGCTGGCTCACTATAATAGGCATAGTGATAGGAGTGGCAGCAATCGTAGCCATAATCTCCATAGGACAGGGCATGCAGGCGAGCGTGCAGGCGCGCCTTGGAAGCCTGGGGGCGGATTTGATCACGATCACCCCCGGTTTTTCGAGGGCACAGGGCTTTGAGGGAGGAAGAGGCGGAGGCGGAGGCGCCGGTGTTAACCTCACCGACAGGGACCTGAACACAATTAAACAGGTGCCCGGCGTGCTTTATGCAAACGGCATGGTTTCAGGCAGGTCGGATATGATACTGGGTACTGAGAAAACCTCGGTATCCATAAGCGGCGTTGATACCTCGGTCTGGCGTTCCATAATCACCACACCGCTTGAAGCAGGCAGATATCTTCAGCCGGGAGATTCGAATGATGTGGTAATAGGTTATTCCCTGGCGCACCAGGTTTTTTTGCAGCCCATCACCCTTAATAGACCGATTACAATAGGCGGAAAGACTTTCAGAGTAGCGGGAATATTCGCACAATCAGGGGGTTTCGGAGGGACCGATAATGCAGTATTTATGCCTGCAGACTATGCGCGTGATGTGATAACTGAAAATGTATCCAGAAATACGTTTACCTCTATCACAGTAAAGGTAAAGGACGTGTCGCTGGTAGATACAATAACTGTAAATATTGTGCAAAAACTCATGAGTTCGAGGCACGTCAATTCAAGAACTCAGGATTTTACTGTTACGGCATTTGCAACAATCCAGCAGCAGATAACAAGCGTTGTCCAGACAATATCGTTGTTCCTGGCGGCTATAGCAGCAGTTTCACTTCTTGTAGGTGCGGTCGGCATAGCAAATACTATGTTCATGTCGGTCATGGAACGTACAAGGCAGATAGGACTGCTGAAAGCTCTTGGAGCAACAGATAATGAAGTGATGGAACTTTTCCTTTTAGAATCAGGGTTATTCGGATTTGTCGGAGGACTGATCGGAATAATCTTTGGCATACTGGTGTCAGTCATAATATCCGAATTAGGCCTGCGGGCATTGGGACCTGGGGGGACGATGAGCGCAGTTGTCACACCCGAACTCCTTATCTTTGCACTTGTATTTTCAGTATTTGTGGGAATAATTTCAGGCGTCGTGCCAGCACGGACGGCAGCAAAAATGAATCCTGTGGATGCTTTGCGGTTTGAACAATAGTAAATGAAAATAGTTGAAATATGATGTGTAAAAAAGTGATGACCAACATTAAAGGAATTATTTCCGCACTGATACTCTTAGGTATGATATGTGCCGCTGCCGGATACATAATCCAGGCCGATTTTAAAACAATAGAAATAGCGTCTGCAGCAACTCCAACAACCAATGCAACAGCGAATGCAACCCCCACAGCCACTGCAACAACCAAAGCAACACCAACACCCACAGCAACAGCAAATGCAACTCCCACAGCCACTGCAACAACCAATGTAACACCAACACCCACAGCAACAGCAAACGCAACCCCGACAGTCACAGCAACAACCAATGTAACACCAACACCCACTGCAACGGTTACGGCTACTGCACTGCCGACTTCAAACGGAGCACCAAAAATAACCAGCTCCGACCCGGATACACCTGTTCCAGATTTGGTGGGTAATTCAAGAAGCTTTAGCATCACTGTGAATCAGACCGTGAATGTGACATGGCTAATCAATAATATTCAGGTTCAAAATGAAACAGGCGTAACCACATCAAGCTATACAAACAAAAGCGCAGCTCTTGGAACATGGACTGTAACCGCAAGTGCTCAAAACGGTAACGGCAGTGTCACGCAGAGGTGGGACTGGATTGTAACTGTACCGGGCGCGCCCTTTATAACGAAATCTGCCCCGGCAACGCCCGTGAACGATATTGCAGGTGCGTCGCGAACTTTCAATATCACCGTGAACCAGTCCGTGAATGTGACATGGCTAATTAACGGTACTGTGGTTCAGGATACTGAAAAGAACTCAACTATTGCAGGCTACATCAACACCAGCGCGGCCCTCGGAACATGGATTGTGAGTGCGGTTGCCAGCAATACTTACGGCACAGCTTCGAACAACTGGACATGGAATGTGAGAAAACCTCCGGGCAATGTCACCAATTTAACAGTTGCAGACAGAGGGCAAACTTATATTAACTGGACATGGAATAATCCTACTGATACGGATTTTAATGGAACCAGAATTTTCATAGACGGTAACTTTAAGACAAGGCTTCCAGGAATATCAAATTATTACAGTGCCCAGGGATTTGATCTGGGAACTTCCCACAACATTACAGTTGTAGCTATTGATAATTTGGATTTCAATGCAATGCAGCCGTGGCCCACAAATATGAGTGTTACACTGAATACCCCCAAAGGGAATAATGTAACGCCTGCCGGATTACCCACCGGAGTCAGTGTTACCTTTGGCAAAGTCACAGAAGAAGGGAACACCATAGTATCGTTCATACAAACACCCCCGGTAGTCCCCGGCTTTGTGCCTCTCACGAAATACTTAAACATGACAACATCGGCAAATTTCACGGGCAATGTAACGATTGCCCTGAATTATACACAGCCCTGGGATGGATTTAATGAGAGCAATGTTCGCCTGTACCGGTTGGACAATAATGTATGGGAGGACATAACCACAAATGTGGATATGGACAAGAATATTGTGACAGGCGAAGTTACATATCTCAGTCTTGTTGTTGCCGGGGTATACCCGCCACCTGTTATAAAAGTGATTCAGGAACCTCCGACTCTGGAAATCACAGTGAGGGATACGCTGTTTTTCGATATCGGTATTGACCAGGCAGCAAATGTGACATGGACTTTGAACGGGAATATTTCCGAAGGCCCCACATCGGTTCCGGCGGGAGGAAATTCCAATTTCACCTTCAATTCGACCGCAAAAGGAAATTATTCATTATCTGTGGAGGCAAACAATACAAACGGAACAAGCACGATGCTATGGAATATAACCGTACATCCGAGAACCTTCTTTAAGGGCAATCGCATCTGGGACGGGAGCAAGCCGGATGAATTCTCTCTTACCTACACCTGGGACCCCATGAGCTTTTCGGGTTTCTATTATGACATTAATGATGATGTCGGCGATGAAAGTATTACCATGACACTGGATAGCTATAGCGATAGAACCATAAATAAAGGCAAACTTGTGTACACAACTACTCCCCAGGAGGTGAGCTTTGGTTATTCGGGTTTCGGAAGCTTCGAAGTCATAGGTTTCATGGCAGAGAAATACTTTGCAGGCTATACGGCCAGCAGCAATCCCCCGAACCCGACCGCAAGTATCGATGCAAAGAGCGTGCTGTCACAGGGCCAACTCCACAGGGTGCTGATGGATGACGATACTAAGCGCACGATATCCCTGGGAGGTACCCTTACCCTTCAGGAAGGGTATGTCCTTAAAGCGAAAGACATAGACCCGGGTGCAAGAACCATGCTCATCTCGCTGTTAAAAGATGGGAATGAGGTAGATACAACTCCTCTCTCTGCAGGCCAGACCTATGTTTATACCAAGAAAGTGGGAGCCGTATCAGACCTTCCTATAATAATGGTCAGGTTTGACAGCGTATTCTCAGGGGTAGAAGTACAGGCAGCATTCCTGAGAGGAGTGTTCCAGATATCCGAGAATTATGACACGGTCAATAGCGGGAATGATTTCGGCATCATGGAAGTGGAAAGTGTAAGCGATACCAGGATAGAGATGAGCAATAATGCAGACATAAGTCTTGGCGCGGGAAGCACTGATGATTTGATGGGGGATATGAAAATAATAGTGGCTGATAACAGCAGTGTGGTTCGCTTTGCCCTTTCGGTTGAGAAAACAGGAAGCTTTGAAGTCAGGAGCAGTATCTATAAAGAAAGCGATCCCATCGATGAATGGACGCCTTACAACTTCGGATTGAACATCGGCAAGACAAGCATAGGATTTTACTACGACCTGGATGAGGGAATAGGCAATGAAAACCTGAAGCTTGCCAGGCCGCTTGACGGCAGCAGGACGATAAAAGACGGGGATCTCCTGTACACTACTACCCCGCAGGAAGTAAGCTTTGGCTATTCAGGTTTTGGAAGCTACGAAGTCATCGGTTTCATGGCAGACAAATATTTTGCAGGCTACACAGCCAGCAGCAACCCACCGAACCCGACCGCAAGTATCGATGCAAAGAGCGTGCTGTCCCAGGGTCAGCTGCATAAAGTGCTGATAGACGACGATACCAAGCGCACCGTCTCCCTGGGAGGCACTCTTGCCCTTCAGGAAGGTTATGTCCTGAAGGCAAAAGACATAGACCCGGGTGCAAGAACCATGCTTATCTCCCTGTTAAAAGACGGAGTCGAGGTAGATTCAACCCCGCTTTCAGCAGGCCAGACCTATGTATATACTAAGAAAGTGGGAGCCGTATCAGACCTTCCTATAATAATGGCCAGGTTTGACAGCGTATTCTCAGGGGTGGAAGTACAGGCAGCGTTCCTGAGAGGTGTGTTCCAGATATCTGAAAACTATGCTGAAGTCAATAGCGGGAATAGTTTTGGCATGATGAAGGTAGGAAGCGTGACCGGGGATGAAATAGAGATGAGCAACGATGGGAGCATCAGCCTGGGCAATGGCAATATTGAAGAACTTATGGGTAATGTCAAACTGAAAGTGGGCGATACCACCGACAATTCATTGCGATTTTACTTTGCAGTGGACGTAACTCCCGAGATGGTGGCAAATCAGCTCGTAATAGATGCTCCGGGCCAGGCCACTGCAGGTGATACCATTGCTATAAAAGTCACGGCAGGGGGTGACCCGGCTGATGGGGCATCCCTGGCAATCGCCTCCTCCGGGATCGGGCAGACGGGCAATGATGGATTCCTTAACTATACTCTCCCGAGGAATCTGAAAGGGATTTACAACATAACTGCAACCAAACTCGGCTACCAGGATGCTATCAAAAGCATGGAAGTGCTGGAATACATCGAGCGCAGGCTGAGCATAGAAGCCCCCGCGACGGCCAACCAGTTTGAGACAATTACAATAAGAGTCACATCAAACAGTACTGCTATCGGCAGCGCTACTGTAGTATACGATAATACGACAGTCGGCTCAACAGATACCAACGGCACCCTGAGCTATACACTGAATGCAAGCGGCACGCACTCAATATCTGCATCAAAAAAGGGTTACATCACCGTGGTAAAGGAAATCGACGTGAGAGCACCTTATTCTGAATATAAGGCTCTTGATATTAATATCACGCCTGGTTCGGTTTTTACGAATGAAGAATTCAAGGTCAAATCCAATATCACTAATGCAGGTACGAAAAAGGACACGCTTCCCGTGGAGCTTATAATTAACGGTACGGCTGTAGACAACAGGTCTGTTACTCTTGTTCCGGGTGAAATAAAGGAGATCAATTTCACCCGGAAAGAAACTAAAGCAGGGAACTATACAGTTGAGATCCTTGGACAGAAAGGATTATTGGAAGTCAAACAAGGGCCGTTAATATGGAACTTAATCCTGATAGTGGCAATAGTTACAGGCCTGGGGGCAATTGCCATTTATTTTCTGACTACAAGAAATAAGATAAGCCTGGAGTCGATACGGAAAAAATTAAAGCTTATGCTTTTTTACTAATTTTTCCAAGAGTATTTCTTATAAGAAATATAATCCAATTATATGGAATCCAAAAACCTTCGCCTGAGATTGAGAGGGCCTGTATATCAGATATTCACCGATCATCTGATGATAGTGCTTGCCCTGTTATTGATCCCGGCAATTTTTTTGCAGTTCTTTTTCACATTCTCGCAGTTCATACTGGATTTCTTCAGAATAGTAAGATCTGTCATCCTTATAATATTTATTCTGGAGTATTTCCTGAAGTTATATGTGGCAGATTCCAGGAAGGCATATGCTACTAATCCGTGGCACGTTATTGACCTTCTGATCGCTATCCTTGCTTTTACGGATTTTATCCCGCGGACTCCACTTGATGGAATTGGAAGAACCTCTCCGCTCCTCCGGTTGTTAAGAGTTGCCAGGACATTCGCAGTGGCCGGCAGGGCAGTCAAAAGGGCTATCCCGGAAAGGCCGACAAAGAAGGTTACGCCACTGGTCTCACGCATGAAAATAAACATCCGTATGGATGGGAAAATCATTAAAGGCGCAGCAAAAGAAGATGTCGCCCGCTATATCGCTGCCCAGGGGCATATCTGGATTGATCTGCAGGAGGTTTCAGAGCCGGATATTGGTTTTATCAGCGATACTTTCAAAATGCCGGAGGTTGTACTTTCAAGTAAAATCATCAAAGAATCCTACCCCAAAATCGATTTCTTCAAAAACTTCACCACCATCTTCATCCTGGACTGGAGACTGCAATCAGAAAGTGCGGATATTAACGATATCCGAATACTGAGAAATAATATTCTTCTCACATGGGCCAATAACTATATCCTTACGATTTCCAATGAAAAAAGCGAGCTATTCGATCTGATAAGCGATATCATGCTTAAGAAGGATGAGGATTTCTTCGTTAGAACTTTATACTCGATTTTCAGCAAGAAAATCAATGATTATGAAGAAATTGTGCGGTCTATGGAGCAAAATGTAACGGCACTGGAAGAACTTCCTGTGGGCCAGATGCACCCGTTCCTTGAAAGATCATTCCTTTTTAAGAAAGAGATCCAGAAAATCCACAGCAACCTCCTGCATTTTAAACAGGTGCTGGGGGCCATAAGAACGAAGAAAATACTGCCCAGCCTGAAGGATGAGTATCCTTCCCTGTTTGGCATTCTCTCTGACGAATCAGTTTACCTTTCTGAAACATCAGAAATTATCAGGAATAATCTGATTTCATTGATTGATCTTCGTATAAATACAGAATCGGTCGGGTTAAGCAGGGTAATGAGGATACTTGCAGTGATAACAAGCCTCGGACTTATTCCTTCGATCATTAGCGGGCTGTTCGGAGAGAACCTGACAGACAGCCCGTATCCCGTCAGGCTCCCTGAGATATTTTTCCTTGAGCTATCTATAATGCTCCTGACGGCATATGCTTTTTACAGGCGGGGCTGGCTAAGGTAGCGATTAAAGGCATTGCTCTATTCATCTGGGGCTTTTAATCTCGATGATTTTTATTCTTTTCAAAAGAAGCCTTTCCGATAAAGGTACTATTCGCTTTTCAATGAACTCATTATGGAATATAACGAAGAACACGTATGATGGATAAAGCACCATAACAATTTCCAAAAGTTGAGTTAAGGCATCCAGAGGAGAATTGAGGTGCAACAAGCTGGTTATTCCAATTGCTCCTGTAATCAGAGGCAGCACCGTGCCGATGCTCCTGCCTGCCATATAAACTTCACCCTTCCTGCTGTTGTATATCCTGACGCCCATATCATCCAGCGCCCAGACGACTGAGAGGAACAGGGAAACCAGAGCACTTCCCATGAAGAAGAGAACCAGGCGAACCGGGAGGAACTCTAAGAGATTCTCAAGTCTCTCAGCAAAGATCATAGATAGGCCGATACCTTGCAGGGGCCTGATTATCCACGCATCAGACCTGGTCAATCCCTGGCAGGAGTTTGACGCGGCCATAACAAACCGACCCAGAGGCCCTTCATTCTTCGCCATGTTCACAAACAGAACCAAAAGTTTAGGCAGTATCAAAACAGGCGCGATGAATATAAGAGTAACAAGAACGAACCTTATTATGACACCCCTGATCGAACGGGACAGGAACAATCCCTGGGGATGACCTGTCGCTAACGAAATTATTACTATAAGGAGCAAAATAAATAAAGCCGGTGACACCAAAATCACAACTCTCAAAGCCGATGATACTGCTGGCCTCATGTCACATCCCTATTATATGGTTAGTCTCTCCATTAATAAAAGTAGTGAGGAATACTTGCCTTCCCACTTTTGCACAAGATTATATATTTGTGCATAGATACACAAGCGACAAAGATTTCATCGGAAAGTCAAAATATAACGGATTTGGAAATTTCAACAATGAATGATTATGCACCTTCAAGACCCATACACAATCCCTTATAAAGGCATATACGCCGTAGCGGACAGGAAGAACGAACTTGTGGAAATAATGGAACATTCCAGCTGTTTCGGCGGCTCGGCATGGGCGCTTTACCATTACTCCAAAAGCCCGCTCGTTATCAAAGCCCGGGCCACCGGAGATATGATGCGCTATCTTGTCAGGACGGGGAATTCGAATCTTTCCCTGCAATCCTCGGTAGCCGCTGCGGGTATTGAATCGGTCCTCGTGAATGATAATGAGATCGAGATAACATACAGCGGCCTCGGGGGCGGCGGCGTTGGGGCAACGACATGCAGGGCTTATGCGAACGGGGTTCTGCGCTGCCGGATATCGGAGTCGGGCGGAGGGAAGCGCGCAAGCGGAACGATAGTTGTCCCGAGAAGGGAGCGGGTGCTTGTAGGAATAGACAATACCGACTCAAAAGAGGTGGGAGCGACATGGACACTTGCCCATAATATCGCAGACGCCGTGGATTCCATCGAACACAAATATATCTCTCACACCCTTGTCCAGCTTTATCCTGTGCCTGACAAGACCCAGAATTGCGTGGCAACGGTGCTTGAATTCGCCTGCATCGAAGGTGCCAGGAAAGAATTGCTTGAAAAGATAAAAGAAGGTCTTCTCGAATACAGCGTGTCACCTGAGACCGGGATGGTCGCAATGTCTGATTTTGATGCCTCGGCCCTCATGGAATACAGCAGGCTTTGCAGGAGCGGGATGATAACTAAGGAGCTTACGATAAAGACCGCAAAGGAGAATGATGTAGAGATATGCATCGGTGGCAAAGGCATCATCGGGGCTCTTGCAGCGCTTCCCTGGTTCTCGCGGAACTCCGAATCGGTGGTCATATGAAGCGAGGTGTCGCTTTATGAACGGATTGGAGGCCCTGGTTTTTGGATTGGTTGATAGCGGTGTAAAAATTGTGACTGGTGTCCCCGGATTCCCCATAACAGAGTTGATGGATGCTCTTCCTGAAAAAATCAGGCACGAATGGTCTGTCAACGAAAAAGTGGCGCTTGAGCTGGCGCTTGGTTCCTCGGTATGTGGGGAACGCAGTGCAGTAATAACAAAACATGTCGGGATGAATATCCTTGCAGACCCGCTTGTGAGTTCTACAACGCATACGATAGGCGCAGGTGTAGTGATAATAGCTGGGGATGACCCGGGTGTCCAGAAATCCCAGAACGAGCAGGATTCACGTTACTTCGGCATCGTTGCAGAGGTTCCTGTTTTTGATCCCTCGACGCCTGAAAAAGCTTATCTGAGCATACCGGAGGCGTTTGACCTATCGGAAAAGACAGGCGCTCCCGTAATAATCAGGATTACGGAAAGGCTCCTGAAAAGCGAGGGCAGCATAAAAAGGAATAGAAATACAAAAATAAATCCTCGTTCCCTGAATAAGGAAATATGGCATCTGACAATGCTGGGCAAACACCAGCGTTTTCACAGTATATCTTTTCCGCAAATGTGCGAGTATTCTGAAAAATCACCATTGAATACCCGCATAAAAAGAGGGAACGTCGGAATAATATCATCCGGTTTTCCGTCGGTTCTTGTTGATTCGGCCATAAAAGACAATATATCCCATCTTTCACTTGGCACGGTCAATCCCATCCCCTTTGACCTCATTAATAGCTTCATAAACGAGCATGAGCGGATTCTTGTGGTTGAGGAGACAGAACCTGTTATTGAAAGACATTTCACAAAAAGAGTTCTTGGAAAAGTGACTGGGCACATGCCTTACGGGCTTGTTGAAGCTGCGAATATACAAAAAGCCGTGGAAAACATCCATAAAGATAAAGTGAAACATGAAATCACACCGCAGACCATAAAAGAAAGGGGGGCCCGGCCTGTATGTGAGGACTGCCCCTACCTGCCGCTGTATGAGGCAATCAAGGATTTTAATGTGCCTGTTTCAGGCGATATGGGATGTTCCATTTTAACCTCATCACCACCTCTTTCTCTTCTCGATGCGGCCTTTTCCCTCGGCTCATCTATCAGTACGGCATCAGGATTCAACAGGAAGGGATTTGCGATAATCGGTGATTTCGGCCTTGCCCATTCGGGAATGACAGGGCTCATAAATGCGGTACATAACGAACACGAAATGGTGGTAATAGTCCTGCAAAACGAAGTATCGGCCATGACAGGGGGACAGGAGGTTCCCGACCTGACAGGGCTTTTGAAAGCTTATATCGATGACACAACAATAATAGATCCGGGGTCTGACAATCTAAAAATGTTCCTTGATTCAAAACTCAGGACAAAAGGAATATCCGTCATACTGGCGCGCACTCAATGCCCAAGGTATTTATAGCCCTGATTAGTATTTTAATACTATTAAAATGTTATAAACCGTTTGAAATTTATATTACTTATACAGATTATAATTATTGGATATAACGGCAGGTTGGCGGAGATTTAAGTCTGGATAGTGCGGGTGGGGTTTCACAAAATCTACAAATGAATTAAATTTTTGTTTGGCCCGAATTATGTATTTCACCTTCTTATCAGTTAATTTCACCACTTTATTTCGTTTTCCCATGCCGATTGGAGGGGTATATAAAGCCAAAACATTCAGGACTATACAATCCTATATACCATCCGAAAAGGTTAAAAGGAATGTGAGAGAATGAGGAGAAAATCATTCATTCGTTATGCGGTGATTCGGAGTACATCCAATATAATTTCAGGTTGTTTTGAAAATCAGAATGATTAGCAAGGCAATGATGAAATTTACAATTATTGTATAAATATAAAATGAATGATAAAAGCTGTCCCGATACGGGATATGTACAGTGCATTATGAAATGCATAACCCCAACGTTTGTTGGAAAGGGAGGACATATAGGTTGTTGAATGAATTGCAGAATAGAAAAGCTGACTTAAAAAATAAGTCAGAAGAGTATAAGAACAAGAGGAACGAGCTGAATCTGGAAGCAAGCAAATGGGCTACTAAGAGAAATGAGTTGAACAAGCGCACAAAAGAGCTGATCGAAGAGGCACAGCAGCTCAAAAAACAGCGCGATGAGAACAACGAGCAGGTAGGCCAGGCAAAACTCAAACGTGACGAATTGAACGAACAGGCCAATAAAGTATATGCTGAAATCGATAAAATACGCAAGGACCTAAACCTTGGCGATGGCCCATCCCTGAAAGAACTGAAAAGGGAAATAGACAGACTGGAATTTCAGCAGCAGACAGAGGTAATGACTCCTGCCAAAGAGCGGGAAATCGTTGATAAGATATCTTCATTGACCGAAGAACTCAAGCGCAAGAAGCAGCAGCTTGAGGGCAGCGGTGAATTAAAATCATTACTTGAAAAAGCGCAATCTCTGCGTGATGAAGCAGCAGTACACCACGATAAGGTGAAAGAATTTGCGGAAGCTGCACAGCAGTATCATGATAAGATGATTGTGATCTTTAAAGAAGCTGATACGATAAGAGCTGAATCTGACGCTGCACATAAGGAATTTGTGAAAGCGCAGGAAGCAGCGGATGAACAGCACAGGTTATTTATACAGTCACAGAAAGAAATCCGTGAACTCAACAAAGTAATAATCGGATTAAAGAGAAAGACAAAAGAAAGTAAAGAAGAATCTATCAGGGAGCAAACCAAGAAAGAAGCTGAAGAGGTTTATAACCAGTTCAAACTTGGCGAAAAATTGAACACTGAAGATTTGATGTTACTCCAGAGATCGGGTCTCCTGTAGGCCGATCATCTTTTGTACCAAGTTGATCCAACTGTTTTCGGTCATTCATCGGAAAGAATATCTATTACAATCCACCATCTTGATTTCATGGAGAAAGCCCGGGAACATCTTGAATGTTATATGGTGAGCTGGGATGAGGCTTGCAGGCTGGCAAGGATTCTGGCGCGTAAAATAAGACGTGACGGGTTCAAACCTGACCTTGTCATAGGTATTGCAAGAGGCGGGCTTGTTCCTGCGCGTACGGTATGTGATTTCCTTCTCCAGAAAGACCTTGCCTCTGTCAAGATCGAGCACTGGGGAATTGCGCAAACACAGGGAAAAGCAAAAATAAAATTCCCTCTTCCTGTTGAGGTGGACATTTCCGGAAAAAGAGTATTGATAGTGGATGACGTGGCGGATTCAGGGGATAGCTTTTCAGTTTTAATGGAATATTTGAAGGAGAAGAATCCTGCCCAGATAAGGACTGCTGTCCTGCAATACAAAACCGGTTCAACATTTGTTCCCGATTACTGGGGTGAGAAGCAGGATAAATGGAAGTGGATAATATACCCCTGGGCAGTATATGAGGATCTCACTGATTTTATTGCAAGAGTGTTGACCCGCCCGGAGACACTTGGAAATATCAGAAAAAACTTGAAAAGGGATTTTGATTTAAAAATATCAAGTAATGATCTTCTGGAAATCTTGAAGGATATGCAAATGGAAGGCAGGCTAAATAAAAGAAAAAGAGAGGGGAAGATTTTCTGGGAGATGGCACAGGTTAAGGATGGGGCCGCATGAATCTCAGAGCGCATATCTTTGTATCAGGGAAAGTCCAGGGAGTATTTTTCAGGTCAAATACAAGGGGTAAAGCACTGGAACTGGGTCTTAAAGGGTGGGTAAGGAATCTTGAGGATGGACGTGTAGAGGCGGTTTTTGAAGGTGAAAAAGAAAATGTCGGAAGAATGATGGAATGGGTGAGGAGAGGGCCTGAATATGCGAGGGTGGAGGATATTGAAATCATACCTGAAGAATATAAAGGGGAGTTTAATGGTTTTGCAGTAGTCAGGTAGATATTTATATCTATCAGGCCCACAATTTTGAAATATGGAAAAAATAGATGCAGTATGCCCTTCGTGTTCACCTTACGAGCCTGTTTGTCATGTGTTATTAAAAGGCACAAAAGAGATGCTTTTACAATGTGGGGAATGCGGTTCCGTACATAAAGAACAGAAACCCAGGGAAGTGCAGGTAAGGGTCATAGTCAGTAAGGGGAAGGAATCGCTGCACATGAGAGCTCTTCTTTCAGGGATTATTAAAACGGGAGACGAACTCCTCATAGACGATGAGAAAACCGGGGAGACAAACCTTGTGAAGGTTACCTCAATCGAAGTGGATGATAAAAGGAAAGAAAGTGCGGCAGCAGATGTAATTAAGACTATATGGGCCCGCGCTATTGACGATGTACTGGTCAAAATTGCCGTGCCTCACAGGCAAACGACTGAATCCATAGAAATGCGGGTACCCGGGGACAGGGAGTTTGTAATAGGAGAAAAGATAGAGGTCAACAACCGCGAATTGAAGATAATACGGATAAAGATAAGGGACGGCGGTTTTAAAAGCAGGAAGGGCATAGTAATAAAAGCTAAGGATATCAGGCGCATTTATGCTGATTCCGGGACAAGGGAACAAAGGATTTTTTCAAAAGGGGAGCGCGTAAAAATCAAAAAGCGGGAGTCGGTATGGAGTTTGAAATTCAAAAAAACAGGTTGATTGAAGAATTAAGACAGCATGGTATAAGCGATCGCGTGCTTGATGCCATGAAAAGCGTCCCAAGACACCTCTTTGTTCCCGAAAGAGAGAGAAGGAATGCGTATGCGGATTATCCTCTTCCCATAGGATGGGGCCAGACAATATCTGCGCCGCATATGGTTGCGATAATGTGCGACCTTCTTGATATTCAGGATGGAATGAAAATACTGGAAATCGGGGCAGGTTCAGGGTATCATGCGGCAGTCATGGCCGTACTTGCAGGCAGCGGACATGTGTATGCTGTTGAAACAATAGAAGGCCTTGCCATGTTTGCCAGGGATAACCTGCAAAAGGCTGGTATTTCCAATGTGACTGTTATTGTTGAGGACGGTTCACTCGGACTTCTGGGTTTTGCACCTTACGACCGCATCAGCGTAGCATGCGCCGCGCCTGAAATTCTGGACACGTTAACCGACCAGCTAAAGCCCGGGGGTAAACTCATTATTCCTGTTGGTAAACATTTCCAGGAGTTGTATCTTGTGACAAAAACCGACGGGTTAAAAAAAGAAGCAAAAGGAGGTGTCATTTTTGTTCCACTTGTTGGGAAAAAAGGTTTTCCCTATTAGATCGTATGAAGCTCACCCGACTGGATCTTCTCAACCAGTCTGTTCCATTCATTCTTTTTCAGCCTGACAGTATTAGCGCCTTCGCCTATCAATACTTCTTCTCCCACTGTTTCAACAGCGGGGCAACAGCTTTTTTCGCATATATATACCTTCATTAAAATCACCGGTAGATGTAAGGCATGTAATGGATTTAAATCTTGTTATGTACGTTTAGCAGGAACTGGAGAGATTATCACTGAAGGTTGACCCTGCCCGAAATAATTACAAATTTTATATACAGCATCCGAGCCTTTGTTATTTCCAATATTATCACAACCGAGTATTAAGTTAAGAAGAATACTGGCGCCTGTTGGCTGTTGTGCTGACTGGGGTCTTTCTTTTGGAGATTCATTTACAGATTCATTTCGCAGAGGTTGGCCATGCACAGGTTCCTCCAATACATTGACCGGGGTTGAATCGGGGATATCGGGTGAAGAGGCGGGTTGCATATCTTCAGGTGGGAGCGCTGGGATTTCGTCCGGCGATTTTATCATTATTTTAACTTCCGGGCTTACGGTGCTGATCTTTCCGCCTTCTGTGCCAAGTTCAAAATATTCAGCTGTTGCCTGAGGGAGTTCAACAGGCTGTTCAGAATTGATTGAAATGGTGTAGCTGAAACTGACTGACCTATCGGCTTCGAGATACTCCTCATATGACGTGCTGCCGCTGACAAGGGTTGCACTCTCAGGCAGGACGTCATTTATAGTGACCTTTGTAGGAGTGCTTCCATCATTCATTGCAGATACAGTTACAGTCAGGACACCACCAGGCCTGACTTCTGAGACATCCGTCTTCTTATAAAGCACTATCCTGGGCCCGTGAACCGTGATCTCCGGCCTGTTTGATCGTATTATATAATATTCCTTTTTCATCTGGAATTCCGCTATTGCCGCAGGCAGGTCTATGCCATCTTTTTTGGATTCTTGTGGTTTAATGAGATAGCGGGTGTTCCATTCACCATTCGCTGGAATATCAACTACCCAGTGCAGCGATTTGTTTCCCAGAAGCCTGAAACCTTTCGGGAGAGAATCTTTAATGCTTACGTTTTTAAGATCGTAATTTGCATTATTTTTTATCGAGATTGAAACCATTGCGGTATCTTTCAAATATATCCTGGGATTCGTAATTTTCCTCATATTCGGGATCTGCTGGGGTTCAGTTGTAATTAATATCGTTTTCAAGGACTTTGTATTGTAGGGTATACCTTTGACATCATAACCGCTTACATTTGCCAGTATTTCATAAGACTTCTTTTCTGTTAGAATGGGTGATGTAAATGTAATGGTATTTTCGATTGTTTCGCCTTTTTTTATTCTATCATAATGATACTTTAAATTGCCATTCTTCACCTGAAGTTCGGTATCTATATCCAGATCAACATCAACCATATCCGCCGAACCGATATTTTTCAATGTCACTGTCGCAGCAATTTCCGTAGCAGGCAGTGACACGTATTCATCATAATCGGTTTCAACTGATACGTCAATATCAGGTGTTCCCCTGGGATAAAATTTTATTACAGCCCAGGGTTTATAACTCTGGAAAAGCCAGGCAGTGGAATTCGAAGGGGGCAGGTCTTCTGCAGCGATCCTCATTTCCTGATCAGAAGTTATGAATGATTCTCCCTGCTGAAGTATAGTAGTGTTGATTAAACTTCCATTTTTTGAAATATTTAATCCCACGAAAGGTAAAACAGGTTCGCTCGGTATATCATCATATTTCCCGGATTCAACACCCTGAGGAAAAGTTGTTACTTTTGCAGAATACCCCATGTATGAGATTTCTTGACCCCTTATGAGTTTGCCCGACATACCATCTTCGCGCCACTGGAGTTGCGAAATGTCGACAGAAGAAGCTGAAGCTAAACCAATAAATCCTGACAATATCAGGTATATTATTATAATTGATACATTTTTCTTCATTTGGCCTATCCTGTATTTATTTTATGATATCTTATACAATAAATGTTTTGGTTCGTACTTAGGCGAAATATCGGCAAATATTGCTGCTGCCGGAAAGGTACGATATGGTATTCAAAGTCCATATCATCCCAGGACCTCTGTGCCGCGTTTTTATAGAACGCACCTTTCCCGCCCCTGCAAAACATTGCTTTATTAAGGATATAAGAAAACACTGGTACTTATAATTTACGATGGAAATCTATTTTTTCCCATACTTTTCGAAAAATATCATATCTCCGTAATCTTTCCTGAATATTTCGTCGCGTTCAGAAGGCGTCTTTTCAGGATACCCGATCGGAATAACGGTCAATACGAAATGTGTATCCGGCACTTTGAGGATTTCACGGACTTTATCCCGTTCTATGCTCACCCAGCATGTACCGATCCCCATATCCCACGCCGCAAGCATCATGTTCTGTACAGCCATGGCAGCGGCAAACCCGGGTTCCCCTATACTCTCGATCCATGAAAATTTCTTGTTTATCGGCGGGACGACCACTGCAATAGCCATCGGAGCACTTTCAAGATAGCCTGAATATCTTGCAACCCTGGAAATCGATTTCAATGTGTCCTTATTCTTAATTATTATAAACTCCCATGGCTGCGTATTGAACGGGCTGGGAGCCCATCTTGCAGCATCCAGGATCTTGCGAAGCGACTCCTCAGGAATATGTTCGGACTTAAATTGCCTTACACTGCGCCTGTTCCTTATCGTATTAAATATATCCATGCATTTCCCATAGTAAGCTCAGTCCATGGGAATTTAAGCCTTTTGGTACCGAAAGAATTTAATATGTACAATACAATATAAAATGCCATGGAAAATTTAAGCGTCCAGCTTCAGGCAAGCATATTGAAACTTAAAGAAAAATTAAACGCCCGCGCGGTAGTTCTTCTTGACCCCACATATCTCAAAGGTGAAGCCTCCGAGATAACGGGGATTAAAACTCCCGAGGTCGTACTTTCCCTTGAGCAACTGACGGAATATATTACCGAGTTTGCTGCCATTACGAAAGGATTCCTGAAAAATATAAGGATCGATGATGATACTGCTCCGAGGACAGTATATTTATCAACCGAGGACCGGCGGGTATATCTTTTTCATTTCTTTGTCAAACCCAAACTCGCCAAAAAGCAATTTTCCGTTTATCTTGGTCTGACTGTCAAAAAAGACCTCGATGCTATTAAAAAAGGCAAAGAAAACCCCTGGGAAATCCCCCAATATGTTTTTGACAATGCGTGGGAATGCATTAAAGATATACAGGAAATTTACAGCAGGAACTGAAAAAAAGAAAAAGGGCGTATTTTTTCTTTTAAATCATCCTGTTAAGTCTTGATATCCTCTCTTCCGTGGGGGGATGTGTCGAGAACAGCGATGCAATGGTGCTCCCCCTCAGCGGGTTGACTATCATCATGTGAGCCGTGGAGGGATTTATATCTGCAGGGCGGCCGTGCGCTGCTGATATGTCGGCAGCGTTATGCAACTTCCCAAGTGCATTTGCAAGAGCCCATGGTTTTCCGCTCATTCTTGCGCCGCTTTCGTCAGCTACATACTCGCGCGATCTTGATATCGCAAGCTGGATAAGGGTTGCAGCTATCGGTGCAATAATTACAAGGACAAGGAAACCTATTATGCCTCCGCTCCTGTCATCATCATTACGTCCGCCGAGCCCACCAAATATGGCGGCCCACTGGGCCATCGAAGCTATCATTGTTATGACACCGGCAATGGTTGCGGCCACTGCGCTGATCAAAGTATCGCGGTTCTGGACATGCGCCAGTTCATGAGCCAGCACGCCTTCAAGTTCTTCAGGCGTCAGTATCTGCATTATTCCTGTTGTTACCGCCACCGCTGCATGTTCGGGATTCCTCCCTGTGGCAAAAGCGTTCGCCATCGGTGATTCAACGATATATACCCTGAGCATGGGCAGGCTCGCTTTATAAGTGAGATTGCGCACAACCCTGTAAAGATTGGGGAATTCGGATTCAGTAACTTCTCGTGCATGATACATTGCAAGCACGATCTTATCGCTGAACCAATATGACCCGAAATTCATGATTATCGCAAAGATAAATGCTATCATCATGCCTCCGGGTCCCCAGAAACTGCCTATAACTACCAGAAGTCCGGTCAATGCCGCTAACAATACTGTTGTTTTCAACATACTTTTCATTTTATTTCTTACCTCTTAATAATTATCTTATAAATGTTAAATGCGCTTTTTTGTGCGCTTTCAGATAAATACTTTATCCAGTTTATCTCTCGCAGAAGAAAGCGCTTTGCTACCTGCTATCTCGGCTGCAAAAATATCTGCAAGCTTTTCAAGCTCGGATCCCTTATGCGATGAAAAAGTCATCAAAGCAAGCTGTTTTAAATACGGCGTCCTTGAGTTATTGCGGATGTGCCACGCCTCATGCGCCAGGACGGCCTTAAGTTCATCTTCGTTCAGGATCTCAAGAAGACCCAGAGAGACAAATATCGATCTCCCTGATGCAAAAGCCCGCGGTATCGCTGAATCATAATAATATACTGTGGCCGATGTAAGTCTGTCGATAAAATCCTGAGTCCATTTCATAAGCGGCGCAACTGGCTTTGCACTAAGACGCCTGACCATTATCCTGTCATAATACCTGAGCACGCCGAATATTATGATGGTTGATGCCGCCACATATGCAAAGTACAGGTAGATTGAAAGCATCTCGCTGCATTTCATCACATAGAATGTCCCTGCTATGGCCACAAGGACGCAAATCTGGGCTGAAACAAAGGTCATAATCCTCTGTTTCGGGTTCTTTAGCATCAGGCTTGCAGCAAGGAGAGCTATTGAAACAACTATCAGAAAGGCTATAAAAGGGGCGAACTCCGATAACCTCAAACACTGGCCGAAACAGTTTATTTCACCCAGAAGCTTCATTTCTTACCACTGTATTTTGAGAAATTCTCAAGCGCCAGGGGCCCGAAGGCATCCACAAGGCTGTCAAGCACCCTCGTTGTTATCTCGGAAGCCGCCTCCTCCTCCGAAAAGACCGGCGCGTAGATATATCTTACCCTGCCGTTCACGTTCTCGACGCGGCGCATCGCATAACCCGCCTTTACAAGCCTGTCAAGCGTGCCTGCTACGCTCGTGAGCGGTATCTTTGTCTTTTCCGTCAGCTCGGAGGTCATCATTTCGCCTTCGTTCCACAAGGTTTTCATTATCGTGGATTCAATCGGACTGAAGAACTTCGTTAGCCCTTCATTAGAAATATTGATCTGATCAAGCTTAACCATGTGTTTACAATTAACGTAAAAGATATTAAAGCTTGTGGAAAGAAAGGCCTGCTCCTCCCAAGCATTTCGAGTTGCTTGATATGCCCGGTGATCTTATGTTTACAAGACGATATTTTTATAATGTCGAAGTGAATTGAATAATATGATCTGGTTCTCACGGCATTAAAGCATAGCTAATTTTTATTAAGGCATTATTCACTGCACCGTTCCCGAAATGACTATAAAGGTATGAATAGATTTAGAGACACAATGATAAAAGCAACAGAAATGGAGGTTTGCAGGATTATTGATTCTTATTTCCGCCCTCAGTGGAGTATGAATTCAATCCTGCATGGTTAAGGTGCCATGGAACTGCATAAAATCGCAAAGGAAATCAGGGAATTCGAGGGCGTTACACGGAAGAAACAAATTGCAGACCTTATAAATATATTTGAGAGCGTGCGCAATGAATATGCAAATTCGGTTGTGGATTTCGGGGATGACGCCGCAGTCATAGATATCGGGGGGGATGACTATGTCCTGTTCGCCGCTGACGGCATATGGGGACGGCTCATAAAGGCAAGCTCATGGTGGGCGGGCTACAGTTCCGTGCTTGTTAATGTCAATGATATCGCGGCAATGGGAGGAAGGCCCGTTGCCATGGTCAATGTGCTTTCATCGGACGATAAAAACACATGCCGGGATATCCTCCAGGGTATCAGGGACGGGGTAGCCAAGTTCGGCGTCCCCATGGTAGGAGGACATCTGCACCCGGATACGCCCTATACAGCGCTTTCGGTTGCCATTATCGGGACGGTGAAAAAGAGCTGCGAGATAAGGAGCAGTACTGCGCAATCCGGCAACGCTATCATAGCCGCATATGACATGGATGGAAAAGTGGGGCCGAATTCGCCTTACAGTTTTGATTCCACCACGATGAAAAAGCCGCAAGAAGTGCGTGCAAAATACAGGGTCATGCAGGCGCTCGGGGAAAAAAGACTTGTCACCGCAGGCAAGGATATCAGCAACCCGGGCGTGATAGGAACGCTTGGAATGCTTCTTGAGACAAGTGGGAAAGGGGCAAGCGTTGACCTTACAAAGATACCAGCGCCGGAAAAAATTGAATTCACCCAGTGGCTCAAGATTCATCCTGCGACAGGTTTCATAGTTACGTGCGTCCCTGGGAACGTTTATGAAGTTATCCGGCTTTTTGAGGGTGCCGGGTATAAAGCTTCAAATATCGGTATCATAGAAGAGACCGGAAAGCTTGATATATGCCATGAGGGTGAGCGTGAAACTGTTTTTGACTTTAAAACTGATGTGGTGACGGGGATCACCCAGTAAATAAGAATCTGGCTGGAACAGCTGAAATATAACATTACACAGCCTCATCCACCTCATCGACATCACTATGCGTATCAAGCAGAGCTTTTATTATATGGAAAACATAATACCCTTACAGAAGGGTCGAAAAAATGAAAAAGGAAGACGAGAAAGAGGCAGAAAGAGAATGTGGACGATGCTGTCCCGACTGCCCGATCAAAAAGACAATGCGTAAAACAAGTTCTGTCTAAATAGGCTGGAAAATCGGTGAAAAAAATGCCTATAACATTCAGCGATGATGAGTTGATGTATCTCGATAAAGAGCAGGACAATCAATTACGAGCCATAAGACAGGCAGTAGACGCCTTGAAAACAAAAGGCGATATGCAATTCTGCAAAAAATGCGGTCATGTGATGCAGTATTTCACTGTCGGAAATGCAAACCTTTTTCAGTGCGGTTTCTGCGGGAACCGGATAGCTGAAATGGTAAAGAGCGAATAGAGATATTTTATTGATGCCTCAGAAATTTCATTATAGAATATCCAGCAGCATCCTAACGTCTCCCGGCGGATAACCCGAATAGCTCTTACCGAAATAGCCAAAAACTTCCACCGAATCATCAATAAAACCTTTGATCTTCACCCTCCAGTCCTTTATTTCCCTGCTTCTATCTCTTTCAACTTTGCCAAGCGCCCCATTGACCTTATTCCTGTCCCCTTCCCATCTTATGTATGTGAAATCGGCGGTTAGTGTGTTCATTTCAGGCATCCAGGGATGGTCTATCAGCACAAGCGCGATCCGGTTATCCCTCAGTATTTTATAGAATTTCTCATCAAGCCATTTCTTATTCCTAACCTCCACTGCAAAACGGTAATTTTCGGGGAGGCCTGCAAGGAAATCCTTTAATATTTCAGACTTCTCAGGTTTGAAACTTGGAGGAAATTGCATAAGCATAGGCCCGAGTTTATCTCCCAGCACAGACATATGTTCAATAAAGACATCAAGCTCTTCTTTACAATCCAGCAGCATTTTGATATGTGTAATTTTGCGGGGAAATTTGGCCGAAAAAATAAAATCATCCGGGACCTCTTCTTTCCATTTCCTTACGGTATCCCTGGATGGTATCCGGTAAAAAGTATTGTTGATCTCAACAGTATCAAAATTCTTAGCATATTCGGTCAGCAGGTCCTGCGACCCCGGCGGGTAAAAATTCCCTATCCAGAAATCATAACTCCATCCCATAGTGCCGATATGGATTTTTTCCATATTAATCTCCCCCTTTGAATAAAAGCCAATTGTTCTTTTCAGCTTTCTTGAACTTTACAAGAACATACATTCCTTCCATCTTTTCCCCCTTTACTATGAACTCTATCTTGTTCTCCTCCCAGACAACAGGTTCGTACAGTCCTTTATCCCATATCTTCACAGTCCCTGCGCCGTACTGCCCTTTTGGGATTGTCCCTTCAAATTTCCTGTACTCCAGCGGATGATCTTCTACCTCCACAGCAAGCCTCCTGTCCCCGCTTTTTTCCGGAATACCTTTAGGGACAGCCCAGCTTTTAAGTACGCCATCCTTTTCCAGTCTTAAATCGTAATGCAGCCTGCGGGCATGATGCTCCTGCACCACAAAGGATTTCCCGGTAATTCCCGTACTTCCGGCACCCAATTCCTTCGGCATCGGAGGCTCGGTCGTCCTGCTAAAATCCCGTCTGGTTGTATAGTCTGAAAGAACTGGCCGTATCTGATCAATGGTACATTCAAAGGGATCCTTATCTTCCCTGAATCGCTGGAATACCGGAATACGGAGTTTGCTGTCATCTGTTACGGACTGGTAACCCACTGCACATACAACACGGGGCCTTAACCAGGTTATTTCCCTGTCCACATCAACTCCCGAAAGTGTTTCTTCCCCAACCTTGAATTTATCCAGGTATAGTTTTATGTTTTCCATAGCTTCCTGTGAAAAACCTGTACCGACTTTGCCGATAAAAACCGGAATTGTATCATCATACAATCCGAGGATCAGTGATCCAAACGTCTTGTCCCTGTTGCCTTCCCCTTTCGTATAGCCGAAAATGACGCAATCACATGTCTTAACCTGCTTTATTTTCAGCCAGTTATTGCTCCTTTTTCCAGGCTCATACGGACTGTTTTTCTTCTTGGCTATAATGCCCTCAATGCCTTTTTCCAGAGCAGCCCGATAATAAGTTTCTCCTGTTCCTTCAACAAATAAAGACAGGACAACGAATTTCCCTTCTTTTACGGAATTTTCTAATATCCTTTTTCTCTCCAAAAGAGGAATATCCAGCAGCTCTTCGCCATCCTTTTTCAGGATATCAAATATTACATAAGTAGCAGGGAATTTGCCCGACATATACCTGATATCAGCCGGGTTAGTATTCTGTTTCCGTTGTATGAGGGTCTGGAAGTCTGCTTTTCCATCTTTCATTACAATTATTTCCCCGTCAAGAACTGTATCGCGAGTAAGATCCTTCAGTTCGGAAAGTTCCGGGAAGCTGGTCATCAATTCTTTCTGGTTCCGACTCATGATACTGAATTCTTCTTCAATGTAACTGATAGCCCTTATGCCGTCCCATTTTACTTCAAAGATCCATTCATCGGAAGAAAATGGAGCCTCTGCCAGGTGAGCAAGCATTGGTTTATATTGTTTCATTTGCCCAGCTTTTTAATAGTCTCCTGGAGTGCCACCATTAATTCTTTGACTTCTTCTTTCTTTGGTTCCTGGACAACAACAACTTCTCCCTTCATCTTCGATTCTATGAGCTTTTCGACTTTCTCCCTGTAGCCATCCCTGTACCCGGTTATATCAAATTCACCTGAAAGTTCGTTGATGATCTTTACAGCAAGTTCCATCTCTTTTTGTGAGGGTTTTTTAAT
>DATCUE010000110.1:0-20190 GCA_036567605.1 Candidatus Methanoperedens sp. | reverse complement strand
CTGCCATATGATTCACCAAGAACAAAATACCTCAATGCTCCATTTACATTTATCCTGTATGGAATGAAAAATCCATCAAGAACATTATGCACTTCGGATAAACTTACCTTATGTCTTGCAATATGGTCGAGTGTGTTATCGCCATATAATAACTTCACATTTTTCCAATCTGGCATAGTTTATTCCTTTGAATCTATATTTATTTCTCTCCTTCCCTGCATGGTTAAGATGTCATCTGGGGTTAAATGCGTTGGGAGAGCGGAGCGAAAGTGAACTTTAGAAATATTAAATTTAGATCAAAACAACAAATCCGTGCACATCCGTGCTCCGTCCCCCGACCGCTAACCCCAGCGCACACAAACAGGCGCAGGCACAGCCCTTCAAATACCGTCGGGCGTGCCCGCGGCAGGTTTTCAGGGCAGACCGCCGCTACTGTACGGCTCAGCATTTTGATTCATATTTTAAACGGCTTCTGCGAATCACATAACGGAATCTTTATTTATAATTATGCTAATCAATATAATATCATGGCAGAAATAATACCAGCCATTTACGAGGATGGCATGTTCAAACCCCTTCAAAAGGTTGATATTCCGGATCATAAACATGTACACCTTATTCTTATGCCGGATGAAGAAGTCACTCTATTAAATGCCCAGAAGAAAGAATTATCAAAGATAATTGGAATTGGCAGCAGCGGTAAAACCGATATTGCACGAAAACATGATAAGTATCTTTACTGAAGTGATACTTTTTGCCAATCTTTTTTGATACAAGCGCATGGTATGCTCTTCTGGATCTAACAGATTCAGATCATGCTTCTGCTGTGGATTTTAAAGATTCATTGAATCATTCAATAGTAACCACAAACTATGTTGCAGACGAGATAATTACACTGGTCAAATCTCGTTTGGGCTACATGAACGCTGTTGAGATAGGAGAAAAACTTTGGAATGAAACAATAGCCACTCTTATCCGTGTTACACCTTCAGATGAAAAAAAGGCATGGGAAATTTTTGTCAAATATCGCGATAAAGGTTTCAGTTTTACTGATTGCACAAGTTTTGCGGTTATGGAACGATTTGGAGTCGTTGAAGCTTTCGCCTTTGATGAACATTTCGATCAATATGAGAATATAATACGACTGCCGAAATATTAGAGGATGAAAGATATTAAAAAATCCGTGCCCATCCGTCCGATCCGTATAATCCGTGTTTCGCCATCCAACCGCCCACCCCCGCGCACACAAATACGCGCAGGCACAGACCTTCAAAATACCGCTGGCGTGCCCGCGGCAGGCTTTCAGGGCATGTCGCCGCTACTGCACGGCGCCAGAATATTAATTTTTGTGATATAATAAAATCATGAGACTGCAACTTTTGACAAGGATTTTCTGAAGATCGTATCGGTAGAGTTAAAAAGATTTTAGACCTTCAAAACAAGCAAAAGTATAAATGGGTGTCGGCCATATCAGTCGCTAACAACTCTTAAGCAGTAATCTGGCTTTTATAAAATTGCACTTATAGCTCTTAATTGTTTGAAAAATATACGAGGTAAATAGAAAAGAGCATCACTCTTTTTCAAAAATAATTATGGAAAGTTTTAAAAATTTGGGTGTTAGTGAGCCTTTTTTAAAGTCACTATATGATCAGAAATTCGAATGTCCCAGCGAGATACAGGAAAAATCCATCCCTTTGATACTTGCAGGGAAAGATGTAATAGCCGGAGCCGCGACCGGTTCAGGAAAGACGCTCGCTTTTGCGTCTGGGATAATACAGGGTTCAGAGCGGGGAAAAGGTCTCCAGTCTCTGGTACTTGTCCCCACAAGAGAACTCGCGGAGCAGGTAACAAAAGCCCTTGCAAAATTCTCAAGATACAAACCTCTCGGGATCGTTTCGGTCTATGGGGGTGTCGGTATAAATCCGCAGATACAGGGTTTGCGGACAGCAGATGTCGCAGTAGGGACACCTGGTAGGATACTTGACCACATCGCAAGGAATACAATCAGGCTGGGAAGTGTAAGAACCCTGGTGCTTGATGAGGCTGACAGGATGTTCGATATGGGATTCAAAGATGATGTGGAGAAGATAATCCGGAAATGCCCGCAGGAAAGACAGACTCTCCTGTTCTCGGCAACGATCACAAAAGATGTTGTCAGGATGGCGCGCAGCCACATGAGAAAACCGCTGCAGGTTTCAGTGGAATCTTATGTTGATCCGGAAAAACTTATGCAGATATATTATGATGTGGGTGAGGACATGAAATTCTCCCTGCTCGTGCACCTGTTGAAGCACGAGGACTCAGGACTTGTCATGGTCTTCTGCAACACAAAAAGAAATACAGACAAAGTCGCCAGGAACCTGAGATTTACAGGTATAGATGCAATGGCTATTCACGGCGGGTTGCCGCAGGGCAAACGGAACAACATCATAGAGAGGTTCCATGCAGGAAGATCCTGCGTCCTCGTATGCACTGATGTGGCTGCAAGAGGGCTGGACATCAAGAATGTTTCCCATGTGTATAATTACGATATTCCCCGTGAGAGCAAGCAGTATATCCACAGGATCGGGAGGACTGCAAGAGCGGGAGCAGAAGGCAAGGCAATAAATATCCTTTCCGGAAAGGATTATGAAAATTTTTCACAGGTATTGAAAGAGAATGATGTGGAGATAATAGAAGGAGAACTGCCTGTGATAGAGAAAGCAGTGATCAGGAAACCGGAAGGAAGGATGAAAAAGCCAGTTATCAGGAGAAAGCAGCAGCATAACAGGCGCAGGCTGTTGTACTAGAGGAACTTTATTCTCACAGAAAGGCTTCAGCCATCTTCCAAAAACTTAAAAGCGGGGAATACAGAATCAGATTAATGTCCGAATTTGTGTTTTCTGAAGTCACAACTGCGCTGGCGCTGCGAATTGGCATGGAGACAGAAGTGGCTTGCAGACTTCACACGAGGTAATTTCAGCATTTTCAGTCTACAATCTTCTCGCACCAAGATTTATTTTTAGTTAAATTTATAAATAAAGAAAACTATAGTTAAAGTGATGAAACGTCAAATAACTCTCCCCATCACTATTTTAATAACTGCAATTATTATCACAGGCTGCATTGAAAATAGCGAAACCACAAAAAAGCCATCTAAGGATGTTACCGCTGTATTGGCAACAGATACCATACAAAACACCCGGAGTACATCAACACCTCTTCAGTCAGAACCTGAACAGGCCAAACCAGTGGTCCCGGTCTGGAAGTATGGAGGCATAGCAGTTGCAGGAACTTATGCTGATGCTGAAATCGTTGATCTGGGGGATGACAGGTACAGGATGTATTATGCGGTAGAACCTGAAGTACCGGGCAATAAACTGGAAGTATTCTCGGCTGTCTCAAGCGGTGGCATGGAATGGAAAAAAGAAGAAGGTGTAAGGAGAGAGTTTTCAGTTTTTCCGGATGTCGTTAAGCTGCCTGACGGCAGGTACAGGATGTATTTCCAGAATCAGGGCGTGATCAAAAGCGCGATATCTTCAGATGGTCTCTCATGGATTGAGGAAGCTGGGGGTCAGGATGGATGGGACGAACAGCGCAGGGCTGAATCTTGAAAATGTTGCTGCGCCTACCACGATGAAGATTGGAGATGAGTATGTGATGGTATACCGGGGTACGGTGAATGGGAGATATTCTTCCGAGGTTCCCAATAATAACATACAACTTTTCCTATGGGCGACTTCAAAAGATGGCATGGTTTTTGAGAAAAAAGGAATAGCTCTGGACAGCAGGAACCCAACTTTCCAGGGCCTGCTTGACGGTCCGGAGTTTGTAGGATGGGACAACGGGTCTATTCGTCTTTACTTCTGGTCGTACAGGGGTATATTCCATACTAACTTTAAAAATGGAAATTTCTCACAGGAAACCGAATTCGATTATTCAACAGCTTCTAACTCAGGGATGCCGTTTCCATCGGACCCCCCATGTGATCCGACGCTGGCTAAAATTGGCAATAAGTGGATCCTGTATTATGGAATACATACAAAAGGGATAAATTACGCGACGCTGGAAGAGTGAGAAGGGAACGCAAAAAAAGGCAAATGGATGCCGAAGTCTATAAATCCAACTGAATTAACTTGTCAAGTTAAAAGGATCCGATAATCTCTTCAAAACAAACCCTGCATAAATGGAACTTATCCACCTTATTGTTTTTGTCAGGCGGGCTGAACAGGATCCCTCCGAAATCCTGTAATTCCTTCCTGCATTTATCACAAATCGGTCTTATTGCCATATCTGCTCCATTCAAAATGATGCGAGAGATGGGATTTGAACCCACGGACGCCTTCGCGATTGGATCTTAAGTCCAACTCCTTTGGCCGCTTGGATACTCTCGCAAATTTTGCCTTTTTTCACGATGCATTAGCTTAAATCTTGTGTAGTGTTTTTAACACAATCTTAAGTCAGCACCTTTGGCCGCTTGGTTACCCCCGCATGGGGACACGTTAAATAGCCCTCAGGTTATTTTAAACTAACGGCCATACATAATCAATTTCCATCAATAAATTCAGCAAAACTTTTAAATCATCGATGTTATGTTCCACTATCGGAATTTGATATTTATGATGGTCAAACAGGAAAATAATAACGGCCTGAGTTCAGCCGAAGCGAGTGAAAAACTCTTAAAAACCGGTCCGAACCAGATTTTTAAGCCTGCAAAAGTCACTTTTTTCGGAATTGCAAGGCATGAAGTCACTGAGCCCATGATCCTCCTTTTACTTGTGGTCGGCTTCTTCTACAGCATATGGGGAAAGCTTGAAGATGCAATCACTATCTTTGTGGTAATTGTCCTCCTTGTCCTTGCCGAAGTCTATAACGAATACAGAGCAAAAAAAGCAATTGCTTCCCTTGAAAAGATAGCCGCGCCAAAAACAAGGGTCTTAAGGGACGGGAAGGTCACAGAAATCGATTCTGACAATGTTGTCCCCGATGATATATTAATTCTTACATCAGGGACCAAAATCGCGGCCGATGCAAGAATAACAAAATCGACAGGCATGCAATTTGAGGAATCAGCCCTTACGGGTGAGTCTTTTCCCCTTGAAAAAAATATCGATGATGAAATTTACGCAGGAACCATAGTGCTCTCGGGCGAAGGGCTTGCCCGGGTCTTTGCCACAGGCAAAGGAACACGGCTTGGAAAAATAGCCGCTACTGCAAGTGTGATCAAACCGCCCAAGACTCCGCTGCAGTTAGCAATGAAGTCCCTGGCTGGAAAGCTGGTTTTCGTGGCCCTGTTTTTTTCCATTACCATCCCGGTACTTGGGATTTTGCGGGGACAGGATGTAAGAACAATGATTTTAACAGGCCTTTCTCTCTCTTTTGCCACCATTCCCGAAGAATTGCCGATAATTATTACGATGGTGCTGGGGCTTGGAGCCTACACCCTTTCTAAAAACAAATTCCTGGTCAAAAAAATAAAAGCAGCCGAGACCCTGGGCAACGCAACTGTTATTGTCACAGACAAGACCGGGACTATTACCGAAAGCCAGATGAAAATAGTTTCATTTTACCCCGGAAATAAAGAGAAAGAAATCCTTGAGAAAGCCCTTGGTTCAATGACCGAATATTCCATGTCACCTCTTGAAAGTGAGATCAAGAATAAAGCCGGGGAATTGAAAATAGATATGAACCTGCACCCTGTAGTTCGCTCAAGGAACTTCGGGAATGGAAGGAAAACAAAAGCAGTCGTCAGGAAGAACGGGGATAGATACGGATTGTTCCTGAGCGGCGCGCCGGAAGAAGTTTTTGGAAGCTGTTCAGGTATAAGCGGCGAAATAAAAGAAGCGCTTGACGGGGAAACCGTGAAAGGAAGACGAGTGATTGCCGCCGCTTATAAGAATATAACACCCGATGAAATAAACCTTGATTTTACAAAGTTAGAACAAGGAATGGATTTTGGCGGACTGATAAGCTTTGAAGATCCGCCAAGAATTGGAGTTAAAGAGACAATTGCTGCTGCGGCAAAAGCAGGCATCAGGACAATTATGGTGACGGGGGACCATTCTTCAACAGCTCTTTTTATTGCAAAGGAGGTCGGCATTTCCCCGGCTGATAAAGCACTGGCCGGAGATGATACAGACAATCTGACAGATGAGGAATTACAGAGAACCGTCAGGGAATTTTCCGTTTTTGCAAGAACCACCCCTGAAAATAAATATCGAATTGTCAAAGCATTGCAAAAGAACGGGGAAGTGGTAGCAGTGACAGGCGACGGGATCAATGACTCGCTGGCCCTCAAGGGCGCCGATATAGGCATAGCTATGGGGATGAGAGGTACGGATGTTGCAAAAGAAGCTGCCGAAGTCGTCGTTGCGGACGATAATTATATCACCATTACACAAGGAATTTTTGAAGGCAGGAAATTTTTTGATAACCTGCAAAAGGGCATCAAATATTACCTCTCGGTGAAGACCGCATTGATATTGATTTTCCTCCTGCCCGTACTTATAGGGATCCCCATGCCGTTTGCTCCCATCCAGATAATCCTTCTTGAATTATTCATGGACCTTGCTGCGTCTGCGGGTTTTGTCGCCGAGGCAAAGGAAAAGAATATCTATTCAAGACCCCCCCGCAACCCAAAAGAGAACATTTTCAACAATCAGGTAATCCGGGATTTCATGACCAAAGGAATAGTCCTTTTCGCGGGAGTTACTGCCGTGTATTTTTATGCCCGCAGCCGCGATCTTGGCCTTCCGGAGGCGCAAACCTACGCCTTTTCAGCATGGATTTTCGGGCACATCGTTCTGGCCTATATTTCCCGTTCCGATAAGGAATCCATTTTCTCCCTGGGAGTATTTGCCAACAGGGTCATCAACCTCTGGGCAATGATAGCCATAGGTTTTCTTGTGCTTGGAATCTATGTTCCTTTTTTAAATGAGAGATTCAATCTTGCAGCTATTGATTTTACCCAACTGGTACTCGTTGCCCTGGCGATGGTATTCATTGTGGGATTGCTTGAGGTTAAAAAGGTGGCAGGTTTGAATAGATCATGATTTCTTTTTGTTTAACCAGCGCACCATCAGGATCGCAACTATTAGAAAAACCATCGTAATCGCTCCAAAAAAGAACCTGATGGATGTTTCGGAAACGCCGAACGGGTTATCAGGATGCATCACTCTCCCGGCCCTTATCATTAATGCCCAGACAGAAAAGGCCAGTGCTAATCCGAGATATGGGGGAATTTTAGGATTTTCAGTCGCGGTGGATATAAAATAAATACTTATGGACATCAGGGAAACAATAATTGTGGCATTGAACCTTGGCTCTCCCCAGAATATCCCGCCCCAGGCAAGTTGTGACATTATGTCGCCTGCTACAGTCGCGGCGACCCAGAAAATAATAGCCGTTTTTTCAATTGCAAAAAGCAAAGAATGATTTTTTACTGCCTTGAAAAGCGACATTAAGCCAACAAGGCCTGCTGCGGAAAACAAAAAAAGGCCACCGTTTATCAAAGCCCCGTGCAGGTAAATCAACTTTAACAATGGACCCAGTTCTTTATCTTCAGGCGATATAAGGATAAGCAATATCCCAAAGATAAGAAATAATATTAGACCTGATGGCAATTTTTGGGGATTCACTATATCCCTATTATTGTGCATTCATTTTAAGGTTCTTGTTAATAGCTGGGAATTTCAAATAGTAGAAATCTATATATAACTTATTAAAGAATTTATACATTAAATGGTGGCGAATATGGACCCAAAAAATAAAACCTTAATACCCTTAATTATTATTGCTTTCATTTTTGGAGCCGTTATAGGATATCTGGCTCATCAACCGGAAACGATCGAGAAGACAATTGAGAAGCCCGTGTACATCAACAGGACAATTGAAGTAATCAAGGAAGTAACAGTCACTCCCGCACAAACGACCCCAGCTCCAACATCGACCCCCACCGCCCAGGATTTTACAGTAAAAAATTATGACCCATCAAAAGACAGACCATCTTACACCATAGAGCTTATAAACCAGCGGGCCACACCCGATACTTTATCCATTCATCCGGGAGATAGCGTGCTGATCAAGATCACTGATACTTCACTGGATTCTCCGATGACACTTATCATAAACCAGACATATCAGAAGAATCTTGGCACAAGCGGAGCTGTCGTTGTTACTTTTAATAAGAAAGGTACTTATGACTTCAAATCTATCATTCCTTCATCCGACCGCACCATAATCCCAAGAACGTATGCAGAAGGTAAAATAACTGTATATTAAGAATAGTATTTCAATGCGCCAAGCGCATTTACCATCTGGGGTTCACGGGGTATCAGGATTTTTTTTTGCAGGATATCTCGCAGCGCCATGACCATTCCTTCATTCTTTGCCGCCCCGCCTATTAAAACGATAGTTTCTGCCTCAGGTATCATGAAGGATATGCGTCTTGCGAAGGCATAATGCATCCCGGCTATTACATCTTCCTTCGAATAACCCGCCACGAGCTGCGATATCATTTCCGAGATCGCAAATACACCGCAGGTATTGTTGATATCGGGTATGCGTTGTGCCTTTTTATGGAGCGGGCCCAGTTCATCAAGTTCTATCCTGAAGTAACTGGCGGCGAACTCAAGAAAAGCGCCTGTACCTGCACTGCATTTGTCGTTTATCATAAAGCTGTTTTTCTTGACATCAATTACTTTTGTATCCTGCCCGCCTATATCTACGATAACATCCACATCCGGGAAATAATGGTTGACGCCGTAAATTGCGGCTGTTATTTCTGTAACCGATGCTTTATGAGGGACCGAATTCCTGAAATAACCTGTTGAAATTATTTTCTCATTATCTATTCCACCCACAAGGTCTTTCCAGTTGTGTGTCCCTGTTATTCTGTAATCTACTTTATCATTCTCTAATATTACAATTTTTGCTGTTGTGCTTCCGACATCAAGCCCGACAGCCCCGGATATTCGCTTTTGCTCGGGGATCATATTCTCTCAAGCATCTCCCTGAAAGCTTCAAGCCTCAACTTTATCTGCTGGGGAGTATTTCCCGGGAGGTCTCCCTGGATGGTCAATATGGGATAATCAAGCTGCGACCTCAGTATCTCGTCTTCCAGGATATGATGGCATGCGAACTGTGTATAATGTATGACACCATCTACTTTTCTTTTTTCAAGTTCTTTCTGGAGGAAGTCAATCCTGAAATCAAGCGGCCGGGCAAAAGTATAATTGCAGTAATCCTTTGCTATCTCCCTGATATCAGTACCCTGGTGCCTGATAAATTCGTAAGGAAGCTCATCGAACACTATATGCAGACCGAGCGACTGTGCAACATCATGAAAATCACTGTAAATTGGTGGAACACCGATCAATGCGATCCTGTTTCTGGTTTCAATTTTTTCTTCTTTTACAGCTGTGAGAGTTTCATTGAATCTATCCATATCACCCATGAGATCACTGGAAGAAACCAGGATACGGAAGGCTTCACTTGAAGATATTTTTCCTTTGCTTCTTCTGGCATCCATCTGCTGGCCCATTGTTTTTAGTTTCTTGATTTCTTTAAATTTATGAGGGAATTCAGTGCCTCCCATGAACTCCGACAACCTGGACATCTGCGATTCCAGGTATTCCGGATCCCCGTCAAAAGGATAAAAGAAAAAGTGGGTCGGGATGCCGCTCAGCGCCACTTTCTGGCCATCAACCAGGGCATTATGACAGTCGCCGCCCGCTACTACAACGAGGGAATCAACCGGTATTTCCCTTTTTATAAGCATCTCTCTCCATATGGCAGTCCAGGCGCACAGCTTGTTTTTAGGATATTTCCTGGATGAGGGAATATTGTTATTTACATCTACAGGCTTTCCCCCGCAGGCAAATATCAGTTCAGGTGGAACAAGGGCGGTAATTCCTATATTTGACACGAGCTTCCCATGTATTTTCGGTAATTTATTCTTTTGTATGTAAGGTTTTTATCATCATTATCGCATAATCTTTTTTATATAACAATAGTGATATAGTATATATCTATATGGAACGGCATATTTATTCTGAACCTGCCCACAATATCAATTGCGATTTTCGCTTCACATGCGGGGCAGTCCGATGCCCGGAAATCGTTCCTGCATTAAAACCGCCTCCCTGTCATATAGAAAGATTCGATCGGTACCAGCCGCCTGCCGAAATCTGGCACAGGAAAGACTGGGAAGAGGTCAACAGGATTACATGGAGAGAAGTGCTCAGTCTCCAGGCCTCCTGGATTTATGCCTTGCTTCTTATTATAATAGCGGTTTTCATATTCATGTCAATGACTTTGATAAAACTCCTGTTAAATGTCAACCGATATTATTGATTTCCTGCCTTAATTCGCCCAGTGTGGATTTTCGCTCTGCAAAGGCATTATGGCGATGGATGCTTTCTTCATTTATCTGCTTGATCGTGATGATAGAATCATCGGGCAATTCGGGGAATTCCCTGACGATCTTCTGGGCCATCGTGCGCACGCAATCTTCCACGAATTTTGGGTGTTTGTGAGCCAGTTCAACAATAGCAGCTTCATCCGACCTTTTTAACAGTTCAAACATCTGCGAGCTCATGGAATTTTCAATAATGTCTATGATCTTGTCAAGTGAAACAAAATGGCTGTCATGAACTTCAATCGATATTATGCCGCGCCCCCTCTGGTTGTGAGTCGGCATGGGTACCCGGTTCAGGAATTTTTTGATTATTTCGGTTCCAACGCCAAGCGATTTTAATTCCTTCTTTGCCTTATCTCGCATGATTTCCTGGGCGCAGGGGCAGGCTGTAATTCCAAGGACTTCGGCGCCTACCAGTTTTCTTATTTCCAACACTTCGCCTCGGATAGCCCTTGCTTCAGCGAAAATATTCACCACTTCCTGGCATTTTATTTTTGTCGCAGGGGTCTCTCTTTTTATGACATATTCGCTTTTCATACTGACTTCAGCATTCAGGGCATATTCATGCCTGTGAATTAGCCTCTTTGCAACTTCCCCGCACAGATCCTCTATCTCATATACCGGCGCTTTTATCATTTCTTCAAGTACTTCATCTATCGCTTCAAAATTCCTTGAAAGGTTGGCGCCCTTCCGGTCAGAGGGCAGATCAACAAAAATATCAAATGTTGACACAAGTACGATAGGCCGTTTATCTCTTCTTGCAACTTCAACAAGTTTCTTAACATCCGTCACTCCGACTCTTGTAAGTGTTATTGGAATCTCAGGGAGGTTTGCCTGGATATCGGGCAGATGTACGAGAGGAAGCTCCATTTAGTAATGTTCTCCAAAATATTTGTTCCTGTACTTTTACAGCTATGAGATTATGGAAGATAAAGTTTTTCAAATTGGCTTGACGAATCGACCCAGATTAAATGAATTATAATTATTAATAATCTATACTTAATAATTACAATCATAAGAATAATTATAATTTATATGGGTAAATATATAAACCAGATAATCGTATTTTATCATGAATGGGCTGTAACGAGGATAGGAGTAGAGAGTGGTGAATCCGATGAAAAAAGAGGTTTCAATAAAAGACATAGTTGTTGAATGGAACGGCGGAAAAGCAGGTGGATTCAAATCGATGGGTGAGGCAGAACGATTTATAAAAAATGTCTGCAGAAAAACCGCACCGAATCTTAAATATTATATATATAAATATATGTGAAATAAATATATGTGAACACTACCTGATCTCAAATTTCACTCCGATCTTGAAGAGTCGTTTAGTCGGCAAATTGATGACTTCATAACCGGTTTTCTCAGTAATCTCCTTAAGTATTTTCTGCAGCCTTTTTTCGCTATCAGCCGAAAGTGTGAACCAGATATTATAATTTGAAGGACGAAGATAATTATGCGAGACCTCGTCATATTCATTAATGATCTTGGCCACTTCATCCACCCTGTCCTCAGGCACTTTCATCGCAACAAGCGTGCTCACGCCCCCTGTCTTCTTGGTGCTGATGATCGGTCCTATCCGCCTTATGGCGCCTTCGGATTGGAGGCGCTTGATGCGTCTTATGACTTCTTCTTCCTCTAATCCGAGGATTTTTCCAAGCTCCCCAAACGGCCTGTGAACAAGGGGAAAATCAAGCTGGATGAGATTCAATATCTTCTTGTCAATTTCATCAAGTGTGATACTATTTGATGGAACCAATAGTTTCACTCTCTTTTATGAGGTTTTATCGGCACATATATGCAATACGGCTCTTCATCAAGATAATCGCCAGTCGCTGCGTACGCGCGCGCCCGGCAGCCGCCGCATACTGTGCGGTACTCGCAGTTCCCGCATTTGCCCTTGAGCTTTCCGGGGTCACGAAGGTCGTTAAAGACTTTTGACTTCTCCCATATCATCTTAAAAGGTTTCTGGCGGATATTGCCTGCAAGCGCAGGCAGGTAGCCGCATGGGTACACATCGCCTTTGCTTGAGACGAAACAGAATGCAGAGCCACCGAGGCATCCTTTTGTCATGGCTTCAAGCCCGTGCGTCTCTTTTGTTATCCTGATGCCTTCTGCGTTTGCCCTCTGCCTCATTATCCTGAAATAATGGGGGGCGCATGTTGCTTTTAACTGGATCCTTTTGTCCTTGCTCTTATCATAGAACCAGTTAAGCACGCGCTCGTATTCCTCAGGTGGGATTTCCTCACTTTCGATTTCCTCCCCCCTTCCGGTGGGAACGAGCAAAAATATGTGAAGCGCCGACGCTCCCAGGGAAAGTGCGAGGTCGTATATACCGGGGATTTGTTTAAGGTTCCTTTTTGTGATAGTTGTATTTATCTGGAAACTTATCCCCGCTTTCTTCAAAATATCTATCCCTCGAAGCGCGCCGTCAAAAGCGCCCGGCTCGCCCCTGAAAGTATCATGGGTCTGGGCTGACGAGCCGTCGATGCTGATGCTGACCCGCTGTATGCCCACGGCTTTCAATTTCCCTGCAATATCAGGTGTAAGGAGCGTGCCATTGGTCGCAAGCACCACGCGCAGGTCCTTCGCTGTTGCATAGCGCGCGATATCGTATACGTCGGAGCGGAGCAGCGGCTCGCCTCCTGTGAGGATAATGATGGGTTTGTATTCTACCAGTTCATCCATGAAATGTTTTGCTTCAGCGGTTGAAAGTTCATCCGGCGCAGGGTCTTTGATGGCCGAGGCCCTGCAGTGGATGCAGGCAAGGTTGCATGCGTTGGTAAGCTCCCAGGCAACAAGCCTTGGGGGTCGGGTTTTATTTTCTATCAATAGAGTCAGGGATTATTTTTAGAGGTAATAACCTTTATGTAACAAGCGGATAGAATTGGCTGCCATGACATACTTATACGCAGCCTTCGGAATCGTATGGATCGCATTAATCGCATATATCTTGAACCTAATTCGATTGCGAAAGGCTTTCAATAACGAGCTTGAGGTCTTAAAGAACCTGAAATAACATGACAATAGAGTCTATTTTGAAGTATAAGACAATAGCAGTTGTGGGCATATCAGATGACCCCGAGCGCCCAAGCCACATGGTGGCAACTTTCCTGGCCGGGCACGGGTACAATGTCATACCTATCAATCCCACCCTGAAAGAATGGGAAGGGAAAAAATGTTACCCCGACCTCCTGTCCATCCCCGTGAAAGTTGATGTGGTGGATATATTCAGGCGCTCTGAGGCTATACCTCCCATCGTCGATGAGGCTATTAAAATCAAGCCAAAAGCCATATGGATGCAGCTTGGCATCATAAATGAAGAGGCTGCTGCGAAAGCCCGCGCCGCAGGGATTGAAGTCGTTATGGACAGGTGCATGAAGATCGAGTATAATAAGCTGAAAGGCTAACCCGTATTTTTTTTCTGAGATATTCTCATAATTCTATTCATTTCTGCCTCTGCATATTGCTTTATACAGCAACAAGGTAAAATACTTATAGTTTGTTTGACATGCAATTATCCGGGAGAATTTTTTATGGCAAAAAGTAAAATAAACATTCTGGTAGTATTTTACAGCATGACGGGAAATGTGGCAAAACTTGCAAAAGCTGTGGCTGAAGGCGCAAGAAATGCCGGGGACACTGAAGTAAGGATAAGGCAGGTTGACGAGCTTATCCCGAAAGATAAGTGGAACGATGTGATGAAAAAAGTAAAAGAGGAGCTTAAAGATATCCCTATCGCAACAATGGATGACTTGGAATGGGCCAATGGCATAGCCTTCGGGACTCCCACGCGTTACGGCAACATGTCTGCCCAGATGAAGAATTACATAGATAAGACAGGAGGTCTCTGGCAGAAAGGGGCGCTTGAGAACAAGGTGGCGGGGATTTTCACAAGCAGCAGCACGCAGCATGGGGGCCAGGAAACTACTATAATAACCTCGATGGTACCGCTGTTCCACCTCGGCATGATAATCGTCGGGATTCCTTATTCCGAGCAGAGGCTTTTCGTCATAGACCCGGTAACTGGAGGCTCACCCTACGGCGCATCCTCGGTTTCAGGGCCGATGGCAAACAGGAATCCTACTGACAACGACCTTGAAATTGCAAAGACTCTTGGCAAAAGAATTGCAGAGATCACAAAGAAAGTAGCCTGACAATCATGAAATATGATACACTGGCATCAAAAGAAACAGTAGAGAAAACAATGAATGCATTGAAACCACGGGGGATCAATGCTGAATTCGTAAATAAGAAAGAAGACGCTCTCAACAGGTTGAAAAATCTGATCCCAAAAGGTGCAGAGGTCATGACCGGAGGCTCAACAACACTTGAACAGATAGGCTTTACAGAGCTTCTAAAATCAGGGAAACACCCATGGAAGAACCTGAAAGATAAAATCCTTGCCGAAAAAGATCCTGCCAGGCAGGCGGAACTTCGAAAGAAAAGCTTGACTTCGAAATACATGATCGGCAGCGTGCATGCCGTTGTTGAGACAGGGGAAGTGCTGGTGGTGAATGCTACAGGAAGTTCGATCCCTGCATACAGCTTCTCTTCGGATAATGTCATATGGGTTGTCGGAACGCAAAAGATCGTGCCCACGGTAAAAGAGGGCTTCAAGCGCCTGCGGGAGTATTGTTTCCCCCTGGAAGATAAAAGAATGAAAAGCATCGGATATGCGGGAAGTACTCTTGGGAAATTCCTGCTATTTGAAAAAGAAATTGTTCCTAACAGGAAAATAACTCTCATTTTTGTAAATGAGAAGCTCGGATTCTAAAAAGGATGCTCAGGCAGGTGGAAACTGCAAACCAACACAACCATTCTCATGGTATGATCTCGCACCCGTTATTAAACTCAGGGTACTCGAATTCCTTACTTTGAATAATCCCCCCATCAATCATTTCTTTAATATCCGGAAGACTGGATTCCAATTCCGCTGCCAGGTGCCTGACGGTCGAGCAGATAAGAGCATATCCATTTTTCTTAAGCATGTCCTGGCAGTGATTTACAAATAAGCATCGCCCTCCGCAAACATGAAATATTTCGCATGATATGCACGGTTCAACCATACAGATCCTACCGCAAAGGGAATGCGGGGTATCCTTAAAAATCGACCCAACGATTGAGAAATCAAAATCAATAGATACAGGGCATGCCGAGATCCTGCCGTCGGGCATGACAGTAAAAAAATCAATACCAGAGCCGCACCTGAGGCGTGAAGGTGCGCCGGAGAGTAGCGAATTTGTGATACCAATAAACGGGACTATCCCCTGCACCCTCCCAGTATGTTCCATTTCCTTTATCCACCAGTCCACCAGCGAAGAAATGCCTGCATCGTACGATTGGACCCATTCTTCAATTCCGGTTTCTTCTTCCCAGCCTTCCCAGAACATCTCAAAACCAAGCTGCCAGTGGACATGGTCAAAAATCCCGGCCTTTGCAAGATGCAGCACATTTTCATAAATATCCGTGTCCTGCGGCACGGTCATCCTTGCCACCAGGTCGCCCCGGAATCCTTTTTCCCGTATCAACTTTGAATTCCGGATTATTCTATCATAAACGCCGTTTCCCCGGTTCCTGTCTGTGACTTCTTTTCCTCCGTCTATCGAAACCAGGATGGAATGGAATTTTTCCAGGTATTGCGGATCGATCTTATCTAACAGCAGGCCGTTTGTCTGTATAACAAACCTTCCCGGTACTGCATCCATTATCTTTTTCATCGTTGCGATCCGAAGAAGCGGTTCACCGCCGTAGAACTCAACAATCGGCGCTTTATCAGTAGATAAGAATCCCGCAAGGTCGGGAATTGTATATTGTATCTCCTTTGGGGGAGAGTCGCTGCCCCCGCCGCAGTAATCGCAGTTGAGATTACATTCCTTTGTCAATATTATATGATAATGCATGGGTCGGTTATGAATGGGGTGACGAATTCATATACTTTGGGCAGAAACACAATAACTTAAATGAGATGGAAGTTATCAATATAATAGCGAGGTTAGTTCATGGCAACAAAAATCATTATAATGGGCGCCGCAGGCCGGGATTTCCACAATTTCAATGTTTTTTTCAGGGACAACAGGGATTATGAAGTAGTCGCATTCACTGCGGCGCAGATACCTGGAATTGCAGGCCGGGTTTACCCCCGGGAACTGGCAGGTTCGCTTTATGAGAACGGCATCCCGATATATCCTGAAGAAGATCTGGTAAGGCTAATAAAAGAACGCAATATCGACCAGGTAATACTTGCCTACTCAGACCTCTCGCATGAGGCCGTTATGCAAAAGGCCTCACTGGTACTCGCGGGAGGTGCTGATTTCAGGCTGATGGGAACAAAAAGCACGATGCTTGTATCAAAAAAGCCAGTCATTTCTGTCTGTGCCGTCAGGACAGGCTCGGGTAAAAGTCCCACCTCGCAAAAACTTGTTGACATGTTAAAAGAAAAAGGTTTCAGGGTCGTGGTGGTGCGCCACCCGATGCCATACGGCGACCTGCTGAAACAGGAATGCCAGAGGTTTGCCTCGATGGAGGATTGCATCCGCAACGAATGCACAATCGAAGAAAGGGAGGAGTACGAACCTTATATCTGCTGCGGTACCGTGGTTTATAGCGGGGTTGATTTTAAGAAGATTCTCAACAGGGCGGAAGAGGAAGCAGATATCATCATCTGGGATGGCGGGAACAACGATATCCCATTCTTCAGGCCGGGCCTCCACATCGTGATAGCAGACCCGCACAGGGCCGGGCATGAACTCACCTATTACCCCGGTGAAGTAAATGTGCGGCTTGCTGACGTGGTAATTGTGAACAAAGTGGATTCCGCAAGAAAAGAGGATGCGGAGACCGTAATCAAAAATGTCAAATCCATAAACAATAATGCAACGATTATAAAAGCAAAATCTGTGATAACTGTCGACAGGCCTGAATCGATAAAAGGAAAGCGTGTCCTGGTGGTGGAAGATGGCCCCACGCTCACACACGGCGGGATGGCTTTTGGGGCGGGTGTTATTGCGGCAAAGAAATACGGGGCAAAAGAAGTGATAGATCCCCGTCCACATGCGGTTGGCTCGATCTTGAAGGTTTATGAGACATTTCTGCATCTTGGCGCTGTGCTTCCTGCTATGGGCTACAGCGCCATGCAGGTGAAAGAACTTGAGATGACGATAAACGGTTCCGATTGTGACGCGGTGATAGCAGGTACGCCCATTGACCTTGGCGGGCTGTTAAAACTCAATAAACCTGTTGCAAAAGTGAGGTACAGGATCGAGGAGATAGATATCAAACTGGAAGATATCATTAATAAATGGTTGGATGGTATGTAAGGTTGCCGCGATTATTGGATCTCGCTAAAATCACCACTTTCCAATTCTTTTCTTGATAAGAATATTTTTTGGTTATAAAGCTTGTTGTAATAATAACAAACCTGTCTATAAATCGAAAAGTTTAAATATGAATCGTTTCAAATTGTAGTTCAATTTATTTGCTAAATGCAAACTTGAAATAATTCAACAGGAGGTTAAATAAATGAATAGATATGCAAGTATTTTATCGGCGGTGCTTATCCTCAGCCTGTTTGTGGGCATGGCGGCAGGCGAAGGGCCTGTTATGGTCCAGGAGCAGAGGGTGGACAGCGCTGAAGTGATTCCTGTGCAGGAACAACCTGAAAACATAACGAAGATCACAATCTCACCTCAATATGGCAATCTGAGATTGCAGCCAGGTGAGAGCAAGGAACTCACAGTTACTGTCAGGAACAAAGAGAAAAAGACAGTTAATGTTAATCCGAAAGTTGTGCCTTTCCCCTACGGCGGTGGTTATATGGTGGATGCCGAATGGATTAAAGTCACACCTAATAATGCAGAAATTCCAGCCGGCGGCAGCCAGAAATTCACAATCAAGGCCTCCATTCCGGAGGATGCATCCATAGGAGGTTCCGGTCTCCAGATCGCTTTCACCGATGAAGTAATGCCGACGCCGTATCCACAGCCATTCCCTAATTATGTCCACGTCTTCCAGCTTTCAGTTGAAGTCTGGGCCCCGCCAAAGCTGCAGATAATGCCGCAATATTTCAGCGACCAGGTCGAGGCAGGAAAAAAATATAACTACGAAATAAAACTTAAAAACACTGGCGATCAGCCAATCGGCATAAATCCAAAGCTTAGCAGCGATCCGTACTACGGCCCTTACGGAATTGGAGCCCCTGTTTTGACCGAGGATGCAATAACAATAACATCGCCGAACAGCGTTCCGGCCGGAGCCACGGAAATAGTAAAGATCCAGCTTACAGTTCCATCTGATGCCAAGGGTTATTTTAACGGATATATTGATCTGGGTATAGACGATGCCTCGATAAGGGATTGGGAAGGAAGGGTAAATATTAACTTCAATATCTGGAAGCAGCCCACAGAACCCTTTGTCAGGAGTTTCACACTTAAAGAAACAACTCCCATCACCATAGAAGTCAGCTCAAGTTCCTACTACGGTTATCCTTCTGGTAAATCCGGGGGAGCAAAGGCGCCTGAACCCTCATTTGAAACGACACTCATAGATCCTGAAGGAAAACAGGTAGAACTTGCAGTCACAAAGACCGTGACCAAAGGAAACGTTAACATGGGAGGGGACAGGCCTCCATGGGAGATAGACAGCGAATCCATATACCAGGAGAGTGGAATACAGCGTATAGAAACATACAAGGCCAATGGTTCGCCGGGTGAATGGAAGCTTAAGGTGCTGCCAAGGAATACCCAGGGATTCGATTACTCCATAATAATTGGAGAGTGAATCCCTCCTTTTACTTTCCTGTTTGAGTGAATCATGAATAATTTTATAAAATTGTTGATCGGACTTTTAATATTGGCTCTTGGCATCGGGCTAAGTCTGACCCAGGAACAGGCTCCTGTAAAACCTTCATGGGTTCATGAAATCAACTGGCCGGATAAGCCGGATGATTCATCAAAAATTGAAGAACTGCTATGGGTGGACATAAGTCCTTACAGGGCAGAGTATGAAATGGTGAACATAAGTTCAGGCAGCAATGGAGGAGCCAGGATTTTGAGGATAATAGCTACTATAAAAGATACTGATAAGCCCGACGTTTATGATTTCGTATATGAGAATGGTGAACTTGTCCAGACAGGCTATCTCCTCGAAGCCATACCGCCCGTATACAGGGACGAGGCAATCGGCATCGCGCTCGGGAGCCAGGAAGTTGCCACATCAGTGGTCGGTGCGGGAACTCCCGCAGTGAGGCGCATACTACCCAAAACCTCCGAGAAATTCTATGCGCCTAAAACGATGTTGAGCGTTACTTGGAAAGGGGTTTCCGCACTGGTCGATCCTGATGAGAGAAAGGTAGCCCAGGTCTGGAAAGAAAGCGGGAATGTAAAGTAAAATAGATTCTCTTTTTCGTACCTACTTATTTTTTTAACTTATAGGGATTTATAAACCCACTTTCTTCTCTTGCCGCTGAAATGATTGATTTCCGCTGGCGTTCTCTTCTATATGCTACTGCTATATGATTTTGCATCTTAATTTTTTTTATACCAAATTAATCATTTAATCATCGCGATAAGTGATTTATAAAAATGTAGTTCTTGGACTTCTGAACGGCTCATTTTTATATCACTCTTTAAAACCACATCTTAAAAAATCCGGGATGCACAGGGATCTGCCTATGGAGTGATGCGTCGAGCGCTTGGTGGACTCTATATAAGGCCGTCTCAAATGAGCTTTGCCGGAAAATTAGGACATAAAAATAGGAGCGAGACAAATGAAAAGAAATAATATAAAAGAAT
>DATCUE010000109.1:0-13774 GCA_036567605.1 Candidatus Methanoperedens sp. | reverse complement strand
TATGTCGCGCGCTGTAGTAAGAATGATTTTATGTCCCCCGAGTTCCAGCAAATCCACATTCAACAGCGCATAATAAATTGTCCCGTCCTTGTGCTTCAGCCTGACTTCCCAATCACGCATTCTTCCGGTTTCCTTCAAAGTTTTGATCAGCAACCTCCGCTCATCCGGATCGGCGTAAGTGATATCAACATCCTTATTTTTTAATTCTTCAATAGTGAACCCTGTCATCTCCATCATATTCATGTTCCCATCGAGCACTTTACCTTCAAGGTCTGCTATCCCTATCCCCACAGGGGCTGCCTCAAAAAGGGCACGATACTTTTTTTCAGATTCCCGCAGCGCTTCTTCAATTCTTCTGCTCTCTGTAATATCCCTGACAACCTTGACCCCCCCCGTGATTTTCCCTGCAGAATCCCGAAGAGGCGAACCTAAAAGTTCGAAATACATTATGCCGCGGTCAGTGATCACTCTCTTTTCTGTCCTGTGAATCTTCCCATCCCTTAAAGACCCTTCAATCGGGCACTTTTCACAGATTGTATCCCTGCCCTCATAAGCCTTATAGCAGTATTCACCAACATGGTTCCCGTATACCTCGTTCTGGATCTGATTTTGATATATGACTTTAAAGTCGGTATCCTGCAGGATGATTCCATCACCCATGGCTTCAATAACCGCCTTTGCTTTATTTTTCTCATCCTCAGCCTTTATTATGGCTTCTTTTAGCATTTCTTCTGTCTGCTTGAGCCTTGTTATACCAAGCTGGGTGTAAATACCGAATACAATGAAAACCGACCCGAATAGCAAACGAACTCCGGTCTCATGGATGGTCGGGTAAAATAATTGTTCAATAAGAGTATCCTGGCGGAATATTAGAGAATCCAAAAATGAATCCAGAATCCAGGCAAGTGCTACAAATCCGATACTTATCCATATCAGTTTCTTATAGTTCACAAATCTGAGTACTTTACTTCTATATTTTCTCATTCCATGTCCTTGAATTGTGTCTTTAATTTCATCGGTTTCCATGGTTTATGATGATGAATACGACATATGCGATTTTATACTCTTGCTTTTGATTCTTGATAAAAAACTCATTTAGTGATGTTTTTTATGACTTGAATATCCTTGTTAATTAATATTTCCCTACTTCCTCTATTTCTTCACTCTTTTGGTGAGGTCAATTCGGAAAATATAAATCAAAATAGCAAATCACTGAATTAAATGCTTGACAATTATTTCGAAATCCTGTATCTGATCGGTCTGATTACAGGCTCTCTTATTCGTGCAAAATATGTCGGGCGAAAGAATTGGAGCTCTTTTCAGGTGGTAGAAAAACTATTGCTGGCCGTTGTTTCAATAGGAATGCTCCTTATTCCTGTCATCTATCTGGCGACGCCCTGGCTGGATCTTGCAGATTATCACCTGCCATTATGGGCAGGATGGATTGGAGTCGCGGTTTTTTCAATAGCTTTATGGCTGCTCTTCAGGTCTCATGCCGACCTCGGGCGCAACTTCTCCCCAACCCTGGAAATCAAGGAGGGACAAACCCTTGTTACCTGCGGTGTGTACTCCCGTATCCGGCATCCTATGTACGCCGCCCACTGGCTGTGGGCTGTCTCCCAGGTGCTGTTGCTCCAGAACTGGATAGCCGGCCCGGCCTTCCTTGTGACTTTCCTTCCCATGTACCTGTATCGGGTGCCTCGTGAGGAACAGATGATGATTAAGAATTTTAAAGATGAGTACCGTTCATACATGAAGAGAACCGGACGGATCATACCTCGTTTTTGGTGATGGTTCATTCCGGGACGTAAGGCTTCTTTTGAGCGATACTCTTATCCGAATGGAACAATAGTTATTTTTAAGAATTGCAGTGATTCACGGGGAATTCATAAATGAACAGGGGAATCATAAATGAACAAGGAAATAAAAATTAGATCAATATCGGAATTCATCAGCCGCAGAAAATTCCTGATATATCTTGGCATTTTCCTGGGAATTGTAATTGCAGGCCTGAGCCTTCTTAAAAAAATTGGAATAAAGACTGTAAACAGTTTCAGGATACGAAGTATCGAGCAAACGCCGGCTTTTGACCCGCAAACATGGAAGCTTCGCGTTGACGGCCTTGTGGAATCTCCCTTCCAGATCAGTTACAAAGGACTCCTGGACCTTGAAAGCGAGGAACAGGTAACGGATTTCCACTGTGTTGAAGGATGGTCAGTCGATAATGTGAAATGGAAAGGTATCAGGTTAGCTGTTATTTTTAAAAAGGCCGGTCTTTTGCCCGATGCTGCGTTCGCAACATTCCATTCGGCAAGCGGTTTATATTCTGACAGCCTATCAATAAAAGAAGCGATGGAACAGGATGTCATGCTCGCATACATGATGTATGATGAACCCTTGCCGTTTGAGAATGGGGGGCCGCTCCGTCTTGTGATGCCCCGCATGTTCGGATACAAGAATGTAAAATGGGTCAACAGGATAACTATTACGAAAGAACAGGATATCGGCTTCTGGGAAAGGGCTGGATATAAGATAGATGGGGTGTCGTACCCCTTAATATGAGAATAATAAGATTTGATCCCGGTGCGCGGATTTTGCACTGGTCACATGCGATATTTTTCCTGTGGCTACTGCTGACCGGGATTCATCTATTTTTTACACCAAAGTCCCTTCTGGGTGACCCCTTGATAAAAATGGTACATCTTTATGCATCTATTCCCTTTATTTTAATACCTGCGATATTCCATCTATTTGGCAGCAGTATTCATATGCACAATGATATTAAGGAGTTGATGTCTTTAAAAAATGATGATCTAAAATGGTTTTTGAATTTTTTTAATAGAAACCATCTTAGCAATAAGTTCAATCCCGGGCAGAAATTGAATTTTCTTGCAGCTTTGCTCTTAATAATCGGGCTTTCTTTGTCAGGTCTTGTGGTATGGATGAAATCAATGTTCAGCGTGGACTTTGTTGAATTCAATTTCATCGTCCATGATTTCCTGGCGGAATTCTCCATATTACTGCTTTCAGGGCATATCATTTTCGCACTTTATCACAGTGAATCCATTCGCGGTATAATCTATGGTGTCGTGGATGAAGAATGGGCAAAAAAGTATTATTATGAGTGGTGGCGAAAAACTCAAAAGTAAATATGGATATTTTTAAAAGTATATCCCTTTTACAAAACCTTTAAAGAAAAACGGCAAAACTGTCTTATAATAATTCCATAATATCTCATCATACGGGGCAGCCCCCATTATGAAATCTGCGATCATTATCTTCAGATTTCTATCATATCCTGCCTCATGTACCAAATAATTTATTTTTCTGTCTTCTGACAGCATTAGTTTATTGATCAAAATTCCCCATTTCAGGTCCGCTCCGATTTCCTTCTTCCATTCATGCTCATATTTCTCAAGATATTTTTTAGAGAAGTCATTTTCCGATATCGCATCCATCGCTGTTCTTGCGGCAATTTTAGCTGATATCATCGAATAATAAATTCCTTCGGCAGTTAAGGGGCTGACCTGACCTGCAGCATCTCCTACTACAAGCAAATTATCGGAATAAGTATTGCCTCTCACTCCCTTTATGGGAACCGACCCGCCTGTCCTTCCGATAATTTTTGCATTTTTCAATTTTTGGCTTGCTATAGGATGTTTTTCAACAAAAGTTTCCAGATATTCACTCATTTTCTTTTTCTTATCAGGCAGCGGGATACCGACGCCGACAGTTACACCCCGCTTTTTAGGAAATATCCAGCCGTAACCGCCTGGGGCAATGGAATCACCAAAGTATAATTCGATTTTGTTCCCTATCAATGCATTGATATCTTCTTCTTTCATTTCCATTTCATACTGGGCGCATACTCCTACATCATTTTTATCATAACCATTCAATCCCGCTTTCCTGGAAATATTTGAAAAAGCACCATCTGCCGCTATAATTATTTTCCCGGATATCCTTTCGGTGGTATTATTTTTCTCAAAGAGTACCTCTGCTGATGCATTTGTTCTTGAAAAATCCCTCGCCATAGCGTTTGTCAAAACATCACACCCCGTGTTCATGGCCGACCTCAAAAGATATGAGTCGAATTTTTCCCTGTAAACTGTAATTCCGACAGTTCTTCTGTAATCATGTTCTATTATTGAATTATCCGGTGAACATATCCTTGCCCCGAAAATCTCACGTTCTACAAAATCTTTATAATCCAGGTTCAGTTTCTCAAAAGCGCGGATTGAAATACCGCCTGCGCATGCCTTATTCCTTCCAGGACCTGCTCTCTCGATGATGAGAACCCTGAATCCGGCTTCTGCTATTATTTTTGCTGCCGTGCTTCCGGCAGGACCGCCTCCGACAACAATTGCATCATATTCTGTCATTGCTTCCACAATAATGGCGATTAAAGTATATATTTTTAAAGAATGATTACAATTTTTCCATCAAAAACCATTTCTACCAGCGCCCTAAAGTTATATCCATGTTCCATCAAATCGCACAACTAATGGACAGGGGCAGCCCTGTGAGCGTGCTTTTCACAGAAGAAGAGGGTGAAAGTTCTTCCTCCCTTTACTGCGAATTGATCCAGCGTGCAAGGTTTGGCGAATCCTTCCTGATAAAAAACCAGGGTTGCAAAGTTGGGGCATATGTCCTTGGTGAGACAGAGATTGCACCTGTTGACTATTATTTCAAATCCGGCAGGTACAATAATCGAAATGCTGCAAGTAGTGCTGTTTCTGCCCTTCACAGGCTCGATCAGAAAGCCGGTTCGATAAAAATTACACCATACTCAGGCGGGAATTTTGACTTCCTGATACTCTTCCTGAAACCCGAACGTGCGATGCGTCTTGTCCAGGCATGCACTTATCGAAGCGGGGACCCGGTTGAGTTCACAACCGGTGGAATAGCCTCTATATGCAGCGATTGCACCGCCTATCCTGTGAAGGGGAAGCTTGCAATATCAACCGGATGCAAAGGCTCAAGAAAGCACAGCAAATATCCCGACGAGGAACTGCCGGTGGGAATATCTTTCAAACTGGCAGAGGAGATTGATGCGGCCCTTGGGAAAATCCCGCAGACTTTCCATTGAAAAGCCTTTTCAAACAAAAAAAAATTGACCTTCAAACCTTCTCCAGCTTTACCTTAGTGTCATAGAATACCGCGCTTCCGCCTGCAAGGTCACAGAGGCACGTATTTTTAAGGTACGGGTCTATAAGCATTGCGGCATTGGCATGAATCCCCCTGCCCCTTCGCTCATCGCCTTTTATGGTGTTGCCATCAATGACTATGTCCCTCGAGCCGGCTGCCCAGTTGCCAAAGCCAAGAACGAACGTCACGACACCAGGAGATATGGTCTGGGTGACCTTGACCTTTCCAGCTATCGGTTTCTTTCCAGCAGCCTGCAGGTCCCACTCACCTTCAGGATTTGTGGGAGATACCACTTTAACCTTATCCCCGTCTTTCAGACCGAGCCTGCCTGCATCCTGTTCACTTATCAATATGGCGTTCTCAGGAAGGAGAGACAGCATCCAGTAATCCACATTCGTCCTGGACTTGGTCTGCGTGATATCCCTCTGCGTGAGAAGCTGCAGGTCATACTCAGGGTCGAACTTCAGCTCGTTCCCCTGTGAATCAGTTATCGGTAAAAAGGATGGAAGACCGGGGAACGATTTGCCTGTAATGGCGTTCTTTGTAGTGGCGGTCTTCTCCTGGTACATATTTATCAGGTTCTGACCGGATTTGCTATATGTATTCTTAATCCAGCCCTCAACCTTGCCTTTCTTTCCGTCCTCGAAATCCTGGAAAGCCCCGCCGCGGTTAAGCACATACACGACCTTCTTCCAGTCATTACCTGCTATCCCCTGCCATCTTGCAACATCAAATACTGTCCCCGGCAGATGCCTTCTTGCCTTCGTGAAAAGTTCTACCTCTGCGTCGCTTGCTTCGGGAACTTTTGCGCTTGCGGCAACGTTGGCTACCATCCGTATGTAGTAGTCATCTGGATGCTTCAGGTCCACGCCAGGCTCGAACCCATCCTTGCCGAATCCGGGCAGATTGGCTTTCTCGGCTATAGCGAGGAGCATTGCTTCAAGACCGTGCGGCATCTCCTCACCATACACCCTGACTGTTTCAACAAGAGGCACTGCTACCGGGCTTCTCACTGGCTGCACCTTGTAGATGATGCTCGGGTGCGAACCGGGGAATTCCCAGCGCTCAAGGTATGTGACATCAGGGAAGATATAATCCGCGTAAAGCGAAGTCACACCCACGGTTATGTCGTTATATATGAACAGCGGGATCTTATTTACATCAGAGAGTATCTCTATGTTGGTCTGTCCTCCTGGCAATGAATACGTTGGCGCCCCCATGTAATTTATCAGGATTTTGATGGGATAGGGATAGGCATCTCCAGCGCTTGGTATTATCTCCTGGTAAACATCGCTGCTCAGGTAATACCACGGGCGTTTTGCCGGGTATCCGCTAAATATCGTGGTATTCTCATATTTTATGCCGTAGCGTATGCTGTTTATGCCGAATGAAGTGATCTTTCCCGGCTGCTTTCCAATATCATACGCCCCGCTACTCGCGCTGTATGCAGAGAGCTGCGAAGAGCCGCCAAGCCAGGAATTGTTACCCAGCATCGTATTCAGGAGCATCCATGAACCCACATTGTAGAAACCATTCGTGTGCTGGCTTACGCCCCTGTGGATATCAACCACAGCTTTCTTGCCATGAGAGGTGAACTCAGCCGCGACCGCTGTGATATCCTCTTCTTTTGCGCCGCAAGCCTCTGCCCATTCCTTGATGCTCTTTTTCTCGGATTCTTCCTTAACAAGCTGCATGGCGCTCTTGACCGTGATGTCTTTACCGTCCTTGCCTTTTAGCGTTGTGGAAACTAACAGGTCGCCCACTACGGGGATGGTCTCATCATACGGGTCAAATGCTACCGGTTTTCCTTCAACGAGCGTTACGAGCGGATCCATCTCCACTTCTTCATCCTTTTCCCCGACCTTCTCTTTCTTCTTTATCGCCGCAAGACCGAGGTCAGAGCCGTAAAGCCATTTTCCCGGCTTTCCATCGGCTATAACTACGAGCCATGTACCATTGGAGAAAGAGGGCTCTTTCCCATCTGCTGCCGCTTTCTTGTTGGAATTGCGCAGGTAATTCTCATCATATTTCTTATTTTCCACTATCCAGCGCAGCATTCCCCATGCGAAAGCAGCATCTTTTCCGGGTTTTGTGGGTATCCATTTCCATGCCTTGGAGGCTTCTTTTGTGAACCTGGGGTTCAGTGTTACGAACTTGAGCCGTCCTGTGTCAAGCCCCTCCATCACTTTCATCGCCCTGTTGGTGGGACCGTAATTCCCCTCAAAGAGCGTCGTGCCCACAAAGATTATGAACTCTGAGTTTGCCTCATCAGCCTGGAAATAGAACTTATCTCCGCCTGTCCATTTGTATTTCTTATCTTTTGCATCATACAGGTACTGCTCACTCATCGCCTTGCCTGTAAAATACAGCGAACCCTGGCAAACCGTTGTGTGACCGTGGGCGTTCACAGTGCCGCATGCAGCGGTAAACCTTTTGATGAGATCGCTCCTTCCTCCTTTTACCCTTCCCCACATGAACACGAACTGGTTGTTCTTAGGACCAAGGTCTGGGTGTTCAGGGTCAATGAGCTTATCAAGATCCGCCTTGAACTTTTCTTTGAATGCCGCGACCAGTTCTTTCTTCTTTTCAGCGTCCTTCTCGGCCCATATCTTGTCTGTTTCTGAAGACATTTCTTTTGATACCTTAGCATCTCGAAGAGCGACAACGTCCTTGAAGCCCTCCACATTGCGATCCTCTTCTCCCGGAACGTGGCTGAAAAGTTTGCCGCCATTCACTATTTCTTCGATCGCTTTATCGAAATCGATGGTCATCCATTTGTTCTCGCCCCGTTTGCCTGCCCTCTTTAATACTTTTGTTATCCTGTAAGGATCATAATATGTCTGTATCCCTGCCTGTCCCTTGGGGCACAACCCGGCATCCATGACCGCTGCTTTTTCAAGCGGCGTAGAATAGCTGATATGGGGGAACATATTCCAGGGCGAATACGGGTTCCCGTCTATTTTTGCGATATGCCCGTCCAGTACCTTCACTTTCATGGGGCAGCCCGTGTTGCATTGCTGGCAGCTTGAGTACAGGATGTTTTCAGGTCTTGAAAGCTCATAGGCAAAACGCTGCGGCTCTGCCCTTGCCATGGTCATAAGGAATTCCCGGTGCCTGTCAAAGAGCGTTGTTCCAAGCAACGCCCCCCCGACCACAGCCGTTGATCTGACAAAATCTCTTCTTGTGATTGCCATTATATCATCTCCTTAAGCAATGACGATACGGTTTTTCGCTCAACAAGCATCCTGTTGCCGATAATTATCAGAAAAGCGGCAAGAGAAAGCGCAAAAATGAACTCCAGCCATTCCATCGTGCTCGGGAAATAACTGAAAGAAAGCCTCTGGTGAACGAACGCTGTCTCAAGTCCTGTCATCTCGGGGACTGCAAGCCCGGGTATCACTGTGTTAAGTTTTGTACTCAGCGAAGATATCCCGATGAAGAACGAGGCAAGAGGTACTGACCAGACAGCGTTTCTCTTGAATGCCAGCAGGCCTGCCGGGATAAGTACATTTCCAAGTACGAAAAATCCCCAGAACACCCATGCAAAAGATCCGAAAAGCACGAGATTGATACTGTTTATATCGGCAGGAACCCCCGAGTAATATATGGATGCAATATCCAGGATTTCAAGAAGTGTGTATAATGCGATGAGCAACAGTATAACATTGCCAAGACTCCTGACATTCTCAATGGTTCCTTCCCTGTCAGAGCACAATATGTATGAAGCGAAGGCAACAAGAGCGAACCCTGAAAGCAGCGCCGCAGCAAGGAACATCAACGGAAGAAGAAATGGATTCCAGTAGGTTCTTGCTCCTATTACGCCGTATAAGGCCCCCCCTGCCAGTTCAAAGGCGACAGCAACGATAATTCCCGCTATCGCAAGTGTTTTCACACTTCTTTTCTCATCCGAAGTAAGCCAGAGCATTGCGATAAGTATTACGAGGTATATGGGATAAAGTAAAAACAGCCAACCCACGATAGAACCTGTGTTCAGGTGAAGTGCTGACGTGAATATCCTGAACGGATGCCCGATATCGGCAAATACGAGAAGCATCCCCGGTATTGCGGTTGAGAATGCGATTATAAGTCCCGGCTTTTTTAAGTTTTCAAGGCTTTTTATTTTAAAGGCATAAGCTGCGGCAGACAAAAGGAAAGAGCCTGCCGACAATCCCATGAGATAGGCGTATGCCGCAACTCCCAGTCCCCATGGGATGAAACTTCCGATATTTGCTGCCAGGTTGCCCTGTGCGGCTTTAACGAACATGCCATAAGCTCCGATAACGAGCCCGGCAATCGCAAGCCAGAAAATTGGTTTTTCAAGTTTCATTTTTCCTCCTATGCCAGGTAATAAACCTGAGGATCTGTTCCTTTTTCTTCCTTGAGCCTCATCACCCTGGGGCCCAGGATCAATTTGCTCACCATGCTTTCCGGGTCATTCTTATCACCGAAATAATTCACCCTTGCTATGCATGTAGTAACGCATGCAGGAAGCATCCCTGCATTTAACCTATGGATGCAATAGTGGCACTTCCTGGCGTTCCCGACTGGGGATTCACCCTTCTTTCTCTCCCATTTATTTTCGTACTCAAAATTAGGAATTTTTTCATACGGCTGTATGGCGGGAGTTTTACTTGTGTAATACTCGCCGAAATCATATGTCCTTGCGCTGTAAGGGCACGCAACGATGCAGTACCTGCACCCGATGCACCTGTCATAATCGATCACGACGATGCCGTCTTCGCCTTTTTTTGTCGCGTTCACGGGGCATACCGGGACGCACGGTGGTTTATCGCACTGCATGCACGGTCTGGGTGTGAATTTTCGTTCCACATCAGGATATTTCCCGTTTTCTTCTTCAAGCACCGGACGGTACACGACCCCTGGCGGGAGTTTGTTCTCAGAAACGCACGCGATGGTGCACGCCTGGCACCCGACGCATTTTTTAAGGTCTATGACCATTACCCAGTGCCGCTCGTTTGCGGGCTTTGCCAGGGCCCTGTCTAGGTCGCCCAGCATGGAAGCCAGAATATCTTCGCTCATTTTTTACCACCTCATCTTTTCCAATTTAAAAAAATAACACCTATAATGCTTATCATGATTTGGTATGGTATTTATAATTTATTCAATGAAAGAGAGCTTTATTATGATTGGCAGAATATCGATGTACCAATAAGTTGACTCAAATATGGATCCACCTATTCTTCTAAATGATGCGCTGATGAAAATAAAAAAGTTAAAGTACGTATTTTACTTTAAGCGCGGTTCTGAGTATATCGATCTTGGCGACTCGGTAGGCAGGGAACTGAGTGAAACCATCGTTGCCCGTTCCATGTCGCCTGTATTTGATATAGCTGCAATGGATGGATTTGCGGTCAGGAGCGAAGAAAGCTACCCTTTGAAAATAGCAGGAAATGTATATGCCGGGGACGGGGCTACAGAATTAAAAGGCGGGAAAGCTATGGCAATAGCAACAGGGGCCATCCTTCCCTCGGGCGCGGATGCTGTGCTGAAAATGGAGGATGCCAATGTTGATAAAGACCTGCTTTTCGGAAAGCGGGTGAAAAAATGGGAAAATGTATTCAGGAAAGGCTCGGATTACAGGGCAGGGGATAAAATATTTGAAAAAAACCACCGAATCATGCCCCAGAGCGCTGCACTACTCTACAGTTTAGGAATTGAGAAAGTGCCCGTATATAAAAAGATAAGGGCTGGCATAATATCCACTGGAACCGAGATCCACAACGGAATGATAAAAAACACAAATGCGGTGCTTATATCCGCTTTCATGAAAGAGCTGGGTTGCGATTCCGTTTTCCTGGGCACAGTGCCCGATGACTATGATGAAACAAAGAAAATGCTGCTTGAAGCTACGGAGGAATACGACCTGGTATTTACGACCGGCGGCGTTTCGGTCGGGGAACGCGATTATATCGCCGATATCATAGGAGAGACGGGGAAGCTTGTTTTTCACAGGGTAGCCATACGCCCGGGAAAACCAATTGCTGCCGGGATAGTGAACGACACGCCGGTGTTCGCCCTGCCGGGCAAGCCCACGGGCGCTTTCGCGGCTCTCGAGATGATTGTGCGCCATTATTTTACCGATATGCCAAGGGCGATGCGCGAGCTTAAAATAAACGAGGAGATCGCGGTGCAGGAAAAAGGTTTCAGCTACATACTGTTCGTGAAAATCTCGCATGATACTGCAAATACGATGGGATTTGGCGATTCCGAGATGAAGCTATTCAATAAGGAATACGATACTGCAATAATTTCAGCCTCACCGCGCTCGACCATCGTTGATGGGTATGTTATAACAGAAAGGAACATAAGAAAAGGAGAAAAAGTAAAAGTCCACCTTTTCAGTTGAGGCTGTTATGGATCAAAAAACAATTGAACTTGCAATAGCCCTGCACGGACATCTTGCGCCGGGTATTGCCCTGGGGCTACGGATGACCGATCTTGCATTATCGAGACTGGACAGGAAAAAGGGGGATAAGCATCTTATCGGGATATCCGAAACTGCACGATGCCTTGCTGACGCGATGCAAGCTGCCACAGGGTGCACCCTCGGGCATGGGAATGCGTTCGTGGAGGATCAAGGGAAGCTTGCAATTACAATAGGTGATGCAATAACAGGACGAGGCGTGCGGGTTGGCCTGCGGGAAAACGCCGCTACGTTCTCAGGCCTAATGTACAAATGGATGATGCGCTCGGGGAAGCTCACGCATGCGGAGGAGGAAGAACTGGGCAATCAATTATTGAATCTAAATGAGGAATTTCTCAGGTTCCAGGATGTCAAAATTTGCCGTAAACCGGATTTTGAAAAATCCACCATAGTTAAATGCGAAAGGTGCGGGGAGCTAATACCTGAAAGCCTGACTGTAAAAGAAGACGAAAAGTTTTTTTGTAGAGCCTGTACCGGAGATGTTTACTTTAGATTACTTGATGAACAGGAAAATATTTATTATGATTTTCATAATCATTCAAATAGTATTTATTTTAGAAGAACCAATATATGGAAAGATGTCTCTCATAAATAAAATTTCTCTACTTTTCAAGACAAAAAAACAGGGTACCGCTGTGGAAAATGGAGCCAAGCCTGACATCCATAGTTACATAGGCAAATTTGTTAAACAAAATGGTAATGCTATCGGTGAAAGTATTGCAGTTGACACTGCGAGATTCATAATAAAAAACCCGCAGGGATTCATGTCGGTTCCGCTTGCATCCGTTTTAAAGAACACAGATAACATCGAGGTCGGGGAATTTGACAGGGAAGAATCGGTTAAACTTGGAAAAGACTGGTTTGAAAGAAAAGATACGCTGCAATTTGATAAAAACGGTATGATGGTCACAGCCAATCGAGAATCCAGGTAATTTTTTTGCATCTGATATGGCCGAGTACAAGCAATGCATCATTGTACGCGATGACCTGAAGCTTTCAAAAGGAAAACTTGCAGTACAGGTCGCGCATGCAGCAGTATCAGCATCTGAATTCGCAGGCAGGGATGTTCTTGAGGCATGGAAAGATGGGGGGCAGAAAAAAGTCGTGCTCCGGGTCCCCCAACTCCACGACCTCTTTGAATTGAAAGAAGCAGCAAGGAAACATGGTCTGCCCACAGCACTTATAACGGATGCGGGATTGACAGAAGTGCCGCCCGGGACTATTACGGTTCTGGGCATCGGGCCAGCAGAAGTGGGAGATCTGGACAAGATAACAGGCCACTTAAGGCTTCTTTGATTCGATGTTTTCATTTTGCGTTCCGACTTTACGGTGTTTAATAGATTATTTTAGCAACTTTTAACATCTTTGAATGAATTAACAATTCTTAATCATGCTATTATCTGATCTTATAATACAGAAAATCCGGCAAAACGGCCCTGTTTCTTTTCGCGATTTCATGGAAATGGCTCTGTATTATCCCGGGCTTGGGTACTACACTTCTTCTAAAGATAAGATAGGAAAGGGAGGGGATTATTACACGAGCCCCAACCTGTCCCCGGCATTCGGGGAAATGATGGGCAGGCAGATTGAAGAGATGTGGCATATAATTGGAGAAAACGAGTTCACAATCGTGGAGATGGGGGCGGGTACGGGACTTCTATCATGCGATGTTTATGGGTATCTTGAAAAGAACAGGGAACTTTTTAAAAATCTCACTTATTGTATTATCGAAAAAAGTCCTGCAATGCGGGCAGAGCAAAGAAAGAGGCTGGGTGAAAATATTGAATGGTACGATTCCATAAAAGAGATTGGAGGAATGACAGGTTGTATCTTTTCAAATGAGCTTGTAGATGCGTTCCCGGTGCACCAGGTTGTAATGGGAGAAAAACTGATGGAGATATTTGTGGATTATGATGATGGCTTTTTTGAAGCTCTGAAACCAGCTTCAACCGAACTTAATAATTATCTCTCTGAACTGGGAGTTGTCTTACCTGAAGGCTACAGGACCGAGATTAACCTTGATGCAATAAAATGGATAGAAGACATCGGTGCGACCCTGAAAAAAGGATTTGTGATAACGATAGATTACGGCTATCCGTCGTATGAATTATACCAGGAATACAGGAACCGGGGGACACTTATGTGTTATTTCAGGCATACTGCGAATGAGAACCCGTTTGA
>DATCUE010000108.1:0-14608 GCA_036567605.1 Candidatus Methanoperedens sp. | reverse complement strand
TTCAGATTGGATGGCCTGTCCCACAATCCTTTTTCTGAAGTGTGGATGTATTTGGCCCTTGGTTCCCCCGGCTTTCCCTCTAACGAGGCCATAAGCGCCGTCGATTCTCCGCATACGAACGCTCCGCCTCCCCTGTTGACCTTCACGTCAAAGCTGAAGCCAGAACCAAGGATATCTTTCCCGAGAAGGCCCATTTCCCTTGCCTGCCTGATCGCAGTGGTTATATTTGAGACTGCAAGCGGGTATTCGTTCCTGACATACACGTAACCTTCATTCGAACCAATGGCGTATGCACCGATTATCATGCCTTCCAGCACGCTATGGGGATTTCCTTCAAGGATGCTGCGGTCCATGTAAGCGCCGGGATCGCCTTCATCGGCATTGCATATGCTATATTTGAAGTCCCCTTTTGCATTACGAGTCGATTCCCATTTTCGTCCTGTTGGGAAACCACCGCCGCCCCGGCCCCGCAGGCCCGATCTTTTGACAATATCAATTACCTCTTCAGGCGTCATCTCTTTCAGGGCTTTTGCCAGGGCGCTGTAACCGTTAATCGCCAGATAATCATCTATATACTCGGGATTGACCCATGTGTTATTTTCCAGAAGCAGGCGTTTTTGTTTTTGATAGAAAGGAATATCATTTACATATATTTTTTTTTCACCTGTTACCGGATCCTGATAAAGCAGCCTGTCCAGGGCCCTGCCGTTTTCCACAGTCTCGGTGATTATCTCCCTGACATCATGGGGTTTAACTTTCTGGTAGAAGATTCCATCCGGGTACACTATTACTATGGGGCCTCTTTCACAGAACCCATGGCATCCTGTTATCCTGATTTCTACCTTATCCCGTAAATTCTTTGATCCCACTTCAGCCTTCAGGGCTTCTGCCACAACATTGCAGCCCGATGCATGGCACCCTGTGCCTCCGCATACTGTAATGCAGGGTTTATCCGGGTCTTTTTTGGCCAGTATTTTCTTTCGAAAAACTTCCAGCTCCTTTCCTGATTTTAATTTCAATCAACTCACCTTCAGACTTTCTTTAGAAGGCTCTCGACTTTTATCGGCGTCATCTGGCCGTGGTATTCTTCATTATTGACGACTACAGGGCCTAAAGCGCACGCACCCACGCAGTTGACCGTTTCCAGCGTGTATTCTCCGTCCTTCGTTGTGCTTCCTGCTTCAATACCCAGTTTGCGTTCAAATTCTTCCAGCACCTTTTTAGAACCCCTTACATGACAGGCCGTACCCATGCATACATGTATCTGGCGCCTGCCCTTGGGTTTCAGGCTGAAGGCTTTGAAAAAGGTCGCCACGCCAAATACCTGGACGCGCGAGATATCCAGCCGCCTGGCCACATATTCCAGTGCTTCTCTTGGCAGGTACTTGTATTCTGCCTGTACATCCTGTAAAATAGATATCAGTGAACCCTGTTCAGCATTGTATTCGTCAATTATTGAATCCAGCCTGGATTCATCGATTGTCATATGATTCCTCCTGTTCCATATTAGTTCCTCCCGGGGATTGTCTGATAATCAAGCGCTATCAGGCGCCTGGCCTTCTTTGCAGCTACTCATTGCTGATGGCTATCATTATCCTATATGCGCTCACCCCTCACCTACTATACAGTATATAAATATGGATAGTTTAATCAAATAAGTAGAATATATATAGTAAGGAAAACGCCTTCCGCTTCCTTAGCGAAATATTTATATAAAGGAAACTCCCTTCCGCTTCCTGTTCCACTTCTTTAAAAACAAACAACCTGGAGTGAAAAAATGAATCTTAGACAACCAAATGCGAACGAAGCGACGCAAACGTTTAATCGCTCAAAAAGTGTATCCCCGATGTCGGGTATATGTACCCGATGCCTGGACGGATGCCGTGGGAATTGTGAAATCTTCAAATCCTCATTCAGAGGAAGGGAAGTTATTTATCCCGGTCCTTTCGGGACAATAACTGCAGGTGCGGACAAGAACTATCCTGTAGATTATTCGCACCTGAATATCCAGGGCTATGCTGTCGGTGCCTTCGGGCTGCCTGATGGGGAAGATCCGAATCCCGATACCGCGATATTCCCGAGAGTTGACACGGAGACCGAATACGGATGGGATAAGAAAGTCAGGATGAAAGTGCCTATTTTCACAGGCGCCCTCGGCTCGACTGAAATCGCGCGGAAGAACTGGGAGCATTTTGCAGCAGGTGCTGCGATCTCGGGCATAACGCTCGTATGCGGAGAGAACGTTTGTGGCATAGACCCGGGACTTGTGCTTGACAGCAACCGGAAGATTAAGAAGTCCCCCGAAATGGACAGGAGGATTGAGACCTACAAGAAATACCAGGAAGACTACGGCGAGATACTTGTCCAGATGAACGTGGAAGATACAAGGCTCGGTGTGGCCGAATATGTATCCTCAAAACACGACCTGGATACGATTGAGCTAAAATGGGGACAGGGTGCAAAATGCATAGGCGGTGAGATCAAAGTCAACAGCATCGAGCGGGCTTCCGAACTAAAGAAAAGGGGTTATATCGTAACACCCGACCCCGAAGACCCTGCAATAAAGGCCGCATATAAAGATACTGCAATAAAGGAGTTCGAGCGGCATTCAAGGCTTGGTTTTGTCACAAAAGAAGGATTCTTTGATGAGGTTGACCGCCTGCGGGACCTTGGTTTCAAGCGCGTTACATTGAAGACAGGCGCTTATTCAATGACCGAAGTTGCAATGGCGTTGAAGTATTGTTCAGAAGCAAAGATCGACCTCCTGACATTTGACGGTGCGCCGGGCGGAACCGGAATGAGCCCCTGGCCGATGATGGAAGAATGGGGAATACCGACTTTCTACCTCCAGTCACTGGTCTGTGAATTTGCAGAGAAATTGAGCCAAAAGGGCATGAGATTACCCGATCTTGCAATGGCGGGAGGTTTCTCAAGCGAGGACGGCGTCTATAAGGCGCTTGCAATGGGTTCCCCGTATGTGAAAGCTGTATGTATGGGCCGCGCACTTATGATACCGGGCTTTGTGGGCAAGAACATAGGCAAATGGATAAAGGAGAACGACCTCCCGAAGACAGTCTCCGAATACGGCACAAAAGTGGAGGAAATTTTCGTATGTTATGAGGAGCTTGCCCAGCGCTTTGGGGACGACATTAAACATCTCCCGCTCGGGGCACTCGGTGTTTATACATACGCCCAGAAATTCAGGACAGGCCTGCAGCAGTTGATGGCAGGCTCCCGCAGGTTCAGGGTTTCGGCGATCAATCGCCGCGATGTCATGGCGTTGACAGAGGAAGCTTCAAAGATCTCGGGCATACCCTACGTCATGAATGCGTATCGTGAAGAGGCTGAAGCGATACTGGATGAGTAAATAAATAAAAAGGCTTTGCAGGAGCAGAGCCTTCATTTTTTCTTTTTTTATAGTTTAATAATCGATTCAATCGCAAGAACCAATACCGCACCCAGGATGACAGCAAATATCACTTTTATATTGAACTTCTTATGCGCGTCAGGCAGAAGGTCGCTGGCTGCGATATATAGAAAATCCCCGGTGACAAATGCAAGAACTGCGGTATTCATTGCTGCCGGGACAAGAAACGAAAGTGAAGCGCCTACTGGATAGAGAATTGACTCTATCGCAAGTGCCAAGAGAATTGATGTCTTTTTTTGTCCGGATCTTAATAGAAGAATGGTCGTGGTCAGCCCCTGCGGGATCTCATGCACAATTACAGAGAGAGCCACCACTACGCCTGCAATCGGATCCAGAAAATAAGCTATTGCAATCCCGACGCCATCAACTATATTGTCTGAAGCCATTCCGAGAATGGGAAGCCAGCCGATCCTGTGCACTTCAGATGTGCATTCATTTTCTCCGCATGAATGAATCATCGTGAGATGCTCAAGCAGATAGAAAGTAAAAAAGCCCAGCCCGACATAAATGGAATCTGATGTTTCAAGTTCAGGAAGCATTTCAAAAAACACGGCTCCCAGCATCGTTCCGGCCGCGAACCCGATTATGTATCTTGTCCTGGATTCTGCCAGCTTTTTATAAAATGGAATAAGACCGCTCAGAAGGTCAGATAATCCTGCAAATAGGGCCAGTATGATCGAAATCATGCATTGGTTTAATGTAATGTCTATAGATAAATAGCTGATACGATTGGAATCTAAAGCCATTGAACTGTTCCAAAAGGTCAAGGCTTCGCCACATGTAGAAATATATGATGTTGTAAATAATGTCCCGTGATCGATAAAGATTCGGTGTTTTTTAATCAAAATCATAAGTAATTTAAATATAGACTATAGTAAAGAATATCATGCGTTTTAAGGTCGTTATAGAAAAAGACGAAGACGTCGGGGGCTATGTAGTAAGCTGTCCGAGCCTTCCAGGCTGTTTTTCCCAGGGAAATACTATTGAAGAGGCTCTGGAAAATATAAAAGAAGCTATTCAGGCATGCCTTGAATCCCTTGCTGAAGATGAAATCAAATCATATTTGACAAAGCCCTCAACCCAGGTAATTGACGTGGTTGCCTAATGCCAAGACTTCCAATAATTTCATGAATAGAAGCTATCAAAGCGTGTGAGAAGTAGGCGCGCCGGTTGCCAGTTATTTTTCGATTCTTTAATTTATATTTTATGCTTTTTTAGGTCAACAATTTATAACAAATCGACAAATTCTTCCGCAGTTAGATCTGCATTTCTGAGGATACTTTTAAGAGTCCCTCTATCCAAGGTTTCATGAAGGGGACTGTAATTTTAATAATATTTTTAGATGTAACTTTTTCGATCCTGACATGGCTTCCCTTCTGCCTTACCACAACAAATCCAGCTTTTTCCAAAGCTCTTATCGCTTCTTTCCCGGAAATAACTGGTAATTTCAAACAGTTACCTCTGCAACTTGCCCTGCACTTACTATGGATGGATCATCTTCCGGCTCAAGGTAGAGTTCAATGGCTTCCTTTATATTCTTGAGTGCTTCTTTTCTTGTTCTACCCTGGGAAATGCATCCCGGCAGAGTAGGGACTTCAACTACATACCAGCCATCTTTGCCTTCTTTAATGATGACCTTGAATTTCATAGTCACTATTTTGCTTATAAGTATTTATAAGGTTACCTGTGAATTTTGCCCTTGTTGTTTAGCAGAGGAATAATTTTAGATCATATAGTAATTATGTAAACCATAGTAACCTAATCAGCGCTAATTTCTGGCTGAGGATGACTGGCGCCGTTTCATGAGAGGCGAACAAGATACAAAAATCGTATAGCCCGGCAAGGATTCGAACCTTGGTCGCAGGATCCAGAGTCCCGCATGATTGACCGCTACACTACCGGGCTTCGAGGATGCCTACATAATAACTTTTTACGTATTAACTTTTCCATGACCCCTCAAAGATTCCAGTATTGCGACTGGACTTTTTTTATTTCATCAAGCCGATCCCTGACGCGCGGACCGGGTTTTAAGATTTTTTCCCCAACAGGTTCTCTTCCCATGAAAACTTCCAATACGGCAGCGACAGAACTGGCAAGCAGCCTGAGGTCATACCCTCCTTCAAGAGTGGCAACAACTTTCCCGTTACAGGTTTTATTAGCTATCGATTTTACTATTGATGCAAGCACCCCAAAACCCTCCGGGCTCATCCTCATCCTTGCAAGGCCATCATCCGCACATGCATCCTGGCCCGCGGAGATAAGTATCATATCTGGCCTGAACTCAAGCGCCGCAGGAATGAGTATCTCTTCAAACGCCGCAGCAAAGCCGGAATCATCAGTTCCCGCAGGCAGGGGCACATTGATATTGTACCCTTCACCTTCCCCGCTTCCGACCTCATCCAGCCATCCCGTCCCGGGATAATGCGGGTATTCGTGCGTTGAAAAATACAACACTGAAGGATTCTCATAAAAAGCCTCCTGCGTACCATTCCCATGGTGTACGTCCCAGTCAACTATCAATACACGCTTTTTCCCCTTTTTCTGGGCGTGGCGCGCCGCGATAGCAATATTGTTGAAAATGCAGAACCCCATTCCTTTATCAGGCAATGCGTGATGCCCCGGCGGCCTGACAAGCGCGAATGCGGAATCAAGTCCATCGAGGACCGAATCGACAGCAGTTATTGCCCCTCCGGCTGCAAGCAGCGCAACATTGTATGATTCTTTACTGAGGATGGTATCAAGGTCAAGCTGGAGCTCCATTTCCGAATACTTTTTTACCCTTTCGATATAGCCGGGCGTGTGGATATACTGGATCTCATCCGGTCCGGCATATCTTGGCCGGACCAAAGCCAGCCGTTTCATCATTCCTGTATCTTTAAGATGAGCGATTATCGAAAGCAACCGCTCTTTTCTCTCAGGATGCAAGCCGGTTTCGTGTTTTAAGTAATCGGGATGGTATATTATCCCGGTTCTTTTCTCGGACAATTATGTAAAAAGAGAAAGAGGGCTATCTATGCAAGCCTCTCTCCTGCGCGCGGTCCATATGTGGCGTCATATATTTCTTTTACGTGAAAGACAAGAGCCGCTTTCCCGGGCAGTTTCTTAGAATCAGCCATCTCTTTGGCGCTTCCGAACCTGTTGCCCTTGGTCTCGATATCCACGGTACCTTTGATCTGGTAGGATTTTTTCGCTTCACCGTCATACGCTACTATTGCCATATTGGGATTTGCTTCGATGTTTTTCCGTGTCTTATTGAAGAAATTATCCACGAACAATATGGTCTCGTCATCGAGAATCTTCCACATCGTTACGAATATAACATTTGGTTTCCCACTTTTATCTGCTGTTGCTATAGGCAGTGGTTTCTGCTTGGCGACAACATCTTTTATCTCAGGAGGCATTTTCACCATAAAATATCACCTTTTTTCACTTAGTAAGCTTTGGGTATAAAGGTTTTGATTAACACTTTTTTCTTTTATTTCAGGAAGTGATGGTTCAGATAATTTCAAGCTTCTTTCCATTGAGAATAACTTCACAGCAAGGCTGCCTTTTAACAAATACAATGTTATAGATGCTATGAACGAGCCAAAGGATACGCTTGTAATTCTGTTTTCTTGAATAATTATCTTTGCATCTTTGATCTCTACCTGAGGTTCTGCTTTAAAATCGTACCTGATTTTCTTTATTTCGATGCACCCTGTTTTTACAACAAACTCAACATAGACTTTCAAAGGCGGCAGTTGCTTGCTCAGACGCGCAATTAATGCATGATCCTTTTTTTTCTTAAAGGCCTCAGTAAACTCTTTTTCTTTCATCATCTCATCTACGGTTAGCTGCATTAGGCCATTTGAAATATATTTAGATAAAATTTCAACGATTCTCTTTGTCAGTTCCTTCTTTGCTTTATCTGCCTCTATGCCGGATTTGGTCAACCATTCTTTAATTTCAGAGAAGTATTCTGTTTCGCGAGTCTCAATCGCTTTATTAATTTCTTCAGCAATCTCACTTTCAGATAAAGATTCAGCAGGCATAATGATTCCTCCTACAAAGTTTCTAATCCCCCTCTTGCTTCCACATTAATTTGCCAGAATTCAGGTTCTTGAGTGCTCTCAATGCCGCCTCTTGTTTCGATTTCTATTGGTAGCCGCTTTCCAATTTCTACCTCAGGCGGCTTCACATATTTCAAATACACATATTTCAAAACAACCACTGCCGTAATAGTAGAAAACACTGCTATGACGGCTTGCCATATGAAAGGTTCTTCTACATCAAAATCAGCCGAAACTGAATTTTTCGGCCCTTCAACCAATATCATGTAATGTCCGGATTCAATATTTGAGGGAACAATGAAAGTTGTGCTGAAAGAGCCTAGAGTACCGCTTTCATCTTTCTCCATCATCACTCCTTCTTTCACTATTCTATTATCAAAATATATCGAAACCCGGGGAACTTTTTCCGCAAAAATATTGAAGTTCGTACCTATTACAGTGATCTCCCTCCCGGAAGCTCCTGAGCCCGGTTCTATGGCTATGGAGGGTTCTGCTTCCTTTGAATATTCTGCTACCAAGTTTCTATTTTCAGTTACTTCAAACGTATAGGAAGCACTGGAGGAAATCGGATTTTCATTTTCAGTCCATCTCTGGAATTGATAACCTGTGACCTGTTGCGCCTGTACTGTTATTGAATCTCCGTAGTAATAAGTACCTCCGCCAGCTGGTTCAGGATCCAGGCCTGAGGGTGAGGTTGAAAGAGATATGGTGTAAGGAAAGGGAGAGTATTCGGCCACTAAGGTTCGATCTCCAGTAACCTTGAATGCATAGGAAGTACTGCCGGAAACCTGAGTTCCGTTTTCAGTCCATCCCTTGAATGAATAACCTGTAACCGGCTGCGCTGTTACTGTCGCTGTATCACCGTAATAATAAGTACCTCTGCCCGTAGGTTCGGGATACAGACCGGATGGTGATATTGAAATTGAGATGTCATACTGATTTTGTGAATATCTGGCCATTAAAGTCCGGTTTCGGGTTACAGTAAACGAATAAATAGGACTGTCGGAGACCTGAGTTCCGTTTTCAATCCATCCTTTGAAGTTATAGCCCGTGACCGTCTGTGCAACCACTGTTATCGTGTTACCATAGGGATAAATACCCCCGCCTGTTGGTTGGGCAAGACCTGCCGGTAATGTTGAGACTGATATCTCATGCTGGCTTAATGAATATTCTGCAATCAAGTTTCGACTTCCGGTAACCTTGAACGAAAAGGAAGAACTGGTGGAAATAGTTGACAGAACCGGAAATTCAGGATCGCCGGTGTATCCAAGCCATCCTCTGAATGTATAACCTGTAACAGACGGCGCAATCACTGTAGCCGTATCTCCATAGTAATAAGTACCTCCGCCTTCAGGCTGAGGACTTAGACCCAACGGCGATGTTGACAATGTTATAGTGTAGGGAATATGGGTATATTCTGCCACCAGGTCACGACTATATTCAACGGTGAATGTATAATAAGCACTTGTAGAAACTTCCTTGTTAGTTATGATACTCTCTGCAGCAAACTCAATCCATCTCTGAAACGCATAACCTTCGATATATTGTGCAATCACCGTTGCTGTCTCTCCCCGATAATAAGTACCTCCTCCCGTAGGTTGAGGTGTCAGATCAGGTGGAGATGTTGAAACCGATATGATAGATGTTGCAGCGCTTCCGCCGCCAGCCAGTAATAATATTGCCAGCAACGTTATTCCAATTATTGTTCCAAGTGATCCCACACCATGAACCTTATTCTTAACCATCCATACCCCTTTTCCCACAATTTAATATCCAAGGTCACAACCACCTATTACATGCTCATGTACATATTTTCCCTTTGAAACTATAAAAAACTTGCGAAACATCAATTCAGCCTGTTCGGTGAGAACTCATCCCGCATGTGATTTGGGGTCTTATTCTTACATGAAGATAAGAAGAGCAACCGGTCGGGGTGTAATGTGATAGGTATCTTAACTCATTTGAGCGATTCGATGAATTCATTTACAGGTATTGCGCTGTATGTTGCCGTTTTGATACCGCCGCGGGAAGCAATCTCGACAACCGCCCTGGCTATCATCAATTCATCATCCGCTTCAACGATGGTCAAAAAGTCAAAATTTCCAAAGACTGCATATTGATCCAGAACATTCACACCCATTTCTTTGAGTTCTTCATTAACTTCTTTAACCCTGCCCGGATTCTTCTTAAGAGTCTTGGCACCTTCATCTGTCAGGTTGGATATTACGATATACTTTGCCATAATTTAACCTCCAATTCCCATTATAATTATTTCAAACCACTTGCTTCCATTTCCTCCTTGAAATACTGATTGGCAACCTGGACGTACATGCCCAGCGGCATGAGTTCGCGACTTACGATACTGAGGGTCTCTTCTGACATCCTGCCATCCCTCACCAGTTGCCGCCCGGCCTCTTTTGCGGCTTCAAAGATGTCGTCCACCGGCGCTCCCATCTCCATCATCGGCCTCAATGCGCCACCATGAGGGCGCAGCAGGGCTCCCGAGAATTCGTTCTCCCCGTTCCTGCAATAGGCTTTAATATGTGCAAGCATCGGATCGAAGTTGTCCATCTCCCAGAAACCGCAGTTTGAGACCAGCACTACCTTGCTGGCTTTTGTATCCTCGCGCAGAGGATGGCGGCAATGGCCATCTCTCAGTTCAAAAAATGGATACACCTGCGGAATTGTCCTGTCAAGAAGGTTCTTCAAAGGCCCAGTAATCCCGTCACAATAAACCGGTGTCGCAAATACCAGGATGTCGGCCTCGCGCATCTTTGGATCCAGCATCTGCATATCATCATCCTGAAAACATTTGCCTGGCGTCTTGGTCCAGCAATTGAACTCGCCCTGGCATGGATTGATATTCAGGTTCTTTGTATACAATAGCTCTACTTCTGCCCCTGCCTCCTTCATCCCCTGAAGAAATGGATTCAAGATCAAAGCAGTATTGCCCTTGTCCATCATAGGACTTGAGCTGATTGCCAGGACTTTCATAAATCCTGCTCTCCTTTGTACGGCAATCCACCGATGGGTTGCGATGCATGACGATATTCTTGTTGATTATTTTTGAATTTTCCCATAAATTAACCACTCCAATTACCTATCTGTCAGTAAATGGAGTTATAATTTTCGGGGAACGTACTTATTCATACCGGGCCAAAGGGGTTTAATTAATGTAGCTGGTGCTTCCCCTGTCAAAACCTTCAACAAGCTCAAGCCTCATGTCGTCCGGCTGCCATGCAGCATCTGGATACACGAGATTTTTGAAGAAAATTGCTGTGTCGGCCGCTATCCTTGTCGCAAGATGCTCCTCTCCGAAGACATTTCTTGTGATCTCATAAACCATCATCCTGACACCGCTCTCATCCAGGTTTCCAAGAGTGTGCAGATACTCATGCAGCAGTACATGAAAGATATAAGGCTTGTAAAGTTCGGGTCTTGTTTCCTTTATCCTCTCAAGGGGGATCTTGTTCATTACTATGACATTCGAGCCCACGGGATAGAATGCCCCAAAAAATCCCTGTGGATGGTTTCCCAGGTTGGCAAGCCCAAGCATAAGACCTGCACGACTTTTTTTCTGGCTCACCCATACGGAAGCCTTCACAACCTCGAAGATATCTGCAAGTGTCTTTGCGTTTTCAAGTCTTGCATGAAAATCCCACTTCTTTTTGATATTTTCCATTTATTATTTTACCTCGTTATATTATTCGTCATGTTACGAACATTCTTAGATTGATATTATGACGTTATATAATTTTGGGTACGCTCTTTCTTCTTTTTTCCATCGGGGAGCCGCAAACCGGGCAGACATCCCCTTCCGGGAATCTCCGCTTGCACCCGATGCACTTTTTTTCCCAGAGCAGGACATCCTTTATTTTTCTCTGCCCGGCAGGCATGACATCGATACCCAACTGAATGGCGGTATTCTGGACAGCAAAATCATCCGTTACCAGTATTGTTTCTCCGCTTTCTGAATATTCCAGCGCCTTGGCAAGAATATCGATATCGGCTCCTGAAAGCTCCTCACTATCCTTTGTCATCATGGCTTTTGCCCTGACCTCATTGATGAAAATCTTAAGTGGCGGTTCGATCCTGACATTCATTAATTCCATTGTTGTGCGCGAATTCTCATCCCTGAGTTCATCAACTACCGATGGAACTGTAACGACGCATCCATCAAGCCTTTTCCTGATAATGAATATAGAAGCATCTGCGATGTATTTCATTCTTGGAACATTCTTTTCCCGCAAATTAATACTTTCCCGAAAAAGACGGGGCCTCAACCCCTTTATTTCTTTTGGAAAATGTTAATCATGCTACTCATAATGATTATGGATAAGAAAGTCCAATAAATCGCTATTCTCTGCGGGGTCATCTTATTCATCAGGTTTTCCAATTTTGAATTATTGGACCAGTGTAATCATTCAGTAAGACGTTTTTGGATATCCAACCCCCATTTCATCTGGAAATCGTGTTAGGAGGATAGTGGGCAGGTGGGGATTATGGTGGTGGTGTAAAAAAGTTTTATTACTTGCCCACTATTAATTCGTAATTATGCGAACATAGTATATAAAGTTTACGATGTCAAAAAAATCTGGCTATCAAGAGGCTGAACTCAAACAAAATCACAAGAACCGCCGCCACTATCAATTCTGATAGGGCCGACGGGTCCGGGGATACGAATAATGCGAAGGCCAGAAGGATGCCGTATATTAATTTGCGCTGCTGTTTCAATTGTCCAACCTTTAAAAGACCCATTTTTATAGCGAATATCAGAAGAAGAGGGAACTGAAAAACAACTCCAAATCCCAAAACAAGCGTTATTGTTACGTATAACGTCTTTATGACTGAATTCTGCGGGATTGCGACTTCGGTCGAATAAGGCATGGTGAGTTTAAATAAAAGCGGCAGAGCAATAAAATAGGCAAGCGCCGCACCGGCTGCAAAAAGGATAAAGGATAAGGGCACTACCTTTAAAAAGAACCGTTTCTCATTGGCATAAAGTCCTTTTCCCACGAACATGAAAGCCTCGTAAACAATAAGCGGTATCCCCAGAAAAAGAGCGACCATTAAGGAAAGTATCAGCTTCGCAATGATCAAATCCATCGGAGAATATTGATTCAGGGGCAGTGGGATGGTCTGTTTCCATGCCTGGAACAATTCACCCGAATAAACAAAAGCTATGCCTGTGACCACAACTATCGGGACCGCGGCAATGATGATCCTTCCTCGCAATTCCCTGAGATGCTCGGAGAGAGGCATTTCCTGGTCGCCTGGTACAGTGTTCATCTCTGATAACTGATTCTTTATTGCTTATAAACATGGGTGTCAAATAAAAGTATATAGACTATCATGCGAAATAACTGTATAAATGAAAGCCAATGAATTAGATGAACGGGAACTTGTATCGCATATTGCCGGATTGCTCGGAAAACCCGGTCTCAATGTCATCGAGGGGGCGGGTGAAGATGATTGCGCGGTACTGGACATTGGAGGGGAGGATTATCTCCTGGTCACCACGGATATGCTTCACAGGAAAACCGACTTCCCGCTTCAAATGACGGCATGGCAGATAGGGTGGATGTCGGCTGCGGTCAACCTGAGCGACCTGGCCTCCAAAGGTGCCAGGCCCCTGGGATTGCTGATGGCAATTGGCATCCCGCCTGATACTGAACTTGGGTTTATCGACGAAATGGTAAAAGGCATTGGTGAATGCGCCTCAAGACACGGCACGCAGGTAATAGGCGGGGATACCGACTCACACGATGAGCTGACAATTACCGGAACCGCACTCGGGCTTGTGAAAAAGGAACTGCTTATTCGAAGGAGCGGCGCAAAACCCGGAGACCTCGTATGCGTAACAGGCCATCTCGGTTCGGCCGGAGCGGCCCTGTATGCCCTGGATAAGAAAATACCGATCGGACGGGAATTATTGAAGGCACTTTTCGAGCCTCAGCCCAGAATAAAGGAAGGGATGGCCCTTGCAGCCTCCCGGTTGGTCACATCGATGATGGATATCAGCGACGGGCTTGCGCTTTCGCTCCACGACATGAGAAAAGCAGGAAGTGTGGGCTTCAGGATATACGAAGACAGACTGCCTGTCCTGCCGCAGGTCGGGGAACTATTAAAAGGCAGGGAATTCCTTGAGGCGGTTATATTTACAGGTGGGGATTTTGAACTCCTGTTCACTGTTGCCCCCGAAAAAATCAAAGAAGCACGAAGAGCCTGCAGGCTTACGGTCATCGGCGAGGTTATTGATGAGGGGATGTTTATTGAAAGGGCAGGCAAAATGGAAGAACTCGAAGCGCTGGGATATGAGCATTTCAAGAAACAGGACAAGGGATTTTCAAAAAGTGGAATTTAATCTCAGGAGGGCCTGGCAATATACCCACACCATATGTGATTTTAAAAAATAATATATGTCTGAGGAAATTCCCGTACTTCTGATTTTCTTAATTATTACAGGAATATCCAGCTCAAGAGGACAATTCTTCTTGCATTTGCCGCAGGTAAGGCAAAACTCCAGTTTTTCGTCTTTCCTGTTATTATACAGGGAATAATAGGCAAGGCCCCTTCCCCCAAGGTTGTTATCCTTTGCGAATTCATTGCCAATCGTGTTATACATTGGGCAGTGGAGCAGGCAATTCCCGCACCCCACACAATAGAGTATCTCTTTGAATCCGTTACTTGCCAGTTCGCTTCTTTTATTATCTATCAAAATAAGTGTGATATCTGAAGGATAATGGACACCTTTGATGAATTTCTTTTCAATATCCGCAGTTTTGCTCACGCCGCTTATCACTTCGACAAAAGAAGGTATCATAGAGCCTGTTGCGTTGTAGCTCAGGATCTTTAGCATGTTCATGGCTTCTTCAATGTCAGGATAGACCTTGTCTATAGAGGTTACAACTATGTGCTTATCCCTGCGCATGACCTCATAGATGTTCCCTTCATTATGGGTCATCACTATGGAGCCTTCCTCCGCTGTTATTGCGTTCGCTCCCGTGATGCCTATTTTCGCATTATTGATATTCGTGATCACGTCTTCCCTTACGATATTTACTATATCTTCAGGTTCATCATTTATTGGTACATTATAGAATTTCGAGAGGCCTCTGGCTATTTCTTTTGC
>DATCUE010000107.1:0-8950 GCA_036567605.1 Candidatus Methanoperedens sp. | reverse complement strand
ATACCCTCAAAATGCCTTCAAATTCACAGTACTGTCAAATGTTTCGAGCGAAGTAACCAGTATTTTAGGGGATTTGATCAAAAAATATGATGACAACAGTCTGAAATTACGCTGGTAAAAAGTCATCTGGCAAATTGTATATGGTGATAAAAATACGCTTTACTCAACCGCAGGTGGCGAAGTTAGGAAGAAACAATTCTCAATCATGGAGGAATTAAAAGGAAGCTGAAACTGAAATTAGAGCAGCGGAATGTAAAGTTAGCGGAGCAGGATATAGAAATTGGCTTTGCACGCAAAATTAACAGGATTGTAAAGAAGAGTAACGAAATAAAAATACCATCTATAGCGCCAGTTCTCCCAGAACATCTTTTTCAAGTATCATAAAGCCCTCTGTGAGCTTTCCGATACCCTTCCAGAAATCATTATCACTTTTCCTGCAAAGGTCATTGCAGAAACCCGGAACCCATTTCAGCAGGTGGTTATGCAGGAAATCCCTCTGCCTCCTCAGGGATTCATCCGACTGTTCCTGACACAATCGGCTCATGAATCCAAGTTCCATCGCAATATGGTCTTCAGGTTCGTGGTAGCCTTCAACCCTTGTAAGTCCCGCCATCCTGTACTCTTTCTTTACTGTCAGCAGGGGCTTTGACATCATTGAGCCTTCAACGTACATGGATTCGTAAGGGAACATCACAGGCACAGGGCCAAGGAACAGGCGCGTGTATTCATCACCCAGGGCGCGGTGTATCTTCGTGGCATCTTTTCCTGTTTTCATGAATTTTGCAAGGAGATCAATACCCCTGGAAAATTCTTCATTAAGTGAAGATGTTTCAGGAAACGGGAATTGACCGCGAGCGATATCTTCTGCAAGCTCAAAAGGCGGTTCCTCCACGAACATCCGGGAAAGAAATGCATAAAAATCGGCTCTTGCCCTGCATATTTCATCTATTTTCATAAGAATAGCCCCGCCTTAATAGCCTGAACAGGCCGGCATTCTTCGCAGTATTTTAGCAGCTCCACCTGGCTCCTGATAAGTTCAACCTGTTTTTCCGTCTTTATATCATCCCTCACATTCACTATCAATGAACCCGCTATCCTGTCAAAAGCAGCTTCTGTCATATATGGCTTTTTGCATGCGGCGCATGCCATCATCTTTGATTCGAAGAGTGTGGATTCCATGGTATCGATCAGCCTTGAAAGGTCAAGCAGCCTGCGCATTTTTAATGCCTTCTCAGGGCAGGCCCGCTCGCATAATCCGCAGGCGATGCAATATCCGTATATGAATTTGATGCTTCCTTTCTCCCTCATAAGCGCACCAGCCGGACACATGGCAGTGCATGCACCGCAGACCGTGCATTTTGAGTTAATAGTTATGTCGGCAAAGGGATACTCAGAATCTCCGACAACAGTGCGGGGGACGATGCCTGTACTGGCAGCAAATCCTGAAATAAGCTGCATCATTATATGGCGTTTTGAGGTTCTATCAAATACGGCAGGTTCATGTTTCCGCAGCGGACTGGGTGTGAGGGATTCACTGAACACAGTTACGGATTTTACGAAGCTTTCGATCCCGTCACTATCCATGACATGTATACATGCATCAAGACCGAATTCTTTCATTATAATACCTGCAAGCTCCGAAGCATTTTTTCCACGAGCGCATTCTTTGCATCCCAGCATTAATACACCGTCGGCACCGAGGTCAAAGGCTCTGAGGATATGGGATTCAGAAACCGCATGGATGGACTGAACGAAAAGCGGGAGGACAGCAGGGTATTTTATCTTTTTCCTGCCCGCTGCATTGAGAAGGGGAATTGAATGAACACATGTGAACATGAGGATCTTCCTGTTTAATTTAGTATCACCGAGCAGGTATTCCATTTTTTTATAAATATCATCCTCAATCACGGGGAGGGAGAGTGGACAAACGGATGCACATGCGCCGCATGCCTGGCATGATATTTCATCGAATACGATATTATCCCCTCTCCGGGAGATGGCCCCATGCTGGCATATGCTTTCGCAGAGCCTGCATCCTGTTATTCCGCTTTTGCCCCCGGCGCATCCTTCCATTGAGACGGTCAACAGCTTATCCTGCTCGATTCTTCCCATGTTCGATATTATTTCCATGGCTGCGGGCAGGGCCAGGTTCAGGGTCTCCTGGGGAGTTTTCCCTTCATCTGTTACATAGATGCCTTTTTTTAGCGGCACATTTTGCTGTTTTTCAAAGCCTCCAATGGCAAGGATCTGGCCCGCTTTCAAAGTCTTGAAAGCATGGTTAAGGTCAATTGCTTTGCCTGGACAGATATCCACACATTTCCCGCAGGAATCACAGTTCTTACCTGCTGCAAACATGGGATATGAGCTTATTGCGTTGATCGGGCAGGCATCAAGGCAGAGGCCGCATGAAATACACTTCTCCGGGTCGATAGGATTTCTGATTATATTCACCATGAAATCCCCCATCCGCCCTTCGATATTCTGCAAGCTGCCGGCCTGGAGTTTAATTCCTGCAGATTCCGTGAGCATATCAAAGTCGCACGTATCGTGTGGCATATCCTCCCCGCTGATCAATACATGCACGTTTCCGTGTTTTGAGAGTTGCTTGGCTATTCCCATACAGGCTGAAATCCCGCCAGTTACAAGTACATCCTTTCCGACATCGATAATATTCTTTCCTGCACGGCGGAGAGAGTGAAGTTCGGCTTCGACAAGCGCCCTTGCCTTTTCGGTTGCTTCCTTTCTTTCATGCACCCACCCGCAATGTTCTCTCAGGTTCACGAATGAAAGGTCCGAACCCTGCGACTCAAATAATTTTTTTTTCAGGGTGCAGGCCACAAGAGCCCTGGCTGGCCCGTGATTTTTAAAGAACTCATTTATTCCTGACACACCGTTTTCATTGCATAGCGCGTCATGTATCTCGACCACATCGGCACCAATGCCTTTTTCGAGCCTGCTAAAATCGATATCAATGGTTCTATTGCATGTACAAAGAAAAACTCCTGTTTTCATTTAAACTCCCACTTTCCTGGCTTATTCAGTCTGTTTTCGCCTCACGTTTGCGGGTGATGATCCCATAGAGCAGTGCGCCCAAGTTAACTATCACGAACAGGAGGGCAATATTTATCCCGATTGTTATGAACGCCTGTATGATGGGGCCCTGCAGCCTCAATGTCGCAGCTATTAAACTCAAATAAATTATCGTGACCACGACTGCGCCGCTATACCTTGCCGGATGATTCCGAAACAATCTCTTCACCTCGTTTTGTTTCTTCGTACCACAACGGGTATCTCTCTTTTGCCTCCTCCTCATCTATCCTGCCAGTGAATATGCATCGGTCAAGATGGAAATTCTCTGGATTGAAATGCACCATGTAGGAATGGAAAGCTATCCCGCATACGCTTATCACAGCAAAACCCGCATGGATATACCGTGCGGTGAGCAAATACTGTGGTGGCATGAATACCAGGGACTGCCATGAGAACCACAGGATACTTCCGGTAATCAGGAATATGACCGCCTCCCAGAAAAAGCTCCAGTATTCTGCTTTTGCTATCCAGCTGTATTTCCCGTATCTTGGCACTTGGGACCTGTCCAGGGGGATTTTCAACAACAAGAGGGCATCATTTATTGCATCTTTGATATCCTGGAACCTTGGCCATACATCAGTGAAAACTGATTTTCCTACAAAGACATCATAGAATACATGGTATACAACGATATAAACTCCTGAGACCACAAAGCCCACGGCAGCTATCCTGTGGATGGCCATCGTGACGGGAAATCCGCCAAAAAGCGCCGGGATCCATCCAAGCTGGCCTGGGAACGTGATGGGAAGACCTGTTATGTACAGCGTCAATATGCTAAATGCCGCCACGGCATGAATTGCCACCTGGCTGGAGCTGAACCGTCTTATTTCTCCCATATCTACTTCTCCTTCCTTACTACTTTGATATAAACAAGAGGCCGGCTTATAAGCAATCTCCTGCCGAGTTTTTCCCTGGTGACACCGTGATACAGCCCGAATGTCGAAAGGCCTGCGATGAACAATATCGCAAGAACAATGAGTATGGGCAGGAATGTATTAACATACTGGTTCAACTGCACACCCTGCAAATAAATATCGGGCGCTGGGACCCTGCTTATTACCGGAGCCGGCATCCGCAGCAGCCGGGCCGGAAATGCTATCACCAGCAATGCCGTAATTATGATGGCCAGGAACCTGACCTCTTTCTCTTTCATCCTTACCATTGTCCCGTCCTAAACCACGTCATGAATCGCACCGGCAGGTATTTTCCCGGCAATTCTTTTCTTATACTCTTCCGTAATCGCAGCGATGTCGCCGGCCAGCAGCGCTTTTGTGGCGCAGAATGCTGCGCATCTCGGCTTTGGCTCCCTCTCTATCATCTGCCCGCTCTCATCTTTCTGAACGAAAGGTTCAACACAGAACGTGCACTTGTCCATCTTACCTTTTGAGCCGAAAAGTCCGGTGTCGGGGAACTGTGGCGCACCGAAGGGACACGCATAAAGGCAGTACCCGCATCCGATGCACTTATCTTTGTTGACAAGCACGACCCCGTCCTCTCTCTTGCTTATTGCCTGGACCGGGCAGGCCGGGAGGCAAGGCGGTTTGGTGCAGTGCATGCAGGGCATCGGGATATTTGTTTCTCCCGGCTTGCCTTCGTTAAGGGTCACGACCCGCAGCCTTCGTATGCCCTTTGGGACTTCATTGAACTGCTTGCATGCAGCTTCGCAACCTGTGCATCTGATACATCTTGAGGTATCGGCTAAAAATTTGTTTACTGTCATCTTTTTACCTCCTACGCCTTATACACCTTGCAGAGTCCGACCTTGGTCTCCTGCATGGCTGTTATCTCATCATACCCGGGCGCGGTCACTATGTTGCAGGAATCTCCCAGTGCATATTCGGCCGTCCCTTCGGGATACCTGTTCTCATAGTCCGCCCCTTCGAAAATGCCGGCCCAGTGATAAGGCATGAACACCGTCTTTTCATTTACGCTTTCGGTGATTTTTGCTCTTACCTTTACTTTGCCCTGGTTCGATTCAACCCAGACCAGGTCGCCGTTCTTAACGCCGATGTTGCCTGCAAGTACGGGATTGATCTCAACATACATCTCAGGCTGGATCTCGGTGAGTATCTTGCTTCCTCTTGTTTGAGCCCCGCCGCCCATGTGCTCCACCTGTCTTCCAGTTGTTAGGATAATGGGATATTTTTCCACAAGTTCAGGCTTCTGCGCGCTCTTGAATTCACACGGGACGCGGTAGAAGCTCTTGTCCTTGTCTTCATAGGTGGGGTATTTAGCTATCAGGTCGGCTCTCGGGCTTTCGATAGGTTCCCTGTGTCTGGGAACAGGGTCTGTCAGGTCCCATGTCCAGAACCTCGCCCTGCCCCTTCCCGTGGGCGGGTCCCCGGCGGCAAGGGCCATCTGAACGGCTTCCCCTGACAGGTCAAGGGCATAGCCCACGCCTGCCGCATTAGCGTATTGTTTTTTGCCTCCGACGGATTTCAACATGCTTTCGCCCACATGCTTCTTGTATTTATTGTCCGGGACCTTGTCGCCCCATAAAGCGCGGAAGTCATGCCCCCCTTCGCTGACCGGCCTGCTGTCATCCCAGAGTATGGGCGTGCCCGGATGTTTCTCATCCCAGCAAGGCCAGGGAAGGCCGAAGTATTCACCATTTGACGGCCCGCCATTGGCCAGAAGTGTTTCGGGGTCAAAGGCGGCGCTGTTTTCCATATGTTTTCTTATGCGCTCAGGCGTTCTTCCCATCATGCCGATGGATCTTACTCCCCTGCATATCTCTTTAGTATATATTTCATCCACGTTATTGTATGTGAAGTACTGCCCGAAGCCCATCTTGTCTGCCATGAGTTTTGCTATCTCAAGGTCAGTCTTGCTTTCATAAAGGGGTTCTATGGCTTTGTATCTCCACTGGGCCGACCGTCCGCTGTTGACTACCATTCCTTCCTTTTCCAGTACTGTTGCTGCAGGAAGTATGATGATCCCGTCCTTGCGTTCAGGCAGGGAAGATGCCATTGTGGCCCTTGGGTCGATATTCACGACCATCTCCACTTCTTCAAGCGCTCTTTTCTCTTTCTTCATCTGTGAAATTGAGTTCAGGCTGTGTCCCCAGACTATCACCATCTTGATGCGGTTGGGCTGGTTTATATCATCTCTTGTGGCACCTTCGTACCATCTCGAATCCGTTATGCCGTTCCTGAGCATGAGGTCCTTGCTGGCAAACTTTTTTACCAGGTCGTCATACGGGATACCCCAGACCGTTGCCCACATCTTCCAGTTGGCTTCGGCATTTACGGCAAGATAACCCGGCAGGTAATGCGCAAGACACCCCATATCTGTGGTTCCCTGCACGTTATCATGGCCCCGCAGGGCTGCGCATCCACCACCCGATTTCCCGACATATCCGAGCAGCAATTGTAATATCGCATAGCTTCGGATGTTCTGGCTCCCGATCGAGTGCTGCGTCCCGCCCATCGACCATAATATTGCCATTGGGCCGTTTTCCTTGAATATGCGCGCAAGTTCCCTGATCTTGTCGGCGGGAACCCATGTGATATCTTCTGCCACTTCAGGCGTGTAATCCTTGCATATTTCCCAGAACTCGTCAAACCCGTGCGTCCTGTTCTCGATAAAAGCTGTGTCGTGCCATTTATTGTTCACTATCACGTTGCATATAGCAAGGATGAAGGGGATATCGGTGCCCGGTCGGAGCCTCACATGCATGTCGGCCTTTGAAGCCGTCCTTGTGAATCTCGGGTCGGCCACGATTATCTTGGCTCCCCTCTCTTTTGCGATCATCGCATGCTGCATCGCAACGGGGTGCGCCTCGGCTGCGTTTGAGCCTATGAAGAATAAGCATTTTGAATGGCGCAGGTCGTTATAATTGTCGGTCTGCGCGCCGTGCCCCCAGGTGTTCAGAAGTCCCCCGACTGTTGTGGAGTGACAAATCCTTGCCTGGTGGTCCACGTTATTTGTGCCCCAGAACGCGGCTAATTTTCTCTGGATGTATGACTCATGCAGGGTGGTTTTCGCAGAGCCAAGGAACATTACAGAGTCGGGCCCGTATTTTTCCCTTATCTCAAGCATCTTGTTTGTGATCTTTGTTATTGCATCATTCCATGAGATCCGCTTCCATGTACCCCCGCTTTTTTCCATAGGGTATTTAAGGCGCTTTTCCGATGTCACGATTTCCTTGAATACAGACCCTTTAGAGCACATGCCTCCCAGGTTGATTGGATGATCAGTCCATGGTTCCTGGCCGACAAGCACTCCGTCTGAGACCTTTGCAAGCGTTCCGCACCCCACCGAGCAGTGGGGACATATGGTTTTCACAAGCTTTTCTTCACCGACAGGTGCTGCGCTCACTGTTTCAAACAGACTCACGGGAGAAAACCTAGTGAACCCGGCATAGCCGCCCAGCGTAGCGGCGGCACCCAGCGCGACACTGCCTTTAACGAATGTGCGCCTGGTCGTTCTTATTCCATCTGCTATATTTCTCATTATTTTCGCTCCTTTAGTACCAGTACCTTTACATTATCAATGCCCGATGCCGGACATGCAAGACTGATGTGCGTTGAAGCAATCAGTACCATACCGTTTTCGACCCGTTTTTAATCGTTTTTCAGGCCAGGTAGATTGCCAGACCTAATGATAATTATGAGCATGTTAATATTTAAACTTATCAGCTACAAAAATATGTATTAGTTAGTAACACGGACAGCTCTTAATCCTTTCAAAAAAGTATCATTTAATATAGAATGGAACAAATATACTTTGAAATATTACTCATTAAATTATGCTAAAAAATAATATCATTAAAAAAATCGAATATGTCCTTTCAGGTCTGGAAGTTGACATTTGCTATATATTTGGTTCCTTTCTGGAAAGTAATGAATTTGAAGATGTGGATATTGCCGTATTAACGCATGAGAAACTCACATCGTATGAAGCTTTCAAGTTCTCCATGCATATCGCAACGAAATTGGAGCAGGAGATAGAGCCGAGGCTGGAATTTGATGTTAAGGTTCTTAATACATGCCCGATAGATTTCCAATATAAAGTTATAAGTACCGGAAGGCTGGTTTTCTGCAGAAATGAACTTATTCGCATCAGGTATGAAGAAGAGGTTATGGGAATGTTTCTTGATTATTCGCCTGCAATGCGCTGGTTTGATGAGCGATTCCTCGCTGAGGTATAAAAGTGATACTTGATAGAGATGGAGTAATCGGACATCTTCGCGAGTTGAATGCGGCTATCGGCGACTGGGATAGGTATAGATCAATAAGCCTTGAGGACTTGAAAAACGACAGGGATAAAATGAATATGGTGCTTCATGCAATGCTTGTATCTATCCAGTCCGCTGTAGACATCTCCAATCATTTGATTGCTGAAAAAAAGCTGAGAAAGCCAGCAACCTACAGGGAGACTTTTGAAATAGTTCATGAAGCGGGTCTAATATCATATCCACTATGCGAAGCCATGTCAGAACTCGCCGGATCCAGGAATGTGCTTGTTCATATCTACTGGAAACTTGATATGGATGTAATTTATGGAATACTCCAGAATGATCTGGATACACTCAAAAGGTTTGAAAATACCATAAAAAAAATGCTATAACCGACCTGCAGTTTTTGATCTATACTATTTGGTAACCTTAATAGGCTATTTTGAGACTGTAAAGAATACCAAACCGTAAAGAGCGATCCTTATAGTTTTTGCGCCCTTTTCGTGCTTTACGGTGATTTATTTTATAATGATTTATAAATTGGACAACGTTGAAGGAAAATACGACTTTTCATATAAATCCCCAAAACCTTTAAATACATTATAATGATAATAATAAGCATAGCGAGTAAGCACTACCGCAACTCAGGTTGCGGCATCGTCTCGTTTGAAGGAGATGAAA
>DATCUE010000106.1:0-4235 GCA_036567605.1 Candidatus Methanoperedens sp. | reverse complement strand
CATTCCCGACCTGCCCACAGGAGGTCATTTTACAAGAACTGTGAAAGTCCATAATGACAGTTTATACGTGAGTATAGGTTCTTCGTGCAATGTCTGTTACGAACAGGATGAAAGAAGGGCAGCAATTTCGAAATGCAACCTTGATGGGACGGGTTGCAGGATTTTTGCGGAAGGTTTGAGGAATGCCGTCGGTTTTGTATTTCACCCGGTATCTGGTAAAATGTACGCCACTGAAAACGGGCGCGACTATTTCGGCGAAGACCTTCCGCCTGATGAAATCAACATTATCGGAGAAGGGAGTAATTACGGCTGGCCGATATGCTACGGCAAGAACATCCACGATACCGATTTTGATAAGAACGTTTATGTAAGAAACCCGTGCATGGAGCCTTTAGAAATCCCAAGCCTCATAGACCTCCAGGCCCATTCCGCGCCGCTGGGGCTTGCTTTTTATTACGGGGACAATTTCCCGCAGGAATATAAGGGCAGCCTGTTCGTTGCCTTCCACGGCTCATGGAACCGCATGGAGCCGACGGGTTATAAGATCGTTAATATAGACATGAATACGTTTGAGGTAAAGGATTTCGCTACCGGCTGGCTTGCCGGAGACAATGTGCTTGGAAGGCCGGTTGATATTATCGTTGCTGATGATGGATCACTTTTTGTGAGCGATGATAATGCGGGGAAGATATACAGGATTTCATACAAGAGTTGAAGTAGTGTATGCACTTGCATAAGTATTATCATTAATTGATAGCGGTCGAAAAATCTATTATCGCCTAAGTAATTTGACTTTTGTTATTGAGGTTGGCCGTCACCTCTATTATCCCTCCGCCATATCCTATAAACTTCTTTTATGGCCAACCTCATAATAATCTAAATGCACCTCAAAGGCTTATGCCAAAGATTAGCATTTGCAAATTAAAACAGAGAATTCTTTTTCCCCCGATTCCACAACCTCATCGCCTGTTTATCAACACACGCACCAGTTTTCCAATCACCGATAAAGGCCCCGATTTCCCCACCTTTGCTATCATTCCCGGCTCGCCCGCGCTATTGAAAACCTCATTGTGAACTATGCTTGAGAGCGGAAGCCTTGGCGGTGCGGAAGCTTTACCGATTTCGTATCCAAAAGCTATGAGCGCTATAAGCTTAAGGTCCGGCGGTATGTGCAGGATGCTCCTCACCGCAGGTTCTTCAAATGCACCTATCCAGCATGAGCCGATGCCAAGCGAGGTTGCCATCAGGGTCATATTTGTCCCGGCTATCGCCGCGTCAATTGTATAAGTCTGGCTTCCGGCTGCGGGGTCGGCGCAGATGACAACTGCTGCACCCGCTTCCCCTACATGGCGGGATTTGAATACTTTATAATAGCACTTTTCGGCTAAAGCCGCAAGGGTTTCCCTTCCTGTGACAACAATGAAGCGCCAGGGCTGGGCGTTCGCGCCTGAGGGAGCCCACCTGCCCGCCTCAAGAATCTGTCCCATGAGTTCATCAGGGATCTTCCTGCCGTCAAAATGCCTGACGCTTCGGCGCTTTTTGATTATGTCAAGTATGGTTTCACTTTCATTCATGTTTTTCAACTATTGCTGTTCATAGTTGATTACTTATTTTTCTTTTTTTGCTTTGTCTTTCCGGGCGGCAGCGATGAAACATACCTGAAAGAACTGTCAAGCCACTCCCGGAATTTCTCAGGATTGCTGTATAAAGAATCCGGCAAAACCACATATTCCTTCATTATTCGGCCCTTTACAGGTTCAAAAGGCACAACTTCATCGTTTTCAGAAATGATCTTTTCCCTATCCTGCCCTGAGAGGCGTACGAACATATCGTCCTCGAATATGCCGGCAAGCATATTGTTGTTCACAAAAAAGGCCGGGAAACCGAACATTTTCTTTTTTGTAACATTGTAAATTGAAATTTTCTCCTCGAGAAACCGGCTCAGTTCTTCATTGGGTTTTTTCCAGGCCATAATATCCGTTATGTTGGTGAGGCTGATATAAAAGAACTTTCCCCATAACAACTGCACCAGCAAATATTAATCCTGCAACACATAATATGAATTGAGGTGTTAGTTATGCCAACAATTGTCCATTTTGACCTGCCTGCAGATGATGTGGAAATAGCGAAGAAATTCTACGAAAAGCTGTTTGACTGGAAATTCAATAAGGTGCCGATGCCTGAACCCTTCTACCTTATCGAGACAAAAGATCTGGACGGGAATCAGGGAGTAGGCGGCGGGATGGGAAAAAGAAAATTGCCCGGACAGAGTACTATGAACTACGTCGGCGTGCCGTCTGTCGAAGAATATATTGCAAAAGTAAAGAAGCTTGGCGGCAATATCATAATGCAAAAAACGGCAGTGGCCGGGTGGGGTTATCTTGCGATATGCGTTGATACCGAGAATAATAAATTCGGACTCTGGCAGGAGGATAAGAACGCCAGGTAGTATTCAATATCTCGCTATCGTTATAAATCCGGTGTGGCCCACCCTCGCGGTCGCAGGCCGCGTCCCCCTTTCACTGAATGATATTTCGCGCTCTATTGTCTCTACTGTCCTTACTTCCGAAAATCCCGTTTCTTCAATCGCGCGCCTGACATCTTTTGCCTGCTCGAAAAAAGGCGAATATGCGGCAAGGAAGCCGCCGGGATAAATGACACCAGGTATATGCGGGATCACTTTTGCCGCATCCATGGTATCCAGGGTTATCACATCGAATTTCTCTTCAATTTTCTGGATCTCAGACACGATATCCCCATGGCGCAATTCAATATTGGAAAGGCCCGAAAGAGCTATGTTCTTCTGCGCGATACCGATGAATTCCTCGTCTATCTCATATGATACAACTTTTTCAGCTATTCCCCCAAGATAGATGGCCAGTATCCCCGAACCCGTGCCTGCATCCAGAACGCGATCGGACGAACAGAGACCTGTACCTGAAATAATGACCCCTATATCCTTTGGCATCATGGGCGCTCCGCTTCGTTTTGCATGCTTGAAAAAATCCGGCGCCCTGGGTTTCTGGAGAATGAACTCAAAGCCCAGATGTGAACTTATCTTATCTCCAGGTGATATTGTGCCAAGCCCGTCAAGCTTTATTACCCCGAGGTCTGTGTGCAGTTCTTCTTCGGACGTAACAAAATATTCTTTCATTTTTCCTTTATGAAAAATTTTCAAAATCACGGGTGTATCCATTATCTCTCCGCTTGGCTAATATAGAACCTGATAGATAAAGAATATAGGTGGTACTATGGATTATGCCAATATCAAAGACAGGAGATATTCAATGGATACCCTGAAGATCCTGACAGGCCAGCGGGAACCGGATATCGAAAAGATACATGAAAATATATTTATTATTGCAGAGGCAGTGGATGGGCCGGATAAATTGCCTTATCTCATGGAGGATATAAAATCCCTGATAATCGATGACCTTGAGAAATTCAGGTTTGTATTGTTGAGGGTACAGGTGGATTCGGAACTTCACATGAATGAGGACATCCAGAGGTACCAGAAGCGCCTCTATGTAGCACAGGTAATTGAAAAATTACTTTACGGAGAGCTGTTTTTTGAAGCAGGCAAAGACGAGGACGAAGATGAGGATGATTGAAAATCTACTTTTAAAAACCTGAAATCAAAGCTCATATCTTATATACAATAAATAACATGAGAAAGCCTGATGATTATGTATGCCAGCAGGATAAATTCATTGCCTCCTTATTTATTTGCGGCTATCGATAAAGCTAAAGCCGAACTCGTCAGGAAGGGTGTCGATGTCATCAACCTCAGCATAGGCGACCCCGATCTGCCCACTCCTTATCATATCGTGGAAGCGATGAAAAAATCCATAGGCAATCCCGCAAGACACAGGTACCCGTCGTATGAGGGGATGTTTGCTTTCAGGGAGGCGGCTGCCGGCTGGTACAAAAAGACCATGAACGTGGATCTCAATCCCGAAGACGAGGTCCTTACGCTTATCGGTTCAAAAGAAGGTATCGCCCATATCCCGCTTGCGTTCCTGAATCCGGGCGATATATCTCTTGTTCCCGATCCCGCATATCCGGTGTATAACATAGGGTCTATTCTTGCCGACGGCAGGCCATACAAGATGCCGCTGCTTTCCAAGAACGATTTTCTTCCCGACCTTGATGCCATACCTGCAAGCGTAGCCAAAAAAGCAAGACTCATGTTTCTCAATTATCCCAACAATCCCACTTCTGCGACGGCCTCTATA
>DATCUE010000105.1:0-7684 GCA_036567605.1 Candidatus Methanoperedens sp. | reverse complement strand
ATCGTAAATCCCTGCAAGCCTGGCATTTACGAGCTTTGCATCTATTGCCTTGCAGATTTCCGTGCCGATAGCGCCGCAGCCGATTATTCCGATTTTAAGCATGTTTTCTTTGTTCCTTGATACATTCACAGCAGTATATAAGTAATTAAAACCTATTAATCATAGGGATTTGATTATGTTATTGACAGAACTTGAACGTTTCATCGAAGAAGATATAGGCTATAATGATGTTTCATGCAATATAATTCCCGACTGCAAGGTGCAGGCAGAAGTGGTGGCAAAAGAGGGGGGAATTATTGCTGGGCTTTCTGAGGCCACGCAGGTCTTTGAATATCTTGAGATTTTCGCCAGCACGGATTTTACGGATGGCTCTCCCATAAAGCCTGATGATATCATATTCACGCTGGATGGGGGGGCAAGGTCAATCCTCAGGGCTGAAAGACTGGCATTGAATTTCCTGGGCAGGATGAGCGGTATCGCCACGCTGACCCGCAGGTACGCGGAAAGAGCGGAAGGTGTCAGGGTTGCATGCACCAGGAAGACCACCCCCGGTTTTCGCAAATTCGAGAAAAAAGCGGTCATAGCGGGTGGGGGTGATCCGCACAGGTTTAACCTTTCGGATGCCGTCCTGATAAAAGATAACCATATTGCGGTACTGGGTCTTGAAAAGGCTGTCAGGGCGGCAAAAGGCGCAGCGGGTTTCACGCAGAAGATAGAAGTTGAAGTAGAGGATGTAGACTCAGCCGTCAGTGCGGCTGAACTGGGGGTGGATATTATCATGTTCGATAATATGGCGGCAGATGAAATCAGGAAAAGCATAAAAATGCTGGGTGAAAAAGGGCTGAGGGACAGGGTCATTCTTGAAGCTTCCGGTGGTATTACGCTTGAAAACATATATGATTATGCAAAGAGCGGAATTGATGTAATCTCGGTCGGGGCGCTTACACATTCATCAAGCTGGCTTAATGTCAGCCTGCGAATTAAAGAGCCAGAAAAGAAATGAATTCATATATTTAATAAAATCTATATACAAAAAAGGTGTAGGCACGCATGAGGGATTATGTCAAAGAAAATAATTGTTTTAATAACGATAGCGGCAATACTGTTATCGGGATGCGTGAGCAGTCAGGCAGATAAGCCTGCTGCGGAAGTTTCGGCTACTTCGACTGTGTCGCCTTTATCTACTGCATCTCCTGTATACAACCAGGTATCGCAATCTTCCGACCAAAATAAAATAAAGGAACTGGAAGATAAAGTTAATTTATTGCAGAAACAGGTGGATGAACTTCAAACAAGGATTAACAGGGTTGATTTATTAAAACCGAGTGATAGGAATTTAATTCCTCAAATACCTTTTAGACTTGAAGTCAAATGGGGAGAATGGCAGACTCCTCTGGTTTATACATTCAAGGAAAATGAAGTTGAAATATCAGAATCAGGTAATACCGATATTGCATCATATAAGATATTCCGCAATAACAATACCATTAAAATAAGCTCCAAAAAATATGATTATTTCGGAATAGTGCTTTATGATGAATATGCGACCGCCATACATGAAAATGGATGGATTGTCTGGGCGAAAAAATATAAGATTTTCCCGCCAAGATATAATCCTGAAACACAAAAGTATGAATTAAGTTGAATAAAAGGCCTACTTCTTTTTTTTGACGAATATAACCAGAAAAACCATCATCGCAGCCGGGAATGACATGCCGGAAAAAAGGTAAATTTGCCCTGATGAGAACAAACCGTAAAACGGATTACCCACAAAAGGGTAAAATGGTTTCATATCACCATACAGCGGCGAATCAAGCATGATATGGAAATAAACGCCGAACAGGGAAGTCCAGAAAATTTTATTAAACGAAGAACTTTGCTCAAGTTTGAAAGGTTTCATTAATGCCCTGATATCCTTCCTCAAAAAATACACAAGAATCGAGACAAAAACCGCAACTATCGCCCCACCCAAAAAGCTGTGGAAAAAACCATGCATGGGATAATCAAGATCAAACGCCAGGACACTGAGCGGTTCGATGTCGATTACCACGCTGGCTAGAAGCAGCGCCGGGAAATCAAAAATGCCAAAAAACAACAACCCTATCAAAGAAGCTGGCCCGAGATGGTAAAGCGTAAAAGGCATGATATTCAATATCTCTCTAATATATTATACAGTGTATCCCTCTTCGCTACTGTGCGCCCCATTTTTTTAGCTATGTGCACGAACTCGTCTATGCTCTTGCTGTGAAATGGCACACCTGCCGCCCGCACCACATTTTCCTCTATCATCGTCCCGCCAAGGTCGTTCGCTCCATAGTTCAATGCCACCTGGGCTATACCCAATCCCTGCGTGACCCATGAAGCCTGGATATTCCTGATATGGCCATTCAGGAGAATTCGCGATACAGCGACTATTTTGAGGTAATCAACTCCTGTTGAATTCCCGCTTAACTGCGTATTCTCGGGCTGGAAGCTCCACGGAATAAAAGCTGTGAAGCCGCTATATTTTTCCTGCATCTTCCGTATCCTGATAATATGCTCAACCCGCTCCCTGAGCGTCTCTACATGCCCGAATACCATTGTGGCCGTGGTCGGGATCCCGAGTGAATGCGCCGTGAGCATCACTTCCTGCCACTTTTCCCATCCGATTTTATCTGGCGAAACGTAACCGCGTACCCTGTCATCAAGTATCTCGGCCCCCCCACCCGGAATGGAATCAAGGCCTGCTTCGTGAAGCCGCGAAATCGTTTCCCTGATACCTGACCCATATAATTTTGAAATATGCACGATTTCGGGAGGTGAAAACGCATGCATCTGGACGTTGAACTTTTTTTTGACCTTTTTTAGCATCTCTTCATAATATTCAATACCAATGGAAGGATTCAATCCACCCTGCAGCAGTATCTGCGTTGCGCCGAGTTTGACCGCCTCATCGACTTTTGAAATAACCTCATCTATCGTAAGTACATACGCATCTTCTGCCTGAGGTTCCCTGTAAAATGCGCAGAATTTGCATTTTGAAGAGCAGATGTTGGTATAGTTTATGTTCCTGTCAACAACGAATGTGATAAGCTCTCCCGCGCGTCTCTTTCGCATGGCATCTGCGGCAGCCCCCAGCAGGTTCACATTGTCAGATTCAAGGAGTTCAATTCCTTCTGTAAGTCCTACAAGTTCGTCATTCAGGGCGCGGGTCAGGATTCCTTCGATGTTATCCCCTGGATAGAATTTTTTAATTATCTCAAAATTTGTCATCCTGCGAATAACTCCTTTTGAATTTCAATGCAAGTTCTGCCTTCATAAGTTCTCTTCCAAGATAACCCGCATGGTCAGGACGGGAGGCAAGGCCCTGATCAATAATCGTATCAAGGATTTCTTTCGCCGTTCTACCCGCAACGGCTTTATCTTTTTGCTTTGCCAGGATTTTCCCGGGACGGAGTTTCCCGTCACTGATTTCATCTTCCGTTACTTCTATCTTGAAACATCCTGCCGGGTCAAGATGCCAGTGTTCGCTGCCTTTTGCATCAATGGCGTTTTCAGGCAGTCTTCCATACTCCCGTCTTCTCTTCTCTTTTATTTCCAGAAGATCGAAGCCGAGATCCTTGGGAGCGCTGCCCCTTTCTCTTGCAAGCATCATCATCATCGATGCCTTTTTTAATTCATGCACGCTGCCGTGGGCTTTGTCGCTGTACTCAGGGGTGAACAGGATACTGGCATCAAGTTCCATGGCAATTCCGGACAGCATTGCATTGATCCCGATCGAATCTGCGTCCATGAGTTCTGTCACATTGCCAGCACCGAAAAAAAGAGGCGTTGTTGGATCGCGTTTCCTGAACTCATAATACCTGTTTATTGATTCAACAAATCCATGGCCGATGGGTTCAAGCACAGGATCTGCTATGATATTTGTAATTCCCGAATTCCGGGCTGTATCTATATTTGCAAAGAGGCTTTCAAGATCACATGAGCAGTCCGGGATTATTACGGCAGTTGCTGTGTTACTGATGATGTTGTCTTTTACCTCGGCGATATTCTCAGAATTCAGGCTGAGTACGATATCAACGCCGGCATCCAGCGCCTCATTTATTAAATCCGGGTCCAGCGTGTCGATACTGAGGGGTAAGGCTGCGGCTGATTTTGCGGTATTTACAGCAGCCTTGACTTCTTCACTCGTCGTATCCAGCGATATCCCAAGGTCGATGATATCAGCGCCCTGTTCCTTGAAATACAAAACCTTATTTGCCAGTTCCTTTCGGGCCAGGTGGCCGGCATCCACAACTTCGGCCATCACTTTCATGCGGGAATTCCCGCCGAGCTTTGTGTCTTTTATGAATAACGAAGCATTCGACCCGAGTTCAAGCTCGTTTATTTTTTCAAAGGCACTTGACCTTCTTTTTTCGATAAGCAGTTCACAGGCAGGAATTTTTGGGGAAAAAGCAGTATCCCCGGCAAAGGAAATAACAAAACCAAGGTCAACAGCATGTTTTGGACCGAGCCTGATCTGCGTGTTTATTTCTTTTTCAAGCCCTGAAAAATCGCCTGTCGCAAGACCCGGTATAAGTATCAGGTCATACTTTTTGTCAGGGAGTGAACGCCGAAGGAGGCCGGGAGTAACAAAAGCCGCTACCTCGATTCCAAGAACAAGGAAGTCTGCTTCGTTTTGGATAGATTTCCTTACCGTCCTTTCTGCCATTCTCCCGGTTACGACAAGGATATTCATTTAGCCCAATCCAAATAATCCTTTTATTCCATCAGAAATAAAGCTGACGGCTATAGCCCCGAGGAATAGTCCCATTAATCTTGTCATTACCATCATACCTGTCAGCCCCACGACCTTATTGAAATAATCAGAATATCTGAAAATCAGATAAGTAATCACAAAAGTAAGCAAGATAGCTCCTATCACAATGATTTTTGCCGACAGCGGATCAAGATTATATTCAATCGCTTTTATTTTATCAGTGCCCGTGGCGGTATATAATATGATCGTGGTAATTGCGCCGGGACCTGTTAACATGGGCATTGCCATCGGGAAGATCGAAACGTCTTCCCTCTGCGCAGCATCCTTGAGTTCCTCGGATGTAATGCTCTCTCTTGTGATCCTGCCAAACAGCATATCCATCGCGACAAGGAACAATAAGACGCCTCCTGCCACCCTCAGGTGATTTACCGTGATCTGGAAAAGATCCTGCAAAATATATTCGCCTGATAAGGCAAAGACAATGGCAATAATGCAGGCAATAAATGAACAGCGTTTTGCAACATATATCCTGTCCTCGTTGCTCATATGTGACGTTATGGAGACAAAAGCCATCACACCGCTTAAGGGATTGACGATTGAAAAAATGGCTATGAACGCCTGGATAAAAAAAGTATATTCTGAAGCAAGGTCTGCAGCCATTTGCATATAATATTGTTCAAAAGATATTCAAGCTTTTGCCTTATTCTTATATATCCAGATAGGTGTACTGGTACATAACGGATTTATAATTATTCAGAATATCCTCGGCGTCCGATTTGGATAGCCTATTTTCCCTCAGCGCCTGGGTCACCTCGGATTCAAACGCAGCCAGAAGGGCGTTAGTATTGTATTTGACGTAACTGAGAGTATCGCAATTCCTGTCCCCGTTCACGCTTTGCCTGATATGCCAGCCGCCTGTGTCATCCACTATGATATGCGCTTCGTTAGCAGCGCCGAATAAATTATGATAATCACCTATGGTGTCCTGGTAGGCGCCCAGCAAAAGTATTGCCAGGTAATAGGAGCCGTTATTCAAAGTATGGAGTTCCAGTATTTCTTTGACATCCTTTAAGTCCACGAACTTATCGATCTCACCGTCAGAGTCGCACGTGATATCCACGATTGTCCCGTATTCCGCGGGTTTCTCATTGGCCCTGAAAAGAGGGACAACGGGGAAAAGTTGTTTTATTGCCCAGAAATCAGGAATGGACTGGAATATGGAAAAATTGCCTATATATTTTTTGGACAGGAGCTTGTTCAAATCTTCAAAATCATCGGATTTGTTCCCGGATTCTCTTGCAAATGCAGAGGCTTTCTCACATATCTGCCAGAAAAGCAGTTCACCTTTGGATTTATCCTCAAGCTCAATTTCCCCGAGATTGAAGAGGGACAGAAGCTCCTCACGATGCTGCAGTGCGTCATGATAATACTCGATATAGTTCTTTATGTTGATTTCTTTGAATCCATCGTACAGGTCTCTTACTATGTGGGGCTCGTTTCCCACTATCTCGACCTGTTCTTTATGATTTCCGTTCTTATCTCCTTTTATGTTGATGACAAGCACGGAATGGTATGCAGATATGGCGCGTCCGCTTTCAGATAAAATTACTGGATGAGGGACGTTCTCCTCGTCGCACACTTCTTTCAATGAATACACCACATTATTCGCATACTCCTGGATAGTATAATTGGCGCTCGCCTCGGATGAGGTCTTACTCCCGTCGTAGTCGATCCCGAGACCGCCGCCGATGTTGAAATATTTGATGTCAATATGTTTGTTTTTTATTTTTGCATATACCCTTGCAGCCTCTTTGACCGCTTTCTGTATTCTCCTGATCTCGGTTATCTGGGAACCTATATGGAAGTGAAGCATCTGCAACTGTGGAAGCATATCATACTCAGCTATGACCTTTATACAGTCCAGCATTTCGGTAGTTGTAAGACCGAACTTCGAAGATTCCCCCCCGGATTCCGCCCATTTCCCGCTTCCTTTGGAATACAGTTTTGCCCTTATGCCTATCAGCGGTTTTACATTCATTTGTTTTGAAAGTTCCAGCAGCCGTTTTGTTTCATTAAATTCATCGATGACAATGACAACTTTATTTTTCAGTTTGATCGCATTCAATGCCATTTTGAGATATTCGTCATCCTTAAAACCATTGCAAATCAGAAGAGCGTCAGCACTCAACTCGAAGGACAAAGCTGCAAGAAGTTCAGCTTTTGTGCCCACTTCAAGGCCCATATTATACTTTTTACCCGATTTTATGATTTCCTCAATAACCTCTTTTCTCTGGTTCACTTTCATCGGGAATACGCCCTGGTAAACACTATTATACCTGAATTCAGAAATTGAACTGGAAAATGCCCCGTTTAATTCTTTTATCTGGGATTCGAGAATTTGCGGGAACCTGAACAATAAGGGGAATTTTATTTTTTTTGCCGCAAGGCTGTCAACCACATTTTTCAGGTCGATAGTCTCAGCATCTTTTCTCGTGGGCCTGACAATCAAATTACCATTTTTATTAAAAGAGAAATATCCATTGCCCCAGCGTTCTATACCGTACAGGTCAATTGCGTCTTCGATTTTCCACATTTAAGTTTATAATCACGTCCTTCGAAATAATTTCTCATAAAACAATACTTGATTAGGTTTAAAGTTTTCTGTCGGAGTTGTCACCTGCCTTTCTGTCCGATGTAGAGAGATTCAATCCTTTCTATTGAGTCTGCGTCTTCTGCTGATTTATCACTTCTCACATTGACAAGCCTTGGGAACCTTAGAGCATATCCTGAATCATAATTAGGGCTTTTCTGTATTTCCTCAAAAGCGACCTCGAACACTATTTTCGGTTCAAAGTCAACATGAATGCCTTCCTCTGAAATTATAAGTTCTTTGAATATATTCGTTAATTCGAGAAGCTGGTCATCCGTTATTCCTGTCGCAACCCT
>DATCUE010000104.1:0-27563 GCA_036567605.1 Candidatus Methanoperedens sp. | reverse complement strand
CTGATTAACATTCGCCTGATAGCACTCTGTTCCTGTTTTAACCTGGCAATAAAATTGGCCTGCGTCAGGGATTCAAAAGCAAGAAAAAAATCATTAAGCCCATCTATCTTATTCATGAGCGACCGCGTCCTTTCTTTCTTGAAAAACCAGTCCTTGATGGAGCCTGTCAGGTCCAAAACATATTCAAGGCAATCCTGGGCAGGTTTTGCCTTCCTGTTCTTATTGATTATCAGGCATTCATCCACGATCGATTCAATACTGGCGGCCAGCTCCCCCGGCAATTTCTCGCTCTCTTTGTAATCGGTCAGGACCCCTGCGATAAGAAAACCCAGAAGGAATATGTTTGCAGTAACAACGCCTGTGAACAGCGGGTTCAGGGAGATGAACTCCAGGCTGTATTGATGGGCGATAAGTTTCAGGATGATGATAAATGCTATAACTGGCAAGACTTTAAAGGCCAGGGACCATTTTTGAAATCGTGTAGGCATGATTTTCCGGATTTGATTTCTCGGTTTCATCTAAACTTCGTTTATATTATTAATATCTTCCTTCGTAATTCCTGGCCTGCCTAACCGTAAAATCCACAACGTCAGTCAATATTCATTTTCGACCTGATATTGAGCAGCTTAAACCACACCACACTTAAAATCCCTGCAACGAGGACGATGAGGATATCGCTAAAATGCAGCACTGAAAAATGAAAAAGATTTCTAAGTACAGGTACGTACAGGACAAGGACAAGACTGGAAAACGCGCCTATGATAACAAACCACAATGCCTTATTTTCAGAATCGAATGATTTCATTATGCTCTTTGACCATGACAGGTTCGCCACTATCAGGGTAAGATTGGCAATCACCAGTGTGGCAAATGTAAGCGTGCGTGCTTCGGTTTCGCCCTTGCCAAGATACAATGCCAGGATAAAAACAACGACCACAACGGCAAGCACGCTCATACCCTGGCATAAGCCGTAATAAAAGCTATCTTTTCCGAACAATCGTTCCTGCAAGTTCCTGGGAGGCCTGTTCATTATGTTTTTTTCCTCAGGCTCTGCCTCAAAAACCGTGGAACATGCCGGATCTATTATAAGTTCAAGAAAAGCTATGTGCGCCGGCAAAAGCACAAGTGGCAGTTTCAGAAGTATGGGGAAAAGCGCGATCCCGGCAATCGGGACATGGACTGAAAATATATATGAGATGGCTTTCTTGAGGTTGTCGAAAATCCTCCTCCCAAGCCTTACTGCAGCCACAATGGATGAGAAGTCATCGTTCAGCAGGACCATCGCAGACGATTCGCGCGCCACGTCCGTGCCCCTCTCGCCCATTGCAATACCGATATGGGCTGATTTCAGCGCAGGAGCGTCATTAACCCCATCCCCGGTCATCGCGACCACTTCCCCATTAGCCTTCAGGGCGTTCACTATCGCCAGTTTTTGCTCAGGCACGACCCGGGCAAAAATGTTCGTTGTCCTGATATTTTCCTGCAGTTGCGGCTGGCTCATGCCTGAGAGTTCCGTACCCGTAATAAACCTCTCAGGGTCTTTCAAACCTATCTGCCTTGCGATGTGCTGTGCCGTACCAGGATAATCCCCTGTGATCATAATGACCCTTATCCCGGCTGAATAGCACTCAGCGAGCGCTTCCGATACTCCCGGGCGTACGGGGTCCACAAAACCCAGGAGGCCGATAAATTCAAATTCAAAATCATGCTGTTTTTCAGGTAAAATATCATCCGTAAAGCTGGATTTGGCCACCCCAAGAAGCCTTTGCCCTTTGTCCGCCATTTTCTGGACATGTGACATCAACTCTTTCTTTTTTTCTTCGCCCATATGACACAGCTCTGCTATCGCCTCGGGAGCGCCTTTTGCCGCTATGACATGCTTTCGCCTGTCATGCGATTCCCAGACATTGGACAGGGCAAGCAGGTTCTTGGAGAGTGGGTATTCCCGAACAAGTTTCCAGTTCTGGTGCACATGCTCGGTATTGCCAAGAAATTTTTCTGTACCATTTTTGATCTCTTTTTCCACAGGGTCAAAAGGGTCTTTCTGGCTCGCAAGATAGCCAAATTCAAGCAGTTCATGGAACATTTCAGGAAGAGGCAAATGTCCGTTCTTATCTGCTTCATAATATTCACCCTTTGCGAACAGGGAACTCAAGATCATCCTGTTCATTGTCAAAGTACCTGTCTTATCCACGCACAACACTGTGGCTGAACCCAGAGTCTCGATGGCAGGCATTCGCCTGGTCAGGACATGCCGTTTTGATATGCGCCATGCGCCAAGGCTCATGAATACGAGTAAAACCACGGAAAATTCTTCAGGAAGCAATGACATGCTCAAACTCAATCCTGCAAGCAAACCGTTCAGCCAGTCCCCTCTCGTTAATCCGTAGACCACTACGACGAAAATGCAGAGCACCAACCCGCCGATTGCAAAATTCATTACAATGTAAGCGGTTTCTTTCTTAAGCGAAGTTTCTTCTCCCGAAATAGTCTCAAGAGCCCTTCCGATTTTTCCCATCTCGGTATGTATCCCTGTTGAAGTGACCCTGGCAATTCCATGCCCCTGGACCACCAGCGTCCCAGAATAAACAAAAGGCAAATCATTTCCCCCGGGTTGCGTGTAGGGTGTTTTGCCATCCCATTCGTTTTTTCGGACTGCGAGCGATTCTCCTGTGAGCAGGGATTCATCAGCCAGTAGATTTGAGCAAAAAATCAATACCCCGTCGGCAGGCACGCGGTCTCCGTCCCTCAATATCAGAATGTCATCCGGAACTACTTCCCTCCCCGGGATTCTTTTTTGCTTCCCGTATCTTATTACAAGAGCTCTGGGGCTGGACAGGTTTTTCAAAGCCTCTAACGCCCTCTCGGTCTTTCTTTCCTGATAAAAAGTTATCCCGACGACAACAAATACAAAAAAAAGAAGCATCAAAGCATCGTTTATCTCCCCCACGAATAAATAAATCAGGCCTGAGCCCAGAAGCAGCAGCAGCATAGGTTCGCGGAGAACATTGAACATTATTGAAAAAAAGCCCTGTTTTCTTTGGGACGGCAGTTCGTTATAACCTGCTTCTTTCAGTCTTTTTGCCGCTTCTTCCTCGGAAAGTCCGGTTATGGCTTCAGGCTCGAATATTTTTTCCATTTTATGATTTTGTTTTCTCTAAGACCCTGATATTCTTTATTTGAGTAAAAGGATAATTGCCTGTTTCATCTTTTTCCGCTGATTTTACCATATCCCAGATGGTCAGGAGGGCCACGCTCACTCCGTGAAGAGCTTCCATTTCCACCCCTGTTTTTCCCGATGATTTTACCTCAACGATTGCCCTGATCATACCATTGCCCTTCTCAAACCTCACATCAATGCTCGTTATCGGTATCTGGTGGCACATCGGTATCACGGAAGGCGTATTCTTGATGGCCATAATAGCAGCTATGCGCGCTGTTCCCAGGACTTCGCCCTTCTCAATTTTCCTGTTCTCGATTGCTTCGAGAGTTTCGGGCCTTAAATGTATCTCTCCTTCTGCCACTGCACGCCTTGCGACATCAGTTTTTCCGCTTATATCGACCATTCTTGCCCTTTCATCCTGGATGTGCGACAGGTTCATTCTTTCATCACTTTTGGGATAAAATCAATAACGTCCGTGGCCAGAAGGCCATATCCGAATTCCAGAAACGCCATATCCCCGGCTGCACCGTTTATGAAAGCGGCTGCGCTTGCCGACTCAAGCGCGTCATGCTTTGCAAAGAGGGCAGCGGTAAGGCCTGCAAGCACGTCCCCGGTTCCGCCTACGGTCATACCCGCATTCCCAGTTCTGCTGGCGCGAACCTCCATGCCGTCTGAGATGATATCGACCGCGCCTTTTAGTAACACAGTGACATTGTATTCACGGGCAAAATTCCTGACAAAATCAACTTTTTGTGTTCCATCAGGCACATTCTCTCCTGATAACCGCCTCATTTCACCTGGATGCGGGGTAATAATTATATTTTTATGCAGCAAAGGCAGCAAAAAGGGCTGGAGCGCATCAGCATCGATAACTGCTTTTTTACACATCGGGACAATCTTTTTAATTGCCGCAAGAGTGTTATCCTCAGTCCCGAGGCCCATACCCATGACAACGACATCATGTTTTTCGATCAACTCATGAATCAGGGCTACATTTTCTTCCCTCAGTCGTTCGCCGCTGAGCTTTCGGACAATAAGATTGGGCGAAAAGGAGGCCACAATATCAGAAACACTCTCAGGCGCTGCCACCGTGACTATGTCGGCTCCTGCACGCAGCGCCCCGAGGGCACATAACGCAGGTGCGCCTGAATACGCCCCGCCTCCGATGACAAGAACCCTTCCTGCGTCCCCTTTGTGGCTTTCGGCAGGTCTCTTTAAAAAGGGTTTTATATCCCCGGGACCGACATAGAATTCAGCCTCTTTCGGGATGCCTATATCTGCAACCTCGATTTCACCGGTATATTTCCGGGCGCCGGGTGAGAGCATGCCTGCTTTCATTTTATGGAACGTGATTGTCATATCGGCATTTACCGCCTTCTCAAATTTGCCACCGTCAGGGTCAAATCCTGACGGAACGTCCACAGATATAACAAATGCGTCGGATTCATTTATAATATCTATAGCAGTAGATTCGGGTTCGTTTATTTTTCCCCTTATGCCTGTCCCGAAAATACCATCTATGACCACATCCGCACTTTTTATCAATAAACGGTCGAACGCTTTTGAATCCTTGACCTTGATGAGGGGAAGAGAAGTTTTACGAAGTGCATTCCAATTATGCCTTGCTTCTTCAGTCCTCAGATTCTCTTCTTCACCGATAAGGATAACCGTTACATCATAATTCCCGAGATGCCTGGCCGCCACGAAGGCGTCGCCGCCGTTGTTCCCCCTGCCTGCAAGGATGATAATTTTCCCGGACTTGAATCTTTTCTTGATTGCACCTGCTACAGCTGCGCCGGCATTTTCCATTAGCTGTAGCCTTTTTATCCCGAGATACTCACAATTGGCATCAACGGCAGCCATCCTTGACGAGGTGATCGCATCCATGCTCGAATAATTCACCTGTCAACACTTATAATTTATTCAGGGAATGCGGAAGGGAAACTAATATGGTTCATTCATGTCAATTACAGGATAATGCCTGAACTAAAATCCCACCTGAAGCGCGTAAGAACCATTGCAGATTATCAGTTCGGGAAAGGTGCAGGGGAAATCCTCTTCCCAGATAACGTGGAGTTCCTGATGTCCACAACCGGAAAGGTTCGCCAGATACTTCTTAATAACAACCGCCTGGCCACGGTCAGGGCCCATGATGGCATGCTTACACTGGGCATCGCCGGTGCTGGCAGGCTTCATGAATATATCAGGCACCCGGGACGCAGGGTCGTGGTCAACGGCGATGCTGCGCCCTTTGTGGCAAAAGGAAAAACTGTCTTTGCAAAACACGTTGTGTTGGTAGACGATGAAATAAGGGCAGGGGAGGAAGTCTTTGTTGTGGATGAAAATGACCGGTTGCTTGCATCCGGGAAAGCCCTGCTTTGTCCTTCCGAAATGCTCGCATTCAAAAAAGGCGTGGCCGTGGACGTAAGATGGGGAATTGAGAGCGGGGACACGGAAGATTAATTATTCATGAAAAGACCCTGCCCTTTCAAGAGCACTGCACCTTGGCCCCTCAAACTTGACGATGTTCCCTGATATCCTGCCGTTTTCGATAACAAGCTCAACTGCACATGGGTCTGATAATCTCGGGGCCGTGGGGCTTCCAGGGCATATAAGTAGCGCATCGGACTTTTCGATCAGGGGCCTGTGAAGGTGGCCGAAAATAAGGACATCCGCGCCCATTTCTTTTGCCAGGTACCCGGCGCCCGTTGTGTCCTGGAGCGACAGCGCTGCCTCATGGACAACTCCGATATTCATGCCTTCAACTTCTATGACGGACCGCTCGGGAAGGAGGCTCTTTAATACAGCCTCATCCATGTTCCCCTGTACGGCCACAAGCCTGACGATGCGGGAAAGCTCATCGTATGCAGCCTTTGTGACAAAATCCCCTGCATGAATTACCATGTCGGCATCTTTAAGCATTGCTGCGAGGTCGGAGGGCAGTTGTTCCAGGATGGAACCGTATTTAATATGCGTATCGGAGATTGCGATTATTCTCATGCGTAACCATAATCCATGTAGTTCAGTTCCGTTTTGACATCTGTAAGGAACGTCCTGTAGGTTTTCATAGAAAAGTCTATCCATTCCTTGAAATCAGAATTTAATTTCTTTCCAATATTATCTTCTTTTTCTGTCTTGCTGGTTTCACAATAATCTTTCAGCTCCCCGAGATTTTTTTCTATATACCTGTAAAGTGCGGTCTCTGCAAAGGGCTTCGGGATAAGGGGAGATGTATGGGAAATTTTCAGCATGAGCTTCTTTTCCCCGGCAAGCTCATCCTTTGTGATCCCGGTCTTTTCGATTGCCCTGTTCAAGGTCCCATCACTGATCTTTCTTTTCTCTTCGGGTGTGAATTTGCGGCTCTCGCCCCGCAGATTTTCTTCGTATATTTCTTTCTGGAGCAATTCATGTTCCAGCGTATATCGAAGCATCGTTTCACTGGCCTCTTTCAAGTAGGTACTGTTAAGGGTTATTATCGAGTACCATGAACCCAGGTAATATCGCCTGTTCAGCGCCACTGCATAATCAAAAACACTGGACATCCGGACGAATATGCTCTGCGAGAAGACCACGGCATCTGTTGATAGAAGAAGAATATTTCCGGGTGCGAGCATTTTTGCCCTTTCAATCCCGTCTGTCCCGTAAACCGATTCCGGTTCTTTAAGATACTGATCGTTCCTTGCGATTATAGCCCTCATCACTTCAGGTTCAAGCTGGCCCAATGCAAAAGCAATGTCTTTAGCTGCTGATTTTATCCACAGGGTATATTGTTCTTTGAATTCTTCCTTTGATTGCATTTGTACCATAATTTTATTTCATTCACTGACCGGAACTATTTTATCTATCAATTTTATTTCCAATCCCTGCTTCACCGTCTCAACGACATTGGTCACAACGCCTTCGACATCCTTTTTTAAAATTTCATCATTCTTAAAAAATCCAGTATCCGTTTTTGAGTTATACCGGGCGCCGTGGGTCTTGTATGCGACCCCGAACGGAGCAATAATGTATCCCATTTGCTGAAAGTAGAGAAAAATATCCATTGCAGTTTTCATTCCCCCATCTTCGTGGCCGTTGATCAGAATTCCTGCGATTTTCCCGGTAGTCAGGCCCTTTTTATCCAGAAGATAAAGATTCTGAAGGCAGGTCAGCCTGTCCAGGAAATCCTTTAATCGCGCGGACATATTATTCCAGTTTATTGGAGAGGCCACAATCACCGCTTTTGAATCAACAATCATCTCATGAAGCGAAGGCGCATCATCAAGCTGATTCCTGCACGGGTATGTGCAGGCAGAATCCCTCATGCTGTAACAGCACCAGCAATGCTGGATATCCAGTTCATTCAAATTGAATCGTTTATAACTCACGCCTTCCTTCTTAAGCGCTTCTTCCGCCAGGTCTACCAAGATCCCTGTATTGTGGCCTCTGTGAGAACTCCCGTTGATCAATAAGACATCAAATTTTTTCCCGTCGTATCTGAGTTTTTGCCTGTCCGAAAGTTCCGAATATTCATTTCCGGAACTACTGCATTGCGGGCATTCCTCAGGAGGTTTATCTCCCTTATGAATGTATCCGCATACACTGCATTTCCAGGATTTACTTTTTTGCAAGCTGGTCTTTTTCATTTCCGCGGAGGCAGTAGTAGACATTTTTGAACCCCATTTTTTCATGAACAGGACAGCCGGGGCATAAACATCCCGATTCTTTTTTGATGCATTTGCTTTTTCCTGTCGTTGAAAGGCAAAATGCTATTTCCTCCTTGCATTCCACATATGTGGGGCAAAGCCTGCAAATACACAGCTTGATAGCCTCTTTTTTATCCATATTGACCTCTTTTAACTTGTCAATAAATCTTGGCACTGCAATAAATAGTTATTGAATTCAAGAAAACAGTTTCAATTTATGTTGGTAGTTTTGCCAAAGTGCAACACAATAAATTATAGGGTTATGGTTGGTTGTGGTAATCCCCACAAAGTAAAAAATTATCAGTTACAAATTTTTTTGCAATTTCATATCAATAGCTTTGTCAAGATTTAAGAAAATTGCGTATGATTTTATAAGCATTTTTATGGCTATTTCCATCCACCGACACGACTTATAACCGTCTCGATTTCAATGCTGGAATCGTGTACGCGATTCCCTCGTCACATGCTCTTTCTCAAGTTTGATGCGTGTTTCCTGGAATACTGCCTTTATCCGCGCCTCATCACACAGCGCCTCACCTTTACTGCATTCCCCATTCTTTATACATTCCTGCGCCAGTCGAAGGGCGCGCTCTTCAAGAGAAGGGAGGGTATTTTCAAGTGTATTTTTGAGCCATTTATCATCTTTGGAAAGAACACCCACGAACATGGAGGGTATAACATCACGCTCTATGGATTCAAGTCGCTTCCTTGCACTGACTGTTGTCATTATGATAAGAGTCCGTCTGGCCCATATATAAAACTTGGGGAGGATTATGAGAGGACAGGTGAACTACTATCGATAAGTTAAAAAATAATGAAATAGTAAACAAAGGTCAGTTAAATTACTCGACTTTCTCCCCAAAAGCGAATTTGCGCATGACCTTGGTAACTTTGATCTTGACTTTGTCCCCAACTTTCGTCTGCGGTACAAAAATTACAAAACCTTCAACTCTTGCGATTCCGTCGCCCTTTTTCGCTATATCGTCTATCGATACATCATACGTTTCTCCAACTGTTACAGGAGAACTTTTTTCGCTATTTCCCATCACTGTTACACATCCTTATTTTGATTTTAGTCCGTCATGGCAGAAAACTGCAGAAAGAGTAAGAACCCTTCACTGCTGCTTTTGCCTGAACAGCCTTAAATCTCACGTAATGATACATCCTTACAATATATAAAATTTGCTGATTTGATTTTGTGTATTTTAGGCAAAAGGATGTTTCGCTTTATCCTTTCTGGATAACGCCTCTTCAACAGACGGTTCTCCTTCCACAGCCCTTTTCAATGCAAGTTTTGTTGCCTCGTAGTTATACTCGTACACCTTATCCTTATCCTGTGCATCCCATTCAATGAATACGGAAACGATTATCAGCACATCCTCGGCCTCTTTCTTGTTGATAACGCCTTCTTCCACGGAATCCATGACCGCTTTTGCCACCGCAGCCTGCGCTGGCCCGAACATCAGGAGCGCCTGGGATGCTTTCCGTATCGTTACTTTGTTTATTATCAGTGTAGCAGGTTTTGGCTGGAGGTTGGGTTCAAGCACAGCAAGGAGCGGCGTGTGCCCGAATCGCGGCATTGCAAGCGAGTTCATAAATGCCGTTTCGACAGCCCCTCCCTTCGGGCCTATCACGAGATCGATATGCGCAATTTCTGGGCCTGAGCCTACAAGTGCTTCACCGATCATACTTTTTGTAATTCTATTTGACAAATTGACCACCCTGCTCACTCTAACTCAGTGCGGATATTTAATTGTTTACATTTCTATTATTCCATTACTACTGAATACTCTTTGAATGCCTCAGTTCCACAGCGATGCCCTTTGCGCACTCTTTCATCTCCCAGCCGCTCATCTGTGCGCGCCCGACCCCGAAGAATTTTTCACCGACCACTATCACTTCATCATTGGGGCGAATCTGCGGGTCGGCTTCAAGTACTCCCGGCGCAAGGATGGAACTGTGGGGCATGAAATCTGCAATATTCACTTTATAAAATGGATAGTCTTTGAGCCTTAAAGCCCCGTCCACTGTCAGGGCTACTGTCCCATACTGCGGGATCAATGTTGCAAGCTGCTGTTTTTCTTTGAATAACTGGAACTTGGGAAAGGGAGCTTTGACAGCGGCCCCATCAGTCAGAAGTTCTCCTGCGCTGCTTCCGAACTGGTAATCCACGGCTGCGCGAATATAATCTAATTTCATTTCTTCACTCCCTCGTTTTTTATCGCTCTCAATGTCGGAAAGTGCGCTTTCAAGCCTCTTCAGGGAAGCGCTAACGGTAACGCCTTCTTCTGCGGTATATACAAAATCAAGACCGAGCTCGTGCTCCACTGATTCGCAGATTTCCCTGTATGCGCCGTGCACATGTGCTATTATATTTTTGTATCGATTTTTTTGAAGATACGAACGCAGGCATCCTCCGACCCATGCCCTCTCTTCCAGGTCCCAGTGGCCCGTCACAGGCGTATCGTAATGCGCTGCTGGGTACATTAATTCAAGCTCCCGCGGGATAACGCCTAAAGGAGATGAGATTATCACCTCATGGACATACTTCCTGTATTTTCCGAGCGCATTGATGAATTTCTGGTGGGAGAGGGATGTGGAATAAGGTTTCCTGGCAGAGCATGGAAGGAGTACAAGGGTATCAAGCTCTGGCGGAGTGTAGCGTTCCAGTATCCTCTCTTCAAATCTTTTTATCTCGACCCTGTTGAGCGATTCTGACGAATTTGCATATAATGTACCCGGACGGAAAAGCGGCGTCCTTTTTTCAATGAACTTGTATTCTGCATCGATAAGCCGGAGAGTCGCCGTGAGCCAGGGGCGCGCCCTGCACTGGCGCTCCACATACTCACGAAGATGACCCGACCTTATATGCTCGCGGATGGTGTGCATTTCCTCGGCAAGTTTCAAGGAATTATGACGCGACAATATCTCTGCGCGCTCTCTTTTTGGGAGTTTGATAAATTCAGCCGGCGTATTTTCTGAACATACGGCGCATGAGCAGGGAAATTCATGAAGCCTGTCAAGGCGGTTTTCTCCCGAATTTGTAAGGTAAATATCCTGGTATCCTTTTATTAACGACAGTGTCTCATCCACGATATCAACGCCCAGATACACCAGCATTGAGAGGTTATCGGGTGCGGCAAGGGCAGGCGCATAGAGGAGGGAATCGGCGCGCGTATTTTCCTTGAGCCTGATGAGCGAATCAACAAGTTCCCGCGCCCTGTTCTCAAGCTGTTTTGCGGCGCCGAGGACATAGAGGTCTGAGGCAGGGTATTCATGGGCGAATGGGTGGACTACTTTTCCCGTATGAGCCCAATTTGAGGCAGATTGGGCTGCCTCCTGGATTTCTTTTATGATATCCTCTCTTGTATTGAGGGGGAGGGATTTATGGGGAAGAATGACTAATTTTTTTGTGCTGGGTTCAATTAGCGCGCTTCTTCCCCATAGTGAGCCGGAATCTATTACAGGGGAGTCCTTCTTGTGGATCTGGATGATGGCGGGAGTTAAAATCTCCCTGTCAAGAACCAGTTTGCCTATCCTGGCTGCACCGTCGCGATGGGTTATTTCGAATATTTTGGTCATAAAGTCATGGAATTATTAGGGTGATTTGTCACTGGTGCTGTTAAGGTGGCGACTTTATTTAAATATGAGCTTGTTTTGCGAAGAATTTGACCCTAAAGAGCAATATTTGAGAATTAAATAAAAACAAAAGGGCGCGGGCATCGAGCGAGCGCCCCGGCAGTCTGGTAACAGACTGATATCTGATTGATCACGTCACACTATGTTCTGTTTCCCCGCTTATTTAAGGATTTGCTTGCAAATTGAAATATTACTTTCACACCGCTTGGATATAGTTAAAATGGTCTGAAGGCATGATAGAAAATCATGCCGAGGTAGTCTAGCCAGGTTAAGGCGTCAGACTGATAATCTGATAGATCACGTCAGGTCATCGCGGGTTCGAATCCCGTCCTCGGCGCAGTGATCATTCTATTGGAATATTATATGTGTAATACCGTCCAGATGCCAAAAAAAGTTTGCCGCAGTAGATAGCAGGAACAATTTTAAATTGTGAGGCTGTATTTATTAAGTGGTTCTGATGGTTTTGATAAGCCAGAGAAAAATTCACAGGATGGCGCAAAGTAAGAATTGGGATGAGCGTAGGCAAGCGGCAAATTTTCTTAGTAGTAATTTTGAAGTTCTTCCTGATAAAGAACAAGCATGGAATGACCTGCACAGGTTAACATTAGATAAAGCTCCGGATGTTCGTGTGGATGCTGTACGTGCGGTTGGTATTACCTTTCCTAACATTCCAAACAAGAAACAGGGTTGGAAGGATATACATCGATTGACACGAGTCAAAGTGGAATATGTTCGGGAATATGCTGCGCTTGCATTGGGCTATGCTTTCCCCCACATTCCAGACAAGGGACAGGCTTGGAATGACTTACAACGGTTATCGCGGGATGAAGAACCCGAAGTACTGGAGAGCGTAGCAATGTCATTGAACGCTGCATTTCCTGACATCTCTGATAAAGAGCAGGCATGGGAGCACTTAGTTAGGCTGGCACAATACAATTACTACGATGTACTATTTGCTGCAATTGACGCATTGGGTGATGTATATAGTGACATTCTTGACAAAGAACAGGCATGGGAGGATATATTTTGGCTTACTCAAGAAGGAGAGGACATGGGGCGGGCAAGAGCAGTATATGCATTAGGCGTTGCCTTTCCCTATCACCCTAATAAACAGAGGGCATGGGAGAATTTACATCAAGTGACATTAGATAAATACAAAGATATACTTGAGAGTTCAGCATACACTCTTGGTGTCATCTTTCCTCATGCCCCTAATAAAGAAGAGGTATGGGCAGACTTGCATCGGCTCACATTAAACGAGGAGAACTTCGTACGGAAGAACGCAGCTCGCGCAATTGGTTTAGCCTATCCTCACATCCTTGACAAAGAACAGGCATTAGCAGACCTGCATCGACTCACAGAGGATTTGGATAGTAATGTTCGGTTCGGTGCAGCAATTGCCCTTGGTTCGGTCTTCCCTCACATTCCTGAGAAAGAACAAGCGTGGAAAGATATAACTCGGTTACTACAAGACGATACAAGCTATGTGCAAAGTGCAGCAGTAATAACAATGGGTATAGTCTTTCCTCACCTCCCCAATAAAGAACAGGCGTGGTTTATTCTGCATTGTTATATAAGGTATTTACGACATGATTCAGCAATTGCAATTGGTTTAGCATTTCCATATGTCCCTGATAAGAAACAGGCATGTAAAGATTTGATGTGGCTGGCACATGACAAGGATACAGATGTAAGGGGGGCTGCAAACTATTCTCTAGGCAAAGCATTTATATTTAAGGCGACTGAAGCAGAATGTGAAGATGATTTTAGAAAAGAATTGGAAAAAGCTCTGGAATTTTTTGAAAAATCGTCAAAGGATGCGACATATCACAATCCCGCTAGATTTTGTCTTCCTTTTTATCGCTCGTTATACACAATAACTTTTAAGAAACAGGTGGCAGCAATTGAAGTCGAGAAATATTTTATAGAGGCAAAAATTGCATCAGAAGGCTCAGAAAGTAGAGAAAAACTCCTAGAAGCTGTAGAAAACCTCGGAAATGCGCTTAAGGAGGTGCAGAAGGCATGCGATTTTAATATTATTAAATCCGACCTCAACGCATATAGGCGGTACTGCGATCGCGTCTGTGAACTGCTTGATGCAACGGAAGAGGAAGCGCCTGGTGCAACGAGATTGATAAGGAGGGGTTTACCGATAATTGATCAGAATATAAAGGAGATACTGGCAGATATTCAAGAAAATGCAAAATCGCTCTGTAAACACACGCATGGCACTCAATTTGAGGATTTAGGGAGAGAAGTTAATTATATAGGTCAAAATCTTTTACAAATTAGAGACCTGATAGGGCTCGAAAAAGGTTTTGACAACCTACATATGATGTTATCCATTATTTGTTCTAAATTGCCTGAAGAAGAGAGAGGAGAAGCATGCGAACTACTTAATAAAGCAAATGATGAACAGTATATTGAAGACAGACTTCCACTAATCAATATGATTTTAAGCAAAATATCATCTCAAATGAGTTCTGCGAAAAATATTGATATACTTGAGAAAAAGCTTGATGAAATGCTGATATCCTTAAAACCGGGAATACGTGAAGAACTTATTTTAACAGTCGGGGCAGAAATTTTTGGCACAGGTGCGCAACATATTGTTACGATTCCCATACAGGAAATATCTTATCCCGAATTAAAAAAGGATTTGGATAACATAAAGGGAAAAAGTATGCTTAAATTGGATACTCTTCCATTAAAATTAGCTCAGAAGGTAAAAAGCTACATTATACGAAACAAGATAGGCCCAAATTGCCAGAAAAAACTTTTATAAATTTTCAAGGAATGTTACGCATTTGTGCATATTTTTTTGTTTATTTATGGTTTATAAAGACTCATGAACTCATTATTTCTACCTTACTAACTGTATTAATAATTTTTATCTATCCCTCTCATCAAAATCTATAAGCCTTCCAATTCTATTTGAGTACACTATGTATCACCTCGAGTGCATCGAATGCCATAAGAAATACAGGCCTTCAGACGTTATTTATACCTGTACCTGCGGTGGTCTCCTCGATGTCGTTTATGATTACACAAAAATCCATATCACAAAAAATGAGCTAAAAGGCCCTCTCTCGGTCTGGAAATACCGCGCCCTCCTGCCCGTGGGAAGGGAGCCCATATCCCTGAAAGAAGGCGGGACCCCCCTTTACCGCGTTGACAGGCTGGCAAAAAGCATGGGCTTGAAAGATGTCTATGTCAAGCATGAGGGCATGAACCCCACTGGCTCTTTCAAGGACAGGGGGATGACAGTCGGTGTGACAAAGGCCCTTGAACTCGGGATGAAAACAGTTGCCTGTGCCTCCACGGGTAACACCTCGGCATCGCTTGCGGTGTACGGAGCTCGGGCTGGGGTTCCTGCAGTCGTGCTTTTGCCTTCAGGCAAGGTGGCACTTGGCAAGCTTGCACAGGCGCTCATGCACGGCGCAAAGGTACTGAGCATCAGGGGAAATTTTGATGACGCTCTTAAACTCGTTCGCGACCTGTGCGACAGGGAAGGATTCTATCTCCTGAATTCCGTGAATCCCTACCGCCTCGAGGGACAGAAGACCATCGCGTTTGAGATAGCTGACCAGCTTGGCTGGAAGGCGCCGGACCGGCTTGTGCTCCCCGTAGGAAACGCCGGGAATATTACCGCCATATATAAAGGGTTCAGGGAATTCAAGCGCCTTGGAATCATAGACAATGTTCCGAAAATGACAGGCATCCAGGCTGAAGGGGCAAGCCCTATTGTTCGGGCCATCAAAAATGATGCGGCCGCTATAACGCCTGAAAGCAAACCTGAGACCGTGGCAACAGCCATCCGCATCGGAAATCCTGTGAATGCGATAAAGGCGCTGTCTGCGATCAGGGGGTCAGGCGGGACTGCCGAGACCGTATCTGATGAGGAGATAATCCATGCCCAGCAGGAACTTGCATCTCTTGAAGGGATAGGCGTTGAACCTGCAAGCGCTTCTTCGATTGCCGGTCTTCGTAAACTTGTGGAGATGGGTGTAATCGAAAAAGATGAGTGCGTTGTGTGCGTAACAACGGGACATCTTCTTAAGGATTCCGAGCATGTTCTTGCTGTCTGTCCCAAGCCGATAGAAATAGATGCCACCATCGAGGCTGTAAGGAAAGCTGTTTTTCAAAATAATTAGAAAACCGTGAAACATGCTTCACCGAATCAAAAGATTTTCGGAAATATATCTCACCCCGGCTGAGAGGCTTTCAGAAATAATATTTGGGTTGATAATGGTACTGACGGTAACAAGCACCCTGAAGATTGCCCTGACTGGCGGGGATGCAGAAATAAAGATGATGATTATTGCTGCAATCGGTTGCAATACTGCATGGGGTATTGTGGATGGTGTAATGTATGTTTTAACAAGCGTTTTTGAGCGCAGCAGATACGCAAGAATGATCTCGTATATCAGTTCGGCGCCGGATAAAAAAGCAGCTCTCGCAATCATAGAAGAAGAGCTTGAGACTACTATTGTGCAGACACTGGATGAAGATGAAAGGAAGCGCATCTCTGCACAGGTGCTCAACAGTGCGTCGCGGGCTGGTACACAGGAGGTGAATGTCACAAGAGAGGACATTTTCGGGGCAATTTCATGCTTCTTCCTGGTTTTTCTATCCACCTTCCCTGTCGTGGTTCCGTTCTTTATAATAAGGGAGCTGGGAATTGCCATACGCATATCGAACCTCATTGCTATTCTCATGCTATTCGCTATTGGATACGGATGGGCGAGATATACAAATAGGAATAGGTATAAGGCTGGAATAGCGATGGTTTTTATCGGTTCGGTTATTGTCGCCATTACCGTGGCTTTGGGTGGATAAAAAAAATATAACAGTTAAAACCGAGTGCAGTTAACAGCGTAAACAAGATGTTAACAATTAAGTATATATAGACGAACATTTCATACATTTAAACATAATGGGGGTGAATATATGGCTGAGACATTAGAGGAGCCGGAAGCAGTTCGATTGCCTGGCTGGATGCGATGGCTGGCTATAATCAGCGGCATCATTTCCATCATAGCCGCTATTGTGGTCATTGTCAATCCGTTGATAGCATTGCGTACGCTTGTCATCCTTTTCGCAATCGCTCTGCTTTTCATAGGCATAGAAAGGCTGATAGCCGGAATCTCGGGAAAATCGTACAGACTCATAGCCCATAGAAGAACGGCAACTGCCTGAAAGCTTTTGAATTAAATCTGAGTGAAATCAGGGAAGTGGAACTGTGTTCATAAACATAATTGAATTTCCACCTGTCAGGAAGGGGAAAGATGAGGAGTTCAAGAAATGGTTCGAATGGTCGAATAGCATCTACGAGAAGTTCGATGGTTTCATATCAAGGCGGCTTCTGAAGCCCTTAAAAGGAAAGAAGAACTATGCTGCCATCGTGGAGCATGAAAGTAAGGATACCTTTATGGCTATGCACACAAGCGAGGAGCGTAGGAGAAAGTGGAGCCATTGCTGGAAGGTTCGCCGATTCCGAGCTTTTATGACGTGATAATTATCGCAAAGAAGAAACGATAGCATGGAAGCGGGACTGAACACCTCTCATGAAGGCGATGTGCGCTCCCTTAACATAGTACTGGGTGTCTATATAATTATATTTGTCTTCAAGCTGGCAGTATACTTTATGACAGGAGTGCTTGCACTTTTTGCCGAGGCGTTGCATACCTTGAGTGATATCTTTATTTCGGCTTTTCTCCTGGCAGCTCTACTCTGGTCCCGAAAGGAAGCTGACGAGGTACACATGTTCGGATACGGCAGGGCGCAGAATGCGGCTGCACTAGTTGCTGCAACACTTTTCATATCGTTTACCAGCTTCAAACTTTATGAAGAGGCAATTCCCCGGCTTTTTCGGCCCGAAGAAGCCGCATATCAAAATCTATGGCTGGCTGCTGGCGTACTTATAGCATCAATGTTTATAGCCGCAATTCCTCTTATCAGTTTGTTCATGAAAAAGAAAAAGGGGGCAGCGGCAAAAGCGCAACTGATGGAGTTGTTCAACGACGAAATGGGCCTGCTGGCTGCGCTTGTGGGTACATTGTTCATTATGCGCGGGGAATATATCGCCGATCCTCTTGCGTCCATTGCTGTAGCCACGATTATTGCCTATAATGCTATCGGCCTCTTCAGGGAGAACCTGAGCTTCCTGCTCGGGCGCTCTCCGGGGCCTGAATACTTGAATCATATCGAAAACACGGCCCGATCCGTGGATGGAGTCCTGGGAGTGCATGACATGCGGGCAGAGTACATAGGACCCGACACAGTGCATGTCGGGATGCATATTGAGGTAAAGCGCGGGCTTCCAATAGAAGAGGCTGATCGCATCGCAGAGGAAGTACGTGAAAAGGTGCACCAATCTGTAAAAGGCGGCTATTGTTTCATACATATGGATGCGGCAGGAGGTTGACGTTATATGATAAAATTAAAAAGGATATACGACGAACCTCATGAAAGTGATGGTTTCAGGATCCTGGTAGACCGGCTCTGGCCCCGGGGATTGAGCAAAGATAAGGTAAAAGTGGATATGTGGATGAAAGATATCGCACCAAGTGATTCCCTGAGGAAATGGTTTTCACACGACACAGGAAAGTGGGCGCAATTTAAGGTGCGGTATTTTGAAGAATTGAAGGAAAAACGAGAACTTGTGAATTTGATTAAGGAAAACGAAAAAAAAGGGATAGTCACATTGCTTTTTGGGGCAAAAGATGAAACACATAATAATGCTGTTGCCTTGAAAGAATATATAGAATCCATTTAAATAACTATATATAACCAGGAAACTAACTTGAATAATAAGGTTAGTAAGATGAATGGAGTGGCTATATTTCATAAACCAATGTTCCTATTATTTTGCCTGTCTATTTTAATTACTCCCATATCAGCTCAATACCTTTCAGAAAAACCTTCGGTGGATTCAGGATATGATGTTTACCGCAAAAGCTGCACTGGCTGCCACGGGGAAAAGGGAGATGGCTCAGGTATGAAAGGGGCATTTGATTTCACGAACAACGAAAAAATGATAGTCGGGAATTCTACCTTCTTTTTCATCACAGTTACGAATGGGGTGCCTGCAAAAGGTATGCCATCTTTTGGCAACTTTCCAGTATCCGAAAGATGGGACGTTGTGGCCTATATCTGGACTTTCTGGGCAGATAGGCCTAGCGTGGATGATGGAAAGGATATTTTTAATAAGAACTGCGCTTCCTGCCACGGCGGAAAAGGCGACGGGTCCGGTCTTGCCGGCGCCTTTGATTTCACGAACCAGAGCCTGATGGCAAATAAGGAACCTGCTATTTTCTTTAACAGCGTGAGCAAAGGGATAGCAGGGACAACAATGCCCTCATGGAAAGGTTCTCTTGCAGAAGGCGAGCGATGGGATGCGGTCAAGTATCTCTGGACTTTCCAGTTCAAAGATTTCCCCGGTTCCCAGGCGCCAATACAGACGACTCCGGCCCCTTCATCCCCGACAGAAATCCCATCAGGCAAAGAATGGTACATGACACCGGGCGGCGCTGCCATAATTCTCATCTCAATAGCAATGGCTGCCGGCATAATTTACCTCTTCATCCGGGGGCTGCTTGAAAGATGAACAACGTAAGGCTCATGATAATCGGGCTTCTTGTGCCCTCACTCCTTATGATCCCTTTCAGCATGCTCTCCTTCTATACCGACTTTGCAAATAAGAATCCTGATCCCTTGCAGGTCATGGTAGGCTTCAATGGCAAAAATTACGATGCAGCAGACGGAAAGAAAGCTTTCGAACAGTACCAGTGCATGGACTGCCATACAATAGTCGGGAACGGAGCGTATTTCGCTCCTGATTTGACCCGGGTCTATAAGAGAACAGGCGGGGATGAAGCCACCCTGGCGGGTATCATCCAATCAGGCTTTCCTTCAAAGGGGATGCCTCCGATGAGGGTCAGAGGCATGGGGGATGAGGATGCATATCGGATTGTTGCATTTCTCAAATATGCCGATATGCTGGACACCAACGGCTGGCCAAACAACGGCTCATGGGACCGTGATGGCGGGATTGATGGGACGGCCCCTGAAAAGATCCGACCCGTGAGCATCTGGCAGGTGGTGGGAGGAATCGTATTTTTTAATCTCATGGTATTTATTCTGATTATGGCATACGAGCGCGGAAAGGGAGAACCTGAAACATGAGCCTTGAAGTTTATCCCTCGAAGGCAAAGACGCGTAAATACTTCATCGCCGCAGTCCTTCTTTTTGTTCTCCAGATGATACTGGGTTTACTAATGAGTATCCAGATGGTATCGAGGGATACCAACCTTCTTTTCCCGTTCGATATCTACAAAGCCCTCCACCTGAACCTCATGATTCTCTGGATACTTCTCGGCTTCATTGGCGGGTTGTATTATCTTTTGCCCGGCGAAGTCGGAAGAGATATAAATCATCCATGGCTTATCGATTTCCAGTTCTGGTTCCTCATGCTTTCGGGCATCGGCATAATAATCTCAGAATTCTTCTTCACAGGCATGAACTGGTGGCTTGTAGAAGGGCGGGAGTATGTTGAGGCAGGGAGATTCTGGGACATCCTGCTAACGGCTGGATTGCTCACAGTTGTTTATAATGTAGGTGCAACGGTTCTGGGGCGAAAGAGGGAAATGAGTTCACCCATGATAGTCCTGGCCTGGGGAGCGGTCGGCTCTATACTCATGTATGTCCCCGGGGAAATATGGTTCAACAGCCTTGTGGCCGCCGAGTACTTCAGGTGGTGGGTCGTACATTACTGGGTCGAGGCAACTTTTGAACTCATAGCAGCAGGGGTCACCGCACTTGTCCTTCTTTCTATGACCAATGTGAGACGCGCGATAATTGAGAAATATCTTGCCATCGAGGTCGCGTTAATCCTCCTGACCGGGATTATCGGCCAGGGCCACCATTACTTCTGGATAGGCACGCCGGGATTCTGGCTCTTTCTCGGAGGTATCTTTAGCGCGCTTGAGCCTGTGCCCCTTTTCCTCATGGTCTGGTCGGCCTATAAGGATTTGAGAGAGAACAAAAAACCCATTCCCAATAAGGTAGCCCTTTACATGATAATTGGTGCTGCCCTTGGGAACGTTCTGGGGGCGGGTGTCTGGGGCTTCATGCATACTCTTCCCCAGGTCAACTTCTTCACGCACGGTACCCAGATAACAGCATCCCATGCCCACTTTGCGACCCCGGGTACGTATTTATTGCTGGTGCTCGGGATAGCCTACATCGCAGTCCCTGAGCTTGCGGGGAAATTCTCTTTTTCCCAGTACAGGGGCAGGATCGGGTTCTGGATTCTCGTGCTTGGTTTTATGAATATGATAATAGCTCTTGTGATTGCCGGGATAATCCAGGTGTACCAGCAGCGAATGCAGGGAGTGAGCTTCATGGCAGTCCAGAATATGCTCCTGCCTTTCTATGGCTGGCGAATGATAGGTGGGGTCATCGCTCTTGCCGGGGGGATCATAGTGGCATATGATTTGATAGTCTTGGGCCAGTCGAAAATGAATACCGGGAATTTTATTGATGAAACAAAGGAGGTAAAAAGATGAATAATCCGTATCAAAAGCGCTTAACAAAATGCAGCAACCTTATGAAAGAGGCGGGACTTGATGCTTTACTTCTCGCCAAGCCTTCGAATATGTTCTATCTTTCCGGCGACGGCCGTTTATGCGCTTTCTTGATGGTCACAAGCGAAGGAAAGGTAGGCCTGGGTGTCCCCCGAACGGATGTTGAGGATGTAAAAACTCTTGCACATTTCGATAACATTACAGGTTTTGAGGATGAGGTTGGAATGATCCATTCCATAGCCCATTATTTTGAGCATTTCGGAATAAAAAAGGGCGCAGTAGGCCTTGAGTACACTTTTCTCACGCAGTCTATGATGGGAATGCTCACACATCCCCATGCCAAACCAAAGGATGTAACTGCAAAGGATTGCACACATATCATGTCTGAACTGCGGATGGTCAAGGATGATGAAGAGATAAGACGGATACATGCGGCGGCGAAAGTGGCAGATGCAGGAATGGAAGCCGCTGTCGATGCCGTAAATCCGGGATCTACTGAAAGCCAGGTGGCTGCTGAGGCCGAGTACGCCATGCGCAATTCCGGCGCTGAAGAGTTCTGGCGGACGTATGTAAGTTCCGGGCCGCGCACCAATATTGCGCACGGGTTACTTACACTTCGAAAACTTCAAAAAGGTGATCTTGTGATGATCGACATTCATCCCATAGTCAGCGGTTACAGCGCCGATATGTGCCGAACAGTATGTGCAGGCAAACCCACAAATGAACAGCAGGCAGCCTACGACCTTTATCTGAAGGCCCAGCAGGCCACTATCGCGAAAGCAAAGGCGGGGGTCGGAATGGGAGAACTTGAAGAAACACTTTATGGGGTGCTTAAAGAGGCAGGTCATGAAGAACATGTTTTCGGTCCCCCAATACACGGCGTGGGTATTGAGTTCGAGGAGTCGCCGCTTCCGCCGGGCCATGCTTTCTTCCACGGCGAAAAGGAACCACCGCCTCTTATATCCAATGTGGTAATCTCGATAGGTAATTGTGGGTTATACACAGGCCCCTGGGGGGTAAGAGTGGAGGATACGGTTGTAGTGGGCGAAACCGGGCCAGAGGTACTCACGAGCTACCCGCGTATGCTCATGTCAGAGTAAAGAGATGATTCCATAATTATAAATTATAAAAAAAATTAGGTGATACAATGGTGGACGGCAACATAAGCGATATATTGAACATTGTGTGGATACTCCTTCTAATCTCGTTTTTTATTCCCGTAATGCAGAAACGCCTGCTTGCCGCCAAGCGGTTCTCTACTATACAAAGTATGGAAAGAAAACGCGCATCAAGAGTAATAACCATGATACATCGCCAGGAAACCATGAGCCTCCTTGGCATCCCGATAGCGCGGTACATTGATATTGAGGATTCTGAAGCTGTGCTGCGGGCAATCCGCATGACGCCACCCGAGATGCCCATAGACCTTGTGCTTCACACCCCGGGCGGGCTTGTCCTTGCTGCCGAGCAGATAGCCTGTGCCCTGAAACGCCATAAGGGCAAGGTCACAGTCTTTATTCCTCACTATGCCATGTCGGGGGGAATGCTTGTTGCACTGGCCGCAGACGAGATAGTCATGGATCCCAATGCGGTTCTTGGCCCGGTCGATCCCCAGCTTGGCGGGCAGATGGGCTATTACCCGGCAGCGTCCATCCTTAAGGCGCTGGAGCAGCCCAATCCGAACCGGGATGACCAGACACTCATTCTCGGCGATGTGGCAAGGAAGGCGATTGACCAGGTGTATACTACGGTTTACGACCTTCTGCTGGAACACCATACCCCTGAGAAGGCCGGGGAACTTGCGAAAATGCTGAGCGAGGGGCGCTGGACGCACGACTACCCGATTGATTTTGAAAAGGCCCTGGAAATGGGATTACCCGTGAGCGGGCTTGTGTTCAAGGAGATATACGAACTGATGGAGCTTTATCCACAGGCAGGGATGAGGCGGCCTTCTGTGGAATTCATTCCCACACCTTATCTTCCCCCCTCACGGACGCCGGGGAAAGGAGGACAGAGGCAGGAATAATGTGATGAGAAGGAAAGAAGTCCTTTTGCAGCTCATGGAAGAATATGGGGGAAGTTTCTCTTCAAAGCTTGGAATAGATCTGGAATCGGACAAATCGAATGAGCTCTTCAAGTGGTTCCTTGCATCCGTCCTTTTCGGGATGAGAATCAGGCAGAAAGCTGCAATCCAGACATATCTTGAATTTGATAAACGGGGGGTGGTCACGCCGGATACCATCCTTAAGACCGGCTGGCATGGTCTTGTGGAAATTCTCGATGCAGGAGGATATGTTCGTTATGATTTTAAAACAGCTACAAAACTTCTTGAGATGGCAGAAATGCTGAATAAAAAATATGGCGGCGACCTGAACCATCTCCATGAAAACGCCCTCGACTCGCATGACCTGGAATCAAAACTGATGGAATTTAAGGGGATCGGCAAGGTCACAGCGAACATCTTCCTGCGGGAATTGAAAGGCATATGGCAGAAAGCAGATCCGCTTCCGGCGGATCATGTGATCATTGCGGCCCGGAATCTGGGATTTACTACATTGCGTGGAAGAAGTGAAAAGGAGAAAAGGAAAATACTTTTCGAGCTTGAAAAACTATGGGAAAGTGAAGCATTGCCGTATCGTTTTAATGATTTTGAAGCTGCCCTTGTGAGATACGGGATAGAGTTACGGCATAAGAAAATAAAATCGGTTAAGACTGACACTTAATGCCAATAATTTTCGAATGAAGTCGAGATTTTTATCACATATCGCTTTTTGCTATCAAATCCAATATGTCCCAATCTTATCCCAATCCACCTGTCAAAAATCCATGATTTACTATACGAATCCTCTCACCGCATTGCCTTATTTGCTTAGTCCAGACATCCCCCTGAACTATCTTGACGGTCTGATTGTCGAAGTTGACGACAAGCATCCCGTCGGTGATATTGGTTATCTGAACTTTTCCGAATTCATCTATATAAGTCCAATAATTTGGAACTGGAACACGCTGTCCTATCGAGGAGTAAGGTAAACCGTAAATGGGTTCAAGTTGGGAACTTATACCTGAGTTATATCCAATAAGACCCACACCGGCAATGGCCATCAAACTTTCATTAAATTTTATAAAATCATACGCCCCTGGAGGAGCATTTGGGTATAAGCGTTTCTCACTTTCGTTGAAATAATAGGTGGGAAAGTCCACGTAAGATGCCCATAAGGGAGAACATTCTCTTGTAATCCTTTCTCCATAATTCTCTGGAGGAAGTAGGTAAACTTCAAAAAACAGGTAAGGATTTTTAGAGATATTTTCTTCTACATGGGGAGCAGCCGTAGCGGTTGGTTGTAAAGGAAAATTTGGCGTGGATTCGGGTTGTTCTTTTTGAATTTGTTTATCAGAAACAACACAGCCTGAAAATAGCACTATTCCTAAAATTAAAAGAAAACCTGCATTGGAACGAGCAGGAAATGTTCTATTGAGAATGTTCCACAAGTTCTATCAGCACCCCATCAGGGTCTTTAAAGGATGCAAGTTTCATTCCACCCTCCAGCTGTATCGGCTCTAAATGAAACACAAGTCCTTTCTCTTTAATTTGAGTTACTGTGGCTTCAATATCATCCACGGAAAAAGTGATGTGGTCGTTTAAAGGGATTAAATTTCCTCCCACCTTAATTTCGATACCTTTTGAACGCTTCGGAACATTCTTGCCTCTATATTCCATGAGTTCTATTTTACCGTCATCCTTTTCCACGAAAACTACTGATAATCCCGCTTCTGCCATTTCTATCCTGCTGGAAACAGAAAAACCGAGCACATCTGTATAGAATTCCACTGATTTCTGTAAATCATTTGTCATAATCCCGATATGGTCGATTGTTTTAATCATTGTTTTTCCTCCCTGCTGGTTTTTAAAACGCCTCTGGAATATTAAATCTTTGGTCGAGTGAGCTTTGCACCCAAAGCGCATAGTAAAATTAGTCTTGATGGTTGAGTAGTCCCACAAGTATAAACAGAAGGTTTTTATGGAATGTTTGCCAATTTTAGTCCATCAGATATATATACTTAACATAAAAATATAAAGTGGACAATGTAATAATGTCCATTAATAGCCTGAAGGAGACCATGTCATTCAAGATTTTAAAAAAAGAGGAACTTGTTCCTACAATCCATCTGATGGATATAAGCGCGCCGCGTATTGCAAAAAAAGCCCGGCCCGGGCAATTCGTGATACTCAAAATAGATGAAAATGGGGAAAGGATACCGCTTACAATAGCTGATTTTGACAGGAAAAAAGGGATAATAACCACGATTTTCATGGTGGTAGGCAAGACCACGATGCAGCTTTCAGACCTGAAAGCGGGTGATGAGATCCAGGATTTCATCGGACCGCTCGGAAACCCTGCGCATATCGAGAATGAAGGGACAATACTGCTTGTGGGTGGCGGTGTGGGCGTGGCCCCGATTTTCCCCCAGGCCAGGGCTTTCAGGGAAGCGGGAAACAGGGTAATTTCCATCATCGGAGCACGAAGCGCAAACCTCCTCCTGTGGGAGGACAGGATGCGGGAGGTCAGCGATGAACTGTACATAACCACTGATGACGGGACAAAAGGCCATCACGGTTTTGTCACCGATATTGTAAAAAAGATACTCGAAAGCAACGAGAAAGTTAACAGGATAGTTGCCATCGGACCGCCAGTAATGATGCGCTCGGTTGCAGGCGTTACACGGCCATTCAATGTTAAGACAATAGTCAGCCTGAATTCTATAATGGTGGACGGGACCGGGATGTGCGGGGCATGCCGCGTGCTTGTGGGGAACGAGACAAAGTTTGCATGCGTTGACGGCCCTGAATTTGACGCGCATCTTGTTGATTTCACCCTGCTGATGAACCGGCTGGCCATGTACCAGCCCGAGGAGAAGAATTCACTTGAAAAGTATAAATGCGACAGGGAGGGATGCACATGTTAGGACGGCAGAAGATGCCGGAGCAGGATCCTAAAGTCCGCAGGACTAACTTTAACGAAGTCGCCCTCGGTTATACGAAAGAGCAGGCTATAGAAGAGGCAAAACGGTGCCTCCAGTGCAAGAAACCCAAATGCATGGAAGGATGTCCGGTTGAGGTCAAAATACCGGAGTTCATAAATCATGTGGCAAATGGCGATTTTGACAGTGCCGTAAGAACGATAAAATCCAATAATGCCCTTCCGGCAATATGCGGACGCGTATGCCCGCAGGAGACCCAGTGCGAAAAACTCTGCGTCCTCAGTAAAAAAGGAGCATCTGTCGCCACAGGGAGGCTTGAACGCTTCGTGGCCGATTATGAACGGAAAAAGGGTGCGGAAATCCCTGAAATGCCAGAATCCACGGGAAAGAAAGTCGCAGTTGTCGGCTCGGGGCCTGCGGGTCTTACCGCTGCTGCTGACCTTGCAAGAATGGGACATTCGGTTACGATTTTCGAAGCGCTTCATGCGGCGGGGGGCGTTCTCATATACGGTATCCCGGAATTCCGGCTTCCGAAAGAGATCGTTCGCGCCGAAGTGGAATATGTAAAGAAACTCGGTGTAACGGTTCTTCTTGATTCGGTCATCGGAAAAATAGATACAGTGGATGAGCTGCTTTCAGAGTTTGATGCCGTGTTCCTTGGAACTGGCGCCGGGTTGCCAATGTTCCTGAATATCGATGGCGAGAACCTAAACGGCGTTTATTCTGCCAATGAATTCCTGACGCGCGTAAACCTCATGAAATCTTACAGGTTCCCCGAATACGATACTCCCATAAAGAGAGGAAAACGTGTAGTGGTTGTGGGAGGGGGCAATGTGGCAATGGACTCGGCAAGATGCGCCCTCAGGCTGGGTGCCGACGAGGTGACCATTGTTTACAGGCGCGGTGAAGAGGAAATGCCTGCGCGCGCCGAGGAGATCGAGCATGCAAAGGAAGAGGGCATCATTTTCAGGCTTCTCACGAACCCGATAAGGGTCATAGGCGACGGGAAGAACTGGGTCACGCATATTGAATGCATTAACATGCACCTGTGCGAGCCCGATGAGTCGGGAAGGTGCAAACCCGCACCCACGCCAGGGACGGAGCATAAGATAGAGACCGACGTGGTAATAATCGCTGTCGGGACTTCTCCGAATCCGCTTGTGCCGCGAACGACAAAGGGACTTGAGATATCAAAGCACGGCACAATAATCGCAGAAGATGACGGCGCGACCACCAAAGAGGGCGTATATGCAGGCGGGGATGCGGTGACAGGCGCTGCCACAGTAATAAGTGCGATGGGTGCAGGGAAGAAGGCTGCAAGGGCGATTGATGAGTATCTGAAGGGGAAATAATTATATAAATTAGTTACAGTACTTCCGCAAGTAAATCTTAGATTCCACTTTTTACAGTAAATTTAGTGGTTTGTTATGTTTCTCATAAATATAATTTGTTTGAATAATGCAATTGATATACATTTCAAGGCTATTTAATGAAAAATATCGGCAGCAT
>DATCUE010000103.1:0-54075 GCA_036567605.1 Candidatus Methanoperedens sp. | reverse complement strand
TTGTTCTTCCCTATCCGGGCATTATCCCCTATGCTTATTGGAACGCCTTCATCGCCCCTTATTGATGTCCCGTCTTCCACCCGTACGTTATCGCCAAGGTTTACGGACCCGATAATCCGCACATTATCTATTGAAGATTCTTTACCTATCGAAGGTTCATCAGTTCCACTGTAACCAAGGATTGCCCGGCCGTCGATCATAATATCCCCATTTCCTTGAGAACCTATTTTACCGAAAGCATCCGGCCCTCTTTTTTCGTAAAGCTGGCCGTATCCAATCGCCAGGGCCCTGTTGACATCTATGACCTCCTCGACAAACATTCTCTGAGCCAATGTTACCGGCTGCAGGTTCTCTATATCATCCTGACTGTCTATAACTGAGCCGGCAGGCACAGATTTGTCAGCAGGGATATCCACTCCTGTGACAGTGCTACTCACACCGATGTACGCCCCATCCCCGATTTTCGAATCTGTTATTATGGAATTGAACCCGATAAACGCCTTGCTTCCAATTTCTACATCGCCGATCAGGTCTGCCCCGTGGGCGATAATAGCGTCACTCGCTATTTTTATTCTCCCTGAACTCGTTGAACCGTCCTGAACATCACTGTAGCTTCCTATATCGGCATACTCTCCCGTGAAAGATGTGAAGGGGGCTATATAGCTCTCGCTGCCTATTGAAAATGTATCTACGTCGATATGTGCAGCCGGGTCAATGAAGCTGTTGCCGGGATAAACGCCCGTATTATACACGGATGCATCCGCAATGGATACAGAGGCGAAGATGGCTATCGTCAATACCAATCCGAAAATTCTCCTATATTTAATCTGAATACCTTTATGATCCCACATTTAAATTACCTCTCAGAATTTTATCTTAATCTAATGATGTCCCCCTTCCTTCTCAGCTTCCCGCCTTTTTATCGTATCTTCACAGGCTTCAAAACAGCTCTCACAGATGGCTTTATTGATCTCCCTATGATAGGGTTCCTGGAAGATTGGGACCTGGATCTTAACCTGGAATAGCGAGACATTTTTTGTTCCGCATAGATCGCATTTCTTTCTGTTTATGGGTACCCTGTTAAGGTTTGCCTCATGACAACTCTGGAGACATTCTTCACTGATGCCTCTCCATGTACCGGTGGGGTATGCAGCCTTAACGCCCGGGTCGTTTACCTTTACAGGACACAGCGTGGGCCTTGCTGCGCCGCATAAATCACAATCTGCCATTAAAATCACACTCCTAATACTTTTGCTGCATTCAATGCCATTTCGATAAAGGGCTGTGGGTACAGGCCTATCCCAATCGTGCCTATTACCGCAAGCAGGATAGCGAACACATAAGGAACAGGCTCATTTATCTTTTCTCCTTTCGGGGGCAGGACGTACATGTATTTTATCACGCGCGCATAATAATAAATTGATAATGCACTGTTCAATATCGCGATAATCACTATAAGGAGAAGCCAGCTGCTTGCCCGGCTCACTGCCTCTACAGTAATAGAATAGAAGAGCACGAACTTTCCGATGAATCCGGCTGACGGCGGGATGCCGGCTAAAGCCAGAAAGAATACAAACAATGCAAATGCCGTTATCGGAGCGCGTTTTCCAAGACCCGCAAAATTCTCAAGATCGTCTGTATTTTTGGCATTCTTATTATCTGATAGAACCATATATCCCACCAGCGCAACTGCAATGAAAGCGCCGCCTTTCATCAGGGCGTGGCCGAGAGCCAGCAAAATTCCTCCGGCTATCGACATCTGTGTGGTCACGACGAACGCCAGTGATATGTATCCTGCCTGGGCTATCGAAGAATAAGCAAGCATGCGTTTGATGCTTCGCTGCGATATTGCCACAACATTCCCGTAAGTCATTGTAATTATCGCAAGAATTGCAAACGTTATCCATAGATCAGCGCGCAATGCCACAAGGCCGAGCACGAGAACCCTGAAAGCCGCAACAAAGCCCATCTTCTTTGAGCCTGCCGCAAGGAGGGATGATACAACGCTCGGAGAACCTTCGTATGTATCGGGCGCCCACATGTGGAATGGAACAAGGGCCATCTTGAAACCAAATCCTGCAACCAGGAACAGCATTGCGATAACATCAAGCCCGCTGACAGGATTGGTTTTGAAATACTCGATTATTGCCTGAAGATTCGTCGAACCCGTAACGCCATATACAAGCGACATACCGAACAGCATCAAAGCCGAGGATAGGGATCCTATGATGAAATATTTTAATGCAGCTTCCAGGGATGCCGGGTTCTTTTTCTCAAATCCTGCAAGGACATACGTGGACATGCTTGCAAGTTCAAATCCTACAAAGAGGGCCAGAAGGTCATTTGCTGAAGCAACTACCATCATTCCGACAGTGGCAAGAAGGATAAGTGCATAATACTCATCCTGATTGCGGTTATTCTCAAAATACTTGATGGATGCTATGACAGCGATCAACGATACGATGACAAATATTATTTTGAAGATCTGTGATAAAGGATCGACCACGAGGGCGTCATAAAAGAAACTCCCTTCACCTCTTGTGCCCAGGATATACACAAGGGAAGCCGCAAGGCCTGCTGCACTTATGTATCCCAGCATATTCTTTGACCTGTCGCTGACAAGAAGCCCGATCAATATTACAACAAGTGCCAGCATGGTCAGCAATATCTCAGGCGCAAGTAAAACATAATTACTCATATTATCACCCCTCTGAGCCCGCTAGTAAATTCTACAAGCTGGTTTGCATTTGTTGTCATCATGTTAAGTACTGGATTCGGGTTGAGACCGAAGAATATTATCAACAATATAAGTACCGCCATGGAAGCCATCTCATAGTCGGCGCCGTCGTGGATATGCCCGAGTTTTTCATTATACGTTCCAAAGACCGCTCTTTGCATCGCCCAGAGGTGATATCCCGCTGTAAATACTATACCGAAAAGTGCAAGTATCACAAAAGTGGGCAGCGTGAAGTATGAATTGACAAGCACCAGGAATTCAGCTATGAATCCGCTCATACCTGGTAACCCCAGCGAGGCAAGGAAACCTGCAAGCATGAGGAAGGTTAGTTTTGGCATATATTTGGCTACGCCGCCAAGATCCCCGATTATCCTTGTGCGTGCAGAATGCTGTATCACTCCGCATGACATGAACAACACGCAGGTTATCAGTCCGTGGGAGAACTGCTGGTACATAGCCCCGCTTACAGAAAGCGGGATGAGGGCGGCTGCGCCCAGAGTCACATAACCCATATGGCTTATGCTTGAATATGCCACCATCTTTTTCAGGTCACGCTGGGCAAGGGCAAGGAACGTCCCGTAAAGTATGCTTAAGACCCCGATTATGGCCATTAATGTAATCAATTTATCAGGGGATGCCGAAAACGGAAGAAGCGGAAGTATAACCCTGAACAGGCCGTAGCCACCCATCTTGAGCAGCAGGGCTGCAAGTATGACAGAACCTGCTGTGGGCGCTTCGACATGCGCGTCAGGCAGCCATGTATGGAACGGGACGGCAGGCATTTTTACGATAAAGCCGAAAAGAAGCGCAATGAATATTGCATCTTTTATAGATATTACATTTTGTATCAACCAGCCGTCTATCAAAGCGTAGTTTTTCAGCAACTCAAACATGTCAAAATTCAGCGTCCCGGTGATTTGATATGAATTGAAATACAGCGAAAATATTGCAAGCAGCATTACAAGGCTCGCTACATGCGTATATATAAAGAACTTTATTGCCGAGTAATCTTTCCGCGGCCCTCCCCAGATGCTTATCAGGAAGTACATAGGTATAAGGACGATTTCCCAGAATATGTAAAACACAAAGAAATCAAGAGAGGTGAAAACCCCGAGCACACCTACCAGTTCAAGAAGAATCAGACCATAGAACTGGTTGGCCTGCTTCGTTTCACCCCATGCAAATATTATTGTGAGCGGGATAACCAGATTTGAAAGGAGTACAAGCGGCATTCCGATGCCATCTATTCCGAATTTCAAGCTTATCCCGAGACTGCTGATCCACGGATATGATTCAGCGAACTGGATAGATGGGCTTCCACTGTCAAACCGCAAAAACAGTATCATGGAAATAACAAAGGAAATGCCTGATGTGAGAAGTGCTACGGTGCGCGCCTGTTCACGGGTTTTTGTCAGGAATGTGATTATTGCCCCTATGATAGCAATCAGGATCATCGATGATATTAGAGCAACCATTTATATCCCTCCGAATTTAAATTTAAGAAGAATTATCAGAAGACCCAGTCCAAGAAGAGTGACCGATGCATAATTCTGGACTACGCCTGTCTGCAATTTCCTGACAAACTCGCCAAGTTTGAACACTGTACTGCCGATAATATTATCTATTACAAGTCCGTCGATTATCTTCCTGTCCACGAATTCCCCTGACTGCGCCACGACCCCGTGGGTCAGTTTTACGCCTATTATATCGGCAGCCAGTTTGGGCTCATAATATCTGTTTATAAGCAGTTTGTAAAGGGGGTTTCCTGAAGAAACCAATTTGCTCATATCCAGCATCTTCCTGTGGTAAATCGCATATGAAATCAGAAGACCCAGCACTCCGATAATTACAGGAAGCACAGCCACTATGACTGGCGGCCGCAGTCCCCCGCCCTCATAGGCTGGCCCCATCACAAAATCAAAGGTTGAATTAACATAACTATAGAATACGGGTTGCGAGAAACCAAAGAACAGCGCAAATAACGCAAGTATCATCAGCGGCCGCGTCATTACCCCCGGAGATTCATGAGCATGCCTCTCAGAGCGGGGCTTTCCCGTAAAAGCCATGAACCAGAGCCTGAATATATAAATTGACGTAAGAAGGGCAGCAATTACCGCAAATACATATGGGATGTAATCCCCTCTTTCAAAACCATATGCATATGCTTCTTCTATTATCGCATCCTTGCTGAAAAATCCAGCAGTGCCAATATTCATGATGGGCAGGTTGAGACTTGCGAATGGCAGGCCTATTCCTGCAAGTGCCAGGGCGGCGATCAACATGGTTATGGCTGTAATCTTCATCTTTCCAAACAATCCACCCATTTCACGTATATCATTCGTACCTACTGCATGTATCACGCTCCCCGCACACAGAAAGAGCAGTGCCTTGAAGAAGGCATGGCTTATCAGGTGGAACATGGATATGCCAACCGCATTAGCGCCGGCAACTGCTCCCGCCGTTCCCAGCGCGAGCATCATATAACCAAGCTGGCTCACGGTCGAGTATGCAAGCACTCTTTTAATATCATTCATCACAAGTCCCATTGTGGCAGCAAACAATGCAGTGAAACCGCCTACGTAAGCCACTACAAGGAGTGAATCAGGGACGCCCTCAACCATGGTGGAAGGCGTTGCAGCAAACATCGGGAATGTCCGGGCGACAAGATATACGCCGGCCGTCACCATTGTTGCAGCGTGGATCAACGCCGATACCGTTGTCGGGCCTTCCATTGCGTCGGGCAGCCAGCCGTGAAGCGGGAACTGGCCGCTCTTGCCTACGGCGCCGCCAAAGAACAGCAAAGTGATAATAGTTAATTGTGTGGGATCTATAACTTTTGCAGCCTCAAACATGGTTTTGAACTGCAGAAGGAAATTTCCCTGTGCAATGCTAAAAAGCTGATTTGTTATCAGCGTACTCATATTGACATACAGCAGGACTATCCCGGCAAGGAACAGTACATCTCCCACCCTTGTTACAAGGAATGCTTTCTTTGCGGCTGCGGCTGCTGACGGTTTATGATACCAGAAGCCGATGAGAAGGTAAGAGCATAATCCCACAAGCTCCCATGAGATGAAGAACTGGAGTATGTTGTCTGAAAGCACTACCCCGAGCATTGCTGCGGTGAAAAGCGCAGTTTCGGCAAAATAACGCGGTTTTGCCGGGTCATGCGCCATATATCCAACTGCATAAATATGAATGAGCAGGCTTACGAAAGATACCATCATAAGCATTACCACCGCAAGTGGGTCGATCAGTATTCCTATATTCATGCCTGCAAACCATGGCCACGATTGCCGGACCACGCCGTCAGGATATATCTCAAGGAAAGTACCGAGTGAGATGATAAATGATCCTGCGATTGCTGCTATTGGAAGCAAAGCACCGCCTGAGTACAGTTTCTTGCCTAAGAAAAGTGTCAGGACAAATGCAATTACTGGTAATAATACTATTAATGCTGCTAATTCGCTGAACATCTTACCACCTCAAAATGTTTATATTATCAAGATTTATCGTATCGCGTACCCTGAACAACGCAACGAGTATCGCAAATCCTATGCCCGCTTCGGCGGCGGCTATGGCGACCGAGAAAAGTGCGAATACCTGACCTGCCGGATTGCCGTTGAAACTTGAAAATGCAACAAGGTTTAGATTTGCAGCATTGAGCATGAGTTCTATACACATCAGTATCTTGATACCACTTCTCTGTGTGATTATTCCATATGCGCCCACTGTGAATATGATGGCAGCTATTAGAAGATACGAATAAAGAGTCATGTCAGGCCTCCTTTTTAGCTATATAAAGAGCGCCGATCAATGCGGCAAGCAGTAACAACGACAGCAGCTCGAATGAAAAAATATAATCACTGAATATCCCGCCTTTCTGCGGACCTGCGATATCTTCGATACTTATTACATTCACTTCCTCTTTCCCATGCGTAACCCTTGTACTATCATCGATTGCAAGGAAAAGTACTGCTAACAGCATTGCTGCAATTATTAAGTTAAGAATTTTAGTGAACATTTATTCCTCTTCTCCCTTTTTTGTCAACATTATGGTGAATAATATGAGCGTGACCACCGCACCCACATATACAAGTATCTGTATCCATGCAACGAACTCAGCTTTTAGGAGGATGAAAAACGCTGCAGTTCCTATAAGTGAGCCTGCCAGATACACGGCGCTGTGGACTAATTTTCTGGATTGGACTACCATGATAGATGAAACTATGGTGAGAGCAGAAATAACCAGGAAAACAATATCTATCATTTATTCACCTCTTTCTTGAACAATATCCTCTCAGGACCATACACCAGGCTCTCCCTGCTGTAATCCGCCAGTTCATAGCCCCCGTTCATTTTAATGGCATTCATCGGACAGGCATCTACGCACAATCCGCAGAACAGGCACATCCCGAGGTTGAATTCAGGAAACCATCTGCCATTATACTTGACTATCCTGATAGTACCGTTGGGGCAACTTACATCGCATATCCCGCAGCCGATGCACGCATCCTGATCTACTGAATGACGACCCCTGAACCTGGGCGCCAGCTTCATTTTCTCATAGGGATACTGCACCGTCACCGTGGGTCTATTCCCGATTTGAAGTATGTGCTTTAAAGTAACGATGAAACCTTTTATTATGCCTGTCATTGCCCAGTTCTTTGATATCCACGCCATCAGATCACCCCGGCGGCAAGCAGCGACCCGGTTATTAACAGGTTCAATAACGCAAGAGGTATCATGATCTTCCAGCCGAGGTTAAGTAACTGGTCAATCCTGATTCGTGGGACTGTGTCTCTTAACCACATTGCGAAGAGTATTACAGCATAGGTTTTAATTATGAAATATACAAGCGATGTTATCTGTACCGGGATAACAGGCAGTACAGGTCCTGTCCATCCGCCAAGGAAAACCGTTACTATTACTCCGGATACTGCAAACAGATGAGCATATTCCCCGAGGAAGTACATTGCGAATTTCATTCCGCTGTACTCTGTAAAGAACCCTGCCACAAGCTCCTGTTCAGACTCCTGGAAATCGAAAGGTATGCGTCCCATTTCAGCAATGGACGCGATGAGAAACAGGATAAATGCCAGGGGTTGTACGAATATGAACCACCTGGGTATTATACCGAACCATGTCCCTTCCTGGGCCCTGACTATATCGACTGTGCTGAGGGAGCCTACATACAGAACCACAGCAATCGCTGCCAGTGCAAGCGGTATTGTGTAGCTTATATCCTGCGCCACGGCCCTCATCGCACCCATTAAGGAATATTTGTTGTTAGAAGCCCACCCTGCAAGCAGGATAGATACTGGTGAGAGAGCAGATATCGCAATGATATAGAGCAATCCGATCCTCAGGTCAGATATGATAAGGGAATCGCCAAACGGAAGGGGGACGAACACGAGGAGCGCAGGTACAAATATGATAAATGGCGCAAGCGTGAAAATCCATCTGTCCGCGCTTGCCGGGATAATATCTTCCTTCCCAACAAGCTTGATACCATCAGCGATAGGCTGGAGAAGCCCGCGCGGTCCTGTTACCATGGGTCCATACCTTGACTGAACCACAGCGAACATTTTACGTTCAAGCCATGATAGGAACATCACACTAAGCAGTACAAAAACCAATAGGACCACAATTTCCACTACTACTATTATGATTCTTAAAAGATATTCCATTCCGTAATTCTGGAAGAACCCGTTTATCGGGTCATAAATCCCTATTGCAGATAAAACATACACTATCAGCTCGTAGGCGTTTGCTATCATTTTATCACCTATCCACATCGCCAAGAACAACATCCATGGTTCCAAAAGCAGCAATAAGATCCGGGATTTTCAGTCCCACCACCATTTTTGGCAGCGCAACAAGGTTACAGAAAGAAGGCGAGCGTATCTTGACCCTGTAAGGCCTCGTTGTGCCATCACTAACAACATAAAACCCAAGTTCACCCTTCGGCGCTTCAATCCTGGTGTAGACTTCACCCGCAGGAGGAGTGAATATTCTCGGGAAATAAGTCATGACCGCTGATGGCATTCCTGTCATGGGAGATATTCCATATTTTTGGGTGGTAACTATCTCTCCTGAAGGCATGGTATCGGCTATCTGTCTTAAAATATGGAGGCTTTCTTTCATCTCATCTATCCTGACAAGGTACCGTGCGTAACTATCGCATTCCTTACGCACGCAGGCCTTGAAATCAATGTCCGAATAGATGGAATACGGCTCGATCTTCCTTATATCATAATTCACACCAGAACCACGCAGCGTTGGTCCGGTTATTCCATAGTTGATCGCTTCATCCGCGCTTATAATCCCGATATTTTTCATTCTCAGAAGGAAGATCTCGTTGCCGTTTATCAATTCTTCATAATCGACGATTCTTTTTTCCATGTCTTTTATGAACTCGTTGAGTTTGGGCATGAAACCCTCGGGCAGGTCTTCCCTGACACCCCCGATCCTCATATAACTGAAGGTCATCCTGGCGCCGCAAAGCATTTCATATAGCTGGAGAATTTTCTCTCTTTCCCTGAATCCATACATTATCGGCGTGGATGCGCCAAGATCCAGTAACAGAGAACCCATAAATACAAGATGGTTAGCTATCCTGTTAAGTTCCATTGTAAGTACACGGACATACTCTGCCCTCAGGGAAACCTCTATACCGGCAAGCTCTTCCACTGCTTTCACATAAGCATAATTGTTTGGTATGGCAGACATGTAATCAAGTCTATCCGTATAGGGAATGAACTGCAGATACGTATTCATCTCGGCCAATTTTTCTGTTCCCCTGTGGAGGTAGCCCATAACGATCTGGCACTCTTTGATAATCTCCCCGTCCATCCTCAACTTGAACCGCAACACACCATGCGTGCTTGGGTGCACGGGCCCCATGTTTATAAGAAGTTCGTCTGTTTCCATGCTACTTCCTCCTTAAAAGGTTTGACCCGTCGGTGCTTACTATATCTTCCCCGTCTTCCCCCATTGTCACGAACTGCTCTGTGTCCATGTCATAATCTTTCCTGAGCGGATGCCCGTTCCATCCGTCGGGCAGCAGTATCCTTTTAAGGTTGGGATGGCCTGTGAACTTAATTCCTACAAGATCATATGTTTCCCGCTCAAGCCAGTCCGCAACTTTCCAGAGAGATGCAAGCGAATCAACAGCTGGGGCCGCCTCATGATCAAGAATGACTTTTAATACCAGATTTTCTTTCTTCCTGTAAGAAAGGAAATTGTAGATAACCTCGAACCTGTCCTGGTAATCAATACCCGTAATTACTGAAAGATTGTCAAATCCCATTTCCTTGACGATCTTGGCGACTTTTAACAAGTCTTCTTTTCTTATGATTGCAAGAGGCTTATTGATCTGCATCCCCGTACTTACAACTGCCGCAGGCATTGCCTGTTTTAACTCTTCGGCTGCGTTCATTTATTAAGCCCCCATTTTGCCCCATACCCCTGGCTCTTGATTTTTTCCCTTAACTGGATGATACCGTAAAGCCACGCCTCAGGCCGCGGAGGACATCCTGGTATATATACGTCCACAGGAATGATATTATCCACTCCTTTCAGGACACAATACGATTTAATGTAGGGTCCGCCCGTATTTGCACAACTGCCCACCGAAATCACCCACTTGGGCTCAGCCATCATTTCATAAAGCTGCTTGACCCTTGGAGCCATCCGCTTGGTAACCGTGCCTGCGACGAACATGAGATCCGACTGCCTCGGTGTCGCCCTGAATACTTCCATCCCGAAACGCGCAATATCATGGTGCGCCATGGATACGGCCATCATCTCGATGGCGCAGCAGGCAAGACCTGATGTTACAGGCCAGAGCGAACTCAGGCGTCCCCAGTTAAGAATCTGGTCAACGGTCGAGAAAAGTATCAAACCTTTCCTTTCTCTTGCTGCCATTATTGTATTTATTAAGCCGGTATCGTTCAGTTTTTCAAGGGCAGTCTCAGGCATCTTTTTAGCAGGTTTAATTTTTGTTGTGTCAATGGTTACGGGGTCCACTCTAAAGCCTCCTTTCTCCAGGCATATGCAAGACCAATAATAAGTATCTCAATAAAAACGACCATTTCTATGAATCCCAGGCCCCCGAGTTTTTTAAATTGTACGGCCCACGGATATAAGAACAGAACCTCTACATCAAAAATAAGGAAAACGATAACGATCATATAATATTGTATATTGAAATGTATCCTTGCATCGCCTATCGGGATCTCTGCACATTCGTATGTGGATAATTTTACCTTTGTTTTATTGCTGGGTCTTATCATCCTCGACATGAACAGGGCGATTGCTACAAAAGCGATGCCGATAACTGTTAGGAGCGCAACTGGCAGGTAATTATCTAAGAGTTCATTTGATACCATTGAACCACCTTTATACTTCTTTACTATATACTAAAGCTTAAAAAAGGATTATTGATATAAAAAGCTTATGAAATTGTTTTAGCGTAAGATTCTTAAATAATTCCGACAACTGAAGGCAAAATCTGTTAAAGCAACGAACGAGGACATATCTTGATAAATGAGTTATTTCAAATTAAAATCGGTTACGCTTCCCCCAAAAACCCGATCGCACTCGCCTCCATGGCAGGAATAACTGATAGCAAATTCGCATCCGGATTCAAAAGTGCCGGGTTGATCATTTTGGGCGGGTATAACCTGGATGACGAAACAAATAAGGCAGCGCGAGAAGAGATTGGAAGGGGCAGGAAGGAATTTGTATCCGATGACCCGATGGGATTCCTGAAAACAGAACTTGAAGCCGCCAGTAAATTGGGTACAACTATTGCGGTCAATGTGCGCGCTGCATCGGTAAAGCCTTTCGCTGAGGCTGCCAGTATCGCTAAAAATTTCGGCGCCATACTTGAAATAAATGCACACTGCAGGCAGCCTGAAATGCTGGAACTCGGAGCGGGTGAAGCGCTCCTGAAAGACCTGCCAAAGCTTTGCGATTACATAAAAGAAATAAAAAAAACCGGCGTTGTGCTATCTGTCAAGATAAGGGCGAATGTCGTAAATGACGTTGAGTTTGCAAAGGCTGTTGAGAAGGCAGGTGCAGATATCCTTCATATCGATGCGATGCATCCGCAGGGTGTGGATGTTGGCGTTATAAAACGCGTTCGCAACTCGACAGGCCTGTTCATCATCGGCAACAACTCGATCGTGGATTTTGAGAGCGCAAAGGAAATGTTCTCCCACGGTGCGGATATGGTATCTGTTGCGCGTGCTGCCCTTAAAAATCCGGACATAATCGAATACCTTGTAAATGAGGTCTCTTCTTTCCAGTCCATGACCGGATGGTATAACGCTCCAAAACATATATGCGCAGGCGGGGATTTGAGAGCGCTTGCTTTTTGCTGCCTTCCTGTGAAACAATGCGCCCTGCACAGCGCGCTGAAGTTGGCGGGCCTGAGCGCAAGTGACTTCATGAAGATAAAAATCCAGTTCGCCAGGGGGACGCCAATCGAATACGGGGAAGGAACATGTTTTGGCAGCATGACCTGGTGCTGCAAGATAACAAAGCCCTGCTTCCTCAGGGATGGCGCGCTTGATTCTTCCGGCCTGTCAGATGTGGAATACATGCGGATAAAGAAAAGATTGGCGGAATATATATTGAAGCACAGGAAAAACTGAGCTATCATATTTAAATATTTGAAGTTATAATATTACTACCGGTCAAGGAGGCCAGTAGTATGAACAGAGTTAAGACTTTTATTATGCTGGCAATGGTTTTGATTGCAGCTACGGCTGTTGCTTTTGCAGAAACAAACCAGTCGGTCGTTTCTGCGACCGGCACTGCAGACAAAGCAGCAACTACGATTAGTTCTGCAACAAGTGTTATTAATTCCTATTCAAAGAATGCAATAACCCGTGACGCTGTCAAAACCGAGCTGAGCACAAAATATGCATCAGGTACGCTTACAAGAGATGACCTGAAAAATGCTGTAACAGCAGCCTACAACCACAACAAGTTGAAAAGAGATGACTTAAGGTGGCTGCTTGGAGAGATGTATAAAGAGGGCAAGCTCACACGGGGCGACCTGCGGTGGGTTCTGACTGAGGCTTATAAGAAAGGCGAGCTGACAAGGGACGATGTCCGTTTTGTTATCGCCGAAGCTTACAAGAACGCTGAACTTACAAGGGCTGATGTCAAGTTCCTTGTGACTGAAGCTTATAAAGCAGGAGAACTCAAGCGCGGTGACGTGGCGTGGATTTTGAACCATGCATATAAGAATGGGCAGCTTTCCCGCGAGGATCTGAAATGGATTGTCATGCAGGCTTATAAGGCCGGCGAGCTCACACGTGACGATATACGCGAAATAGTGATAGCGGCTTACAATCACGGGGAACTCAAACGTGACGACGTGAAATGGCTGCTCATGCAGGCGTATAAAAATAACGAACTTACACGCGAGGATATCCGCATCCTTCTGACTGCGGCCTACAACCACGGCGAGCTTTCAAGGGCCGACATGAAATGGCTGCTCATGCAGGCATACAAGAACAATGAGCTTACAAAGGACGATGTGAAATGGATCCTGGCCGAAGCCTACAAGCGCGGCGAACTGCGAAAAGCCGACGTGCTCTGGGTGCTGAACGAGGCATACAAGGCAAAAGAGCTTTCAAGCTCGGATATAAGTGAACAGGATGTCACAGGGGTCCAGCCCGAGGTTGAGCCCGCAGATGTGCCAAGCGTTGAAACTATAACTGAGCCTAATGCCGATTCTGCGGCCGCGGCTACGACAGCAAAAACATTTAATGAAGATAAGCCAGCAGCTCCTGCTGATTCGGTTATAAAAACCAAACAGGCATGGATGCTCTACAAATATGCGCTCTTGCCTGCTGAGAAACACAGGGTCGGCATGGAGGCGCTGATAGGCTATGTTGAAACACTGGGAAAAGATACTTCAAAACTTGCAGCATTGAAAGATAATTTCGTATCCCTGATAGACCAGCTAAAGACAGCCGCTGAAAATAATGACTACCAGCTCGGAAAGAGAGTAGTCACTCAAATGAAAGACACGGTTGCCAGCTTTAAGTCCGAATTGAAGCCTCTCGTGGCAGGTAATGAGACCGCAGCAAGAGATGCATTGAATGCAGCACTTCTTCAGAACAGTGACTATTTCGACTCTCTCGTGACCGAAGCCAGGGAAGCAAGGCGGGATAGGAACCTTGAGTTCTTTGACATTGCTGCTGCACGGGCACAGGGGAAGCTTGAAAAGGCAAAAGAAAAAGGAATCGATGTGAGCGCACTCCAGGCAAAACTCGATGAGATAAAGGAACTCAGGAGCGAACTCCTGGATTCTATGAACGCTGGTATTGCTTCCTGCAACGGGGAAGGTATCGGGAAGTGCAATACAACAGAGGCGGCGGCCTACACCGCTCTCAGGGACGAGATAAAGAACAAGTATAAGGAGCTTGTGGAACTTGCAAAGACCGCCGGGCAGACACAGAGGTTCTCCCTGGCAATAACAAAGGCAAGGGATCTTATCGCAAAAGGCGAGACGCTCCTTGACACCGCAGAAAAGCGCGGTATCGATGTATCCAAGGAAAAGGCAGGTCTTTCCGAGATAAAGGGCCTTGTGGATTCAGCTGAGTCCAAATACAAGGCCGGGGACTTCACAGGTGCGGCAAAGGACCTCAAACAGGCCCAGGAGAAATACAGGTCGTTGAAAAATGATGCGATCTCAAGGAGGAATGCGAAATGAGAAGGCTATATCTGATAATGGTCGGTCTTCTGGTACTTTTAGTCTTGACGGCGGGTTGCGTGAACAAGCAGACGTCAGAGCAACCCCAACAGAAGGCACCATCGGGTTCGTCTCTTGAAGGCAATATAACTGTCCCGGGAGAGCAAGACTTTTTGATAGAGGATGCGCAGACAAGCCAGGATGAAAACGTCGATATGGGCTCATTGATTTGAGCCCGGTTTTCTTTTTTCATTTCTTATTTTGCGGCGAATCCACCGCGCAGGAACAGGTATAACTCGCGGTCTTCTTCTCTTTCCAGTTCCTTAGATTTCCCACTTAACGGGTTAAGCATATTTCTCAAAATCTCCTTTTCTTTCATTCTTTCACCTCGCCAGTAATTCCGGTCATGAAAATATATATTTTGTCCCAATAATCTATATATACTATAAAATATCAGTAGATTAATGAGGTACTATGGAAACCCGGAAAGTCTATGTAAGCGGCGGTTCGACCTATGTCATTTCACTTCCGAAAAAATGGGTTACGAAGTCCAAACTGAAAGCCGGCGATTCTCTTGTAGTCACAGAGCAGGGTGGTTCACTGCTCATCGAAACCAGCATTGCCGAAAAAGAATCGAAACTGAAGGAGATAAAGATATCACAACTAACTTCGAGCGAAGCCCTTGAACGCCTGGTCATTGCATTCTATCTTGTGGGATACGATACTATCAGGATCAAACTTGACAGGAAAGACCACATCCCCTACAGGAAAAGCATTCGCAAAGTCCTGGATTATTTGATAGGAGTTGAAATAGTGGAGGATACCAACGATGCAATGACACTTGAGATAATGGTGGACTACAAACGCATGAACACAATGCAAATACTCCAGAGGATGTATTCCATAAACAGGTCAATGCTTCTTGACCTGGGCAAGGCCTTGAAAAACATGGATATCGGACTTGCAAAAGACGTCATGGTAAGGGAGCGGGAGATCGACAGGCTTTACTTCCTGGTGGTCAGGCAGCTAAAAAGCGCAGTTGAATACCAGCAGGTGGCTGAAAAACTGGGGATAAAGAACCAGAGGGACTGCCTGGGTTACAGGATAGCTGTCAAGGTGCTTGAGAGGATAGCGGACCATATCGAGAACATAGCTAAAAGTTACATTCAGTTAGTTGAGATACAGAAAGATGCACCGCTGGGTGATTTCATGAAACTTAATAACAGCATAGTTGAGATCTTCGAGAAAGCGGTTGATTCTTTGTTTAAAAGAAATCAGGTACTGGCCGAGAATATTTTCCAGGAACTGAAGGATATCAAAAAATCCCATGCGGAGATTTCGAACGAATTGCTCCAGCCGAAGAACATCCAGTCTGCAATACTCCAGAAAACCATGCTTGACAGCCTGGGGAGAATCGCAGGTTACAGCGCGGACCTGGCCGAGATAGCCATCAATATGTCGGCAGGAGCTATGGATTTTGGAGACAATGGAGGGCAAGAGCTATAAAAAATCCCTGGGGATTTTCGAACTTGTAAGCCTGGGGGGTGGGCGGAACCATTGGATGCGGAAAAACTTGTCGCTGTAATCGGGATCATTGCAATACTCTCGGCACTGAATGCTTATATGGCGGGGACTTCAAGGGTGATGCAAAACATATCCTACAGGTTTAAAATACCTCACCTGAAAGAACTGGGCGCAAAGGGTACGCTTGTCGCAGGCATCGGCGCCCTGACTACATTTGCGATACTTGTAGTATAGTTTGTCGTTTGATGTTTGATGATAATCTTTACATATCTTCAAGATTTCTTAGTACCAGATGACCACACTTGACCCATGGGGCGCAGTCAAAATCGACAACTACTCAAAACTGTTCGATGAGTTCGGGATATCAAAGTTCGATGAGCTTCTCGGGAAAATAAAAAATCCGCACAGGTACATGCGAAGGCATGTCATTTTCGGGCACAGGAGCTATGATTCGGTACTTAACGCCATGCTGTCGGGCAAACCCTTCGCGGCCATGAGCGGCTTCATGCCTTCAGGAAGAGCCCATCTCGGGCACAAGATGGTAATGGAAGAGATAATCTGGCACCAGCAGCAGGGCGGGGATGCGTTCCTTGCGATCGCCGACATGGAGGCGCATGCGGTAAGGGGCAAAAGCTGGAAGGAATGCAGGGAATTCGGGATAAACGAATATATACTGAGCGCCATCGCCCTCGGCCTCCAGCCCGGAGCGCATATTTATTTCCAATCAAAGTCGGAGAATGTAAAAGACCTGGCTTTTGAGCTTGGCATCAAGGCCAATTTTTCCGAGCTTTCCGCCATATACGGTTTCAATGGCGAAACAAACATCGCACATATGGTGAGCGCACTGACGCAGAGCGCGGACATATTGCAGCCGCAGCTGGAAGAGTTCGGGGGACCGAGGCCGGTTGTGATACCCGTGGGTGCGGACCAGGATCCGCATATAAGGCTTACGAGGGGGCTTGCTTACAAAGTGAATATGTTCATTGTGGAGGAGCGAGCAAACGCGGAGAAGTCGTTCATAAGCGTGCGCGGAAAAGCAGCCCCGAAGGAAGCGCTTTCTGAAATAGCAAAGCGAACAGGTGGCAAACTTTATGAAGAGCATGTGGATGTTTTCAAGCGCAGTTTCGATGAAACAGAATCTATCGTAAGGGAAGTAGAACTAAAATATGGCGGCTACGCCTTCATGCCTCCTGCCTCAACGTACCACAAATTCATGACAGGCCTTCAGGGCGGAAAGATGTCAAGCAGCATCCCTGAAAGCTACATCGCGCTCACGGACAAACCCGAAGAGGGAGCGAAAAAAGTTATGCGCGCCAAGACGGGCGGGAGGGTGACGCTTGAGGAGCAGAGCAAACTCGGCGGCGAGCCTGATAAATGCTCGGTGTACGAGTTATTGTTGTTCCACCTTGTCGAGGACGATAATGATCTCATGGAGGTCTATAAGGACTGCGTGGGGGGAACGCGGGTGTGCGGCAATTGCAAGAAGTATACTGCGGAGCTGATGCGCGAGTTCCTGAAGGAGCATCAGGAGAAAAGGGAAATGGCGGAGGAGAGGCTGGAGGAGTTTGGATTGTGATTCTATTTTTTTCATAAGTTCAAATATTACAGTACTCTACTACTCTATAATAATCTTCAGACATTTGTAATATCATTATTAAACAGTTATCTATTTATAGGAAAAAGAGAAATAGTAACTTTGCTCATTTGACGTGGAGTTAGTGTTGGAGTTAGTGTCTTTGTAAATAGAGTATTGTGAAAACATTGAATTTGCGAAAAATGAGATGTAAAATATTCAATCCACTATTATGCTTTCCTCATAATAATGGATCGATAGGGGCAGGACGATTGTGTGAGATAGGATCAGGTTCCCATTTCGATATAATTGTCATGATGTAATTAAAAAATAAGAAGGGAGTAGAATATGAGATTAAGGAATATATCCACCAATAAAAAACGTAATGAAAAGAGAACGCTCAATACCGCCATTGGATTAATCGGAATATTGCTTATTGCCGGAATACTTTTTACAATATTGCTTATGAACAGCAGTGTTGCCAGTACAGGCGATGGCTCCACACCATCCGGCAATGCGGTAACCACACCGGATAGCCAGTCCCAGGGTGCAAACGTTGCATCCGACACGCAGAGCAATCCCAATGCTAAGGATAAGACTAAATCCAATATTCGTACTAAACCCAAAATGACTGCCGCTGAGAGGAAGGCCGCAGCAGATCGCGCTGCAGCAGCTCGGAAGGCTGCAGGGATTACCGCGCCGGCAATAACAACGATGAATCCAGGCGGGACGCCCGACTATTTTGGCATTATCCCTAATTATGCCAATAGCCCATCGCCGATGAGTGGCGCCACTGTCGCCATTACGGGTGGCGGCGGCACAGGTGCTACTGCAACGGCGACCGTGGTGAATGGTGTCGTTACCGGTCTCACACTTATAAACGGGGGCTCTGGTTTTACCTCTGTTCCCACAGTCAGTATTACGGGTGGTGCTGGCACAGGTGCTATTGCCACAGCGACCGTAGCGGGTGCCGTCACCGGCATCACGGTTACCAATGGAGGTAATGGTTATACCTCAGCTCCCACTGTTGTCTTCACAGGTGGGGGTGGCACAGGTGCTGCTGCGGATGCGATCGTAACAGGGCCTGTCACTTCCCTTACGCTTGGTACTCCAGGCGCAGGTTATACAGCTCCTACTGTCACTTTCTCAGGTGCTGGTGGAGCTAGTGCTACGACAACAGGCTCCGTTGACACCATTGCTGTCACAACTGCAGGCTCAGGTTACACCACCCCTGTTGTCACCATTACCGGTGGTGGCGCCACGACAGACGCTACTGCCACAGCATCAACAGATATAACTGGCGCCATTACCGCCATAACGATTATCACCCCTGGTGCAGGTTACACTTCTGTGCCTAGCGTCACCATTACTGATAGTGCAGGCACAGGCACAAACGCTGCAGCATCAGCAACAATATCAGTTACCGGCATCACGCTAACGGGCGGAGGTGCAGGTTACACTTCTGCGCCTAGCGTCACCATTACTGATAGTGCAGGCACAGGTACAGGCGCTACAGGTACAGCGACTGTGACCATGGATACTGTTAATTCTATCACGATTACCAGTGGAGGCTCAGGTTATACCTCTGCGCCTGTTGTCAGCTTCACGGGTGTTGGCACCGGGGCTGCTGCTACAGCAACTATCACAACTGATGTTGTAAGTGCCCTTACACTTGTAAGCGGAGGTTCTGGCTACGTAAGCGGCGGCATCCACAAATTCGTGGACTCACTTCCTGGTCTGACACAAGCTGGCGCAAATAACCTCGGACAGTATATACCCATTGCCGTGGCAGATACCACGACATATCCGGGATCGGATTACTACGAAATCGCGCTAGTCCAGTATACAGAGAAGATGCATTCGGACCTTCCCCCCACCACACTCAGGGGCTATGTGCAGCTGGAAACACCGGTCAATCTGGGATCCAGCAAAGGTGTCCCGCTGTTATACCCGGATGGCACTGCTATTGTGAGTAACGGGGTGGTAGTCCGCGCGGTGGATAACCCTCACTATCTGGGACCTCTTATCATTGCCAATAAGGACAGACCGGTGCGTGTCAAGTTCATCAACTATCTCCCGGCTAATGCCGGTGGCGACCTCTTCCTGCCTGTGGACACCACAGTTATGGGGGCTGGAATGTTCACCATTGGCGATATTGCGACACCCAGTTCCTTGATCAGCGGCAATTTCGCACAGAACCGCGCCACCCTCCATCTACACGGCGGCAACACACCATGGATCAGCGACGGGACGCAGCACCAATGGATTACACCCGCGGGAGAAACGACTTCCTATCCCAAGGGCGTCAGTGTGGGGTACGTCCCTGACATGTGGTTTGATCCTGTGACCCATCTGACAGTGCCCCAGGGAACAGCGGGAGCGACGAACAATCCAGGTGATGGATCGCTGACGTTTTACTACACTAACCAGCAAAGCGCCAGGCTCATGTTCTACCACGATCATGCCTATGGAATTACCCGCCTCAATGTCTATGCCGGAGAGGCCGCGGCTTACCTTGAGACCGACCCCGTAGAACAGGCGCTGATCAATGGCGGGATAATCCCGGGAACTACTACATCAGTAGCTGCCGGAACCATCCCTGCCGACCAGATTCCTCTGGTCATCCAGGACAAGACCTTCGTGGATGCCACAACAATAGCCTCCCAGGATCCTACCTGGAACTGGGGAACAGGAACAAAAGATCCGATTACCGGGATACGGGCACCCAAAACTGGCGACCTATGGTTCCCCCATGTCTACATGCCGAACCAGAACCCATCTGACCTTGGAGGGGCAAACGCCATGGGACGGTGGGACTATGGCCCCTGGTTCTGGCCTGTGTTCCCCACAACCCAACCGTTGGTCCCGAACCCCTTGTGCAACCCCACCTGTCCTCCAGGTGAAAACCCACAAAACCCAGCTACACCTAATCCATCCATTGTGCCCGAAGCCTTCGTGGACACCTCTGTGGTCAATGGTGCAGTTTACCCCTTCCTAACTGTGCAGCCGAAGGCGTATCGGTTCCGCATCCTGAATGCTGCTAATGATCGGATGCTCAACCTGCAGTTGTATCAAGCAAGCAATATCGTTGGTAGCATCGCAGTAACCGGGGGAGGTAGCGGCTATACCTCTGTTCCTGTTGTCACCATCACGCCCGCCACGGGTGATATTACTGGCAAGGGCGCTACTGCTGCTGCAACGATAGATACAACGGTCGGCAGCCCCACGTTTGGTCAAGTTACCGGCATCACTATTTTGACAGTAGGCAGCGGCTACACAGCTACTCCAACTGTCACTATAGCCCCACCCACATCGGTTGGCGGTGTAACTGCTACTGCCGTAGCAACAGTATATAGCACCCCGACAGAAGTTGGGATGATTCCAACAGTACCGGGGAACTGGCCGGCGGGCTGGCCGACGCCAGATGGAAGAGATGGGGGTTGGCCGGATCCTGCCATGATGGGCCCATCAATGATCCAGATCGGCACTGAAGGCGGCTTCCTTCCTGCGCCTGTGGTGATCCCCAACAGGCCAATCGGATATGACTACAACCGCAGAAGCATAACGGTCTTGAATGTCCTGGAAAAGGCACTTTTCCTTGGCCCGGCTGAGCGGGCGGATGTCATCGTTGACTTCTCCGCATATGCCGGCAAGACTCTGATTCTCTATAATGACGCACCTGCGCCTGTCCCGGCGTTTGACCCGCGCAATGACTACTACACGGCGAACCCGGACAATACCCAAACGGGAGGCGCACCTTCGACCCTGCCGGGCTATGGTCCAAACACACGTACCATCATGCAAATCCGTGTAGCGGGAACTCCTGCGGCGCCATACAATCTGGCCGGGTTGCAGGCAGCGTTGCCAGTAGCCTACGGTCAGTCCCAGGATAAGCCCCTCGTGCCGCAAGCCTCTTATAATGCTGCTTTCGGTGCGACTTATCCAGTTGATGGGTGGGCGAGAATCCAGTATACTTCCATGACCTTCTTGCCAGCTGCTTCTACTCAGCCTGTCAGGAGTATCACCTTAACCAATGGAGGCTCGGGTTATACGACCGTACCAGCTGTTACCATCTCGGCACCAACGATTGGAACTACTGCAACAGCAACCGCAACATTAGGTTTTGGAGTTGCTAGCATAACGGTTACGAACAGAGGCTCTCGTTATACCTCTGCTCCAACCGTTACCATCACGGGTGGTGGCGGGACAGGCGCTACTGCTACAGCAACGGTAGCAAGTGGACGTGTGACTGGCATCACGGTTACGAACGCAGGTTCTGGTTATACCTCTGCTCCGACTGTCACCATCACGGGTGGCGGCGGCACAGGCGCCACTGCTACTGCGGCATTAGCAACAGCGGGTGCAGTTAAGACAATCACGCTAACGAGCGGAGGCTCTGGTTATACCTCTGATCCTGCTGTAACCATTGCACCCCCGACTAGCGGCACAACTGCCACAGCCACCGCCAGCATCGTGTTAACGATGGCGATGCAGTCAAAAGCAATTCAGGAGCTGTTTGACCCTGACTATGGACGCATGAATGCCCTGCTGGGAGTTGAAATGCCCTTTACCAACGCTGGTATCCAGACGACGATTCCCTACACTGACATCGATTCGCCCACCGAGATATTCAAGAACTCGGATGCTATGGCTCCGCTGGGAACGCTAGCGGATGGGACACAGATCTGGAAGATCACGCACAACGGCGTTGATACCCATGCCATACACTGGCACATGTTCAACGTGCAGCTGATCAACCGGGTTGGCTGGGATGGGGCTGTTAAACCGCCAAATGATAACGAGCTGGGCTGGAAGGAAACCGTCATTATGAACCCGCTGGAAGATATCATCGTGGCGATGCGGCCGATAACGCCTAATGTCCCCTTCGATCTTCCCAATAGCATTCGTCCCATGGATGTCACAGCGCCACTGGGCACGACAACACAGTTCGGGGCAAGCACCCTTTACGCTGCCGTCGATCCAAGTAATAACCCGGTAACTGTAACCAACCACCTGATCAACTATGGCTGGGAATATGTCTGGCACTGCCACCTGCTGGGTCATGAGGAGAACATTATGATGCGCCCAATAATAATTTCGGTCACACCAAATGCTCCTTACAATTTGGCAGCAACTTTAAGCGGCACTACGAAAAAACCGAGCGCTACACTGACATGGGTTGATAACTCTACGAACGAGGTTGGCTTCACTGTCCAGAGATCCACCTCAGCTACCGGCCCGTGGACAACTGTAACAATGGTGAAATCCACAACCGGGCCAACAAAAGGTAACACAGTTACATACACCGACACAACGATCGCAAGGAAGACAACATACTACTACCAGGTGATTGCCACCAACATTGTCGGCGACATTACAGTATACCCGGCTCCAGCAGTCGGCTATCCTAATATGGCCGCTAACTCGGCACCCTCTGGTATATCAAATGGCGTAACTACAGGCTAGCAAAACATGGCTTAATTTCGGCGAGGGATCGTCCCTCTCCGAATTCCTTTTTACCAACCAAACTTTCATAAACCATGCGGTAGCATTGACTCATAGTAGCCGTAAAGGTGAAAATATGGTCAGAATGGAAAAACAGGGCGATTCTTTCGTAATGATCACTGGCGCAGCACAGAAACTGGACATCAGCGCTTTGATCAATGCCATATCCGAACTCCAGAAATCCTCTCCCGATAAAACAAAAATAAAAGAAGGGCTTCTTTATCTTGATGAGTCAGCGCAGGTCGATATCAGGAAAGAGCTGAAAACCACCTTGCAAAAGGCTTATGATAACAAAGGCATGACCATCACCGACTTATAACAGCAAAACAATGTCATATTAATGCCTGAGTTATTCCTTCTGCCAATAATAAATCTGTTCGATGTTCACGATGTTGCGGTCAGGGACTGGCTCAGCAGACTTGATGAATCTGCCCTGAACGCCCATCTCGCGTACCCTTTCAGGCTCGAGCGTTTCTTCCCGGAAGGAGCGCGCTGCGCCCTTATGGGCGTGGACGAAGTTCATGATGAGATCATACACCTGCTTGATATCATCGACCCGAGTGCGGTTTTTCTTGATATTCCGGTTGATTTTATCGAACTTGAGAATAAATACAATAAAAGGCTGGTATCTCCTCTTGAGTTCTGGTCGGAGTATTACCAGATATCAGCAGGCGCCGGGGGACAAGAGGCGATTTATTGTATTTATATAAAGGGAATTATCGATAAAGAGATAAGGCTTATAGAAACCAGGGAGCACCTGCCATTAAGCGTTGTTTTTTACGGTATCAATATAAAGGCGAGGGAAGACCTGATCCCGGTCTATGAAAATATCCTTGATAAGGATGGCGAATTTGTATTGCACAGCGCAAGGGTGATAAATGAAATAACGCAATTCCGTGAATTGCCAAAGCATCTCTGGTACACCCCGATGCAGGCAAGACAGATGGCCGTTTCTTATGAAGAAGCCGAGAAATTCTACAATGAACTTTTGATCCGATTAAAAGGTCTGTTCAAATTCAGGCTCAGGGATTATATGGTCAAAAGCCTTAAATGTGCGGCACTGGAATTTGTATCTGCATACGAGAAATTCCTGGATTATAAGATGAGGGAGGATGAGATGAAATTCTCAAACATCCTTAAGGGCTTAAGTGTCCTTACTGCCCAGTCCGATTATCCTGCGGTGGTGATTTTCTGTTCACCCATACATTATTCTTATTTTCTGGATGCTATGAAAAAGGAAAAAAGATTGCGCGAACTTGGGATTACCATGGGAGATATCATTATTGAAAGATTGCTTGATAAAATGAAGCCCTTCACGCAGAAGAACAGGATAATGCAAAGCAACTATGATATCGCTCTGGACATCCTGGGGCGCAAAAAGCCTGAAAGATATAAGACAGCAGAGTCTATTCTCATTCCTGTGTCAGGTATTCAACATTCGGTCTTACAGTACGGTAGCACTTCATGAATTCATGGATTTCGGCGGGAAGCTCAGTTGATACTGCAAGCCCGAGCTCCTTTGCGTCCTGTGCTGATATGAACTGGCTGTGAACCATCTCCCCGCCTATCAGTTTTTCCACGACCTCCTTTTGCTTATCCCTGTCCTTGAATTTACCTTCAAGAAGTCCATCCACTTCTTTTCTCATGAAATTCAATACCTTTTCCGAAATGTCACCCATCATAAGGGTAACGTCATCAGCCTCAAGCCCTTTTTTTGCCGCCACATGCAGCCAGGAGGGTGCAGGGAACACACCGCGCAGGAAATCCCCCACCTGCGGATCTATTGGACCCAGGGACGCATCCTTATCCATTACAATTTCATTCGCTGCAATCGCTATGATAGTCCCGCCCGACATGGAATAATGCGGAACGAACACACGCGTCTTAGCCGTATGATTTTTCAATGCTTTCGCTATCTGTATGGAAGCATGGAGCTGGCCGCCCGGGGTGTGAAGTATCAGGTCTACAGGCTTATCCTTTGCCTCTCGGATCCCTCTCAGGATTTCTTCGGCATCTTCCACATCTATATATTGATAGACAGGCAGGCCGAACATGGAAATAGCTTCCTTTCTGTGGATCATTGTAAGAATCCTTGTACCCCATTTTTCTTCCATCTTCTTTATACTGCCCAGCCTTCTCCTTCGGGCTGACCGCATCTGGAATTGCGGATACATCAGCAGGAAGAGGAAAATCACCGTTCCAATGATGATCAAAAAATCCGTGGTGCTCATCTGGTCGAACATATATTAAACATGGTTTTCTTCAGTAATAAGTCTGGGTTATTATAATCCCCCATATAATGAGAACGATAGTACCGAGTATTATGAATGTTGTGAAGGTTTTCCTTATCAATACCGAAAGTTCGGGAGGGCCTGCCCACTTTACGAGTATTATCTTATTACCCGTACTTATTATACTTGCCAGCACTGCTGTAAGTGCGGCTGTAGTATACGGCACCTGTCCGCTTGCAGCAAGGGCTGCAGCGGATGCCGTTACAACAGCACTGCTTATGAATCCACCAAGTGCTGTGGCATATACGCCTGCAGTGCCTGCCCACATGTTGGCGAACCTCGAAACAATGGACAATGCCCCAAAACCGAAAGCGAATTTTATCGCAGGGGAAAGCGCAAAAGGCGACTGCAATTTTATGGTTTCGCTGAATGGTATCTGCTTCCTTGCTTTTATCAGGACGGCTATGGCAAAAGAGGTAATGATAAGCTGCGGCGCGGCCATAAATAGAAGCACCCTGCCGCTCGGATCCACAATGACCGCTATCACGAGATTACGTATCAGCATGGTGGAGTTGGACATGATTATGCCAAGATAACTCGATTCTACAAGTTCGTTCTTTTTCTTGGCCATCACCGCAAGTGCGCCCGTTGTGGCTTCGCTGTTGACAAGGCCCCCCAGCAACCCGGAAATGGGGATACCGTATCTTGTTCCCATTTTTCTCAGTACGACAAAACCCACAAAACTGATAGAAGCGACGGTTATCACTATCAGGAGGATCCATCTCGGATTGATGATACCCATGAACATTTCATCCGGGGTTATGGGAAAGAGTATGAAAACTACAGCAAGGAAACGAACGGCGCTTAAGATCTCATCGTCGGTAAGGTTCGTGGCAAAAGAATGCAGGGGGCGTTTTTCCGCAAGCAAAAGCGTCATGACGACAGCCCCAACTATGGCGATCAAATACTGGTCATAGGTTATGAAAACACCCAGCAGGAAAGTACAGAAAAGCGCGATCGGGCCTGTTATGCCGACCTGTTTTAGTGTCACGTTTTTTACATAAAGGAATATTGCGGATACTAATGCAAAAAATGCAAGGGATATCAGTAATACACCGGGATTGATAATTATGGCAAGATAAGAAGATATCATCCCCGCGATGCAGGATATGGTGAATGAACGAACTCCCGCGATCAACTCCGTTCCTTCAGAGCGCCTGTGTTCCCTTTCAATGCCGATAAGAATTCCTATGAATGTAGCGAGGGCCAGTTTCTGGAAAAACTGGATATTTACTTCCATGTTGCTGGAAAATTGGGGTACAAGATCGAGCATTGATTATAATGTTAATAATTTTTTAAATATTTATTATTATCTAAATACACAAGAACTAATCCTTAAATCTCACTTCTTTTGCCTTCCTTGTATTCATCACATCCTCTTTTTCAAGCCATCCGCGTCTTGCCACATTTACCCCGAACTCCATAAAACCAAGATGCCCCATGTTATGGGCATCTGTGCCGATAGACATCATTATCCCTTTTCTCTTTGCCTTCCTGGCATTAATGTCGCTCAGGTCAAGCCTTCCAGGATAAGCATTTATCTCAAGTGCCGTGCCAGTGCTTGCAGACGCATAAAGAAGCGCATCAATGTCCACTTCGTACGCTTCCCTTTCCCCGATTATCCTGCCTGTGGGATGCGCTATTACGTCTACATTCTCATTCTCCATAGCCGAGATAAGCCTTCCAGTGATTTCCCTTCGTGTTTCTTTTTGCCCCGTATGCAGCGCGGCCACCACGACATCGCATTGCTTCAGGATGCCATCAGGCAGATCAAGACTTGCATCGGCTTTTATATCAACTTCAATACCTGTAAATATATGAAAACCCAAAAGATTGTCGTTCAGTTTATGTATTTCCTTTATCTGGGCCAGCAATCTTTCCTCGCTCAGGCCACGGGCTACTCCCAGAGCTTTTGAATGGTCTGTCACGGCAATATACTCGTATCCGAGTTTCCGCGCGGCTTCAACCATCTCAAAAAGTGTGCTCGTGCCCTCGCTCCAGTCCGTGTGCACATGGAAATCTCCTTTTATATCCCCGAGGTCGAAAAGCTTCGGCAGTTTTCTTTCAAGGGCCGCTTCTATCTCGCCCGTATCCTCCCTTATTTCCGGGGGCACAGGTATAAGCCCGAGCTTGACATATACTTCATCATCGCTTTTGCAGTATATTTTCCTGCCCGTGGAAATCTCTTCAAGGTCGTACTCCGAGAGCTTTAATCCATTTTGCCTTGCAATATCCCGAAGCTTTATGTTGTGCTCTTTTGAACCCGTGAAGTACTGCAATGATGTGCCAAAAGACCTGTCCTCTACGATACGAAGGTCCACCTGTACAGTCTCCTTTGTAACGATTGTGGCCTTTGTCGAGCCCTTTCCAAGCACCTCTTTGACAATGGGTAAATGTACGAATGCCTCTATCGCAGCACGAGCATCCTTTGAAGTTGCCTGGATATCTATATCCCCCACGGTCTCTTTCCTCCTGCGCAGGCTGCCGGCAGGTTCGATTTTATCTATTAATCCGGACTTTTCCATCAAATCTACTATTTCCCTGGCGATCGGCAGCGCGGTACCAAGAGGAATTCGGGTGCTTCGCTGCCTGTACCTTTCGATAGCCTTTATTATATTGTCTTCCTTTGTTGCCCCAAAGTGCGCAAGTCTCCTTAACCTGTGCTCCCTTGCCGCCCTTTCCAGTTGCTCCATGCTTTTTATTCCAAGCTTTGAATAGAGGAACTGCGTGGTCTTGGGCCCCATGCCAGGAATTTTCAGCAGTTCATGTAGTTCCCCGGGAACCTGTTTTTTTAGTTGTTCATAAAAATCAAGTTTACCTGTTGCCAGGTATTCCTCTATTTTTTCAGCAATGGATTTGCCCACACCCGGGATCTCTGTAAGTTTTTTATCAGAGGCCATTTTTTCGATATCCTCTGGCGTGCCTTCGATAGCTCGCGCTGCTTTTGCATATGCCCTTATCTTGAACGCATTCTCCCCCTTTATCTCAAGAAGCTCACTTACATTGTATAAGAGCCGGGCTGTCTCGGCATTTCTCATCAGAATTAGATTGTGGCCAACTAAACAAAAGGGTTTTGCAAAGATCAGCCGAACTGCACCCTGAAATAGTTATAAAGCACGATATACACTATAAGCAGCACGAGGGTATAAACCAGGCTTTTCTTCCATTCCCTGTTCCATGATGCACCGAAAAAAAGCCCTATGATGAACCCTATTACATGCGATACATAAGCTATATTCCCTATCGAGCCGCTCTGGATCGCCAGCACGTTTAAAATGAAGAACAGGATTACAAGCGGTCCTATGGGAGACAGGAACTGGATCGAATAATCAGGGCGACGTATGAGGAGCACAGCGGCCATGATGGCAAATATAGCGGCTGATGCGCCAACCATTTTTGCCCCGGGGTAAAACGGGATGCTCAGCACAAAAGAAAGAATGCCACCTGTAAAGAATACAACTCCTGTATGCAACGCCCCTTTTTCCTTCTCAAGCAGGTGGCCGAAAACGTACAGGAAAGGCAGGTTGCCGATAAGATGGACAAGGTTCCCATGAACGAAAAGCCCTGTTACTAATGTATAATATCCGCCATTGAAAAGCGCATAACCGCTGAAGGCAAGATCAATCGGGGTGGCCCATGCATAAAGGCTGAAACCAATGCACAGCAATATCAGAAAGTCGGTCAGCTTCATTGCTTTCTTACAAGCTCCCTGGTATGTTCTGCAACTTTTTCGGGATCAGTGTGAAGCCTTGCCACTTTGCTGTCCAGGGCAGCTTTTGCCACTGCGGATGCAACCGAAGGGGCGACCCTGGGGTCAAAAATGCCAGGCAGTACCATTTCTTCTTCCGGTTCGGCTACAAGCGAAGCAAGCGCATTAGCAGCGGCCAGTTTCATTTCCTCGTTGATATCCCTTGCCCTGACATCCAGAGCGCCCCTGAAGATGCCCGGAAAACCAAGGGCATTGTTTATCTGGTTTGAACAATCCGAGCGCCCGGTCCCCACGATGCGTGCGCCGGCCCGCTTTGCCTTATCGGGCATGATCTCAGGCGTAGGATTGGCAAGAGGGAAAACTATCGCATCACCCGCCATGGAACGCACCATTTCTTCTGTGACTATCCCACCCACGGAAAGTCCTATAAAAACATCGGCTCCTTTCATGGCGTCGGCCAGCGTCCCTTTCTCTTGATTCTTGTTCGTAATTTCAGCAAGTTCTTTTTTATAAGGGTTAAGCCCGCTCCTGCCTTTATGAATTATGCCTGTAGAATCGCATACGATAATATCCCGTACTCCTTCATCAAGGAGAAGTTTCGCACCCGCAGTGCCCGCGGCGCCGGCCCCGCTGATCACTACTTTTATCCCGCTGAATTTTTTCCCGACTATCTTTAAGGCGTTTATCAGCCCGGCGAGCATTACAAGCGCTGCACCATGCTGGTCATCGTGGAATACCGGGATGTCAAGGAGCTTTTTCAACCTGGATTCAATCTCAAAGCACCGCGGGGCGCCTATGTCCTCAAGATTGATGCCGCCGAAGACCGGGGCTATGTTCTTTACAGTATTAATTATTTCATCTATGTCCTTTGTATCAAGGCAGATGGGGAAAGCGTCAACGCCTGCGAAAACCTTAAAAAGCATGGCTTTTCCTTCCATTACGGGCATGGCGGCAAGAGGGCCGATATCGCCAAGTCCGAGCACTGATGTGCCGTCGCTAACCACGGCAACGAAGTTGCCTTTGGATGTGTACCTGTAGATATCCTCGCTGTTTGAATGAATCCTGAGGCATGGTTCGGCGACACCCGGAGTATAGGCAAGGCTCAGGTCTTCCTTTGTCTTTATCCGGACTTTGCTTCTCAGTTCAATTTTCCCAAGGTGGGATTCATGGAACTTCAATGCCCTTTCATATACTGTCTCTTTCATTTGACCACGCTCCTCTTCTAAAGCAATCTCTAATGCTTTTTTATGTAACTCTGCTGCCTTATGTATTCCGCCCCTGATGCCGCGCACGGCCCTGCACGGATACTGCTGCACTATAAGGCCTGCCTTTGAAGGCGCATCCTTCACACCTGTCCCGGCAAGGGATTTTGCCATGTGCCATGTGCTTCCGCATGGCGCCCCACGCACCACTTCAACATTTGATATCAGGCCATTTTTTGTGGTAATCTTGACTTCGGGTTTCCCGAAGCAGGAAGCGAATTCATCGACTATGTCATTGCCGCATTTTTCTATATCGCAGCAAATTTCATGCACACTTATATAAATATTGTATTTCTTCGATAAATTAATTATTTCGGAATGTCCACCCGCTCTTGCCGCGCCTCCGGCGATGATCACGGCACTCGCTCCGTTTTCACCAGCAAGCCTGACGATCTCAGGTGTAAGGTCGGGGTGGAGGGTATATGCTATTATCAGATCATTTGAGAATATGCTCTTATCGATGTTTAAATTTCCCAGAAATTCTCTGGGATCATCAATAAATTCAGGAAGCGAGTCGGGAAGCTCTATTGAGGATATCCTGAAATCCGAATTCTTTTTGATATTCTCAATCAGCCTCCTTCCGTATTTCCCTCTGATGATTACCCCGATAGATATCATTGATTTAGAACTGTCTTCTTAGTATTTTGGTCTTGCCCATTTAAAGTATATATACCATAAGAATCTTTCAAAAAAGCTTGCCGGGTAATCTTATATATATGGAGAATAATACAAGATATTATAGTTATTATGCTCACCACCATAACAAACGGAATTGGCAATTTCTTAATTAATTTAGTAAATATAATAATTGGTATTATATTATTTCTAATAAAAATAACTACGACAAATCCTTATAATTTTGAAAAACAATTTGGAAGTTTCGCAGGATACCTTATCGTGATGAGTGCGCTGGTAATCGGGATATTGATAATATTAGGGGTTATTTTTCTATACCTGAGAAGGGTAGTGAAAAATCTTACGGGAATGCCCATCCTGAGCGCATCTTTCAGTATTTCGATGATAATAGAAGTTATGGGCTATTTCGCGCGTGTTGTGACGCTGGAATTTTTTAATATAATAGCGGATATTGTTGCATTTACTATACTTTTTTCAATAGCATTTTATTTGATTTATCTGGCATCAGAAAAACTCTCACAAAAGAAAAAGGGTTTGAATTCGCACCTGTGAACTAAATGCAGCCATTTGCGGGCAAAAGCAATCTTTAAGGATTCAAACATTATAAAAGAAAGTGATGCACAATCAAATCGCAGGTTTATCCTCATCGCTTGATGGAAAAACAGTTGTTCTTGGAATCACAGGCAGTATCGCAGCAGTAAGGTGCGTGGAGCTTGCGCGGGAACTTAGGAGGCACGGCGCCGACGTTTTTGCCGTAATGACAGGAGAGGCGCAAAAAATAATTCACCCCGAGGCGATGCGCTATGCGACCGGGAACGATGTGATTACCGGGATAACGGGCGATGTGGAGCATGTGGAATTCTGCGGTATTGGCGGCAGAGCATCTCTTCTTTTAATAGCGCCGTGCACCGCAAATACAATAGGGAAGCTGGCGCACGGCATCGATGATACGCCCGTTACGACTTTCGGGACCACGGCCTTCGGCTCGGGCATCCCGATTATGATAGTCCCTGCGATGCATGAATCGATGTACAATCATCCCATCGTTATCGAAAACATCGGGAAACTGGCGGAACTGGGGGTCGAGTTCGTAAATCCTGTACTTGAAGAAGGTGCGGCAAAGATAGCAGAGAAAGAGGAAATCGTGCTCAGAGTCGAGAGGGCGCTTGGAAGGAAGACGCTTTCAGGCAAGCGCATCCTTATCACGGGCGGCGCGACGGCAGAGGCGATAGACCCCATCAGAATACTCACCAACCGCTCTTCGGGAAAGACGGGTGTGCAACTGGCGCTTGAAGCCTTCAGGAGGGGCGCGGATGTCACGCTTGTCCACGAGGGTTGTATCGGTATCCAGGGGATATGCGAGTTCAATGTGGAGAGTGCAAAGGATATGACAGATGTCGTGATAGAGGAAGCGGGCAAGAGATGCGACCTCCTTATCAGTGCGGCGGCGATATCTGATTTCACGCTTTCCCCTTCCGTGGAGAAGATAAAGTCGGAAAAAGCGGTCACCCTGGCCCTGAAGCCCGCGCCGAAGCTCATCAGGGAGGTGCGCCTGAAATATCCGGGACTTAAAATAATCGGCTTCAAGGCTGAAACCGGCGTTTCCGAGAACGAACTGATAAAGCGCGCGCGTGAATCAATGAAAGCATCAGGGCTAAGCATGGTGGTTGCGAACGATGTATCCTCAGGAGGGATGGGCTCAGAGGAGAACGAGGTTTACATCATAGACGGGGGAGTAGAGCGTGTCAGCGGCACCAAACACGAAATAGCAGTAAGGATAACGGATAAAGTCGAGGCCATTCTTGAATGAAGATCATCACTCTTGAGCCGTGTTTCACAAAAGATGCCGAGGACCTGTTCAGCGGCGAGGCAGAACTCGGCAGTATTCATATTACTTCGAAGGCTGTTGAAGAACTCAAGAAGCATTTCGAGGGCGTGCAGGTAACGCCAGAAAATGAGATGCTTGTACTTTCAAATCCCCCTGTTGAGAAGATAATAGTATTCGATAGTGGAAGGGCCATAATACGGCGAATTGCGGGGAAAGAGCTTGCTGTGAAGAGATTTGAGCTGCTGGAAAGGGTGCTCGGGGGAAGTTAGCAGGAAGTTACTTTTTTTGCAGCCAATACTCTTATGTCATGTGGATACAACTTAATATTAATGGGAGGTTTATGGCTGAGCTTAAGAAAAGAAAAACATATTCTGAAAAATGCCCCGTATGTGGCGGCGACATTCATCCGCTGGGTGAGGAAACTATCTACTTTGATGAACTCGCGCCCAATGCTTCTGTTCTGGCCGAGGTCAGTCCGGGTCACTGGGTGAAAGTTGTAGAAAGAAAGCCTTCAAAGACGTAATAAAATGTAAACATTAATGAGTCTGTATGATTAGTCTGGCATATGGTCAGAGTAATCGGTATAGACCCCGGGACAAAAAGTTTTGATTTTTGCGGCCTTGAAGACGGCAAAGTAATTCTTGACACGTCTGTATCGACCCTGGATATAAACAAGGATCCGGAGGTACTCTCGGACATCATTCTGGACACAGAAGCCGATTTGGTCGTAGGACCGTCAGGGTTTGGCGTTCCCCTGACAGGCATCGAAGACATAGGGGAGCGGGAATTGTTCCTCATGTCCCTTATCAAGAAGGGGGATAATAAAAGCATCCTCGGCATGCGCAGATCAATAAACATAATGAAAGAAAAAGGGCTTCCGGTCATGTTTATCCCCGGTGTTATCCATCTTCCCACTGTGCCGGGTTACAGGAAAATCAATAAGATAGACATGGGTACGGCAGATAAGCTCTGCTGCGCTGCTCTCGGGATATGGGACCAGGCATTGAGGTTCGACGAGGACTATGGTGAAACATCATTCATTATGCTTGAAATGGGATTCGGATATACGGCGGCAATTGCTGTAAATAACGGGCAGATCATGGACGGGGTCGGGGGAAGCTCGGGAAATATCGGCTTTCTTTCAATGGGAGGTATGGACGCAGAACTCGCTTATCTTATAGGGAGTTTTGGAAAAGAGTTTATTTTCAGAGGCGGGATAGGGACTATTGTCGGAACGCCTGACAAATTGATGGAAAATGAAGATGCTTTGAATGCATATATGGAGGGTGCGGTTAAAGATATCCTGTCCCTCACGGCATCTGTCAAACCCCGGGAAATCCTTGTTTCAGGCAGGATATCAAGAATCGGCAGGCTTTTTGGAGAATTTAAAAAGAGCATTGATTTTGCGCCTGTTAGGCGGCTTGAAGGTTTCCGTGTCAAAAAGGTCAAAGAAGCGGCCCAGGGAGCCGCCCTTATTGCAGATGGTTTATACGGCGGGGAATATAAGGAACTTGTAGATATAATGAAAATTCGCGAGGCGAAGGGTACATCGCTCGATTATATATTATTGCCTGAGATAGAGCAAGTTAAGAAAGAGCACCATGTTTGAACCCATACCTCCCCTGTTCGGATTCAGATGATGGGTTCACTGCACCAAAGCTTTTTAAATAATCAAGACATCTTGGGGTTTCGCGCTGGGCTCGTGGCTTAGCCAGGATATAGCGCCGGGCTTCTAACCCGGATGCCGAGGGTTCGAATCCCTCCGGGCCCGCTTAAGTATCCTGGTAATGACCAGCCAGATGTGCCTCGGTGGCTTAGGGGTATAGCGCGTCCTTGGTAAGGACGAGGCCGAGGGTTCAAATCCCTCCCGGGGCTTCCAAATTTTCAAGCATAATCTTTATTTCATGCACGCTCATGTGACAATATGGGAGTGACAAATTATTATGAAACAAGATAACCTGGAACTGATGAAAACATTGGATGACGCATGGAATTCTCAGGATTGGGAAACGTTCAAGAAACGCCATGCTGAGAATACTGCTGTGTATTGGCCGGGTAAGACAGAACCAACTAGAGGACGAAATGCACATTACAATGAATGTGTGGAATTTTTCAAGACATTTCCTGATAACCATCTCGTAAATAATCCGTATAAGATTCTTTTTGGTCAGGGTGATTATACCTGCTCAGTAGCCGAATTTACAGGTACAATGAAAGGGCCCATGAAAGGTCCAGGCGGCAAAATGATTCCACCCACGAACAAAAAGTTCAAGGTAGAATTTTGCACGGTGGCCCATTGGAAGAACGGAGAGATAACAGAGGAGAAGCTCTTCTACGATCTGGTAGAAGTGATGAGACAGATCGGTCTGGGCTAAAAAGGATAGAATAAACACACATGAACCAGATCAGAGAAGCATCACGAATATTTAACGGAGCACTTTTTCCGATAGCGGGAGAGTATACTGTTGATCCCAATCACAGCTTTGCCGACTTTATTGCGCAACATCTTGTAGTTGGACGGGTAAGGGGAAACTTCCACCCGGTAACAGGAAATATCAGGATTGCCGATGATCCAACATTGTCATCATTTGAGATCAGTATTGACACTGCGAGTGTCAACACTCAGAATGCGACGCGTGACGAGGACCTCCGTAGTGCACGATTCCTGGATGTGAGAAAATTTCCAGCAATGACCTATCGTAGCACAGGTGTTACCGCTGAACCCGGAGGGCATTTGACAGTTGAAGGTGAATTAACTATTCGTGATGTCACTCGCCCGGTGTCCATTGACGTAGTTTTTAACGGCATTGTTAATGATCCTTGGGACAATACGAGAGTTGCTTTCAGTGGGAGCGCAAAGATCAGTCGAAGGGATTTTGGTCTAATGACAGAATTGATGCGAGAAACCGGCGGGCTGTTGATCGGTAAGGACATATTAATTAATATTGCAACGGAACTCTTGCTTCAGGCTTAATACTTCTTTAGAGACATGCAAACTTCACTCATATAAAAAATCCGGCATAACTGCAAAATCACAAATACGCCCTTGTCACCCTGTCCTTATGCTCGCTGTATCTCTTTCTGAATGCAGGGTCGTCCATCATCTTATCCACCTGGGCCCTGAGCTTTTGCTCAAGCGACGCCTGTTTACCGGAAAGATATTCCCTGCACAAAAGGCTTGAGGATTCTGAAGAATAAGTCTGCATCCCGGCCATTATTATTGACAGTTTCCTGCTCATCGGTGTCACTGTACCGAATGGAACCGGAGAGCCGGTTCTCATTATCTTCTCAATGTCCTCATCAGGGCGTGATATCATCGTGCCCACTGCCACCATTTCACCGGGTGCAACTTCTTCGGATTTGATCTGCCAGAGCCTGTTATCCCCGGCCAGGAAGGCATCGTAATATCCACGGTTCATACCCTGGAGGACTTTCCAGCCCGACCTGTCCCTGCTCTTATCAAATGATTCCTTCATTTCCCCCATCAGGTTCCTTATGCTTTTAACAGACATTAAGCGAACATCCCTTTGGGCGGTTCGGACTTCTTTCCCAATGCTTCCGCAAGTGAACTCTCAAAATGGGATTTTGTTACTTTGCCACCTGAGAGGATAGCCTTATGGAGCGCGTTCTTGAGCAATTTTTCAACAATATCCCTTCCCGAGAAACTGGAGGTCTGTTTTGCGAACATCTCAAGATTTACATCTTTTGCAAGTTTAACCGGGAAAGATTTTGTATAAAACTTTAATATCTCAAATCTTTCCTCAACTGTCGGTAGCGTGAACTCTATCTCTTCCTCGAAGCGGCTTCGTACCGCGGGATCAAGTGTAAGGAGCATATTTGTTGCCGCAATGGTACAAATGCCGTCATGCTCATCTATCCCGTCCATTTCTGTCAGCAGCGCATTGACTATCTCGGATACATCCCCCCTTATTTCCTGGAAGCTCCGGTTAAGGGCGATGGCATCGAATTCATCGATAAATATTATGCATGGCGAAAGCTCCTGCGCCTTCTCATATAGCTGGTGGATCTGCCGCGCCCCATCGCCCACGAATTCCCCTATCAGTCTTGTGCCCTTAATCGGCAGCAGGGGTACTTTCGTGGTATTTGACAGCGCTTTTGCCATCATGGTTTTTCCCGTGCCTGAAGGGCCGTGGAATAATATATTCCTCGGTGCCCATTTTCCAAATTTCAGGGGATTTGAAAGATAGCGCTTGATTATCTTGCATTTTTGTTTGGCCTTTTCCTGCCCTATGATATCCCGGAATGTGACCGTACTTTTCATTTCCTGGGCAAAGAAATCTGAATCGTAATCCTCGACCACGAATTTTGTGTTTTTCCCTATCTCCGAATTCTCGGGCTCGACATCAATGACCTTGAACGCAAAATCCGGGAACATCCTGCGGTCAAACAGGTAATCGCCTTTTTTCACTATGAATCCATTCCACTGCTCCCGCGCATAGAACTCAAAAACATCCAGTTCCGAAGGTTCGGGGTATTCATGGAACATCCCCTTTAACGGGTAGCCGGCAGGTTTTACGATTACAGTTCTTGCGCCTGTCCCTTTTGCCCCTGAACTGTATTTACTGCCCTTTTTGCTATTTACCCGCTGTTTTGCCTTCATATAAATCAATAAATGTCAATCATGTATTAAATGATTGCCCTTATTTATGATTCTTTAAAAAATCTTTTATCCCTTTGCCTGTATTCGCAAGGTGCATGAATGCCATCTCCTGCGAGGGCCACGAACCCAGCCCGCAGTCAGGACCTGCATATTTTATCCTGTCCCCGAAGATAGAATATGCCTTTTCAAGCCGCTTCCTTATAACCTCGGGTGTTTCCATTTCCGTGGTTATTTCTTTCAGCTTTGACGGCTCTTTCCATACATTGGTTCCATATTTTTCATTAAGCACAGAGGCCATATTGAAAATATCGGTACGCGCCACACCTATCCTTAAAAATTTATCATGGTCCAGAAGATCTTTCTTATCCACGAGGTCGAGGTATGATGGATTCGCCGCAGATTCAACGCCTATCACCCCAATCGAAGGCACTCTGCATATAAGTTTGTAATGAAGCGGTGAATGCAAATGTATTTCGGTGTCTATTTTGCAGGATGATGCCGTTCTTGCAGCTTTTTCAAGGGCCCCGATAAGATCGCCGTCGTTGAACATTATCTGCGGATTTATACCGATGCTGGGTTCATCAACTGAGATTGTTACTATCCTGAGGTTTCTTGCATTATCTATCGAATTGCTTATGAACCTGTCCACGCTGGCTGCAAATGCATTGAGTATATCCGTGTATGCAGTACCCCCGAACTGTTTCAGGTACAGTTCGACAGGCCCCGTAACGCATATCCTAATATCCAGTTTTTTTCCGTTTTTCCTATAATATTCCATTCCCACATCTTCGATAGCCGCAAGCTCCATTATCCTTGCATTTTCTTTCCTGACGACAAGGGGTTCCTCTGTCTTTGATTCATCGTTGATAATCCCCAAGAATTGCTGGTTCATATCCTGAAACTGCGGATAGTTGGGAACCTCCACGCCTGCATCGATCTTCTGCTGCATCGCAGTTTTCAGGATTTTGAAAAACCCCGGGTCATTGCTTTTTACGGCCCTGCTCACCCACTCCCTGTTTATACCTTCAGGGAGGGGGTAGCTTCCGATATCATCGAATCGTATCATTCTTTCCCGAAGAATGTTCTCATCATCGGGTGCATCTCCATCATCTGCTGGCTTGCAATATCCTCATAAAGCCTGTACATGATACTCACAGTCAATAATAACCCCGTGCCTCCTGCTCCTCCAAGGGTGCCAAGAAGGCTGGCAATAAGAGTGAGCAACCCGATGAATGCCCCCCCTATTACTGTTACCTTGGGGATGTATCTCTGCATTACCCGCTCAAGTGTTCCGCTGCTCCTGCGGTAGCCCGGTATCTGCATTCCGGATTTGTGTATTTTTTCAGCAACGCTTTTTGCCCCCATGCCTGTTGTTTCGATCCAGAACAGGGCGAATATGATACCCCCGCCGATGAGCATAATGGCATCAGTCAGAACATGAAGCCCTATCTGCCAGAGAGCCGGCCCCTGCACGCCGAGATTTGTGAATTTGGAAGAGACAAGGGAAGGTATCCAGTCGTTGTAGCTGTTAATCGGTGCAAGATAATACATCAGGCCGCTTACAGGCGTGGCCTGCCTGTATTCGCCAAATATTGTTATTCCCCTGCTTGAAAGTATAAGTCCGATCATCTGGATATTCGCCTGCAATGCCCTTACAAGGATCATGGGCAGAACGCTTGCATAAATGAGTTTCACCGGGAAACGGCCCCGGGCCCCCCTGACTGCTGCATGTGCCAGCGGAATCTCTATACGCGTGCTTTCCACATACACTACCATCAGGTAAATGATCACAGTACCTATGAGAGCAAGTATCCCCCCTGCGAATAAAGCGTAACTTATACCCGGACCTGATAGCAGGTAATCCAATCCGCCTATACTTGATGGGTCGCTTATGATTCCTATCCATCTCGGGATAAAACCGGGAATTTCACCGGATTTTGTCGGGACCCAGCTGAAAAGTCCCCTGACTATCTGGTCCGCCACGCCGGCTATGATAAATAACCCTACGCCTGAACCTATTCCCCATTTGGAAACAACTTCATCCATGTATAGAATAAGGACGCCGCCAATACAAACCTGGATAAACAACAATAAAGTCATTACATTGATGTCCACGCCAAGTTGATCAGCCAGTATTGCATCAGGACGCATGTATCCGCCAAGTATTTGCGGCAGCGCTTCCAGTGCCACCATCACAAAGACAAGAAGTTTCTGCAGCCCCTGGAAAATAGCCTGCTGATGCGGATCGCTCAGGTCCATTTTAATGACACTTGCGCCAACAAGTAATTGAAGAACAATAGAAGCGGTAACAATTGGCCCGATCCCAAGCACCATTAACGAGTTAAAAGTGCCGGCAAAGAATGCCCGATAGGATTCAAAAAGATCTATCGAATTTTTATCCAGCCCGAACAGGGGGATATTCGCCAGAGCGAAATAAAGGACGAGAATACCCAGTGTCCATCCCAATTTTTTCTTGAAGTGTACATGGCCTTCAGGGCGTGAGACTGCAGGCAGACGCTTCAATAGAGGTTCAAGACTTTCAAATGCCATATTATTTACTCATCGGTCCCGGTTTTTCCTGATGATACAGTTACATTTCCCTTGGCAACTTCTACTTTCTGCTTCGCGGTCGAGGAAAATTCAACGGCTGTAATGAAGAGAGGTTTAGTAACTTTTCCATTGCCAAGCACCTTTTCAATGCCGATGCTGGAAAGATCGATGTGGAAAGCCTCTCCCTTCTTTTGCGCAAATCCCTCGGTTACGAGCTGCTCGATGGCTTCATCTATCTCCCCTACGTTGACGATGACTTTGTCTTTCGCTGTGGTAAGGGGTCTCTTGAACCCATGCTTTCCAAATGACAGGCCTCGTTGCATAGACCTTACAAAATGATGTTTGCAGGTCCCTGCATTCCCGCGCCCGCCCCGGCTTCCACCGCCCCTGCGGTTCTTATGCGTACCGCCGCCGCATGTTCTTGATCCCCTGAATTTTTTAGTTTTCTGTTTGCTCATAACAATTACCTCATTTTGTTCAGCAATGCATTTATTTCATTCCCGTGGAACCCAAGATCCCCTCCCTCAAGGAATGTTCTCTTGGTACCCCTTAGGCCTTTTCTTGCCGGGTGCAGCCTGAAAACAGGCTTCATTTTGGGAACGTCATTTATAGAAGCTTTTCCTTCACATATTGCTTTGGCAAGTTCTTCAAATGATTTAAATTTCGTGTTCTTGCTCAGGTATTCTTCAGTGAGGGCTTTCTGGCCTTCAAGTTTTCCCCTGTTCTTCAGCATCTGGGCAAGTGTTTCGGGGTTGATAACGCCCCATGCGATGTAATCTTTTGCTTTCTGGATCATGCCGTTATAATTTTGTGTTTCAGGAATTAGCACACAGTGGTTTATTCTATCAAGGTGCATCATGCTCAAAGTATCCCTGATGTCCTGTCTTGTTTTCACCCCGCCCCTCAGTCGAACTGCTGCGTACATCTTATTTCACCTTCATGGTAGTGGTTTTCAGTAATGCATTATAAGTGGCCTTCGCAAAATTAAGGGTTGTCCTGGTCTCACCCTCTGCTCTTGCCCATACATCCTTTATGCCCGCCATTTCAAGCACCTTTTTGGCTGTTCCACCCGAAGCCAGACCGAGTCCTCGCGGAGCCGGTTTAAGTTCCACTCCTACGCTTCCGGCTTTGCCTTTTACCTCAAAAGGCACGGTATGCCCGAGACCGCAACCGCATTCCCAGGAACCGCAACCCCTTTTGATGCCAATGATTTTCATCTTGGCATTGTCGATTGCTTTTCTTATGGCGATACCTACCTGGACATCTTTCCCTTCTCCCAGGCCTATAAAACCATCGCCATTACCCACAATCACTGTTGCTCTGAATTTCACTCTTCTTCCTGAGTCGGTCATTCTCTGTACCATATTTATATCAAGGACTTCATCCCTTATTTCCGGGATCAATGCATCCACGATCTGGGATTCTCTTATCGGCAGTCCTGATTCTATAGCTTCACCCATACTGGTTACCTGTCCTTCCTTGACAAGCTTGCCCAGTCTTGTCTGGGGGATCCATTCTACCTGTTCTTCCTCGAATTCTCTATCTCTCATTTTATCACCTGAATTCATCCTGGATCTTTTGTTTCGCTGCCTCAAACAGCCCGGATGTGTTGGTTTTTCTGAATTTGTCTATATGTTTGCCGGTGATCCTGTCTTCTTCAGGAAATATTTCCGGATCGTGGGGTATTTGCAGCCCGGAATCAACAGCTCCTTTTAAAGCCGCGTATATCCGGCCGCCTTTTGTGGCCTCATACAAACCCATGTCAAGTATTGCTTCTGTCTGGCCTTTTTTCTTTGCACGGTATCCAAGTAGCATTCCTGCCAGGTAGGCGGACGGGAGATTTCCGGTCCCGCCTGTATAACCATATTTTCTTAATTCAGTGGTATTCGCTGAGATCAGGGTTGTATCCCCACCTTTTGCCGGTATCACAAGCTGAATATTTGTATGTTTTAAACTTTTTCTTACCACAAATCTGGGTTTTCTGGATATGAGCAGCTGCTTTCTTGCCCTGTAATCGGTTTTGCCGGTGCGTGCCCGTCTGAACTTGACCCTATATCTTGAGCCTGTAGCCATGATTTACGCCTCCCTGGTTTTCTGCTGCTCTATGTGAGCATCCAGATGCGCCCGGCTTCTATATTCTCCGCCTTTTGCCTTTCGGTATAATTTCCTGTATGTTGACGCATCAATGGTAGCATTATCTTTTAATTCCTTGAGCCTGCTGCGGAGAGCCCGGATTCTTTTCATCCACTGTTCTTTCTTCGGTCTCCTTGCACCTTTTGCACCGCTGCGCGAGCCATGTCCTTTCCTGTGTCCATAGGCACGGGTCTCGGCGAGTTCCCGCGCTCGGCCCCGGCTGACTCCTTTGATAGCCCTTTTGCCTACTTTACCTTCTTCTATTAACTTGCGGATGTCCTCGCGCGTTAAAGCCACTGCTATGTCCTTACTGGCCTCGGGATCAAGCCATACTCTATTTACTCCGATATCCATCACTTCAGCGGCCAGCCGTCTCTGATTTGCCAGGTCTGTCATTTCACTCTTCCCTCCTCAGGGGGTTTAAAATTTTCAATCCTAATTCAGATGCCTTTTTCTCGATCATTGTACGCTTTCTTGTGCCCACAGTATGAGCAATCCTGGCTGCGTGTCTGTCTGATTTCAGGGTCTCAAGGTCTTTCATATTATTCACAATAATTTCTTCAAATCCAGACGGATGAAGTCCTCTCACGAGCACAGGACTTCCATATCCTGCCTCTACCAGCGGGCATTTTCCTTTAACTGCATACCTTGTTTTGTTATGAATACCATCTGGTCTTCTCCAGTAATCTGCAAGCTTCTTTTTCTTGTGTGAATCCGTCTGCTTGAAAACAGGTTTTTTACTTTTTTGTTTCTTCCTGACATCAAGAAGTCTCTTTGTTTCGTCATCAAGAGCCTTGACAATCCGCGGTTGCTCTATCTTTTCAACCTGCTTTTCCTCTTCACCTGCAAGTTTGTCTGCAGACTCTTTAATCTTGTTTGCAAGTTTATCGCCAATGCCTTTGATGCCGGCGATATCATCCACATTTGCCTGTTTTATCGATTCTATGGTCTTGAATCCTGCATCATAGAGTAATTTAGCCTTGGATTTGCCGACACCATCAAGGGTTGTGAGTTGTGTAATTGCTTCGTCTTCCATGTTTCTCATCGTCCTGACCGTTCTATAAGATATACGCCGTCCTGGAATACCCTTGGGTCAAATCTCCGGATTTTTGTCGCCTGCTGAATGTTAGCGACCGTCTGTCCTACATCTTCTTTATTTATTCCGTTGATAATAACCTGGTCACCTTTTATTGTGACCTTTGTATTGCCACGGATATTTGCTTTTCTTGATTTCTTTTCGCCAAGGAAGTTGCCTATCATTACCTGGTTTCCTTCTGTCTTTAACTGAATTGGGAAATGGGAATACACAATTTTCATCTTGTATTCGAATCCCCTGGCCACGCCTGAAATCATGTTCTTCAAATGGGATTCAAAAGTTCCAAGCATAGCAAGCTGTTCTCTTCTTGGTTCCCTGGCTTCAACAATAACCTCTGAATCTGACTTCTTTATCGTGATTCCCGGATACCAGAGTTCTCTCTGGAGCTGCCCGAGGGGCCCGGATATTGACACGGTTGTATTATTGATCGAGATATTCACGCCCTGCGGGATTTCTATTATTCTCCTGGTTTCCATAACATTCACCTAATAAACATAAGCGAGTAATTGTCCCCCAAGACCACTCTCTCTTGCTTCATAATGGGTCATTACGCCATCAGGAGTGGTCAGGATGATCGAACCAAAGCCTCTGGCCGGCAGGAAACGCTTTTCCCATTTTTCGAATTCAATGTTCTTGACGGCATGCCGGGGTCGAATTACTCCGCATTTGTTGATCTTTCCTTTGAGCTGTACCTTGAACAGGCCGGATTTTCCATCGTCGACAAATTCGAAATCTCCGATATATCCTTTATCCTTCATGACTTTAAGCACGCTTCCTATTAGTTTTGAAGCAGGGCTGATAGTACATTCCTGTTTGCCTATACTTTCGGCATTTTTTATTATTGATAATGCATCTGCCAGTGGATCTGATAACATAAGAATCACCTACGTATATTTCTCAAAGCCCATATTATATGCAATTTCGCGGAAGCACTGCCTGCAAAGATAAATGCCGTACTTTCTAACAAGTCCCTGTTTCCTGCCGCAGCGTTTGCAGACATTTGCGCCTCTTCCGAATTTCTTATTGCTTCTCTCCATCTAAACAACCTCCACGCCATACTTATTTTTCACAAAAGAAATCGCATCTTCCTTTGTCAGCCTGTGGTTTTGCGGTATTTTATGTTTCTCGTTTTTCCGCCTGCTTATCCTGTATCCTGATCTTTTAAGTGCAACGTTAACATCCATCCCGTAAATCCCTATGGATGGATCGTATTTCATACCTGGAAAATCGGTATGTTCTTCAATCCCGAATGAAAAGTTGCCGTCATTATCGAACTGGGACGCATTAAGTTTATTTTCGGCGATCTTTAATGCAGTCTTAAGAAAGTCTTCTGCCCTGTTTCCCCTCAACGTTACTTTGCATCCTATCGGTTCTTTTTTCTTTATTGAGAAGGCCGGAATTGTCTTCTTTGACATTGCACGTACGGTTTTTTGTTTGACGATTGTCCCGAGCAATTTTTCCGCGTTGGTCAACCGTTCACCGCTTTCTCCCGTACCGATATGAACAGTGATTTTGTCAATGGAGGGATTTCTCATCGGATTCATTTAGATCACCTTGATCTCAGGTGTTGTTTCACCTATAACAAACACGTAATCTTCGATTGTCTCGAAATCCTTCTCATTTGTCAATGCCACCATGTTCGTGCCTGAGCCCCGTACCTTCCTGATTTGTTTTATCTTTCCGATCTCTCCGGAATGTTCGCCTCCAACTACCAGGGCAAGATTTCCGGGTTTGTATCCTATGTGCTTTGTAATCTTCCGGTCGGGTAAAGACAATAAAACTGTATCAAATGTCTTATAATCATTGGATGCGACCATATTGCTCCCATCATGCAGATTAAGTTGCACAGCTCCCTTTCTCACGATGGTTTTATTGTTTATCCTGCATAACTTGCTTGCGCCCGGGCTTTCTTTATACAGCCTGAACCTGTTGTTTGCATCCAGCAGGACGCGGTAATGTTCGTTAAGGGAAGGAAGGGAAACTATATCAAAAAGTCCGGTCAGGTATTTATAATCCTTTCTGGCCACACCGTCAACGAAGATATTTCCTTCATTAATTATTCTCTTCGCTTCCCTGCTGTTATTTGCCATCTTAAGCAGGTCTCTTACTACTACAAGTAATGGAATCCCGGTTTCCTTTGAATGGGGGCCGGCGTTGGCACCCACCACCCACGTATGGGTCTTTCGTGTTACAGGCCATGATGTCGGAGATGCCACTCTCTTTTGATGTCTTCCCATTTAATCACCTAAGCGCTTTTCATCTTTGAGTTCTAATTTGGTTATCATTACATTTGATGGATGGATGGGTCTTGGTACTTCAGTGCCATCTGATTTGGTCACAATGACGCCATCAACTGAAATTGTCATTTTCTTAAGATTAACTTCTGAAACTTTACCTTCTTTACCCCGATGGTCGCCGCGCAATACTTTGACTGTATCACCGAGATGGACCGGTACGGTTTTTATCCCGTGTTCCTTTTTAAGCTCGTCGCTCAACATGGAACCCATGAATTTATGTTTTATATGAAGCGGGGCCTGATACCTGGATTTTCTTTGTTTTCTTGGCTGTGTTGATACCATAATATTCACCTACACTATGATCGAAGCTGCCGATGCTATCTTTGAGTACCTCTCAGCCGCTTCCCTGGCAACAGGTCCTTTTACTTCCGTGCCTTTTGGGACGCCTTCATCATCAACTATCACACAGGCATTATCTTCAAATGAAACCCGCATGCCGTCTGGCCGCCTGAATTCTTTTTTCTGGCGTATGATAACGGCCTTGAATACCTGTTTTCTCATCTCAGGTGTTCCTTTCTTGACACTGACGATAAGGGTGTCTCCTACACCGCCTCTTGGATGCCTGTTCTTGACACCGCGATATTTTAATACTGAAATGACCTCGACCACACGCGCACCTGTGTTATCCGCGCACTCCATTCGGGATGCCGTGTTTATAGAGCGCGGGATTTTTGCTTTCATTCCTCTCATTTCGACACCTCTATAATTACATACGATTTTGTCTTGCTAAGAGGCCTGCATTCTGCGACAGTTACATTATCGCCCTCTTTTGCGCTGATGCACGGTGGATTATGAGCATGTACCTTGGTTTTTCTTTTTTCATATCGCTCGTATTTTGCGATTTTTTTCTCAAATGTTCTCTGCACTACCACGGTTTTATCCATCTTGTCGCTGACCACGACACCGCTCAGGACCTGCCCCCTGACGGGAAGCACACCATGGAAAGGACAATTGGGATCTGTGCATTCTTTTGTCGGCGGCTGGACATCCAGCCCGATATCACGTGCCATTATAAATACCTCATTTATTTCCTGAATTTCTTCTTGAACTTTGTCTGGATTCTGTTTTCGGGTTGCGATAGCAATAATCTTCCATCAATCTTAATTCTTGACGGCAAGTAACGTTTGCCGTCAAATGATGAAAGTGTGAATATGAAAGATGAACAGGATTTTGGAATTTTTTTCTCCTGCCCATCATCTACTATCAATAAGTTTTTGGTTTCATCGATTATTTTTCCCTCTATTCCGATAAGGGATTTATTTGTGCTGTCCACTACCTTTGTATCAAGACCTATGAGTTCATGGTATATGATATTCAGGGGTGTAAGCTTCATTGTTATTTTGGCTCCTTCTGGATTGTTTTAATCCTGGCTATTGTTCTCCTTATCTCTTTTATCCTTCCCGGGTTTTCCGGAGCCCCGCCTGCTGATGCGATGGCCCGTTCGTTGATAAGCTCAAGCTTGAGCTTGTCAAGTTCTTCCTGACGTTCATCCACGTTCATGTTCCTGATTTCATCAACACGCAGTATGGCCATCAGCTTTCCTCCTTTTTATGGATGCGCGATGCAGGGTGCCAGTAATCATATCCGGCATGTTTGTGCTCCATGACGTCACCATGCATACGTTCTTCAATATTACCTGTATGACCTTCTGATTCCTGAACAACTGCGTCTGTAACCCCGGGTTCGGTCTGTCCAGGTGATGCGGGTTCGGCTTTCACTTCAACCGGGGCGGGCATGACAGGGGTTTCAGTCTTGGGCTGTGTGGTCGCCTCTGGCTTAACTTCTTCCTGTGCTTTCACAAGTTCCCCCATACCTGCCTGTTTCGTCCCTTTGGAACCTCCAGGAGCCACAACCTGGGCAGTTTTGAACCTGCCTGGCAACTTGATTGTTGGCGGAACTATCCGCACGCGGCACCCGATTATTCCGAGTTTTTTAATCGCTATTGCAAACCCTTTATCAACGAGTTCCATTGCCGGATTGCCTGCATGGAGCATATTGCCTGCTACGAATTTTTCAGTCCTTTTTCTCGGCCCTGTAAGCTTTCCTGCAATATCTATCTCGCATCCAAGGGCGCCCGCCTCCATTATTCTCCTTAGCATGTTGTGGCCTGCTTTCCTGAAATAAAGCCCGCGTTCTATTGCCGCGGCAAGTCTTGAGGCCATCATCTGTGCATTCAACTCCGGGATTTTAACTTCCTGCACGTCTATCTGGGGATTATCTACACGGAAAACAGCTTCAAGATCGCGGGTAAGTTTATGTATTGTCTTTCCGCCTTTTCCTATGATCATGCCCGGTTTCTCTGCAAATATCGTGACCTGGGTACCCATTGGGGTCCGGTTGATATTCATCCCGCCGTAGCCTGCCCTTTCCAGTTGCTTTGTGAAATATTCGGCCATCTGCGCCCTGTCAAGACCGCTCTTGACAAATTTTCTTTCAACTCCCATTACTTCGCCTCCAGTATCATTTCAACACTGACAGTTTCATGGTTCTTTGGTGTGGCCCTTCCCTGTGCCCTTGGGAAAGACCCCCTGAAAGTATGGCCTTTCTTTGTGGCAATATGCGTGATTCTCATATTTTCCTGGTCAAGTCCCTTGTATGTAGCATTGCTCTCAAGGTTCTTTAAAACCCTGAGGAATTCTTTTGCTGCTTTCTGTGGGTACCTGCCTGTACACATCCCTTTCCTGTGTGGAATGTTTCTTGTGTATCTTCTGTAAGGGACAGCCTTTTTTAATTCTACGACCTGTTCGAGAAATTCTCTTGCGTCGTCAAGCTTCATACCTTTTATTGCAGATGAGATCTCAAAAGCATGTTTTTTTGAGATATGAAGTTCCTTTCCGATCGCCCTTGAGGTTTTTTCGGGATCGGGTTCAATTGAATAATTTAATTTCATGCAAATCACTTCAATGGTATGAATTTACTTGATCTTGTGGCTCCGACACCCGCTGCACCGTGGCTGACTTTCTTCCGTGTCAGTACGAACTCCCCGAAATAATGGCCCAGCATCTCTGGCATTATTTCTATGGGTGTGAACTCCTTGCCATTGTGGATGGAAATTTTCATCCCGATCATTTCGGGTAGGACTATCATATCACGCAGATGGGTCCTGATATTCGGGTCTTTGATCTTGACTTTATGTATCAGTTTCTTATGTTCTTCCGAGAATCCGCGCTGCATAGTGCGCCGCTGCCGTGAAGGGACAAGCTGCGCGAACTCATCAAGACTCAGCTTCTTTACTTCCTCCATCGACTTCCCGCGATATGTGAATTCGCCTTTCCTTTTGGGTAACTTTGATGATATCTTTTTTGCCATATTCTCACCTTCTTCCTGTCCTTCGGGCCGCTATGGAACCTACTTTTCTGCCCGGTGGTGTGCCCCTGGCCACGGTCTTGGGCCTGCCAGGGTGCTGCTGCCCGCCGCCTCCAAAGGGATGGTCAACGACGTTCATGGCTACACCTCTTGATCTTGGCCATTTGGTCGCTCTTACTTTCATCCTGTGGAATTTCTTGCCTGCCTTGACAAAAGGTTTCTCTGTGCGTCCGCCTCCCGCGACAACGCCTATTGTGGCCCTGCAAGCGGGATTGAGCCATTTCATCTCGCCGCTTGGCAACTGCACAACGGTCTTTCCGACATCATGTGCAATAAGGATGCCATACATTCCCGATGCTCTGGCAATTTTTCCACCGTCTCCGGGCTGTAATTCTATGTTGCAGATGGGAATGCCTTCAGGAATTTCCGATAAAGTCAATGTGTTTCCCGGTTCAACCGGGGCGGAAATACCACACTGGATGGTCTGATCTATTGCCACACCTTCGGGTATCAGCATGAGGCGCTCCTCGCCGTTACTGAAAGATATGCGGGCAATCGGGGCCGAGCGCGCAGTATCATGGATTATTTCAAGTACTTTTCCTGTAACAATTCCTTCTGCGACCTTCAAATGTTCAAGATTTGCCTTGAATTTATGAGAAGGAGCCTTATAAGTGGGTGAACCTTTTCCCCTGCTCTGAGCGATAATTCTATGTCCCATATTCTCACCTTAAAATAGTCCCAGCCTTGAGGCAAGTTCTGTCGCTGTGTTCGGTTCCGTGAATACGACGATGGCTTTCTTTTTTCCTTTTGGCGTCATCATCGTGTTCACGCTTGAAACTTTTACTTTATAGAGTGCCTCGATCTCTTTTTTCACTTTGTCTTTAGTATCATCTACATCAACGATGAATTGCAGGATATTTTTTTGTTCAGCCTGGAGCGTTGCTTTCTCAGTCACGAATGGATGCTGGATCATTTCATTGCCTCCTCGAGTTTTGCGACAGCAGATTCCGTATAAATGGTCAGGCGCCCTGCATAGCTTCCTGGGGCAAGCAATTCGGCATTGAGCTGGTCGTGGGTTATTACATCAACACCTGAAAGATTGCGTGCTGCTTTAACCAAGCCCTTATCCTCGGCTGTAACAATCAATATGCTCTTTGATTTTTTGTATTTCCTGCCCCTTAACTTACCCTTTCCCGCCCTGATCGTCTTGACCTTGGCCCTCTCGATATCATCCCATACATGCACTGCTTCCATGAAGGATTTGACGTCTTTTGTTTTCTTTAAGGAGGCAAGGTCATCGACAGCAATCAGAGGCAACTGGGCAGAGAACTGGTGTCCTCTTTTCTTAACGATTTGCGGATCGGCCGTCGCAGCAATGGCGGATCTTATGGCTTTGTTGCGCTCTTTGTCGTTTATTTTTTCAGTTCTGTCAGTTTCAGGTTTTGGGGGGTGCGCCTCCCTTCCTTTGACGGCCTGGGGGATCCTGGCAGATTTGCTGCTGTTCTTAAGTCTTGCCACTCTTGACACGCCGCGGCCCGGCCCCCAGCCTTCGGCCGATGTCCTCATGCCCGCGTACATATGCGGGCCGTATGGCTGCTGCCTGTTGGCCTGCGAGGCGAGCACCGCCTTTTTGATAAGGTCGGGCCTGTACGGCTCATCAAAGAGTTTTAATGAGATCTTTTTAGTCGTATTTCCTGATAAATCGATTATATTTGCTTCCATTTGAATCATCCCTGTTTTGACTCAATGCTTATGTGTTTTATTTCCGGAACCGGCGGTGCCTGCTTCTTCGATCTGATAGCGGGCCGCAGGCGCACAAGCCTTTTTGCGGGGCCGGGCACGCTGCCCTTGATGATTATATAATCATTTCTTATAATGCCGTAATTCAATATCCCGCCTTCGGGCGTCACGGTCTTTCCATCCTTGCCTATCTGCATTATTCTTTTGTTAAATTCAGTCCTCTGATGGTAGCCGGTCTGTCCAAGCTGGGGAACTCTCCAGCTTACATGCGAAGGATGCCAAGGCCCGAGAGTACCTATTTCTCTCACACTGCCTGCCCGTGAATGCTTGGATTTCTGGATCTGTATGCCCCATCTCTTGACCGGGCCCTGGAGCCCTTTCCCGTTTGTGATCGCAAGAACGTCTATGATATCCCCGTTGTTAAAAACGTCGGCTATGCTAATGGATTTTCCAAGTAAAGTTTTGGCGTACTCAAAGCGCGCCTTCAAATCCGTGCCGCCAATATTATTTTCCATAATCTCAGGTTTTTTCTTCGGGATGCCTGTTACTTTTTCAGGCAATGTGTACATAATAACCCGCAAATCCCTGGCGATGCCGTCCTTGATAAGCTGCTCGATTTTGGCAAGCGCTGCCGGAAGGTCGTGTTTTTTCGGAACTGTCATTGCACGATTAATCTCTTTATCAAATTCTGTGGTCCATGCTTCAGCGATTGCATTTGCCCCGTAAGTGCTATTTTTATAAACCCGTATGGCTGCAACCTTCATTGGAGGGGCTTCCAGTATCGTTACAGGTATCGAGATCTCCATGCCCGATGTAAGGCTGTTGGGAACATCGTCAGTCATGACTACATGCGTCATGCCCGCCTTATAGCCTGCAAATCCCAAAAGCTTCGGCTGTTTTTGCAGAGGCCATGCTCTCACACGGGGAATCTCGCTTTTTGCTCTTACTCGCGGGCTGTACGCAATAGACCCGCGCCTTGGTCTGTGTGGATGCGACATTTTCTTTCTCCTGGATAATACCCCTGAATCAATTCAGGGGTTTGATTGAACACTAATACGATGTATTTTACAAGCTGTAAATCCTGATGACCCCGATTTTAGGGCTCTTCGAACCATAAGGGTTCATATGTCTTCACAAATAGATTTTGACTTACGTGCTTCCGGGCATACGACAACCGCATTGGCCCTTGCTGTTCATCAAATCCGACTTTGATCGACTTCAACTTGCTTTTAAATACACGCTTTAATGATACCGTTTTACTTTTTTTGGACGATTTCATCAAGCATCGTACTTTCCGCTTTAAACGAAGAAGAAGTATATATATTCTTTGGGCGATTCCTTTGATTTTCTATACTCTTATCTACTACAACAAAATAATATCATCCCTGCAAATGCAAAAGAACGGTTATATTATAGTTCTCGGATGCAAAAAATGCGGAAAATGCGACGGTATATGTGATACCGGGGCTTTAGAGCGGGTCGATGGCGTCGCGAAAATAAATCATGAAAAATGTGATTTATGCATGCGCTGTGTTAAAATATGCCCGAATAAAGCCCTCAGGTTTCTTGAGTGATAAAAATAATTGGGCCACAGAGGCGCAAAGACACAGAGAATTTTTTTGATATATTTCTCTATGTCGATACAATCTTACCATCTAATTTAATGGAAGGGCTCGGTCATATCGCCTCCTTTCCGCGCTCGCCTGAGCTGACACGCACGACATCTTCAACAGGATAGATGAAGATCTTGCCATCGCCATTCTTTCCTGTTCTCGCAGCCTTGATGATAGCTTCTATCGCGGTTTCCACATCTTTGTCATCCACGATCATATCCATCCTGACCTTTGGCAGGAATTCAACGCAGTATTCGCCTGCACGCCACTGCAGGCAGACGCCTTTCTGGCGTCCGCGTCCCTGCACTTCTTCCACTGTCATACCTACGATACCTTTCTCTTGAAGCGATAATCGAACGCCATCAAGATCTTCAGGCCTTATTATTGCCTCGACTTTCTTCATTTTTTTCACCTCACGCATAAGCTTTCTCAGCATGCTGGGATATGTCCAGCCCGACTGCTTCCTCTTCATCAAGCACTCGCAAACCAATAGTGGTATCTATGATCTTTGCCAGTATGAAGGTCATAACGAAAGCGTACACCCATGTCACGCCGACAGCAATTACCTGCGTTACAAGCTGTCCGGGATTGCCGTAGAGCAAACCGTTCGCGCCAGCAGAATTTACCGCAACTGTGGCAAATATCCCTGTGGCTATGGCACCCCAGGTTCCGCCAAGGCCGTGGCATGCCCAGACGTCAAGTGAATCATCCACGTTCTGTTTACTCCGAAAGAGCATGGCATAGTAACTGATAGTTGCACCTACAGCACCTATCACTATGGCGGCCAGCGGTGTAACGTAACCGGACGCAGGCGTTATTGCTACAAGACCCACAACACCGCCTGTCGCTGCACCTATGACGCTTGGCCTCTTGTGGTACCAGCTAAGGAGGGTCCACATAAGCGCTGCCGCCGCTGCGGCTGTGTTGGTCACAACAAAGGCGCTTGCTGCAAGCCCGTTGCTTGCCACTGCGCTTCCGCCATTGAACCCGAACCAGCCAAACCACAGGAGAGCGGCGCCAAGAACGACCATGGGTATGTTGTGCGGCTCCATGGGCTGTTTTCCAAAACCCCTGCGCGTGCCTATCACAAAAGCGATTGCAAGGGCCGAAACACCCGAACTTATATGTACGACCGTGCCTCCTGCAAAATCAAGCGCACCCATGTTGCGAAGCCAGCCGCCAGCGCCCCATACCCAGTGCGCTATAGGGTCGTACACAAGAGTCGCCCAGAGCAGGGAGAATACCATGAAGGCTTTGAATTTTATGCGCTCAACGAAAGCACCCGAAATTAGCGCTACCGTAATTATGGCAAACATCGCCTGGAATATCATATACGCAAGTGCAGGAATGGTTGCTGCGTAATCTGCGTTGGGCTGCTGGCCTACGCCGTTGAGCCCGAGCCAGTCAAGGTTGCCGATTATGTGGCCAACGTCAGGACCGAAGGCAAGGCTGTAACCATAAAGCACCCACTGGACGCTTATCAATGCAAGGATCGCAAAGCTGAACATGATCGTTGAGAGAGCATTTTTCTTCCTCACCATCCCGCCGTAGAACAAACCAAGGGCGGGCGTCATTATCATCACGAGGGCTGAACTTACGAGAATCCATGCCGTGTCGCCGGTATCTACCTTTGGCGCATCCGCTGCAAGAGCAGGTATAGGGAGCAGCAGAAGAACCAGCATGATCGTCCTGAATATTGAATTCTTTTTTAGCTTCATTTTATTTCCTCCTATAAAGGCATACGGCTATCTACTGAAGATTTAATATTATATAAGCTTAACGAATAGGACATTCACTTATCTTTTCCCAAAAAAACTTCCTCATTCTAAATAACTGTATATATGTGGTAAAAATCAAGAACAAGCGCAAGCTCAAAGTCTATTTAAAGGATTATGACTCAGGAATCATTTCCCAGGAATTGGCGGCAAAGTACCTCAG
>DATCUE010000102.1:0-4735 GCA_036567605.1 Candidatus Methanoperedens sp. | reverse complement strand
CACATCTTTGCCGCCTGTCTTTACATCGACCCGTGAGATTTCACCTTTCATATGGTCTGCGACATAGAGATATCCTTTTGCATCGAATTTCACTGCTGCCGGAAGTCCGAAGCCTTCGGCCACGGAAGTATTCGTACCATTTTTCACATCAATCCTTACCACTTTTCCTTTTGACCAGATCGGGCCATACAGGTATCCATCCGTTCCCCAATCCATGCCATTTAACCAGCCCAGGTCCTTAATGATGAGGCGGGGCGATTTGACAAGGCCGGGGTCAAGTTCATACAGACCATCGCCGAAAAAATCCAGTGCCACGAACAAACGGCTATCATCTGAAAAAGTGATGGGATTAACGCCCATTGCTACTTTTTGGGTAATATTGCCTCCCTGAGGTGTAAGCCTGCCCACCTCGCCTGTCATGATATTTGTCCAGTAAAGCGAGCCGTCCGGCCCGAAAGCGAGATCATCCGGGGAATCCACTCCCCTGTCTGCGCCAAACCTGCTAATGATTTGACCCGTTTCCGGGTCCATAACCAGGATCTCACGGCCAAAAACGCTGGCTATGTACAGCATATCATCGAACATTATGCCATTGGCGCCATGAATGGGCGAGCCGTTAACAAGAACCTTTACGGATTTTTTCTCATTGCCTCCTATGCAACCTGAAACAGTTAGCACAAGGGCGAATATGATTATTGATAGATAATATATTCTTTTCATTTGAGTTCTTCCCGTTCTCATATTGCCGGGTTAATGTCGATAAATTGGCATTACCTCTTGTTGTATAGAGGATTACCTCCCCCATTTTTAGATGTATATTATTATTGATATGAGTTTCGGTGGGCGATCTGAACTTTCAGGTGGATTAGGTCGTTAAATACTTTTCGTCTTTTGAAAGCGTGAGGCTGAGCGTGTGAGAGCAGTCAACGACCTCGGATTGAAATCCAAAAGGCATCGAGTTGATGCTTATGGCCTTAATATCTCTGCCATCTTGTTTCTATAATTTCTTTTTAGGCACAAAACTCCAAATTACTTGAATTATAATTAATATTAATATAATATAAAAATTAGAATAGTTCTTCTATTACAGTCTATCCTGAACCCTCGTTAATAATGGAAAATCTTTCAGTTGATTAACTCTATATCATTGGTTTTTATTATTTCTATAAATTCTCTTACTTTTGCCAATGCATCTTTGTAATCTTCACAATTGTAAACATAAAATGCCACCTCATCATATTCATTGCACCCAAAAAAATATTCCCGATGATCTATCTTATACAGCGAGATTGTTTCTCCAGAAATGGATATTTCTTGGAAAATGTTCTTTAATGAGCTTGTTTTTCTCTATTATCTGCTTGAGAATGTCTCGCTCTTCCCATATCATAATTTTAAATGGGAATTGCGTTTCCACAGATCGAAGCCAATCCTTTGTGTTTGCAGATAACGTATTGGTAATTATAAGCAGAACATATTCAGGATTGTGTTCTTTACAGCTTATAAGCCATTCATTTATCTCAGATTTACTAGGCGGTTTGGTTATATAACGTTTGCATTGAACTAACCATTTATTCACCTCTGTAATATTGGGTAGTGGATTGACGATATTTTCGGCTACTAAATCACGACCTTTATCCATACCATGTTTGCCAAACCATTGAAGGTTAGTAAAGTGGTTGCATTCTAATAATAATGCGCAAAGCTGTTCAAATTTTTCAGCAGAAATTGAATTCCAATTAAAAGAGTTAACCATATGATTACCTATTTCAATTTTTTAAACTTAATTTACTGGTAAAGATTTATATTCTTTCCCAAAATGCGTGCCTAGTTTTAAGGTTTGAAAACTTGCTTTAGAATCATATCATTTGCCAAGCATTGAATCCTCTCGCCTTCAGTCACTCCGGTATACCCCGTACGATGTACGAGGCCTGTATATAGCGCTTTTAAACATTATATCTCATGAAATCCACCCATATGATAACCCGAAACTCCTTTTCTTTTCAAAAAAAATTCGGTGGTCTCCCGACCGCCAAACCATATCCTAAACCCTCGATATCCCGAAAGATTTCATAAGTACATCCGGATTTATCCTTCCACTCGTGAAACTCTTTGCGCTCTTCAATTCATTTATCGTTATCTCTGCAGGAGCAAAGACACCGGCATCGACCTTGAAGAAATCAAAGCCAGCCTCCTTGAAAGTTGTATAGAAGGGCTTGCCATATGAGGAGGAAGTCCCGGAAGGCACCTTTGTTATCAGTTCCTTCACCTTCTCAGCATCGTACTTCACATTATAGTACGTTTTTCCACAGTATATAATGCAATCATTTGTTGAGCCCATGCATTTTGTGCTGTCTCCCACGATAGGAGAAATAGGAGCGATGCCGTACCCGCTTTTTATGGTGTTGATGTCAAAACCAATGGATTCCATTTTATGGATGCCTGTCTCAACGATCCTTGCCGATATCTGTACCGACCCGGCAATGGAAGCAGTGGGAGCCACCACGACCCTGAGATTTCCCGGCTCAACGCTGCAGTCCTTTGCGATCTTATCCGTCACTTCTTCAGGCGGGAGCTTATCGGATTCCAGAACGAGCACTGCATGGTCGCAGGAGTCCTTGTAGTTGATCTCCGCATAGAGCTTTTTCGGATTAAGCGAGAGTGCGCGGGCAGGACCCGAACCCATTGCAAAGTATTTTCCCACGCTGATACGCCATCCCGCATATTGTGAAGCCATGCATGCCACCACCGGATGGTCAGTATTTACCCTGATCGCCGGGACCATATTCCCATCCAGTTCGAAAGAGACATACTTGATATCAGCCAGGTCTGCAAGACATATCCTTGACAGGTACATACCGGCATCGTATCCGCCCTCGACGTTCACTCCGGCATCAACGACCGTGGCCCCGTTTTTATATTCATGTATCTCAACATTTATCTTATCCGCTCTGTCAAGCATCTCGTCGAATGCACAGAGCCCGGTTTCATTTACACTTACCATATTCAAATCGCCGGAGGCAGGTTTGAAATTCCAGATACATAAATCTGGCTATTTTGATCGGTCGTTTAGCGCAAGTTTGATTTTTAACAAACAGGGTTTAAAAATACAGCTTTGCTATCGTGCTATCGTCGCACGGTCCCCTATTTTTATTATCAGGTCGTTCACTTCCTGACCTGTCGGTTCCCTGTTGTTTTCCATCTCAAAGATGTCTATTATCGCACTGAAGGTGCAATGCAATCTGTCAATTGTTTTTCGTCTGGCACATCTTGTCATTTATTATTCTTTTCCATCATCTTTTCTGATGACACAGAGATTTTTTTCTGCCTTTGCATGAGGGTCGATCAAACCGAGCATCCGTTCGTCTTCAAGATTGATCCTTTCATCATCCTTGCCTTTGAACCCGTACCTGCCATAGTCGGTTAGTGTGGGTTTTTTCTTTATGAAGTGGCCCCGCTTGAATTCAAAAGGGAAAGGGAGGGCTCTTCCGCATGCATTTCTTACTTCTTCCATCGCGTTCTCATCTTCTACTTCGACTATGATCTCCCCAACTATGACATGCAATTCGAATGCGCAATCCCCGACATTGATAATTCTCATGCCTGGATGGTTTACATCTGAACCCGTTCCCGGTCCGCATGTAACTTTTCTTGGCAGGTTTTTCCCGCTTATCAGCATTCTTATTACACCATCCACCCCGTCGATCTCGTTTAAGATCTTTTCTGCGGTCTCAGGCTGCAATAATCGCTGGGGAGCTACTCTTACCTGGATGGCCTTGTCCGTAGCAGCGTTTTCCATTCAATTCTCCTTCTTTTTATACATTTAAATGATGTATGGCTTATTAAATGTTTTGGTTCGTATAAGTACGAATAAAATAGTTAATCATGATATTCAAAGCTGTTCATCAATAAAAATTCCTCTCCGGCAATCTTTATATCCATCTTCCATGTAATTAAATACGAATTTATCGGAGGATGGTACTATTCGCGGATACGATGACGAAGATAAAACAAAAAAGATTATTCTTATTGTACTGATAGGAGGAATAATAGCAGGTGTGGCACTGGATGGCATTGTGAAGGGTGCCGTCTGGCCCGGATCCTCGCAATTGCATGTCCTGAGCATCCCAAATGATGTCGGGGTCGGCAAGATTACGAGTATCAAATTTATCACATTTAATGATAGCGGGGCTGTAGGTAATGTGAATATTACCCTTGAAGGTGCCGCGTATGAACGGGGAAAAACCGATGGGGAAGGAATGCTTGTACTGCCCACAAATGTCACATCAAATGGTAGCATTAAAGTCGTGGCAGAAAAATCCGGTTACTGGAATGGAACAGCCACTATCAAGGCGACGGCCGGGCTGGATATCAGTGCATCCCCTGGTTCCATAACTTCAGGAACAGCTACATACGTGACATTGTCGGTATATAGTGTTGGAAAACCCATCGAGAACGCAGCTGTCAATCTTTCAGGTGCCGGTGTAGCTATCGACGGAGTCACGACCTCGAATGGCCAGATTGTCCTTCTGGTAAACGCCCCCGGTACGGGAAAAATTGCCGCAAGTGCCAGGAGGGAAGATTATGCCCCGGGTTCGACTATAATAACCTCGACTGCCCAGCAGGCCCTGAGTGTTTCACAGAGTCACTCTACATTGACGGTAAATGTGCCGGTCTATGTCACCTTTACTGTGACAGCAGGAGGTTCCCCCGTTAATGACGCAAAAGTAAGCCTGAG
>DATCUE010000101.1:0-20274 GCA_036567605.1 Candidatus Methanoperedens sp. | reverse complement strand
TCTCTCAAAAGATTTATTTTATATTCGTCTCTGACATTGCTCATATTTTATGCTCATTTTTTTCATGATCGCTCATTTTTACGGTCTGCCTCTTATTTTCGGAGACATTCAAAGAATGACAGTCGGGCATTTAAGGTTACCTGTTTTCTATCTTTTTACCCAATACGTATGACCCGGTGAAAATTAGGGAAATTTTAAGTAATAGAGCATATTAATTTCATTATCGTAAGCCAAAATGGCATATTCAACCAAGGTTAAAATCTTATGAAACGTATCGCAATTATTTTTATCGGATTAATTCTTTTCAGCTTCAGCGGATGTATTCAGCAGGGAAGTCATCCGGTTATTCCGAAACCTTTCGAAATCCAGAACAGGATCGTGTCGGAGACCCTTATTGCTAATTTTGATATCTTTTCTAAGATTCCGGAGAATTTCAGAATAAGCCCGGACAGCAGGAGGATTGCTTACGTGTCAACAGACAACCGGAAATATTCCATGGTCCTGGATGGAAAAGAAGGGAAGGAATACGACGAAATAGTGTACACTAATTTTATATTCAGCCCGGACAGCCAACATGTGGCTTATACGGCAAAAGAAGGGGAAAAATGGTTTATAGTCCAGGATGGAAGGGAAGGAAATCAATACGATGACATACTGAAGTATGACTACATTTCCCCTGTCTTCAGCCCGAACAGTGAGCTAATTGCTTATGCGGCGAAAGATGGTGAAAAATGGTCCATGGTCATAGATGGGAAAGAGGGGAATCGATACGACGGCATCCTGAAATATCAGTACATATCCATATTCAGCCCCGATAGCATGCGGATTGCTTATGCAGTAAAAGAAGGAGAAAAATGGTTTGTGGTTGTGGACGGGAAAGAAGAGGAGAAATACGAAATCAGCTTTGCTCCCATCTTCAGCCCTGATAGCGAGCGGATTGCTTACGCGGCAAGAGACAAAGAAAAGTGGTTTATAGTTGTGGACGGAAAAGAGGGGAAGAAATACGATAATATTCCGCCGTATACGATTATTTTCAGTTATGATAGTAAGCGGATTGCTTATGTAGCAAGTGAAAACGGGAAGTGGTTTGTGGTTGTAGATGGGAAAGAAGAGAAGCATTATGATGAAATTCTAAAAGACTCACTAACTATCAGTCCCGACAGCAAGCGGGTTGCTTATGTAGCAAGTGAAAACGGAAAGTGGTTTGTGGTTGCGGATGGGAAAGAGGAAAAGCAATATGATGAAATTTTAAAATACTCACTAACCATCAGTCCGGACAGCGGGCGGATCGCTTATGCGGCGAAAGAAAGTGGCAAATGGTTTGTGGTCGTGGATGGAAAAGAGGGGAAGAAGTATGATGAGATTTTAAAGTACACACTTGCTTTCAGCCCGGATAGCAGACGTATCGCTTATGCGGCAAAAGAAAGCGGTAAGTGGTTCATTGTCATAGATGGAAAAGAGGAGAAACAATATAAAGATATCCTGGAAGGAACACTAACCTTTAGCCCGGATGGCAAACACGTGGTTTATGGGGCTTCAAATGGCCAAAGACAATTCATTGTAGCTGATGGCTTGGAAGGAAATAATTTCGATTTTGTTATTTTTAAATATAAAGGGGGAAGCATTAAATTCGATTCCAATAGTAGTTTTCACTATCTGGCGCAAAAAGGATGGGGAATATTTTTAGAAGAGGAAACAATAATCGACTACATCTGATATTTTCTGGCCTTATACACAGTTAATGTAATATAATGAGACAGTATAATTATAGGCAATGGACATTATAATTATAATACTCACCATACTTGTTGTTGCAAGAATATTCAGTGAAATCTTTGCACGCATAAAGCAGCCTCCGATTATTGGAGAGCTAATCGCCGGGTTCGTCATCGGCCCGTCTGTTTTGAATCTGGTAAGTCCCGATGTGAACGGGCTTGAGGTACTGGCCGAACTCGGAATTTTTTTCCTCGTGTTGTTTGCGGGAATGCAGTTACACCTCGGAAGCATGAAGGAGTATTACCGTCCGGCATTCTTTATTGCATTTATGGGCAACAATGTGGCGATATTTTCCGGGATGATTATGGGGAAGCTTTATCATCTGGACATTTTGAGTTCTTTGTTTGTCGGTGTAGTATTTTCCCTTACGGCCCTCCCTGTGGGCGTCAGGATTTTGATGGATATGGGAAAACTGGATACACCAACAGGGAAAATAATTATAACATCTGCGCTGCTCGATGATATTTTCAGTGTTTTTCTTTTTGCGATGATCCTATTTATCGCCGAAAGCAGTTCTAAAACCCCGGAAGCCGGTTTCATAGCAATAACCTTTGTTAAAATAGTAATATTTTTATCAATAATATTTATTCTTAATAAATCATTAAGTATAAAAGGGGGATTTCTGGGAAATCATTTAATAAGTGCAATCAATAAACTGACAAAAGAATCCCAGTTCTTCTATATCCTCGTTTTCGGGATTTTGATAGGTTACATAGGCGGGATGCTTGGAATAACTTTCATCATAGGAATTTTTTATGCAGGAACCCTTATAAAGACTTCAACAGTCGGCCAGAAGGCATATTCCCATATGCATGACGTGACCTCATCGATAACATTCGGGATTTTTTCACCTCTTTTTTTTGCATATATGGGATTACTTCTGGATATAAAGTCGATTATCGATTACACAAACCCGTTCTCCCCACAAAACCTATTCCAGGCAACATTTTTCCTGAATTCGCTGATATTCGCGATGGCAGGAAAAAGCGGCGGCGCTTTAATTGGAGGCCTGCTTGCAAACCTGAAATTAAAGGATGCCGCAGCCGTGGGTATCGGATTAAATGCACGGGGATTGATGGGGCTTGTGATTCTTGAAATCGGTTTCAAGCACGGGTTGATAGGCCAGAGCGTATATGCCACGCTTGTAGCTATATGCCTGATAACCACTTTTATGACACCCTATCTTCTCGGGAAAATGCTGGTAACTGATCCAAAAGCCTAAACTTTATATCGGTTAATCACGAATAAAAAATCTTGTGCATCCTGTCGCAGATCACAGTTTTGAAATAACTCTTGAAGAAGAAAATATCACACAGGTAAGAAATAAATTGCCGCCGTGTGAAAAAACGGGATATCGTGTCCGTAAGCATGGGAAAATACCGGGTGACCTCCATATATACATTAATACTGAAACAATTTCCCGCATTAAAGCTCATGCTCTTGTGGATACAGACAGGGAAATAGGCGGGGTGCTTATAGGAGAAGCGAGCAGGCACAACGGCAGGAATTATATAAACATAACATCCAGCATAGAGGCGCAGCATACAAACCATAGCGGCGCGAGTGTGACATTCACACACGAAACATGGGATTATGTATTCAGGACAATGGACAGGGAATATCCGGATGAAATGATCCTTGGATGGTATCATACGCACCCGAATTTCGGGATTTTCCTTTCAGGAGAAGATCTGTTCATCCATGAAAATTTCTTTAACCATGAGTGGCTGGTGGCTTTTGTCGTTGATCCTGTGAGGAACCAAAGCGGATTTTTCAACTGGAAAAATGGCGAAATCATAAGATCGGGGGGATATTACAGTTATGAAAAGGTTAAATAAAGGACGACCCGGGCCTATCCGGCAGCGCTGGGTTCATCGCCTCCGTGCCAGCTTTTCCTGGGACGCATTCTCACGACATGAGCGGTCTCAGATGTATCATCAACAATAAATGCTATCCCTTTTTCCGTCCCCATCTTTTTCAGAGCCTCCCCTATGCTTTCACGCATATAGGTCGGGCGTATCGCTTCCAGGGCCCTTATATCATCCTGTGCGGTCAGGCGGTGGCATATTATCATATCGCTCTGCGATAGCACATCCGAATGAAGGGAAGAAGGCCTCTGGGTTGCAAAAATGATAGATAAGCCGGGCTGGCGTCCCTGCCTCAACCATTCATTCAGGAGCACGCCTGAAGCCGCAGTCTCCCTCTCACGCGGTATGAACATGTGAGCTTCGTCAATGAACATCCAGACCATAGGGATGCCAGTTTCCATGCATTTATCCCCCATCTGCGTACGTTCATAAGACCTCCTCGCTTTTATGCGTTCATCATAAATTTTTTTACTCAAGATCTTTACGGCAATCGCCTTAATATTCTGGTTGTCCAGGGAACTGAGATCAAGTATGCTTATTGCACCGCCATGCAACATATCGCTAATACTTGCGCCCTTTTTGTCAAATATACCCCATGATCCCGCCACACTGAAATAATTCTGCGCCGCATTCCTGATGGTTCTATTAATATCCTGTTCCCTGCCGACAGCCTCCAGGATATTCTCAATGGAAAACGCGGCGGTCTTTTCTTTCAGGTATTCAATGATCCTGATAACAAAAACTCCCAGTGGGCTCACAGGATCCGTTCCGAATAATGCACACCAGTCATACCCTGAAAGTTCTGACACCGACAATGAAAACGGCTTGACCTGTATGTGTTCTCCTTCGTACTGCCCTAAACTGCCTGCGGGAACGAACACTTCGATGCTGAATCCTTCAGGGGACAGGCCCCATCGCAAGAGAATACCAGTTTCCTTCTTATTCTCATGGCGCATTGTCCAGAATATACCCATCGTGTCAATAACGAATGCGGCAATATTACTTTTTACCTGATGTGGAAGTGAGGCAAGTTCTTCTATTAAAGTTCCCATGGTATAGGATTTGCCATATCCCCGTTTTCCGCAAATGAGGAGGACATGTGGCCTGAGGGCGTCCATATAAACATCCGATCCCTCGGATTTATCAAGCGCCAGGTACCGCCCGATGATCAATGTGCCGGTATTGATATCCGTATCCCGCCTACCGAGGACGTATTGTTTCAGGGTTACCCCGGATTTCTTAAGATCCTGTATTGCTGTCTCCATAACCGTTACTGTAATAGTAACCTACATATTTTTTTTGATTTGCGTCATGAAAACTATTTTTATGACTGCAGGGAATCTTGATAATATGTTCAGGCACGACATTATCATAGTTGGGGGAGGGCTTGCGGGCCTGCGTGCTGCACTGGCGGCATGCGATGCCGATGTTGCTGTAATATCAAGAGTCCATCCTCTGCGCTCGCATTCCGTGGCAGCGCAGGGTGGAATAAACGCCGCACTTGGAAGCAATGACAGGTGGGAAGACCACGCTTTTGATACTATAAAAGGCAGCGATTATCTTGCGGACCAGGACGCTGTGGAGGTATTGTGCAGGGATGCTCCACGTCGGATAATCGAAATGGAACACTGGGGCACGCTTTTTTCAAGGACAGAAGACGGAAAGATCGCCCAACGTCCTTTCGGTGGTGCGGGATTTCCCAGGACTGCTTATGCCGAGGACAGGACGGGCCATGCCCTGTTGCATACACTGTATGAACAGGCGCTGAAGAACGGGATCAGGTTCTATGAGGAGTGGCTTGTTATAAGGCTTGTCGCCAGTGACGGAAAATGTTGCGGTGTTGTGGGATACAACATCGCAAACGGGGAGATTGCGGGATTCCAGGCAAAGGCCGTTATTTTTGCGACGGGCGGTTATGGAAGGATTTACAGGCGTTCAACCAATTCAATAATAAACACAGGGTTCGGGTGCGCCGTGGCGTACAGGGCAGGAGCGATGCTTGAAGACATGGAGTTCGTCCAGTTCCACCCCACAACGCTTTTCGGGACCAATATCCTTATCACCGAAGGCGCACGCGGTGAAGGGGGAATCCTGATAAACAAAAACGGTGAGCGGTTCATGGAACGATACTCACCACACTCATTGGAACTTGCGCCGAGGGACATTGTGGCGCGGGCTATCCAGACCGAGATAAATGAGGGGAGGGGTTTTGAAGGCGGATATGTCAACCTCGAACTTATGCACCTCGGGCATGAAAAAATCAGGGAACGCCTGCCCGGGATTAGGCAAATCGCGATGGATTTTGCCAGTGTAGACCCTATCAAGGAGCCCATACCGGTGCAGCCCGGGCAACATTATTCCATGGGTGGAATTGCATCCGATAAGAACTGCGAAACTTCAATTTCGGGATTCTACGCAAGCGGTGAATGCTCATGCATCAGCATCCACGGCGCGAACAGGCTCGGTGGGAACTCACTTCTTGAGACCATTGTGTTCGGGAAGGTCTCAGGCGAAAATGCCAGAGATTACGCAGGCAAAATATCCTTTGGTACGCAGGATGTTATTGAAAAAGCCGTAGAGGAGGAAATAAAACGAATTTCAGGGCTGCTTGATAAGAAAGAAGGTGAAGCATCCTTCACAATCCGCGATGAGCTAAAAACAGTTCTTGATGAAAAGGCGGGGATTTTCAGGGATGAGATGAATCTAAATCTCGCGCTTGAAAAGATCAAAGAACTTGAAGGGCGTTTCAAGAATGTGCATGTCAGGAATAAAATGACTGTTTTCAATCAGGAACTCGTGAACGTTATTGAGCTTGGCGGGATGCTGGACATCGCGCATGCGATATGCATGGGGGCGCTGGCACGAAAGGAAAGCCGTGGTTCACATTACCGTCTCGACTACCCTGACAGGGACGATGTGAACTGGCTCAAACATACGTTTGTCTCTCTGACACCCGACGGCCCGGCCATCGATTATAAACCCGTGAATATTATAATGCATAAGCCAAAGCCAAGAGAATACTGAAATATAGATCAGTTACCTGTAGGATTTCAATATTTCAAGACCTTTCTTTGGAAGCTCAAAAATGCTGCGGATAAGAAGGTCTTTATCCTCAGAAATTCTCCTGCCTGTCAAAGAGTCCATGTGTTCTTTATAGACATCCAGAGGTGTCTTCTTAAAATCGTCGTGGTAATATGTTCTTATTACGAGGTCGCTTAAATCTATTTTCTCATCAAATGTGGGTTCTTTTTCAAATAAGGCCGGGACTGTGATAAGTTTCTTTCCGTCATCAAGTTGGGTCATGAAAACAATGATTGTCCTTCCAATATAGGCTCTTGCTGCTGCTGCTTCCACCTTTCCCCTCAGGCCGTTCCCTTTGACCCCATTGATCAACAATCCGCAGTAGCCTGTTCCGCAATCGTTCATATAATATTTCACATTCAGGGATAATTCAACATGCATTACGGGGATTTTGAATTCTGAACTCTGTTTATCTGCCGGCAGCTCTTTGAAACCGTTTAATGTGTCCATGAAACCCTCTGTCCTTTTGTCATCCAGCCATTTTTAAGGCGGTCTTGATGTTAATTGGTTTGATAAAATTTCTTACAGCATCAAAATGTGCATCGTTAGTCAATATATGTTTGATATTCTCAATTATGCCGGTTGCAGCGATCAGTGAATCTCCTGTAAAAAGCTTCTGGTTCATATGCAGTTCCCCGGCGCGTATTGCTATTGTCTGATCGGTATCTATGATTGCCAACTTTAAAGAGAGCAATTCGTTTATTTTTTTCCTATAAATGTCATTACCAAGGATATTAACCAACTCTGTCAATGTAACGACTGAAATCACTCCAGCGATTTTTTCATTATCCAGTGCCTTCGAAAGCTCATTATAAGAACTGTCTTCGCTTGTGAGGAGATCGTATATAATCGTCGTATCCATCAGAATCTGAATCATCAATATCACCAGTTCTCTCGCATCTCTCTTATCTTCTTTCTAACTTCTTCCCTTGTATATATCGGCTTAACCGAACCGCAGATGTCAGTCCATTTAGTTCTCGGCTTAATTATAATCTGTTGATCCTGTTCTATAAAAAACAGCTTCTCGCCTTCCTTAAGTCCGTATTTTTTCCTGAGTCTGGCCGGTATTACTACTTGCCCCTTTTTGCTTATTCTCGAAGATTGCATGTTTTACACCGTTTTACTATGTTGTACTACGTAGGATATCAATATTTCGGCATGTACTTCATGCATTGCAAAGGGGAGCATTTCCTTTATATCTACAAAAATACCTATAAAGGCACATGAGAAAGCTGGAAGAACTATACTCGGGCAAGGCAAAAACGGTCTTTAGAACAGATAATCCTGAAAAGCTTATAATGGAATTCAGGGACAGCCTGACTGCCTTTGACGGCAAAAAGAAAAGCCAGGCCCCGAAAAAAGGTTTTTACAATGCCCAGATATCTGCAAAGCTTTTAAGGCTTCTTGAGGATAACGGCATTAAAACACATTTTGACAGCATGCTGTCAGGAACCGAGATGACAGTTGATGCTGTAGAAATCATAAAAATCGAGGTCATAGTAAGGAACATCGCGGCGGGTTCGATCACAAAGAAATACCCCTTCAAGACCGGTGAGAAACTTAATCCCCCAATATTGCTTTTAGATTACAAGAGTGATGAATACGGCGATCCCATGATAAATGAGGACATTGCGCTTGCTTTGGGCCTTGCAACAAAAGGGGAACTTTCAGAGATAAGGGAACTTGCCCTCAGGATCAATTCAATACTTATCGATTACCTTGATGAAAGAGGTCTCCTGCTTCCTGATTTCAAGCTTGAGTTTGGAAGGTATAATGGCAGGATTGTCCTTGCAGATGAGATATCCTGCGATACCTGCAGGTTCTGGGACAAGGAGACCGGCGAATCACTTGACAAGGACGTGTTCAGGTTCGACAAGGGTGACCTTGTAGCTGCGTACAGGGAAGTGGCTAAAAGGATAGTGCCAGAGATAATAAATTCATAAATCCCGAAGGGATGCCAGTATTGTTTTCAGACCCAATAGATCAACCAGAGTTATACTGCCCCTCATTAAAACGGAAAATGCCATCGCCACGGCAGGTGGAATCCCGAACAGCGAGAATACCACGATCACTCCGCCTTCCAGCAATCCAAGACCCGCCGGCGTAACGGGTACGAACATCAATATGGTCAATAACGGGTGAAGCAGAAAAAAAACATAAAAAGGAAGTTCGATGCCAAGAGCCCTGCCGAGGTAGAACCAGTGCAAAGCTGCAAATATCCATCCCACGATAGTAAAAACGAGGATTGTTTTAAGGCTGCCCTTTATCCCGGCACTTCTTTCTTTGAAAGGTGAAAGATGTTCTGTAAAATTCTTAAAAAATGGAATCTTATTTAATAGATTTGTGCTGACATTTTCGTCCTTCCACGAAATTACAAGCATCAGAATCCCCACGGCCAGAAGAATAGTGGCACCGATCCCGGCTGTGAGAAGCAATTCCCTGTTGATGCCCGAGAGAGTGGATATATATACCAGCGCCCCGAATGCTCCACCTACCTTGAGAATGAATTCTATAGCCTGGGGCGCAAAAATACAGGCCATCCCGTCAGTTATCGGCGTCCCTGCTTTTTTTTTCAGGATAGGGGGCGTCAAAAAATATCCACCCCTTCCAGGGGTGATGTCACCCACAAGCATTCCTCCCATATGCGAAAAAAATATTTTCAAGAATTTAATGCGATAACCGATTTTTGTCAAAAGGTAACCCAGGCGTGAGGCAAGCGTAAAATTAAGGCATAAATAAAAAAGGCAGGCCGTAACAAAATATAAAGGGGCAGTTTCCTTGAGAACTGATATTAATTCATTTATATTGATCTTATAAAGAATAAAAACGATAATCGAAATGCCTATAATGACTTGAAGAATTATCTTCTTTTTTTTCATGCCTGATATATAAAATCACTCAAGCCCGAAATTCTTCACATTCCAGTCCGCAATAGACTGTATCTTCCTGATCTCTTCCTGCCCGCCCTGCATTGTAAATAGATGCTTGAATCGCCCCTGCACTTTCAAATATTCCTCAACAGGTTTCCTGTTCTTGATTTTCCTCACATTCGTAACCACGCCGTTATCCATCTCATAAAGCGGCCACATTGCAGTCTCTACGGCAAGCTTTCCAACTTCGATGGTCTTGGAACCTTCAAATTTCCAGCCCGTACAGCATGGCGCATGCACATGCACATATGTCGGTCCTTTTGTCTGTGCCGCTTTCTTTACTTTTCTGATCAGGTCCGGAGCGTAAGATATCGAAGCTGTGGCAACATATGGCGAGCCATGTGCTGCAAGTATCGCAGGCATGTTCTTTTTATGCTGCGGGTTGCCTGATGACATTTTGCCTGCCGGGCTTGTGGTCGTACTTGCATAAAGCGGGGTGGCACTGCTCCGTTGCACACCTGTATTCATATAAGCCTCATTATCCACACAGATATAAGTAAAATCATGCCCTCTTTCAAATGCACCCGATATGGCCTGAAGGCCGATATCCAGAGTTGCCCCGTCCCCTCCTATTGCTACGATCTTTGTATTGTTCTTTTTCCCCAGGGCCTTGAATGCCGCCTCGACCCCGGAAGCTACGGCTGCTGCATTCTCAAATAGCGAGTGTACCCACGGCACACCCCACGCTGATTCCGGATAGGGCGTGGTGAAAACTTCAAGACATCCCGTCGGGCTTACGACAATACAATCCTCACCGAGAGCATCAAGCACGAATTTCCCCGCAAGTGCATCGCAGCATCCCGCGCATCCGCGGTGGCCGGGTTTAAGAAGGCTCATGCCAGGTCCTCCCTCAGGTCTGCGAATTCACTTTCTACATAAATTCCTTTTTCTACAAGCTTTGCTTTATTGACTATCTTCTTGATCGTGCTCATAGGGATATCGCGTCCTCCATGCCCGAGCATGAAACCTGCAACAGGAGCCCGGAGATCGGTATTATACAGGCACGCCTTGACCTCGGTGCACAGGGCGCCCTCGTTTTTTCCAATAGAAATATTCTTATCAAGTGTTATGATGATTTTTGCATTCTTCAAAGCCGAGCGGATAGCATCGACCGGGAAAGGACGGAATGACCTGACCTTGAGAAGGCCAATAGATTCTCCCTCGCTTCGAAGCACATCTATCGTATCCTTTACAGTCCCGATGACCGAACCCATTGCCATTATTACAATCTCTGCGTCATCGAGAGCATAGCCATCTATCAGCCCGCCGTAATACCTTCCATATATATCCTTGAATTCATTGGCAATTTCCTCTATCTTTTTTAAGGCTACACCCATTGCTTTCTCCTGCTTGTACCTGAATTCCGTATATGTACTCGGGTCTGCAAACGCCCCAAAGGACATGGGATTTTTGGTATCAAGCATAAACTCCGGGGAATACTGGGGGAGAAATTCATCCGTCAGGCTTTGTTCAAGTAAAATAACTGGTTCATAAACATGAGACAGGATGAAACCATCCATACACGACATCGCAGGAAGTAACACATCTTCATCTTCAGCGAGCTTATAAAGCTGGGGCGTCATATCAGCCGACTCCTGGACATCTTCGGCATAAAGCTGTATCCAGCCTGTGTCTCTCTGTGAGATGGAATCCTGCTGATCGTTCCATATGTTTATTGGGGCGGATAAAGCGCGGTTCACCACAGTCATTACAATAGGCAGTCTCATACCTGAGGCATTGAACAGGGCTTCATGCATCAGGGCAAGCCCCTGTGAAGTGGTGGACGAATATGTACGCGCCCCTGCGGTGCTGGCTCCTATCAGTGCCGAGATAGCAGAGAATTCGGATTCCACATTCATATATTCACAATGCATTTCGCCATCTGCTACGAACTGGGAAAGGTCTTCCACGATATGTGTTTGCGGGGTTATGGGGTATGCGGATATAACATTGGGCCTGCATACCTTAACAGCATGGGCCACGGCGTAGGAACCCTCAACGACAACCATTCTTTTCCTCATTTTCCCTCCAGCACCATTATTATTGCTTTCTTGGGGCATTCGTTCGCACATATGCCGCATCCTTTGCAGTATTCGTAATCCGGTTCAAAATAGCCATTCTCTAATTTATTGACTATTCCTTCAGGGCAGTAAATAGCACATATGCCACATTTACTGCACAATTTATGGTCGAAAACTGGCATGAATGAACGCCACGTTCCGGTCTTATTGGCGCGCGTACTCCCGGGCTTGACCACTGATTTGATAATAAGTTTCATCTCTCTGCCTCCATGAGATCGTAGGCTTTCTGGATAGCTTTTGCATTATTTTCTCCAGTTTTCCCGTGGAATCGCTCCATGACCGCACTCTTTATCGATTCTGGATTTATCAGGCCGCTGACCCCTGCAAATGCCCCTATCAGGGTGGTATTGACGATTGGTTTCCCGATGAAATCTATCGCCAATTTTGTTGCGTCAAGCGTTTTTATGGCCGCCTTGGTCTCAAGTTTGAAAGACTCCGGTTTTTTTTCAGTGTTTATAAGAATTATTCCATCTTGTTTTGCACCCCGTGCAACGTCAACAACGTCCACGAGCGTGGCATCCTGCACTATCACATAATCAGGCTCATATATCTGGCTTCGAAGGCGTATGGGTTTTTCATCCAGGCGCACAAATGCCATAACCGGAGCACCTCTTCTTTCAACGCCGAATGCGGGAAAAGCCTGACTGTATTTCCCATCCTCAAAAGCAGCCACTGCAAGAAGTTCGGCAGCAGTCACCGAACCCTGCCCGCCGCGGCCGTGTATTCGTATTTCCTTCATTTTTTTCACCGGGAATAACAGATTATATATTTATATATATTACATTTTAATAAACAATCGTGATGAATGCCTCAGACAATTGCATTATGGTATTTATTCTTTACGGCAACGCCTGATGAATAAAACCTATATACACCGAATGACATCTTATCGCCGGAGGGCCCGTGGTCTAGTCGGCTATGACATCGCCTTTACACGGCGGGGATCCTGAGTTCGAATCTCAGCGGGCCCATTAATAAGAGTATTCCTGTCAGGGAAACTTCCTGGCGTCCTGGTAACTTTGCTCTGCTATCTTTTTACTGCCCTGAATTTCCACGATCTTCAAATTAAAAGACCGCGCGAAATCCCTGACATTTTCATCAAAGTCCTGCTCATATGATAACCCTGTATTGATCTTCGCAACTTTTCCGTACCTTCTGATATACTTCTTACCAAGCTCTGAAAGCTCTGTGAGCCTTTCCTTCGGAAATTCCATCCGGCCTGAAGCCCACATCGGGGTAAGGTAAAACGTACCTTCACCTTCGCTGTTAACCATTGCCCTGGCATAGACATCGTTCCCGCCAAGCGCAACGCTGATGCAGTCTTCTACGATCTCCCCGTTATCATCTTTCAGGTAGCAAAGCTGGCATTCCAGATCTTGAAAATCTTTTTCAATGCTTGCAAGCGAATGCCCGCATGTGCCATAGAAAATAAGAATCCTATCTGAAAAACGGGACATTTCCCTGATATTCCTGTACACTTCTGCTTTTAACAGTTCACTATCAATATGCAATCCCATCTTAAGCACGTTGGCAACCACGGTTACTTTTGTTTTATGCATTTTTTCCAGTTTAAGTTGGATTTTTTCGATGAAGCGAAGGCGGCATAAAGGTTTCAGGATTGCAGGAAAGGACTGGTTTTTCTCACCTTTCAGGATTTCTGGAATTCTGTCAAGTGGAACCAAAGCGGGAAGGCATCCCAGGGATTTTAGCTTTCTCTGTAACCCAAAACATTCCTTTTTCTCTACAAGTATCAACTGCTCAAGCTTGCTGTCCTTCGAGAGTACGTATGTGAGTTCGTCTTCAAGCATGTCACATGCAATTATGCTTAATACTGGCATTTATTCCAGATATTCCTCTGGAGATTCTTAATATCATCCCCAAAATAAGGCGAATTGACTTGTATTGAAGTCAAAATGACTTATATATGGTAATGATAATGAGATAAACTTAAATACTGATTTTCATATATAATATGTCAATGAAGGAGACTACCCCATGGTAGATTGGAACGATCCCCAGGTCAAGCTCACAGTTTATTTGATATACGGAACGAGTTTCATTTTAATGTTCCTGACCATCATGGTCTGGAGGAAAAAAGTGAGCCATATTCAGTTCATGAACGATTTTACGTATCTTGCGATATTCGGCCTTCTCCACGGATTGACCGAATATTCCGATATACCAAGGTTCCTGGAATGGCAGCCCGCCTGGGCTTTTGATTTCATCAAGCTTATTCTTGTTTCAAGTTCGTTTGCCGCCCTTCTTGCGTTCGGATTGAGCATAGTTTCTGCCGGGGTAGAAGAACGCAGGTGGCTTCACGGGATTGCCCTGGGGGCGTTATTTATGTATTTCTGGATGTTGATTTTCTTAGGGTTTATGAGCAGGGACATCCAGATTTATTATAAAGATGCCTACAACGCAGTAGAGCTTGCTTCGCGCTATAGCCTGGGATTTTTTGGGGCTGTGATATCATCATATGCCTTTTTTGACCTTTCAAAAAAGATGGATACAATTGTCGGAGGAAAGACCGGATTAAGGTTTATAGCTGCGGGAATTGGTTTTACTTTATATGCAATTTTTGGCGGACTTATCGTATTCCCGGTTTTAGGTATTCCGGTGGTTGTATTCAGGTCTGCTATTGCAGTACTGATAACTGTCAGTGTTATCTGGATATTCTGCTTATTTGAAATAAAACCTGAAAAGCGCGAACACCAAAAGAAAGAAAATAATCCTCAAAACCAACAGGTTTAATAAGTATATAGGGCATTTTGGCATCTTGTTTGAATCAAAGGGATTTTGATGAAAGATTACATACTAAAAGACATAAACCTTGCAGCCGAGGGGAAGCAGCGAATTGAATGGGCAAGAAGGCATATGCCAGTCCTTCAAAAAATCAGGGAACAGTTCAGTAAAGAAAAACCGCTTGAAGGGATCAATGTTGTGGCATGCCTCCATGTGACCGTTGAAACTGCCAATCTTATACATACCATGAAAGCCGGGGGAGCAAATATCGCTCTTGCGGCATCGAATCCGCTGAGCACGCAGGATGATGTGGCCTCAGCGCTTGCAAGCGATGGGATAAGGGTCTATGCCATAAAAGGGGAGAATGAGAAACAGTATTATGAATGTCTTGAAGAGGCGTTAAAGATTAAGCCCCATGTCACTCTTGATGACGGCGCGGATACGATAGCGCTGGTTCATTCCAAACACAAGGAACTTATAAAAGATATAAAAGGGGGATGCGAAGAGACCACAACGGGCGTAATAAGGCTTCGGGCTATGGCCGCCGAGGGTGCATTGAAATACCCGGTCATCGCTGTGAATGACGCCGAGACAAAAATGATGTTCGATAACCGCTACGGCACAGGGCAGAGCACGATACACGGGATAATGAACGCCACCAATATTCTTTTTGCCGGAAAGAATATCGTGGTGGCAGGTTACGGCTGGTGTGGGCGCGGTGTGGCCTCGCGGGCGCGCGGGCTCGGGGGTAACGTCGTCGTTGTCGAAGTCGAGCCGAGAAAAGCCCTTGAAGCTGTCATGGATGGCTTCCGTGTCATGCCCATGAATGAAGCGGCAAAAGTCGGGGACATATTCATCACTGTCACAGGCGACATCAATGTTATCAGGAAGGAACATTTCGAGTCTATGAAAGACCAGGCGATAGTATGCAACTCAGGCCATTTCAATGTGGAAATAGATATTCCGGCGCTTGCAAAGCAATCAAAGGAGATCAACCAGGTAAAGAACGATGTGCAGGAATACGTGCAAAAAGACGGCAAAAGAATATACCTGCTTGCAGAAGGCAGGCTCGTGAATCTTGCAAGCGCGTTCGGGCATCCGCCCGAGGTCATGGATATGAGCTTTGCGAACCAGGCACTTGCAGTAAGGTACATCGCTGAAAAAGGAAGGACGCTTGAAAAACAGGTTTACAGGGTCCCGGTCGAAATCGATAACAGGGTGGCCAAACTCAAGCTTGAGGCTATGGGGATTGAGATTGAAACCCTGACAGGAGAACAGGAAAAGTACCTGCGTTCATGGGAGATGGGGACATAAGATGCAGTTGAGGGTAAAAGCAGTTGAGAATTATCTAAAAGAATTGTATGGCAGCGCAAAGGTCACAGGGATAGGTGAACTTGGCGGGATGCCTCTTGAGGTAGAAGAAGGGATAAAAGGATTCGGTTATGGTAAACCTTATATGATAGACTTTGAGGTCGGCGGAAAAGTTCATTCTGTCGTCCTCTCAACCATGCGCGTGCAGAAAGGTTTCGGGCATGACCATTTTTCGGACAGGGCAGGGATATTGATATGGCAGAACTCGGTTTTCAATAATCTCCCGGAACATGTACGTTCCCTTGACGTTGGATATTTTACGCATGAAGGTGACCTGTCTTCCGCGGGTAAAGCGGAGGAATATTTCATTTTAATGGAAAAGATCGAGGGAAAAGAGTACTTCCTCGACCTTGAGAGAATTAAGAAGGAGGGGAGACTTCTCCAGCTTGACAGGGACAGGGCAAGAGCCTTATCTTCCTATCTTGCAAAAATCCATGCCAGTAAACATGAAGACAGTGAATTATATCTCCGCAAAATAAGGGATATAGTGGGGCATGGCGAATGCATCATGGGTTTGACCGACAGCTATCCCGACAACCTGGATTTTGTAAGCTGGGGCGACCTGCGCGAGATAGAGAAGAAATGTGTTGACTGGAGATATAGGATCAAAGGACAGACGCAGCGCCTTTGCATGACTCACGGTGACTTCCATCCCTGGAATATCATGTTCCGGGAGGGTGAGGATTTCACAGTGCTTGACAGGAGCCGGGGGGAATGGGGTGAGGCTGCGGATGATGTTTCTTCTATAACCATGAATTACCTGTTCTATTCCCTGCAAAAATACGGGGAACTTGCAGGGCCGTTCCATGAATTGTATGAGCTTTTCTTTGATAATTACCTTGAGAAAACACATGATGAGGAAATGTGCAGGGTAATTCAGCCTTTTTATGTGTTCCGGAGTCTTGTTGTGGCAAGCCCGATATGGTATCCTAATCTTGAACCGGATGTTCGGAAAAAACTCTTTAATTTTATTTATAATATACTTGACAATGAAGAATTCGACTATCATAATGTAAATTCGTATCTGATGCGGGAATAAAATGGCTTTTGCGGTCTGGTTCACGGGTCTCCCCGGAAGCGGGAAAACTGTAATTGCATCACGCACAGCCAATCTTATCAGGCAGAAAGGCATAAGCATAAGAATCCTCCAGCTTGACGAGATACGAAAAGTTCTTACCCCGGTTCCTAAATATACTGACGAGGAGAGAGATATTGTATATGCATCCCTTGCATATATGGCAAAACTCCTTACAGAGTGCGGGATGAATGTTTTTATCGATGCGACTGCGAACAGGAGAAGATACAGGGACGCGGCACGTAAAATAATACCGCAGTTCGCCGAAGTGTTCATCAGGTGCCCGCTTTCTGTTGCCATGGAGCGGGAAGCGCACAGGAAAGCTGTTTTTTCGCCAAAAGGCATTTACAAAAAATCGGCCCAGGTGGGGGCCAGAGTGCCCGGTGTGAATGTACCATATGAAGTGCCTCTCCATCCTGAAATAGTGGTGGATAGTGACAAAATGAAGCCCGACGAGGCTGCAAAAAAAGCGGCAGATGCCATTATGTCTCTTTTCGGGGAGAATCATGGAAATTGAAACACTGATCGATATAGGGATCGAGATCAGGGACGTAATCACTTCTTTCATCAGGGAGAATGCGGATTATGGCGAAATGGTCGTCCAGCGCCCGAAGGATATCACCCGAAAGATGGATATGGCTGCTGAGAAAGCACTTGATAAGGCTCTTCTGGACAGGGGTCTGTCGGCAAGAGTGATATCCGAGGAGCTCGGAGACAGGATAGTGGGTAAGCATCCTGATTTCATGCTGGTTTTCGATCCCATTGACGGTTCTACCAATGCGACCTGCGGCATCCCATTTTTTTGTACTTCGCTCGCTTACACTGAAAAAACAAAAATAGCTATGTTTGAAGATATAAATATGGCTGTGATATGTGATATCCAGGGGAATACTTATTGCGCAGAGAGGGGAAAAGGCGCTTTTTTAAATGGAAAAAAAACTGAAAGTAAGAAACGCGGTTCAAGACCAAAACCTGTGGTGTCGGTTTATTCATACGGCGTCCCCCATGTTCCTCCCGGAATTATTGAACTTGAAAAATCGATCATTGTAAGGGCTCTTGGCAGCATTGCGCTGGATATGTGTTTTGTGGCTGACGGAACGCTGGACGGTGTTATTGATACGAGAGGACTCGTGAGCGGATATGATATAATGGCATCGGCCCTGATACTGAAAGAGGCCGGGGGGTTCCTGATAGACCTTAAGGGAAAGATCATTGCAGGGGATGTGCAAACGACCAACCTATCGATAATCGGGACGAAGAATAAGGAATTGCAGGATAGAATTGTAAGGACAATTAATGCTTAACTCCGTCTGATTTACACACTTTTTTTTAAAACTCATCGGTTGTTTCGAACCGTTTTTATTGCAGGCATTCAATAAAATCATTTACTATCTTTAATGTGTTTTCTTCGACTTTTTCCAGATCCTGATTACCATCTATTTTGATCCAATTTTTAGACAAAACTTCATTTTTCAGCATTCTTTCGTACATCATATCAACATTTTCCAGCAGTTGGGCATCTTTCTCATGCCTGTCCAGAGATTTCTTTTGATTGAATTTTCTTTTTAAAGCCAGCTGTGGTGGTATTTTTATAAACAAAGTCAGGTCAGGCTTGATAACTTCCATTGTATCAATTATTGATAGCGCTTTCTGGTAATTGAAACCTTTGGCGCATTGGAAAGCGATAGTAGAAGAAAAATACCTGTCGGTTATTACGATGTTTCCTTCTTCGAGCGATTTGCGAATTCTGTCCTGGTCTTTTAATATATCAATAAAATATGCAAAAAATTGTTCGCTTATGTCAAGTTCGATCCTGTTATGTAAATAATCTTCAATAATTTTCCCCCAATTACTTGAATAGTCGGGATACGCAAACTGGATCACTTCATAATTCTGCGATTCCAGGGACACTTTGACGAATGAACAGAGGGTACGTTTTCCTGCGCCATCTATCCCTTCAAAGGCTATCAAAAGTCCTTTTTTCCTGGCAATCATTTATGCTAAGATATGGTGTACCGTATTTAGATTTATCTAACGGGTCCTTTTTAGCCTCTGGCTTTGATATTGCATTATTACTATGTAGACACATAACAGGAATAGAGTCCATGCGATAAAGCCAAATGTAACTATTGAAATAAAATTATGAAATGCTATTGCCAGACCTGTACCAAAAGCTATGACTACAGGCAGTAGCAAACCTAATACTACTTCATTTTTTGCCTTCATAACGCCTCCTTCTTCTAATTCATAGATTCTGTTAGAACAAGTATAAAATATTTGTGGATACAATCTTTAAAAATACGATAACCAGAATTTAATTTTTTAGGTATAATTTTTGAATTTGGAGGATTTTTTATGCTATATTTGCAGGAATTATAATTTTAAACAACATTTGAATGGAAATATTTAAAATTAAGTTAAATTTTATCAAATAGAAGTTTAGTGAATGTTTGAAATTTGCTACCACCGGTCGACTACAGACCGACACTGGCAGAGCAGGTGGCGAAGACTTTAGCGAACTTCTCAAAAGAAAAAATACCTGTAATCGGGCTTATCAATCACGAGGTCGCCTGGTGCAGTATAGCGAAGAATGAGGTTGCGCGGGATGTAGGGCGACTTTGTGAGGCCGATGTGCGTTGCCGGTGGTTCGGGGAAGGACCAGACGGCAGTGGTTTCGGGGGTGAAGGTGGAGGGGGCGAATTTTAGCCAGTCTACTGTTAATTTTGGGCAAATATTATAAGGATATAAACCAAATCTAAAAAATATGACTGAATCGATTTCAATTGAGGATGTATATCAGGAGCTAAAGGCAATAGAGAAAAAAATGGTAACACGAGAAGATTTAGAAGCTCTCATCGACTCAGTCGAAATTCTAAGTAATCCGAAAACAATGGAAGCAATACGAAAAAGTGATACTGATATCAAAGAGGGACGGGTTAAAGAAGTATCTTCTGTTGAGGAACTGCTCAGCGAGCTGTGAATATGGCCTGGGTAGTAAAAAGAACAGATACCTTTCTTGATTCTCTCAGAGACATTCGGAAAAATAAATCAACCAGGATCTTAAGAAAATACCGCTTAATATTTACACCTGATGAAGCAGGAAAAGTAATTTATCTAAACTGGATTGACCATCGAAAAACTGCTTATGAATAATGTTCACTTCAATTTTTTTTAAATACTATATGGCTATCTATAACAGGGCTGCTCCGTGTAAACTACTCAGGGCTGGAAGCCCTGAGCGTTTATGGTTGTCTCGGTTAGCCGCAGAAAAAGTCCTTTAAGGATTTCTGCGATGGGATTTTCTTCAGTACTTCGAAATCTACGTCTGCCCAATGTTTCCCTTGTTGTCG
>DATCUE010000100.1:0-4688 GCA_036567605.1 Candidatus Methanoperedens sp. | reverse complement strand
TCTGAACTTATATAGCTTAGGTTATAAAAATATTTGATATATTTTTACCCAGAAATTCCTCCTCTGGATTAGATTTTTGTTGGAGAAGTATTCATAATATTGAATTTGTTTTATGGTGCGAACGGTTGTAAGTTGTTACCCAATATCTTTTCATGGGAAATCCGTCAAATCCGTGTCATCCGTATTCTGTTTCATGCTCTCGCAGCGATCCATTCCATTATCTCTTCCATAAGATCGGGCTGGAAGCTGAACATGTCTGTGCCATGTGAGTCTCCCTGTATTATATTCAATTTTTTGTCGCAGTGAAATAACCCGAATAATATCCTGCTGCTCTGTGCGGCGTTCCTCGTATCTTTTTCACTTGCAAGAATATACACCGGGTTTTCATACTTCCCTGCAATTTCGGGGGTTTTTATTCCCCTGTAATCAACACCGACCGACAAAAGAGTAAGAAGCTTTACATCCTCATCCATCGATGCCCACTGGAGAGCCAAGTTTGCCCCGATGCTTGCACCTGCAATTCCCAGCCTTGATGTATCCGCGCCTTTTCCTCTCAGGAATTCTTTTGCTGCGGCGACATCGTGTATCGATTCCCTGTGCTCTTCATCCCTGAAATCTCTGTAATTTATCCTTGTGCCATTCTTATCAATGCTCTCGCCATGCCCCCGCAGGTCGATAGCCAACACATCGAAACCTCCTTTCTGGAGAAGGGCTGCGAAATCATTCCAGCTTTCCCTGGTCGAAGGCATCATGTGCAGCAGAAGAAAAGCCGGGGCATGTTCTTCCTGCGATTTGAAATAATTTCCCACTATTGTTACGCCGTCTTTTGTCCTGAAGGTGATTTTTTCCATACATGATCTATATCAAATATTATTCCATAAGATTTTGCATATTTCTGTAAACCTGAAAGCAATTCTAAGAATGTATCTGCATTCATATTTTGACTATTATTAATTTTTTAATTTTTCAAGTATTTCAAATATTTTGAGTTATATGTATTATTCTTCGATGTCAAACCAATTAAAACATTGGGATGGATGTTCTGGGGTATATTGTCTTCACGTTCTTTTACTACACTTTTTCATGCGATTTTTTCTTTTTTGTTGTATATATATTCCAATTATAATCGAAAAAATTACGACTACTATTTGAACTCCAAGCGAACCCAAGTATGTTTCTAGTTTTACTAATGGCGATCTCTTATCAACAGTTTTTGTATTTGTTATGTTTTGATATTCTCCGACTATGTCAAAATACTCCTCATATCCCTGTGGTATTTGTATTATGGTATAGCCAGATTCATTAGTCATGTAAGGACCACTAAGTAATCTTCCCTCTCCATGTTCTAAAACTTTTATTGTTACATCTGACAATGGTGAATTATTAGCATAATTAAGAATCGTGACTGATAAAAAATCTTTATTTGGATGCTCTTCAGTTAGAATTTTATAATATTTATCCTCAAATCCTACTCCAAAAACAAAAGCAGCAATAGTAGCCGCTAAAATGATAGTAATTAAAACCATTAGAAATACGCCAAATAATGTTGATATTCTTGTTCCCTTTTTATCAGTTTTTTGTTTCATTTCCTAACTATATTTTATATTCATATATTTGTAACTTCTCTTCTTAACTAATATTATTTGATTGCTATATTATCATTTTCACTTATATCAAGCGGTCTTTGTTTCCATGTTGTTGGCACCGGATAAAATTTCAAAAATCAGCGAAATAATATCGGGACTCTGCACATTCGATTGCTAGTCCTCATTTTCAGTCCTCGAAAAGCTTAAAGCAAATGGTTCAGAAAAAGAACATCATGAATGAAATCGAAGAACGGGCGAAAGCGCAGTTAATGATGATCGAAAAGATATACGCCCTGAAGATCACGAACAGGGATGAGGTCGCTGCGCTTATCGCCTCGGAAGTGGACAATGACAGGCAGGTCTTAACGATATGCAGCTCGCTGAATTCATGGATTCTGCTTAACAGGAAGCAGGGTGATGTTGTTATTCCGCGCGAAGTCATAAAAAGGCTTTTTGAAGCAACGGGCTGGCAGGGAAGGCATGCATAGGCCATGATTTAGAGTTTATCTGCGGTTTAAAAATTAAAAAACCGTATACGAGCGTACTATTAACATTTCCGGTCAACCTTAACTTTATGGCGCTGGGGTAGCGACCACAGACCCCGGCGGATGCGCCGCCTCCGGCGGGGTTTATCATGGAAATCAATGGTTGCATATAGTCAATGACCTCGGGCTGAAAGCGCCGAGGCATCATCATACATGCTCGATGATTTGGCATTTCTATTGGGTTCTTTGTATTCCTGTTTTCTTTTCAGGCGCATTAATCTCTTTTAATGTTCCGAGAGTAATGTCTGCCTCGAATATGGAAATACCGTTTAGCAGACGTTGATAAGTCCGATAATAATACTCTGCTAAGCTTATTTTTCTTTGTTGATGCGTATCTTTCCTCAGTACTACGAAACGCATAGTTTCAGGCGGTAGAAATGATAAATAAAACAGCGCTTCATTAATAAATCCCATTTTGGCGCTGGGTACATTGCCAGTTTCTGTCCAAGAATAATTTTTGCATTCACCGATATAGCGCAGATCAGAAGATACCAAATCATATCTATGACTTTTTGGTGGATTGCCTATTGCAATCGGATAGTCTAGTTGGAATTCAACGTCAAAATATTTCGATAGTATTTCAGAGGTCTTTATCTGGAATAACTTCCCCTTACTTGGATTAAGACTATTATCGGATGGCATAAGAGTCACAAATATTCTTATTTTTTACTAAAGTACGTATTTCCTTTCTTATATGCCAGGCCAGATTTTTCAAAAATTGCACCGATGACATGAACATGACAAGAATGATCCTTTGCTTGAAGTGGGTACTTAAATCTAAAGAACGAACCATTATATCCTGCAGGACTTCTTAATGCATTGAAACAATTCTTAACCATACTCTAAGGAATTCTTAAATCATTTGCACTGGAAATACTTATTTGAACTAAAAACCCCTCCTCTCCATAATACTTATATCTTGAACTTTGGCATTTATAGTTTGTTTCAAGTATTTTTCTAAATCTACTTATCTCACTATTTATATCAGTTTCTTATTTAATATTTTTTTCAATTAATAACTTTGCGTCAGGCCATTCCACTCTTGTTCCTCCATTAATCATTGAATAGTTCGTCGATAATTTTTTTGAACATACCTCTTTGAGAATATCTTTTTCTAATATCAAATTATTTTTATTTTAAGGCATCCACATTATTATATCTGTGACATTCTCAAAATCACTATCATCCGTGGCAATATTCCTTATCATATTCCTGCGCATTATGCCAAGGTGAGAAGCATCTCTTGGTAAGAGTTGATATTTCTTAGCGAGGTCTTTCAATTCAAGAGGGTCAGCGGTTTGGGTTATTATCTGAAGGGCATTCTTTTCCCTGAGCGCATCAACGAAATCAATATGTACCTCCACAACTTCCCATGCCTCATTAAATACGTTCTTATCATGGCGTAAGGAATCCAGAATTTTATAATGTTTATCTGTACCCAAGATTTCTGCTGCTTTGAATTTTAGTAGGATATAAGCAGTTTCATCGATAGCGACATAGGAAGTAACAGCATTTATCTCCCCTTTTTCAACACTATTAAGAAAAGCCGTGCATTCCTTTCTATCAACAGCGTCTTTACTGTGATGACTTACAAAAATAGTAGAGTCTATATATATTTTTTCAGAACTCTTGAATTCTTCAAGATTCATCCGACCACTTTTGATTCTACCATTCTTCCAATTTCTTCGTCTATATCGATCTTGCCAATCCTAACCAGCCCGACTGTTTTATTCGTAAGACCTTCAGGCTCAAGGGTGATATGGTATTTACCTTTATGGATTGAAAACTCTGTTCCGGGGGGCAGATCAACAAGTTCATGAGGTATAAAAATGCCTTTTTCCGTGGATTTTACTTTTAACATTATTATCGCTATTGTAGTATAGAGAGTACATTAACATAAATATTATCGTTCCCTGCGCAGGATAGGCGCCTGAATTTCTACTATTTTAGGATGTTTTTGGCTCTCTATCGCCCAATGGGAGCATGAGAACGAGCGCGGAGAGCACAGAGTAGAGCAGTGCCCTTTCAGGCACCGCCCCCTCATCAAACTGCACGGACGGATTTCCCGTATGCAGCTTTCGTCTGGCTTATCCCGTTGCAGGAGATGGTATCATCCAGCATCGAAGAAAGCGAAACCAGCCCCATCTTGGCAAGCTCGGCAGGATGTATCCCGAAAACAAGAATCTTCAGATTCCGCCTTTTAGCCTCAAAGCTTCTCAAGCGTCCCCTGATATACCCATCAAGCTCTCCGAACGATTTCTTCACAGTACCACCCTTGAAATAGTTCCCCCAACCACGAATAATCGGGTTGATGAATTCTATCACCATCTCAAGGTTTTTCGGTTGCTGCCGACGTGTTCTGTGTTTTATCCTAACTTCGCCACCTGCGGTTGAGTAAAGCGTATTTTTATCACCGTATACAATTTGCCAGATGACTTTTTACCAGCGTAATTTCAGACTGTTGTCATCATATTTTTTGATCAAATCCCCTAAAATACTGGTTACTTCGCTCGAAACATTTGACAGTACTGTGAATTTGAAGGCATTTTGAGGGTAT
>DATCUE010000099.1:0-9561 GCA_036567605.1 Candidatus Methanoperedens sp. | reverse complement strand
CCGCAGTAACCACATTTAAAACGATTTACATCAACACTCATTTTCATCTGCTAATGCAGTCGGCACATATAAATTTTATCAGACTATGTGCAACAGTATCCGGCAGATGCTTCACATGTCATCGGACAGTCCTGGTTCCCGTTACCATCAACCTCTACTACTTCAAAAAGAACCGGTGACTTTACTATTTTGAAACGGTTATGCGCTAAATAAAGCTTTTCTATTGTTTTACCCGATATGCCTGCTTTTAATAATTTTACTCTCTCTTCACGAGTTTCCAGCATTACCCCATCCTCCGATAATATATCAATTCACCGTTTTTCATTTACATTAACCCGTTTTTCCCTATTTCCGTTATATTGTATTAAGGTTAAATAAACTTTACTATTCAGCAACGAAAATATCATACTTATCATAGTAAGTATATCTCTCATAAATGATTATAAATACATCGAGAGTTCTATAGATTTTTTGGGTTTTTAAGCTTTACAGAAGTTTATTTTAATACGGCAGTATCTACAGATACTTTTAATTACATTTAGGCTTTAAAAAATCTCAAGCTGCGTAAAATCAGTTTTCATACAATTCTTATATCGGTTTCAATCGCCCCGCCCTACATCCAGCATCCTGTCAAGAGCAATTTTTGCCTTTATCCTTATTTCTTCCGGGACTTTTATTATATGCTCATTTTTTTCAAGCGCGCGGATAATGCTTCCAAGAGTGTTCATTTTCATATTTGGACAAATCGCATATTTTGTTGCGGGAATAAATGTTTTACCCGGATTTTCTTTGCCCAACCTGTGCAGGAGGCCTATCTCCGTACCTATGATAAACTCTTTTGAATCAGACCGCGCTGCATATCTTAGCATGCCTTCCGTGCTCAGGACCTTATCTGCAAGAGCCGTGACATCGGGCCTGCATTCCGGGTGAACAAGAACCTCTGCCCTTGGATGTTCTTCTTTTTCAAGAAGGATATCCCCAGGCAATATCAGGTGATGGGTAGGGCAGTAGCCGTTCCACGGGATGATTTTCTTTTCAGTATGGGCTGCAACATACAGGGCAAGATTCCTGTCTGGCACAAAAATAATCTCATTTTCCTTCAGAGAATTTACCACTTTAATTGCATTTGAGGATGTGCAGCATATATCGCTCATCGCTTTGACAGATGCAGATGTATTAACATAACAGACAGCAGCAGCAGCAGGATATTTCTCTTTTTCACGCTTCAAAGATTCAGGGGTTATCATGGCAGCCATAGGGCACTGGGCGGCCAGTTCAGGAGTAAGTACGGTTTTTCTTGGGCTTAATACGGCGGCGCTCTCGGCCATGAAATCAACGCCGCAAAAAACGATTGTCTCTGCGTCACTGGCAGCGGCTTTCTGGCTTAAACCGAGCGAGTCGCCCACGAAATCTGCAATGTCCTGTACCTCTCCACGCTGGTAATTATGGGCAAGGATTATTGCATTCCTCTCATTTTTTAATTGTTTTATCCTGTTGATCTCATCCATATTTTTGTTTCAAAAAGTATCCTATTGCTTAAATTGTTTTCCTACTGCAAAGCTGCAAAAACTCATCAAAGGGAACCGAAGCAGGATGGGTGTGCATATAGCTGGCCATAGTATTGTGTTCTATCAGTCCGTCCATACCTCCGCCGATACCCTTCCCGCACGATAATTTATAAGCGAACCCGGCGTCTCTGTCGCATTCTGTAACAGAATAGTGGAATTCATGACCCCTGACAATTCTGCCTTTTTTTGCAACAGGTGAATCGGATACAACAAGAGCCTCGGTATATCCAAGGGCCTGAAGCTTATCCGTCATCCTTGAACTTGCGCCAAATACACCGGCCATCCTGTAATCCCGGTCAGTAAAGAGGCGCTCGTTCAAATAGAGAAGCGCCCCGCACTCGCCATATATCGGCATCCCTTCACCTGCAGCCTTTTTTATCTGTGTGCGGGTTTTTGAAAGAGAAAGCTCTTTTGCATAGAGTTCGGGATATCCTCCCCCAAGATAAATGCCGTCAACAGACGGCAGTTCGTCCTTCATCGGACTGAAAAATACAAGTTCAGCTCCCAGTTTTTTCATGTTCTCAAATGAATCATGATAATAAAAACAAAATGCACTGTCCCATGCAATACCGATCTTAACATTGAATCTCGCATCGAGCTCCTTTGATTCAATATATGGTGCTGTGAAACTATCTGCGATGGTTTTTATTGCCTCAATGTCAACATATTTTTCAGTAAAATCAGACAGTCGCATGATATCCAATGTGTTCTCCCCTGCCATGTGGAGACCAAGATGTCTTGACGGAATTGAAATATCTCTTGATGTAGGTAATGCCCCGATGATCGGGATTTTTATACCCGTGCTTATGAGCGAATCATGAATCAGTTTTTTATGTCTATCGCCGCCCACATTGTTCAAAATTATTCCCCGGATTTTAACACTGTCAAATTCCATGAATCCTTTTATTACGGCTGCAATGCTCCTTGATGCCCCATGGGCATTTACAACAAGCACAACAGGTACGTCCAGAATTTTGGCGACGTGAGCCGAACTTGCAGTTTCTGTGGCATCGAGGCCATCGAAAAGGCCCATCACTCCTTCAATTATACAGAAATCCGCATCCTTTGAGGCACGCAGGAATGTATCCGTCACCCCGGTTTCTCCCATCATGAAGCTATCCAGGTTCCTGGAAGGCCTTTTGCAGATTTTTGTATGGTGGCCGGGGTCAATGAAATCGGGTCCTACCTTAAAGGGCTGCACTTTATGTTTTTTGCTGAGCGCAGCCATGAGTCCCATGGCCACGGTCGTCTTTCCCACCCCGCTGCCCGTGCCTGCGATCATTACTGAGGGTATTTTAATGCTGCCACCCCCAACCGCCTATAAGATGTATATGGAGATGGAATATTATCTGCCCTGCACCTGCACCTGTGTTTATTATCAATTTGTAACCGCTTTCAGAAATGCCAAGCTGGCCGGCTATTTCTTTTGATTTCAGTATCATTTTTGAAATCAATAGGCTATGCCGTTCATCAAGGGCATTGATATTTTCAATATGTTCCACAGGCACTATCAATACATGAACAGGGGCACTTGGCCTGATATTTCGAAAAACCACAAAGTCATCGCTCCTGTAAATGAAATCCGCCGGGGATTCTCCCTTGATGATCTGGCAGAAAATGCAATCGCTGCTCATAAATTGCCCTGAATCAACATCATAAAGCTGCCTCATAAACCTTTGCATGCCTGAAACCAAAAGTTATTATATGGAAAATAGCATCAATTGAAGAAAACCTATAGAGGTAGTTAAATGGCGAGAAACATCCGTGTCGAAAAACTCACACAAACTCCGATCGAGAAGCAGGAAATTGAAATAGTAGAGAGAAAGGGGGTAGGCCATCCTGACAGTATGGCTGATGGCTTTGCTGAGGCAGTAAGCCGCTCATTATGCAATGAATACATAAGAAAATGCGGAACCGTGCTCCACCATAACACGGACCAGGTGGAAGTCGTAGCGGGGCGCTCCTGCCCGGAATACAGGGGCGGGGAGTTGATCTCGCCGATTTATGTGCTGCTTGTCGGAAGGGCAACAAAAGAATTCAAGGATGTTAAGATACCTACCGATACCACTGCCGTGAAAGCTGCAAAGCAATATCTGAAAAGCACCCTGCCGGACATCGATCCTGAACATGATATTATTATCGACTGCAAACTCGGTGTGGGCTCAACCGACCTCCAGAGCGTTTTCAAGCGCGGAAGGGCGCCGATGGCCAACGATACCTCATTTGGTGTGGGACATGCCCCTTTCTCGGAGACCGAGCAGATAGTATATAACACCGAACGTCAGATGGTCCTGAATTTCAAGAAGGAAATGCCTGCCATCGGAACCGATATAAAAGTGATGGGCATGAGGGCGAGCGATAAAATAACACTCACTGTTGCCTGTGCAATGATAGGGAAACACATTGACGACCAGGCGCATTATTTTTCAATAAAAGAAGAACTTAAGAATAAGATATGCGACCTCGCAATGGAATATACGGACAGGGAAGTGGAAGTATTCGTAAATACAGGTGATGATGAAAAAACCGGCTGTGTTTACCTGACAGTTACAGGCACTTCTGCTGAGATGGGAGATGATGGCTCGGTCGGGCGCGGCAACAGGTGCAACGGCCTTATCACGCCGAATAGGCCCATGAGTATGGAAGCCACAAGCGGCAAGAACCCGATAAACCATGTGGGTAAGCTGTACAACCTTCTCTCAAATAAAATAGCAAATGACATTGCAGAAAATGTCCCGGGAATTGAAGACGTGTATATTCGCATTCTTTCCCAGATAGGTCAACCAATAGACCAGCCGTTGATCGCAAGTGCACAGGTGATACCGCAAGTGGGCGCGAACATGAAGGCAATAAAGTCTGAATCTGAAGCTATTATTGATAAATGGCTGGCTGATGTCACAAAGGTCACTGAGATGATAGCCAGGGGAGAACTGGATACCTTTTAGCTGCTTATTATTTTCACATTTACCGTGCGGGTTCTCGGGCCGTCCATCTCGACAAAGAATATGCTCTGCCAGGTGCCGAGGATAAGGTGTCCGCCCTCGATTGGTATGGTCTCGCTCATGCCGAGAAGAACCGCGCGCAAGTGCGAATGGGCGTTATTGTCTATCTGGTTGTGGGCGTAATTTTTATCCTCGGGGATAATTGTTTCAAGCATTTCCAGTATATCTTTCCTCAATCCCCTCTCGTTCTCATTGATAATTATGCCGCTTGTCGTATGACGGGTGGATATAACGCAAATCCCGTTCTCTATTCCGCTTTGACCAACCATGGTCCGGACGCGGTCGGTTATATCAATAAGTTCTGTTCGATTTGATGTCTGTATTTCTATGACTGATTCTCCCTTTATTCAATTTAACATCATTTCGGCTTCAGTTCCCCCCATTTATTGAGGGCATGCTGCAATTCTTTATGGTTTTGCGCATATTCTTTTAAATTAATTCTATCCATCGTGGCTTCTATCGCCTGCATGACGGCTTTTGCCCCGGCCCTTGTGCCGTCCGGGTGCCCGTGAATACCGCCGCTTACAAGCAGGGTGCATTCATTTCCAAGGATATTCATCACGGAAGGAACAAGGCCCGGGTGGAGACCGCCTGAAGAAACCGGAAGTACCGGCTTTATCGATCCCCAATCCTGCGCAAGTAAAGAACCTGCTTCCACATGCGAATCCCTCAGCATATTAGCAATACTGACGACTTCCTTTTTCGTGCCTACCAGTTTTCCGACCGCCGTGCCTACATGGATCTCGTCTACGCCTATCAGCCTCATTATCTTGGCTAAAAAGTACATTGATATCCCGTGTTTGGGATTTCGATCAAATGCGGCATGCATGGCCCTGTGCGCATGGATGGCTATACCGAGATCATTACACTCATCCCGCAATGTCTGGACAGAAGCAGTGCCGCAGGTGACCACATCTATCATGGCAAGCCTGAAACCGTATTCATGCAGGAATTTCACCTTGCGTATCATTTCTTTTGTTTCACCTGTAATGTTAAGCAGGGCATCCTTCTGTTCCCCGGTTTCTTTTTCAGCCCTGTCCCGCAATTTTGCCATCCGTTCTACCCTCTCCTCGAAACGATTAAACGAAGTGGAGGTCAGGTTTTCATCATCCTTCACGAGGTCAAAGCCACCAATCCAGGTCTCGTATGCGACCTGTGCATGCTCTTCCGCGCTGAACCCTATTTTCGGCTTTGGCACGGCCCCTGTTATCGGCCTTTTTTCAACTTTCAGGATAGACCTGATTCCGTGAATACCCGAACCTGGCCCTTTGAAACTTTTGATATACTTTCCTGGGAGAGAGGCATCTATCAGCCTCAGGTTTCTTAAGGCTTTCATGCCAAAGATGTTTCCGGCAATGCCGCTTAGCAACTGCGGTGCATTCCCAGCTTCCCAGAGATCCATTGGATAGGCCACTTTTACATGGTTACCGTTAATTTCAAATGCTCGTGCCTTGATCCTTGCCACCCTCTCAGGAAGTTGGTGGAGGGTGGTCCATGTACCTGCTGAACTTTCAGAGGCGATTCTTCCAACTGCTTCCCTCGGACTTATCCCTTTTGCCGGTTCAAAATAGTACAGACATATAAGATCATCTTTTGCCGGGGCATAATCAAGCTCTACGAATTCATCGTACCAGTCAATTTTTTCTTTCAATCCATATCACCGAAATCCTGCGGACACAATTTTATAAGTGTGACTCTGGGTTTCATCTGCTGTTAGTCTCAATGTCCAGCCGCCTTTTTGGGACAAGACTAAACATAGGCACCCGCTAAATAAATCCTTCTTTACGAAACTTCTATTTTGCGCCTTCGTTCATGTAAAAGGTCAATAAAATCATCCTTGTCGTTGAACTTCTTAAGTTCTTTTTCTTCAACGAGCACAGTTCCTTCAATATTCTTCGATTTGATGGCGCCGTGTATTATCAGGAGTGATTGTGTGAGTGCGACCTCGGATATACTGCTCATCAGGTGAGCCTTTTTTACCATCGTACTTGTATATTCACCCACACCTGTCAATATCGTGGACTTTTCAGATTTGCGGCCTGTTGAAATGGACACGGCATCAAATGGCGCCTGCGCTGTAGGCAGGACATTGAATCCCATATTTTCAAGAAGAGAAAAAATATCTGTGGTTCCTTTCTCAACAGTGTCCTGCTTTTGCGGTTCGAAATAATCTTTTTCAAATAATCCCACCGCCACTGCAAATCCTCTGTCCATAATCTCTTCAATCTTCATGGCAAGGTCAACACTTGCCGCCATTTCGCCCTGTTCGTACTTGCTTATGGTCCTTCTGGAAACGCCAAGCATGGATGCAAGTGCGCCGAGTGAAATGTTTTTCCTGATACGTTCTTCCCTCAGGCTTTCACCATCTATATTTACATACAGGCCTCCATGCGCCGCATATATCAAAGGAGGTACATCTTCTATGAAATAATCATTCAGGGTGCTTATGTCAAAAGCAGGAATGCCGAACCTTAAATAGACCACGCCTGCTTCAAGGGAGTGGTCGCGGGTTTTCTCACCTATTACAAGCGGATTTCCCTGAAGGTATTTTGAAAGAAACTGCATCTCCCTGGCCGTATCCTCATTCAGGCCGTCAATATTATATAGAACCTTAATTAAGAGTAAGACGTTATCGCGCCTCGCTGCAAGGTCAAAACTTCTGGGACGAATATCGCACCGTTCTGAAATAATGAAACCTGCCCTGCTTAAAATGGCGATGACCCGATTTATAAGCAACTCCTTATTCATGAAAATTTGATTGTTCCTGCTTCTATATAAATACCGGTGGTCTTAAAACACAAATTCCATGCCATCATACCCCAGCGGCCATTTTTTTATGGATTCATCATGCGGCGGGAACATATGACTTAAATGGGTGAGTACCATGTTTTTTGCTTTCAATTCACCTGCGAGTTCCATAGCTTCCCCGGAATTCATGTGTTTGGGGATATTTCCCACAGGCGGGATTATGGCGTCTGCAATAAAAAGATCGGGCTCAAGCATCAGTTTCCTGCTTTTTTCCGGGATGTCCCTTGAGGTATCACCCGTAATTACAACCCTGCTATTTCCATTTGTGATTACAAGGCCGGCAGATTCAAGAAGCGGGGGATGGGTGACTTCCAGCAGGGTCATTTCAAGGCCGATGAGAGAAAAAGGATGATAAAAGCTTACATCATGCCTCACAGGCTTCATGAAAGACAGGTAGTTCAAGATATAATCGAGAGTGTCCTTAAGGCCGTACACGTTGACACCATTCTGGATGCGATGGAAATCCCCGAACCCTGCGTAATGGTCGTAGTGCGCATGGGTCCATATCACACCATCAACGCGGCTTATGCCCTTTTTCAATAATTGCCACCGAAGATCCGGGCTTGTGTCGATGAGCACCCTCCCGCCTTCAGATTCTACCAGGATGGAGAAACGAAGCCTCCTGCTTTTCCCCCCGGCGTGCGCATCCATACAGGTGGGACAGGAACAGCCGATCTTGGGTGTGCCAACTGCATCGCCCGTTCCGAGGAGCGTTATTTTCATCCGCTCTCGTCCTTTATCTTGAGAGGAATCCGTTTATTGAATTCATTAATTCCACGCAAAAGGTCCTGCTGGGTAAGTACCGTCCTTTCAGTGATAAGGCCGCCAAGCACAGCTTCCCTGACTATCAGGCGCAGGTCTGAACCTGAATATCCCTCGGTCTTTGCTGCGATCTCCTCGGTATCAAAGCTTCCCTGGATGTCTCGCAAGACGATATCGAGTATCTTCTTTCTCATATCCCTGTCCGGAAGCGTGAAATCGACTATTTCGTCAAACCGCCTCCATGCGGCATGGTCAAGTATCGCAGGATGGTTTGTCGCACCTATCAGGAGAACGCCGTGTTCTACAAGGCTTATCTCATCAATGGCTTTCAAAAGGGTATTAACAGCCCTTTTCAGGGCTGCATGTTCATCTGTTGCCCGGGCTTTTGCCACGAAATCGAACTCGTCGATGAAAAGTATGCATGGATTAAGGCGCTTGGCAAGCTCGAATACCCTGTCAATGTTCTTGGCGGTCTCGCCAAGGTACTGATCCGTTATCTGCGAGAGTCTTACTTCGACTATGGGAAGCCCGAGTTTTCCCGATAACGCCCTGGCTGTTGAGGTTTTTCCTGTGCCCGGCGGGCCGACAAACAGCAGTTTTCCTATCTCCCGGAGGCCTATACGCTTCAGGTAGTCGCGGTACTGGATCGCCTTTGACATCTTTTCGATTTCTTCTTCCTGTTCTTTTGTCAGGACAAGATCTTTCAGGCCCTGTTTGATGTCCTCGGGGGCAACTATATTGACGAGTTTGAGCGTGTCTTCTGCCCCTTTCTCGGATTCTATGCCTTTCACGAGGGAATTTATCCATTCACGTCCGCTCTCCTTCGGCATAATCGAGGCCTTTGCCTTCTGATAACTTACGGGGAGGGAATCATAGTTTTCAAAATACGATGCAAGGACCGGGTTCTTATTGATGGTTTCGATCGCTTCTGTCTGTTTTGAGAACCATTTTGTCGCAAGGTCGAAAACTGTCAATTTTATTTGCGAGCCGAATTCCTCGAATTCAAGGAAAGGCAAGGTCTTTGCACTGTTCTTTACATTTTCAAGACCATAAATCGTCTTTAAGTCACCTTCTGTGACATATATGGGGCGCTTTACGGTTTTTTCAGTTTCGTTCCAGTAATGTTTCCTTATTTCCTGCGGGAGATCGTCCACTCCAAGCTTATCCGACTGGTTGTACAGGTGTGCGGTAAGCACCAGTCCTGTTATTAAAAGTTTATCTTCTGCCATATTAAACTTCATTATTAGGTTATCGAAAGTGATAAAGTTTACTCTTCGAAGGGCTGTGGGACAAAATTGTTAAATAACCCCTTGTGTGAACAATCTCAGTCTTTTAATACAACCACATAGACTCTTTTTCCAATGTATTTTTTCTGAGCGTCAATTTTGGCACCATTTCCATAAGATGTTATTCTTTTTTCA
>DATCUE010000098.1:0-9431 GCA_036567605.1 Candidatus Methanoperedens sp. | reverse complement strand
TTCGCCGAGATAAAATACTTTTTCTCCAAAATAAAACCAACATTCTTTGAGCTTAAGTCGCTTTTTAGGGATAATCAATTCCAAAATTATTTTAATTATGTCGATAAAAAATTTAAAAAATCTAAGATATATTATTTTGTGACACTACTGATATTATTCCCATTTATATTATTAGAAATAATCAGGTTTTGGAGGTGGAAAAATTCTGATGGGCCTGTCCCGCTCTATTTTTCATTAACCTGGCCTTTCAGCATATGGACGATTGCGCTTGATATAATAAATCATATATTTGGATATTTGATGCTCTTTTTGTTAGCAATTATTGTTTGGGAAATCATAAACTTAATTATAATTATAAATGAACTTGATATCAATCCTTCAATCGAAATTGATATCTTTCATATCGATGAAATGGGTGGTTTAAAACCACTTCGAAATTTTGTTGCAATCATCGTAAGTAACTATTTCCTGATGATAACACTGGCTATAATTTCTTATATTTCTCCAAGAGAGATAATCTCATATGAGACAATTTTCCTAATTGGCATGCTTTTATTAGGAGTTATTCTTTTCATAATAACTTCAAAAACAATTAGAAATTTGATAAATAAGGGCTTGAGATATGAACTTGGCAAAATTAACGAAGAGTATAAAAAAACATATCAGCAATTAATCAGTTTAATTTCTGATAGCCGTCAATTTAATAAAGATGAGCTTGAAGAGCTATCATTTATCCTGGATATGCTTGAAAAAGAAAGAACTAAGATAAAACGAATAAGCCCGAAGAAATACGATTTTCAAGCGATAGTGGCCTTCATTAGTTCATTCTTAATCCCAACAATTACTTTAATTGAAAAAATAAGAGCATTAATTACTTAATCATAATAAAAGTACTGGACTTTAAAAATATCTTGTGCTTGTGCTGCCAGCCTTTTCTCTATATCCGCAATCTTAAGTTTGAGGGCTGTGATCTTCCTATAACAGGGATGGGCTGCTCAAAAGAGTCAAATTTTATGATCATGACTTTATTTAATGTCTCTATATTGTTATCTCTGCTCTCAAACTTGGATAACATTTCTTTCCTGAGATCTTCGATTTTAGCATCTGTCGAGTCTATTCTGCTGTTAATCGCTTTGAGCTCCCCTGCAGTTCTTTAATATCTCCGCTGATCTCGCTGAGCTTTGGCAGCAATAACCTTTCAATCCATGTTGGTATTTTCTCGGCGGGCATAGTCTATACTTGAATTACTCTGTATTTAACCTTGACAAGTAATGCGAGAAATGAGATTTGAATCCATGCAGTAATTCTTATTATTTCTCAGGATATTTACACTTTCAGAAAAAAAGAGATCATTATGAGCAAAAAAGCAGCAGTCATAAAAGGTGATGGCGTCGGCCCAGAACTTGTAAACAGCATGCTTCGGGTCGCGGAGGCCACCGGCACTGATGTAGAATTTATTATGTGCGAGGCAGGCGCAGAATACTGGGAAAAACATGGCGGTGATTCGCTTATCCCCGATGATACATGGGATGTACTCTCAAGTACGGATGCGGGATTTAAAGGCCCGACCACGACGCCCGGCGGCGCAGGCTCCCCGAAGAGCGTGGCCGTGTCAATCCGCCAGAAATTCAACCTCTATGCAAACGTCAGGCCGATAAAATCTTTCCCCAATACCCAGAAGCCGCTCGGAGACGTTGATTTCGTGTGTGTCAGGGAAGGCACGGAGGGGCTATATTTCGGCAAGGAGGTCCAGTTGACAGATGATGTTTTCATCGCCATAAGAAAGATCACGCGGCCAGCGTGCCGGAAGGTTGCAGGATACGCTTTTGAGGAAGCGGTGCGCAGGGGATGGAATAGCGTTGTGGCTATACATAAGAGCAACATCCTGAAGCAGACATGCGGCACTTTCCTGGAAGAGGTAAAAAAAGTAAGTGAGGATTATCCCGGCATCGAGATGGAAGAATACCATATCGATAATATGGCCCAGCAGTTGATAAAGAACCCGCAGATATTCAACGAAAAAATCCTGTTATCCACCAACCTTTTTATGGACATCCTGAGCGAGGAATGCTCTGCGCTCGTAGGAAGCATCGGCCTCATTTACTCGGCAAATATCGGTGACAATTACGCCATGTTCGAACCTGCACACGGCTCAGCCCCGAAATACGCAGGACTGGATAAAGTGAATCCTGTCGCCACCGTGCTTGCAGGGGCATGGCTGCTTGATTATCTGGGAGAACATGAGAATTCGAAAGTGATTTTCGAAGCTACTGAAAAAGTGATTGCTGAAGGAAAATGTGTTACCTATGACCTTGGCGGAAGCGCAAAATCGAGTGAGATGGTTGATGCAATAATCCGCAAAATATCGTAAGAATAAACCACACTCCTATCCCATCCAGCCTATCCAATGAAATATATGTTCCTGGAACATATAAATATATCCATATAAATAATAATACTTATGGTTATTATTATGAGATATTCATCTTTATGAAATTCATGCTAACCAAAAATCATCCCCATACCGCTTGCTGCATTTTCCTCTTCCGCGATAAAAGCTTTCGTAATAATCTTCTTTTCTTCGCCCATGAGCTTTTCGAGCCCAAGGCCTTCAAGTTTCTCTTCGGCGCGGTCAAGTTCCTCTGAATTTGCTTTCAGATACAGGAAATAACCTTTGCGCTCGGATCCCAGAAGTTTGCACTCCCTGACAGTATAACCGATGCGTTTGAAATAATCGTCTTCCAGCGCTTTTGCGACATCTTTGCTGACCTTATCTTCATAGTAATAAACAGATTCCATGATTTTCCTCACGTATCTTATGGGAATATCAGTTAATAAATTCTCTGAAAAATCCCCAATTATAGACATTATTTTGATTATTCATATTAATTTTACATGAGCATCAACATAAGCATTATAAGAAAAATCTATTTATACGATGATTACATACAAGCCTGCGTAGATAGGAGGTTCATAATAATGCACAGAAGCAGGATAGACATAATTATCGACATTCTGGATGTAGCGAGGGCGGGCGCTAATAAAACAAAAATAGTATATAAAACAAACCTGAATTTCAAACTTGCTGACAAATATCTGGACTTACTTCAGAAACGCGGCCTGATTGAGAACAAGCTTGATAAATACATAACAACCGAAAAAGGGAAAATCCTTTTAGAAAGGGCCAGGGAAATTGCTTCAGAATTATCATTTGAGGAAAATACTCCAGAAAAAATCCGCTCAGGGGGATTAAAAATCGAAAGTTCCGATAGAAATTCAATAAGAATTTCGGGGAGTTTCTATTCCTATTAAAAAAATCTGGATGCAAGAGTGGATTTTACATCGCATAGCCCATTGAAATTACAATAGGTGCACGGCGGATTTTCCGGTTTTTCAGGCATGGATCCATTCTGGATCTTTTTTATCTTGTCCCTGATCTGGAGAACTTTGCGGCGTTCATGCCTTTTAATATTGACTTCCCTTACCTTTCCCCATCTTGCATATTCAACAAAACCGCGCTCAATTACAGTATTATATCTTTCTTCGGCCAGGATGGCATAGGCGGCCAGCTGGAGCCTGTCGCTATTCCAGACGCCGTTTTCAGGCATACTGCCAGTTTTTATTATAGACGGGATGAACTCACTGTCGATCCGTATCAGTTTATCGGGACTGCCTGTAAGTCCGAATTTTTCAGAGAGCAGTAATGTTTCGAACTGGACGGATTTATGTGCATAAAAATCCCCGGTCATTGAAAGATTCAGGCTTATATTTTCAAGGTAATTGCGGACATTTGAAATTGAATCGGTCAGTTTATCATTATTGATCCCGACCAATTCGGTCGGGTATACGGCGCGGATTTCGTTCGATATCCTGTCAAGTTCTGTGTTAAGAGTGGAAAGTCTATCCCTGTTGTCATAAGTGGATCCGTATGTAAGGGCCAGTTCTTTCAGTATCAGGCGCTCCAGGTATCCGGGAGTCGTATTTCCTGCAAGATCATGCCCCCTGTTTATGAAATAACACTTCCTGGGACATTTAAGGTAAACTGTAATGTCTGAAACCCGGATCATAGGCTGCACATTATCACCCACATTTAAAAATATTGCTTTTTAGTCCGGATGGAATCGCACCCTTTTTATAAAGTAACTGAGTAGGGAATCTCCTGCTATTATGGAACTCTCTATTACCTTCCTCATCATTTCAATTTTCCTTGGCTTTCTTCTTGGCATCGTCTCGGGGCTTACGCCGGGTATCCATGTCAATAATTTCGCACTCATCCTTCTTGCACTCTCCTCTCTTTTTCAGGATATGGGGTTCACTCCTTTCTATATCGCAGTGATAATCCTGTCAAATTCGATTGCGCAAACCTTCCTCGATATCATACCCTCGGTTTTCCTCGGCGCCCCTGAAGCGGATACTGCACTTGCCGTAATGCCGGGGCATGTGCTTCTCATGGAAGGGAGGGGAGCAGAAGCTGTCAGGTTATCAGCCCTCGGATGCGCGGGCGCCGTAGTGGTCTCGCTGCTTATGGTAGTCCCGCTGGGTCTATTCTTCCTGAATGTATATGGGGCTTTGAACGATTACATCGGATGGATCCTTGCCCTGATAGTGATATTGATGATAGCTACTGAGAACGGCGAAGTTGTGGAGGGTCAGGGTTCGCTTGTTCATCTTAAATTCAAGATGTATGCATTGATTTTATTTTTCATCTCGGGATTGCTTGGAATATTCGCTTTCAATAATGCAGATAAAATGTCGCCGCTTGTCAAATTCGGCGAACCCTCCATTCTTCTCCCGCTTCTTTCGGGATTGTTCGGCGCTTCGATGCTCGTGCTAAGCCTTATGACCAAATCGGAAATACCTCCACAGCAAAAAATATGCATGTTCGTGCTGCCGCAAAAAAAGATCATACGGGGAATCATGACCGGAAGCGCGGCCGGTTCTTTTGTGGCATGGCTTCCCGGTGTGTCTTCTGCAGTAGGAACTTTAATCACAAGGTTGCTTGTCAGGGAGGAAAAGGATGCTGATTCGTCAAAAGAGTTTCTTGTCTCGATGAGCGGCGCCAACACCGCAAATGCGATTTTCAGCCTGATAGCGTTATATACGATCCAGAAGGGACGAAGTGGTGCAATGGTTGCGATTAATGAATTGATTGATGTGAGCAGGGAATTTTCAATTATCATAATTTTATTGATTGTCATAATTTTGGTTTCAGCAGCCTCTTATTTTACTACGATCTTTCTCGGGGACAGGATTGCCGGGTTGCTGTCAAAAATGAATTATTCAAAGTTGTGTGCAGGGGTGCTTGCGTTGCTATTCGTCATGGTACTGGCGTTCACAGGTGTTTTCGGGTTGGTGATTTTTTTAGTGTCAATTCCAGTGGGTATGATCGCTTCGTTTGCAAAAATAAGGAAAACACATGCAATGGGAGTAATATTGCTGCCTGTGATAATGTATTTCTTATAAGCGGACTTTGTACGTGGTGAACAAAGAGAATTCAGTTCACCATGTGATGTCCCACCAGGGTGGGTCATTGTTCAGAATCCAGAGCAACTGGAGTAGCTGAACCTTAATCTCACCAAAGGTGGTAGAACAAATAAAAGGTGCGCAATATAATCATTTATTTAAACAAAGCTGGACTCAATTCCACATTTTATATTTTTTATTTTAATTTCATTTTTTGATTTTTCTTTTTTACAGCTTGAAAAAGAAGCTGAAAAAAACGCACCCTTGCACATTACCTGCTTATCGAAAACTATAAGTGTGATACATTATGTTACTCCATAATAAACAGTAATTACCCTTATTGAAAAACAGGTGGTAAAATGGTGGCTGAACCCTTACTTGCTGAAAAAAAACTGAGAAGCGCAAAACGTGCTCTTGATGACGCGACAGAAGAGATGATAAGACACGCGGAGAACATGGGCATAGAGACTGTTTTCACAAGACAGGCAAAATATGATGAATCCTTCCTCGGTATCGGAAAATCAAGGTGCCATTTCGGGTCATCAGGCGTTTGCTGCAGGCAGTGCGCCATGGGCCCGTGCAGGATATGGCTTGACGACCTTCCCATGATGTACAGGCTGACAACTCCACGGCTTGACAAAGGAACATGCGGGGCAGGCGCTGATACCATAGTGGCAAGGAACCTGCTTATGATGGTGGGAAGGGGCACCGCGGCACATGCTTCCCATGCGAGGCATGCAGCATCGGCGCTTCTTAAGACTGCGCAGGGAAAAACATCATATAAAATAAAGGATACAGGAAAATTATTGTCAATAGCTGCGAAACTAAAGTTTGACAATGGGCAGGATATTGAAAATACTGCGGTTTCTGTGAGTTCTCAGGCCCTTTCAGATATCACAGGCAATGAAGACGCAATGAATTTCGCAGTTTCATACTGCCCCGAAAGCACAGGAAAAAATCTTAAGGCTCTTGGGGTAATTCCCGGCTCTGTGGGAGCAGAGCTTTTAGCTGAAGGTCATGAAACTTCAATGGGCACAATGACAGACCCAACCTCGCTGATATTACATGCAGCAAGGCTTGGGGTGGCGGATATTGCCTCACTGATAATAAGCTCCGAGTTCCAGGACGTGCTTTTCGGGATTCCTGGACCCGTAACTTCAAGAATCGGATTCAATGTACTTGACAAGAGCAAGGTGAACGTGGTAATCCACGGCCATGTCCCGCTGCTTTCGGAAAAACTCATTGAACTGTCCGACGATGATGAATTGCTGAACAAAGCCAGAGCCCTTGGGGCTTCAGGAATAAATATCGTTGGCTGCTGTTGCACGGGGAACGAGGTGCTGATGAGGCACGGTGTTCCACTGGCAGGAAGCAACCTCCAGCAGGAACTTGTGATCGCAACAGGGCTTGTCGAGGCGTTCGTGGCCGACGTCCAGTGTATTTACCCGAACGTGGAGAATGTTGCAGCCAGGTTCCATACGAAAATAATCACGACCATGAAAGAGGCAAGGCTTGCAGGCGCCACGCATATACCTTTTGAGGATGAGCATGCTGACGAAGCCGCAAGAAAAATCCTTGAGGCGGCTGTTGAGAATTTCAGGAAAAGGGGAAATAATACATATCTCCCGAAAAATAAGCCAGAAGATCTTGTTGCAGGTTTTTCCGTGGAGACCTGCCTGTCAGTGCTTTCAAAGATAAATAGGGAAGACCCCTTAAAACCATTGATAGACAACATCGCATCCGGGAATATCTACGGAGCGGTCCTGCTTGCGGGCTGCACAAGCCCCAGGGTCACAGCGGATGCAAGCCATGTAGCTATAGCAAAGGCTCTCATGAAGAATAACGTACTCATAATCGCTACGGGCTGCGCCGCCCAGGCCTGTGCAAGGGCCGGGCTTCTTACACCCGAAGCTTCACAGTATGCCGGCGATAAGCTAAAAGGCGTACTGGCGCTGCTCGGGGAAACGGCCGGCCTCGGGAAACCCCTGCCTCCGGTATGGCACTTCGGAAGCTGCGTGGATAACGGGAGGGTTGTGGTTCTTGTTTCTGCCCTTGCGGAAAAACTCGGCGTTCCCATCAGGGATCTGCCGATAGCAGCCTCGGCCGCCGAATGGGTGACTGAAAAAGCTGCTGCGATAGGGACCGGCGCCGTGGCGCTCGGTGTCACCGTCCATCTTGGCGTGACCCCGCCGGTTATCGGAAGCCCGAATGTGACAGCATTGCTCACCCAGAAATCCGAAGAACTCTTCGGCGGGAAGTTCATCGTTGAAGTAAATCCGGATAAGGCGGCGAAGCATATACTTGACCATATTAAAAAAGCAAGGGAAAAGCTGGGTTTGGCAATATGATCGGTTCAATTGTATTGTTTCTGATAAATTGAACTAATTATTTATTTAACGAATTGCAAATATTCAGCCATCGTCAGTATTTTTGATATTTATACAAAGCATATCGGAAAGCATAATGAATTTGTTCAGCCCGCTATAGTCAAGTTCTCAATCATGCTATAATCATCATTAAAATTCTTCCTCCTCATGTAGATAATTATAATAATAATAATTATTATTTTTATACAGAGATATATTTAAATAGATTGACATCATTTAGATATTATTTCATTGAGTACGGGTGGTCTAAATGATCGATTATGAAACCGGCAGAAAAGGATGTATCAATATAACAATAGAGATGATTCTGATTGCATTATTGTCAGCAGGCGGCGCAGGTGCTGTTGTTTCCGATTTTGATTCTGTTCTTCAAAGCCCTGATGGCAAATATATCCTGTTTGATGGAAGATACTCACAGGGCTCGTATAAAGATGCGTGGCTCATCAAGACCGATGTGAATGGTATTGAGCAATCAAATAGGACATTTAGTGGGAAAACCAATAAATATAGTTATTTTATTCAGACAACTTCAGATAAGGGGTATATCGCAGTTGAAACGTCCCCCAGTTCGAGCAATGCCCTGCTTGTAAAAATGGATGCGAACGGCAGCCTGGAGTGGAATAAGACCTTCGGTGGGGAGAAAGGCGATTATGCATTCTCAGTTCAGGAGATCTCAGACGGCGGCTATGTTCTTGCGGGCAGGACAAGCTCGTATGGAGCTGGTGGCAGCGACGCCTGGCTTATTAAAACCGATGTGAAAGGCAATGAAAAGTGGAACAAAACATTCGGGAGAGAGTCCGATGATTATGCGTTCTCAATCCAGCAGACCTCAGATGGCGGCTATGTTCTTGCAGGTGGGATATACCTAAATAGAACAACCAGCGATGCTTGGCTTATAAAGACTGATAAGAACGGCAGTGAAGAGTGGAATAGAACCTTTGGCGGGGAAAAACGTGATTATGCATTCTCAGTCCAGCAGACCTCAGACGGCGGCTATGTCCTTGCGGGCAGGACAAACTCATACGGGGCAGGGTTGAGCGACGCCTGGATTATAAAAACGGATGCGAACGGCAACCAGGAATGGAATAAGACGTTCGGAGGGAAGAAACGTGATTATGCATATTCAGTTGAGGAGGCTTCAGAAGGCGGTTATATCCTTGTGGGTGAGACTTACTCTTATGGGGCCGGCTTAAGCGATGCCTGGCTTGTAAAGACCGACGAGAATGGAAGCCAGCAGTGGAATAAAACTTTCAAAGGTAAGAACCGTGATTATGCGTTATCTGTCAGGCAGACCTCTGATGGAAGCTATATACTTACAGGCGGAACGGATTACTGGGATGATTCAGAGACAGGAGAGATTGAGAAACTGCTGGGCGGCAGTGCGAGAAGTATTGGGGGTGGCGGCGGTTCTGGAGGCGGCGGTGGTTCTGGAAGTAGCGGTGGCACGTATTATGTTGAAAGGGGAATTTCATCAACTGAATTAAAAGTAACTACGTCAGAGGATGACGAGGACGATTCAGATGACGACCGTGATGACGATTCAAGCGATGACGACTGTGATGACGATTCAAGCGATGACGA
>DATCUE010000097.1:0-3248 GCA_036567605.1 Candidatus Methanoperedens sp. | reverse complement strand
GCGCCGTCGGGGTGGATATCAACCCGGATGCTGTCATGGTGGCGCGTAACAGGCTGGATTTCTCTTATGTGTCGCTGGACGCTGATTATGTGGCGCCTGAGATAAAGACATATGTCGGGGATGCGCGGTCGCTTGACCTTATGGAAAGCGAGTCCATCGACCTGATAGCCACGCATCCCCCGTATGCCAGTATAATTCCTTATTCTCATGACCGCGAGGGTGACCTGTCAAGCGTACACAACATAGCTGAGTTCGCCGCGGAAATGCGGAATGTTGCGCAGGAGTGCATGCGCGTGCTCAGGCCAGGAAGGCACTGCGCCATCCTGATTGGGGACACGCGGCGCAACAAGCATTTCGTGCCCATAACGCCGAGGGTACTGATGAGTTTTCTTGATGCTGGTTTTATTTTGAGGGAGGATATCATCAAGCTTCAGTGGAAGATGAAAAGCACAAGGGAGAAGTGGTTCGGGAAAAAGTATGATTTTTATCTTATCGGGCATGAGCGTCTGTATGTGTTCAGAAAACCTGACAAAGATGAGAGGACGACGAAGTTCAGGGAGAGCATGAAGTGGTGGTAGGACTTCACCTGTAGATTTTAATCCTGTCAATCCTGTCAGAAATACTGCACTTTGAATGAGTTCGTATCGGTTCGTTTGAGTTCGCTGTTGATTTATTTCACAACACTATCCGTTAGAAGGGGGCAGTTTCACGAAATTCCTTCGAAAAGTTTAGATAATATGAGACCCAAAATGTTAGATATGACTGTTATACATATAAAAGAAGATACAAAACAACTTTTAATGAAATTTATGGCAGAAAAAAGACGGAAAGAGAGAAAAAGAGTATCTTATGATGAGACGATAAAACATTTACTGATCGGGGCAAAGGGAAAAAATAAAAAAAGATTATTACCTCTTTTTGGAAGCATTGAGAAAAAACAGGCTGAAAAAGACCTCGAGGAGCTGAAATTACTTGAAGAAAAAAGATTTGAACGCTTATCCAGAAGTCGTAGTTGATACCGGGGTCTGGATTGAATATTTCTTAGAAACAGAACTGGGTCAAAAGTTCAAAGAAAAGATAGTAGAAAACCAAGTCTCGATATACATCAGTGAAACTGCAGTTTCCGAGATTCTTTATGTTTTCTGCAGGCAGAAAGGCTATCAAGAAGCCAAGAAGAAAATAAATATGGTTTTAGATGGTGCTGAGGTAATCGAGGGAAGAGAGATTCAAATGATTGCTGGAAAATATAAATGCGAGCGTGCGATTTCGCTTTCAGATTGTTTCACAATGGCTGTCTCGAAAAGTACAGGGTTTCCTGCGCTGTTCAAAAAAGAGGATGAAATAAGTCAGGAAATCAACAAGAAAGCCTTTGACACTGAAATCTTTTTCTTAGAGGATATCTAATTTCGCCCCCTCAACCTTCACCCCCGAAACCACCACGGTCTGGTCCTTCCCCGACCGCGGCGACTGGGCTACCCACGTCGGGAACTACAGGGGCAACTGGTCGCCCTACATCCCCCGTAACCTCATCCTCGCTACACCGCGCCCGGCGACCTCGTCCTCGATCAGATGGCGGGCTCGGGCACAACGCTTGTGGAATGCAAGCTTTTAGGGAGGCGCGCCGTTGGTGTGGATATCAATCCCGATGCCGTGATGGTGGCGCGTAACAGGCTGGATTTTGTGTATGCGCCGCTGGACGCTGATTATGTGGCGCCTGAGATAAAGACATATGTCGGGGATGCGCAGTCGCTTGACCTGATCGGGAGCGAGGCCATCGACCTGATAGCCACGCATCCTCCCTATGCCAGGATAATCCCCTATTCTCATGACCGCGAGGGAGACCTGTCAAGCGTGCATAACATAGCTGAGTTCGCCGCTGAAATGAATAAAGTTGCGCAGGAGTGTATGCGCGTTCTGAAAGCTGGAAAGCACTGCGCCGTCCTGATAGGGGATACGCGGCGCAACAAGCATTTCGTGCCGATAACACCGAGGGTGCTGATGAGCTTCCTTGAGGCGGGGTTTACTTTGCGGGAGGATATTATCAAGCTCCAGTGGAAGATGAAGAGTACGAGGGAGAGATGGTTCGGGAAGAAGTATGATTTCTATCTCATCGGGCATGAGCACCTGTATGTGTTCAGGAAACCGGATGCGGAGGAGAGGGTGACGAAGTTCAGGGAGAGCATGAAGTGGTGGTAGTGAGAATACAGAGAGAATATAGTTGTGGCACTATTCTCGTTTCTTTTATACATAATAATATAAATGTGAATCCACCATATCTGATAGGCTAAGCCTTCACCCAATATTTCAAGTTACTGAGGTGCAAAATGCAGAAAAGATTGATTGTATCCGACCCCAAAATAATGATGGGTAAACCTGTCATCGCAGGAACCCGCATCACAGTGGAAATGATCCTGGAAAAGCTTTCCGCAGGCGAAACAGTGGAAGATATATTGGAAGCTCATCCCCGGCTGACGCGTGAAGCTATACGAGCAGCGCTTGCATTTGCCGCAGAGGCTTTACGTGCTGATGTGATATATCCAGTCGCCGAGGCAGTCTCGTGAATTTTCTGGCGGATGAAAACGTTGACAGAAATATCGCCGATTGTCTTCGATCGATGGGACATAATGTAGAATATGTTGCTGAAAAGGATGCCGGGATTTCTGACGATGAAGTGCTCAAGATGGCTAATGAGAAAAATGCACTGCTATTAACAGCTGATAAGGATTTTGGGGAGCTTGTTTTTCGTCAGCGGCGAGTAACCAGTGGGGTTGTGCTAATCAGATTGGCAGGGCTTTCTCCGACCCGGAAAGCAGAGATAGTGGCCTCTGCAATAAAGAAACATGGAATAGAATTTAAGGAGGCTTTTTCAGTAATAACTCCGGGTTCAATCCGCATACGCCATGAGATCGAATAGAATGCAAATCCACCTTTTGCCATAGATTGAAGATTTAGTTCGGGGGTATCAAGAACCCTCCGCCTTTCGAAGGCGGAGATGAATTGATACCCACACTTTTGAACATGAATCCATAATAAGTACGTGAGAGGGTCTCCAAAACTCCTCTCACAAAGTAACTTTCGGGTAGCGTGAAGTTTCTCGAAAAACGGAATACTACAATGGAATTTGACAAATATAGCCATATCCTTGGCGAAAGTAACTTCCATTTTCAGTTCACGCCGAAATACCGACGTGATGTATTTAGGGATGTTATTATTAAAAAGGCTTGGGAGGAATCATTCCTCAGAATAGC
>DATCUE010000096.1:0-43302 GCA_036567605.1 Candidatus Methanoperedens sp. | reverse complement strand
CTGTTTTCTTGCAGGTTTTATTCTTGCTTTTTTGAAAACCTGGCGTGATGCCCGTTTACTCTCTCTTTCAATTTGTTCAATCTGACCCAATTCCCGGACAATGTCCTGCGGGGAGCCATTATTAAGAGATTCCATTTGCAGCCAGACCGAACTTGTTTTCTCACCGCCATCGTTGTCTATATACTTGAATAAAATATCGATCGAGACCAGGCCGTGAAAATCATTTTTTAACCCCATGATTATTCTGCGCGTGTTTTCCTGGTTTGCATTGACCGTGTCCTGAATGCTTACATCTCCCGAAAATCCCATGGTGTTACCCTTTCTTGATTCCCCTTCCACCTTTGAGACGTAATCACATTCGAAAAGCCCCATTGGGACGTCCAGTGTCACAAGCGGGATTTCTACGACCTCGGAATATTGAAGCTCTTCTTCGCCCGAGCCGTTATCGCCGTTTCCTTTCCGCCTGTTGCGTTTACCGGATTCTATCCTGGCTATTGCTTCCTTTGCCTGCTTTCTTAATTCCTGCGAGCCGTTCTTCATTGAGGCATTCAATGCGGAAATCGCGCGTTTATCCCCTATCTTCCCAAGTGCCCAGGCCGCAAATACCCTCACGTTCTCACTCGGGTCATTTAAAAGCCCGATAAGAGGAAGAACGGCTTTGGCTTCCCCTATTTCACCCAGGGCCCATGCCGAATTTGCACGAACCTGAATATCGTCTTTTTCAAGCAATCCTATCAACGGCCTTATGGCTTTCCTTGTTCTCAGTTCCCCCAGCATGCGTATCGCTTCTCCCACCTCATTCATATCGCCCGTGTCAAGAACACAGAGCAGTCCCTCAATATCCCCGCTCCGTTTCATTTCTTTTAAGTCAATGTGGTCTAAAGGCAATCAAATACCTCGCTAAGGGTGGATGTATAATGTTCGAACACCTGGGTAATATCGCCTTGGATTCACATTGATATAAATAGGGGTGTGAAGAAGAGAATATTTCTTATATAGGCTGCCCGAGAAAAAGCTTAAATTAATAGAATTCAATTTAAAGTAAAATGAACATAAAAATTATAATATGTTTCATCATCATAATTTTTATTCCTTTCGCTTCTGCCAGTATGACAAATACAGTCTGGATTGCCCGATCTTCCGGGTTCATCACATCAAACGACAGCCTGACATTTGAAAATTTTCTCATAAAAGCAAAACCGATAGATACTATGAATGCATCTGTTGAAGTTTATAAGAACCAGAATAAAATTGACCAGAAGGATTTTCATGTAAATGATTTCCAGGAATACGGCAATGTCAGGATCACATTGCTCGGAATATGGGGGAACTATTCCTGGATCGCCATCAGCAAACCTGAGACTAAGGAAATCCTGGTACCGTCTGGCAATAAGCTGCTGAAGTGGGGAGAAAAATACGAAATAGAAAATCATACAATCAGCGCCGAAACATTCGGCCAGGAGACGGTCACCCTGACGATAACCGGCAAAGACCTGGCAGAAACGGAGGTTTTCTCAAAGAACGACTTTCGCGACTATGGAAACCTGCGAATAGCTGTCAGGGAAATAAACGAGAGCGGCTTTGTAGAACTTGAATTCCTAAAATACCCGGTCCCGGATATTTCAGCCGGTATTTCCACGGATAAGGATGAGTACGCGCCTGATGAGACGATCCTTGTGACCGTGAACAAAACAAATGATGCGGCCTGGAATGTGGCGGGGATTTTTTTTGAGAGCAGCCCAGGAGGGGAAATCAAACCTTCTTTTCTCTCATTAACAAATGTCACCGGCAAAAATTCGTTTCGCACCCGGGTTTTGCAGCTTCCGGCAGATTCTGCAATGACCCTCACAGCGTCAATAGAACTACTTGATTATAACTTCAATAAATATACGACAAAAGTCAGCAGGGTGGTTCGCTCGCTGCCCCTTATATCGATAACAAAACATGTGCCCCCTGAAACTGATGAAAGAAACGTCACTGTGGATCTGTACATCCACAATGCAGGCACGACTGAGGAATCGGTCAGTGTTTACGATACTGTGTATGAAAATGAAACGCTTGATCCAAAACAGCTTAACTGGGCCGTAAGACTCAAACCCGGAAGTTCTGCAACTCTTTCTTATTATGCAGTGCCGCAAAAAAGCGGGCGGTATGTATTTCCGCCTGCCACGGCAAAATGGAAGAACTACTCCTCGGTATCGTCCGAGGTGGAGATGATAGTTCACGGGCCTTTGATCGTTATGAATAAATCCACTGCAAGAAAGAACGATGTAACCGAAGTAAGATTGTCAATTTATAATGCAGGGGACAGGCCTGCACTTGTAAATGTGGCAGATAAAATACCTGATGGGTATCCGATCGCAAGCGGGAATGCGACATGGTCAGGATTGCTTGAGGGCGGTGAAAGCACAACAGTCGTATATGCTTTACAGGGTAATATCGGAACCCTGCCTGATGCCTGGGCAACATATCGCGACATCCATGGAGTATACAGGCATGCGCATTCCAATGCCGTTGAAATTAGTGAGGTTAAAAAGAATATCGAAAACCAAAACAATAACATGAAGGAAAATGATATTAATGCAAATGAAAAAAATAATGCAGCATCTATTAATGTCCGGCCGGATGAGATGCTTTCATTTATGATTGTATCGTTTATGGTGATTGCGGGAATTATAACTGGTGCTGCAATGAGCGCTTATTTATTGATAAGGTTCAAGAGGTGATAACTGTGGATATTATTTCACTGCTGGTTTTTTTTGTGTATGCTCTGGTCATTTTATTGATACTTATATACATATCTCCGCTGCTTTCTGCATTTGTTTTGATTATCGTTCCCCTGGCCCTGGTTTTCCTTTTGCCTTCCCAGGCGAACGAATTCCTTTCGGTTGAACAATTCTCATTTATTGTGCCGATAAACAATATCCATATACTGCTTTTGATATGGTCTGCATTCATCGGGATTATCGCATATGCCGAGGTCTTATCCTGGTATCTCCTGAGGGAGGCTAAGCCGAAAAAGCAGGAAAAACAGGCTGCTGCCCCGGAACAGGCAAAGCCCGGGGAACAGGCGAAACAGGAGAATAAATTCAAGGATTTCATGCAGAAATTTTTAAAGATCATGAGGGGGAAGAAAGAGGAGTAAGACTTTGTAGTGACAAGCAATATTAAAATTCCATACAATTGAAACACAAAATTGTGATATTTCAAGCTTTGCTTTGCGATCTTTGCGTCCATTGCGGTGAGTAACCTACTGAATAAACCGCTAAGATCGCAAAGCACGCAAAGAGGCAAAAACTGGCCAACTATAAACTGTTATTGAAAAAAATTTTTAAGATCTTCTTCATCGATTTCAGCCATGGTCATTAGTTCTTCTTTATCACCAAAATAATCTTCTAAGATAAGAGAGAAAAAATATTTAATATTTTGTATATTTTTTGGGAATTTTTCAATATTCTCCATTCATATCACCTTATTATAAATATGATCAATATGATATTCTAAAAATTCCTTCGAGATAGTATGTTTGATTAACTGCAATTCTCGGCCTCTTTCAACTACTAATTTATCTGAACTTAATATTTCCTTTGTATCCGGTTCGATGGCAATAACTCCATAATCCATCATCGCATGATGATCAGGGCATAAAACAATCATATTTGTTTCTTTATCGATACCATTGTGCTTCTCCCCAAGCGGTTTGAGATGATGCGCCTCAGCATAATATTTATTGCCAATTGGCAGACGGAATGTATGTAAACATATCTGGCACTCATAAGAGTATACGGATTTAAGAAAACGACTTAAAGAGGTATCTCGGATAATTCGGCTTACTGTTATCTGTTTACGCTCTTTTATTTTGTCCGGTTTCTGCCTGAACTTATTTTCAAATTTTTCTATCTCATCTTCTTCTATAATCAAATCGGCCGCTTGGTTATCTCTCAATAGATAAAATTTTTCTTTCCAATCCTGAAATTTTGAAAACCCTTGTTCTTCCCAAAATTGTATACCCGGTACAAATGGTTCTCCAGTTATTTCTCTGACATAATCTATAAAAATTGAACTTGATTTATGCATCATTCCTCTTGCTTGCGTTTCCCTGATATCTATGCCTAATTTATCCCTGAAGAATTTACGCAAATTCTGTACAAGAGAAATGTTCTCACCCTTAAGTCGTCTTTCCAGCAGTTGCAGATAAAAATCAAATCCTAATTCAATTGCATTAGGATTAGCTTTCCATTGTACTCTCTGGATATCTGATTCGTTCATATTAAAATTCCTTTTTATGTCTTAAGCACTTATGCGTAATATAAACTCTCCTAATTATTCCACTCCTCTCTCCGTCAGCATGAAATCACAATACGCACCCTCACTTCTTGACCTGTGCTTTCGCAGCGTCGCCCTCCTTTTGGATACGCCCGTCCGCTCAAGCAGTATTATGGCCTTTGAGAGGTGTTCCAGTGCATTCCCCCCGATGGGGAGCAGTTCGCCCGTTGAAACGTCCTTGTAAACCTGGTTTGTGATCACGACGGCGACGCCGTGCTTCCTTGCTAACCCGTGCAGTATCCCTATCTGGTTCACAAGCTCGCGCCGAAGAGCTACATTTTCATCACTGGAATCATCGTGGATAAGCCCCAGCCTGTAGAAAAGCGCCGCAGAATCTAGGATTACCAGGCCGATCTTCTCATTGACGACCTTTTCAAGATCAAGGATAGCCGAATACTGCTGCTCAAGACTTGCGGGCTCGTATATGATTATGCTGCCCGCTATTTTTTTTGCCTCCTCGCCTGCTATCTGCCTGAATCTCTCGGCGGAGAAGCCTTCCGTATCCATGAAAACGACTTTCTTCCCGCTCCTGACACATTCCACAGCAAGCTGAATACAGATATTCGTCTTTCCGGTGCCCGATGCTCCGTACAACTGGGTGACTATGCCGCCTTCAAACCCGCCGCCGAGAAGTTCATCGAGGCCTTTGCATCCGCATGGGATTTTTTCCGCCTTTCCTATGATATTCCCTCCTGCTGTATTATTTTCCCGCATATCTCCTCTATAGCTTCCACAGCCGCGCCTCCTTTATCGATGGGGGCGATGCCTTCCATGTCGGCCTCGATGAGCGCTCTGTCATATGGTATCACACCTATTACCGGGATACCGGATTCATTAAGTTTGCCCTCGATCTCTTTTGCCTCTTTGCCTGCCTTGTTGATGACAGCCCCGAATTTCCTGATATCGATATCGCGTGCAAGTTCTATTATTCTTTTTGCGGTCTCAATCGATCTCGCGCCTGGTTCGACCACAATTAGCATGATATCTATCCCTTTTGTTGTGCCCCGCCCCAGGTGTTCGACCCCTGCTTCCATATCCAGGATCACGGCGCTGTTTAGCTTCAGGATTACATGCCGAAGGAGAGCTTTTAAAAACGAGCTTGCCGGGCACATGCATCCGCCGCCTCCCCTCTCCACCGTGCCCATGACGAGCAATTTTACATTATCGGGCCCGATCACCCCGAATCTTTCGACGATGTCATCCACTTTCGGGTTCAACTTGAAAAACCCGGCCGGACCTCCGGCCCGCTCGTCGATGAGATCCTTAAATCCGGTAAGTGGCGGGGGAGGATTTTGTATGCCAAGAGCAGAAGCAAGGTTCATGCTTGGGTCGGCGTCGATGGCAAGCACATCATATCCTTTTCTTGCAAGTAACCGGGCCAGTGTGCCCGATATGGTGGTCTTCCCAACTCCGCCTTTACCTGAAATAGCGATTTTCATTTTGTCTCGATGAACTCAACAGATATATCATCGCCTATTGTGATCAGGGCAGCCTGGCCCTGTGATGCCACACCCGGGTTAACCACAAGCGTTCCTTTTGAACAGACAGAACCGCGGGCTTCATGGATATGCCCGCAAACAATGAGGTCGAGCCTCCCCAGGAACCGGGCCAGTGCAACGCTACCAACATTTCCCCGGGGGAGCCGGTCGGTCGTGTTCAGCGGGGGAGCATGTGACAACAAAATGATCTTTTTTTTCCCATTAAATTTGCTTAATAGAATCCCGATATATTCACCGATCTTCTTTTCTGACAATTCGAACGGTGTATTGAAAGGAGTGGGATTTGACCCGCCAAGACCAATAAAGGTCAGTTCTCCCATTATATGATATGAATTATGAAGATTTACGGTGTTTTTATCCAGCAGTTTCAGGATGGAAGGTTTATCACAATTCCCGGGAACTGCAAGCACGGGTCCTTTAAACATTTTCAGCAATTCAAGGGCGTCTTCATCCGGTCCGAAATTCGTTATGTCGCCGGCGATCAATACAGCATCAAAATTTCCTGCTCTTTCCAAGATTGCCCCGACCCGGGAATAATCACCGTGAAGGTCAGATAATGCAAGCAGTTTCATAAACTATTTTCCTGTTTTTCTTCGAATTTTTCATGGATGATTATGATACAACAGTTACTTGAGTTGTATTAAAATTTTGCTTCTATCGCGAGAGGATAAGTAAAATCGAATTTGGGGAAAAATATTTGCCATAATAACTCAATAATTATCATTGGAATCATGAATAAAAAAAGTCCTTTTTTTACAGCTTCTGTTGCCTCGGTAGTATATTTTATCACGTTTATCATACTGAAATATCTCCTGGATGAAAAACTTGACATGGTCGCAGCTTTGGTTGGCGCTGTTATTTTCTGGATCGTCATATTTCTGGTGCACCATTTTCTCTATAATAGACTTGCAGGCTGACTGCATGAATTAGTTAACCCTATATCACAATACTTTTTTTAAAAATAGATAAATTATGTATGCAATCATCAATATAACTACTATTTCTATAATCTGAGAAATAATAAACCATACAATCCTGAATATTAGATAAGCAAAAATTATTGCAATTATGCCAATTATAAGATCCCTGGTTTTCATATTCTCATATTTCGTTTTGATGCTTAAATTTTTATCGTGTTAAAATTAAAAGGATTACCATGCATATCGGAATTATTCTCCACGGCCCAGAGATCATAGATGCAGGTTCAGCAAAAAAGATAATAGACATCTTCAGGCAGGAAAATGAAGTAACAGCAAAGCTTGGCGGGACTATGGGGCGGACGGCAGTACTGGATGCAGGGCTTGAAGACATCATCGACATATCGCAGGGGCTTACGCCAAGCGAAACCATTCTTGCATTGAATGGCAGTATCGATATTGCAATCCTGCTCAATCATGGAAAGACCCTGGAAACCGGGAGATATTTCGGGAGATTTGTGGCTTCGAAACTGAAATCCTCCTCAATACCATTTGTCCATATCGAACGACCCGATTGTGAAGGAAGGATAATCTATTATTCACAACAGGCAAAAAAGTGTGCAGAATATGTCAGGAAAACATTAACGAAATACGGTGAAAATTACAGCCTCCCTGTTGAGAAGGACAGTCCTCTTCCGCCTTATATAAGAACCGAAGGCAGAACGCTCATCCGCCGTATATCGGGTGCATTTCCAGGAGAGAACATCCGCCTGGACGGCATTGTGGTCGGAACTGTAACGCATCCTGAACCTGAAATCGTATGTCAGAACGGTAAAGTTGTAAAGCTGCTGGGAGTGGATATAAAACAACACGGTCTTGAAAAGCTGGAAAACAGGAATATCGATCTTTTCAAAGCGAGGGTAAAAACAGGGAATATCAGGCGGACAAAGCACAAATCAAGGATAAAAACTGTACCGGGCAGTACATCATTAAAAACAGTCGCCATAATTGATCATTGCGCAGAATCAACTTTTGAACTGATAAAAGATGCAGGTCTTGTCATAACTGTGGGAGACGATACCACAACGATAACTGCAGATATACTGGTGCGTCTTGGAATTCCCATCATCGGGATCGTTGATGGCGATCCCGACCATATCCTTGAGGATCCGCTGGTGCCCAAAGGTTCGGTAATTATCCGCGTAAGAGAGGGATTTGATGATATTCTTGGACGGGAAGTGTTTGAAAAACTAATGGGGGGAAAACAAAAAATATACAGGCAAAGAAGCGACGAACTGTTTGATCGGATACTCGCACTGGCCGGAAAAAAAGTCGTGAATATAAAATATTATTGACAAAAAAATTAAAAAAAGGTATAACTTAAATTATTGCAGCAGTTATACCCATTACACCTGACTGGATGATAATAGCTACGGTAATTATTACACCTGCCATCTCCATTGCCACGGCCACGTTTCCTTTCTTGAGTTCCTCGAACTCATCGACTTCCTTGGTCAGTTTATCGAGAACATTCAGCGCGAGATATATAGCAGCCACAGCAAGCACCATCCCGAGTATTAACTGGAGGAAGCTTACTACTAAAGCCAAATAATCTCCTGCAAGAGCTTTTGAAACGCCTATCGTAAAACCTGCGACTCCTGATTGAATCACTATGCCTATTGCAATGAACACCGATGCAACAAGAATTCCTACAGCAGTATTTCCTTTAGCTATTTCTTTTTCTTCCTCAATCCCTTTAGTTATTTTTCCAAGCACAGAAAAACCAATATACAGTGCAACTACTGCAAGTACAATGGCAATAACCAACTGGATAATTCCTACTACTGCATTTTCTATACTTACCATATTTTCACCTCACGCTTATCGCGCAAGTGCGTATATTGGTAACAGGGTAATATAAAATTATTGCGATGCTTTTTAAGGAGTTATACAAAATAAATGATATCCCAAAAATCTAGAAAATCTGCCTTTCCAGGCGGCTAATTTTTTATAACATGAAATTTGAACGCAGGGTTTGTGTTTGTCATCATAAGTATTATGCTTATCAAAATCGAAACGTTTATATACAGCATTAGCATTATTACAATGAGGGTTTTAATAATGACCAGAAAACATGATGATAAAGGTGAAACGCTCGACGACCATAAAGATGTCTTTAAGACATGGACTGACAGCTATGTTGGAGTATCGAAAATGTGGGATGAATCCTACTTAAAACTATACAAGCCGTGGATTGAGTTCATGGACGTGTCCCAGAAGATGACCGACCTTTCAATGAACACCGTCCCAAAAAAATACAAGGATTTCTATGATGAATGGATGAAAACATACCAGAATTCTTTCGGGAAATTATATCCTGTCCAGACCACTCCACCCAAAGAAACACTTGAGAATTTCTTAAAATGCGCCGATGAATCAAAAAAGCTTTACAAATCCTGGTATGACGAGTTCGAAGAGAATTCAAGAAAGACTATGAATGTGCTCAACAACGGAGCCGATCCTGCAAAATACAAAGAATGCCAGGATATGTGGATGAATACCTATGAGAAAATATCAGAACAGCTTCTTGATCAACCGGCCATAAAATATCATAAAGAGATATTCGAAAATTACACTGGTATCCCGGATTTCTACTCGGAAGATTTCGCGAAGATATCGAAATTGTGGAAAGATTCATACACCAAACTCTATAACCCATGGGCAGAAGCCATGCAAAAGCTTTCCGAGAATATAGCCAAAATCTCAAAAGGCGAGGCTGACCAGGAAACCTATAAAGAATTTTATAATACATGGATGAATACATACCAAGAGACCCTGAACAAGTTGTTTGATGGCCAGTCCATGAAACCTTCAAAAGAAGCACTCGAAAATTTCGTGGAGAGCACAAATATCTATCTCAACCTGTATAAATCCTGGACTGCAACCCTTGAAAAAATGTCGGAAAAAATTAAAGACCAATCAAAACTTGCAGCCGACCCTGAGGCATATAAAGAATTTTTCAATCTCTGGGTCAAAATGCATGAGAAGGCTTTTGAAGATTTCTACGAAGGAATGCCATTGGCAAGCCCGATGAAAGAAATCCTGGAGCCTGCAAAGAACGCGTGTAAAACGTATTCAAATGCATCTATAAAGATGTCAAAATTGTGGATGGATTCGTACATGCGCTCAGCACGTCCCTTTAAGGTATGAGTATGTATAACCCCGGTCTCGAATCCCCACATGAGTTCTTTGACATGTGGTTAAAGACATATGGTGGTTCCTCGGGCCAGCAATTGCCTACGATGGGTCCGACGCGTGAGAAATCCGAAAAAATTTTGAGAGGTATTCCTCTCTTTTTAAACATCTATGCGACATGGATGGACTCGATTTCTGATTTTCAAAATCTATCCCTGACAGCCATGAACCGGATGCAGGATAAAGCGGCAGAAAAAGGAAGTGAAATCGGACCTGAAAATTATAAAGAACTTTACAATCTCTGGATCGAAACATACAGCGAGACCTTCAAGGAATTCCTGAGGTCCGGCCATTTCGCTCAGGATATGGGAAAATTCGTTTCGAGTTTCATAGAAGCCCAGAAATACAACCAGGAAATGCTTGAAGAAAACTATCTCAAGCCAATGAATCTTCCGACAAGGATGGAAATAGACGAACTGAATAAGGAGTTGTATTCCCTTAGGAAAAAAGTAAGGGAACTAGCAGCAAAGATCGACGAACTCTCAGAAAACCAGTGAGCTTTCTATGATCCCAACAATGAACCCTGATCTGATGCAAACTAATTTTACAAAATTTACAAAGGGTGTTGAAATATTTTCAAAACCTCCTGATTTCTCTGTCGGGACAACTCCTCACAGGATAGTTTATAATGAAGATAAGATGAAACTTCTCCATTACAGGCCGACCGTAGAAAAAACATCTTCCATCCCTGTTCTCATAGTTTATGCGCTTGTTAACCGACAGTATATACTGGACCTGCAGCCTGACAAAAGCGTGATAAAGCATCTGCTTGATGAGGGTTTTGACATTTACATGATCGATTGGGGATATCCGACCGGGATGGACAGGTATCTCACGATAGATGATTATGTAAACGGTTATATTAACAATGCAGTGGATTACATCAGGAAAACGTCGGGTGCTGACAAAATCACGCTTCTGGGCGTGTGCCAGGGAGGGACTTACTCTGTGATGTACACGGCGCTGCACCCGGAAAAAGTGAAAAACCTTATCACTCTTGTGGCCCCTGTGGACTTTGACACTGATAAAGCCCTTCTCAATATCTGGGCCAGGAATATGGATGTCGATAAGATAGTTGATTATTATGGAATAGTGCCCGGGGATTTCCTGAATGCGGGATTTCTTCTCCTTGACCCGTTCAAGCTCATGATAGACAAGTATATCGGATTGCTCGAAAGGATCGATGATGAAAAGACCGTAGAGAATTTCCTTCGCATGGAAAAATGGATATTTGACAGTCCTGGGCAGGCGGGTGAAACTTTCAGGCAGTTCATGAAGGACTGCTATCAAAAGAACCTCCTCATAAAAAACAAGATGGTTGTTGGCGGAAAGAAGGTCAATCTGAAAGACATAACCGTTCCCCTGTTGAATGTCATGGCGCAATTCGATCATCTGGTTCCCAACGAATCAACCATTCCCCTGACCGAAGCCGTATCCAGCGCAGATAAAGAGACGCTGATCTTCCCCACCGGGCATATAGGGATATTTGTGGGCTCAAAATCCCAGAACGAGGTTTGCCCGAAAATAGCGCACTGGCTAAAATCCAGATCATTCCCGGACGAACCGGGTACTGATAATCCTGAAAAACGCAACAATGTAAAGAAGAAACGTAAATCGAAGGAGACTATGAAATGAGACTTGAAAACAAAGTTGTAATAATCACCGGAGCTGCAAGCGGTATCGGCCGCCAGACGGCCGTGCTGTTCTCCCAGGAAGGGGCTAAAGTCGTGGTAGCGGATTTGAATGAGCAGGGGGGGAAAGAAATCGTTGAGGATATCGAGAAAGGGGGGGGCGAGGCGTTCTTTTCAAAGCTTGACGTATCAAACAGGGAACAATCAAAACAGGTTGTTAAGGAAACCCTTGAAAGATTCGGAAAGATCGATGTCCTGATTAACAATGCAGGCATCAACCAGGATGCTCTTGTATCAAAGATGACAGAAGAGCAATGGGATAAAGTAATTTTAATTGACCTTAAAGGTCCATTCAACTGCATCCAGGCAGTGGTCGATGCCATGACCGAACACGGGACAGGAGAGATAATCAATGTATCCTCAATTGTCGGGTTGTACGGGAATATCGGCCAGACCAATTATGCAGCAGCAAAGGCCGGGTTGATCGGCATGACAAAGACCCTGGCAAAGGAGCTCGGAAAAAAAGGTATAAGGGTCAACGCTGTTGCTCCCGGGTTCATTTCAACTCCAATGACAGCAAAAGTGCCGGATAAGATCCTTGATTTGATGAAGGAAAAAACTCCCCTGAAACGGTTGGGGCAGCCCGATGACGTTGCTTTTGCGCTCCTATACCTGGCTTCTGATGAAGCAAATTTTGTCAACGGGGCTGTACTCAGCGTGGACGGAGGACTGCTGATATAATAAGGAGGCAAAATGAAAAATGTGGCCATAGTATCCGCTTCCCGCACTGCTATCGGAAAATTCGGAGGAAGCCTTAAGGATTTTACCCCCGGACAGCTTGGTTCCATAGTATTGAAAGATGCGCTGAAGCGGGCAGATGTGGATACGGGTGAAGTTGATGAAATAATAATGGGAAATGTGCTCTCTGCAGGCCACGGCCAGAACGTGGCAAGGCAGGCCGCGATCGCAGCAGGCATCCCTTATGAGGTTTCATCCTACTGTGTCAATAAGGTATGCGGCTCGGGTTTAAAATCGATAATCCTTGGAGCCCAGGCTATAATGCTTGGCGATTCAGATATCGTCCTGGCAGGCGGCGTTGAATCCATGTCCACAACACCCTACGCTCTAAAAAAGGCCCGCTGGGGTGCAAAAATGGGGAACGATGAACTCGTGGATCTGATGGTGCATGACGGGCTGTGGGATATTTTCAATAATTATCATATGGGAATTACTGCTGAAAATGTAGCACAAAAATATGCTATTACAAGGGAAGAACAGGATGAGTTCTCAGCAATTAGCCAGAATAAGACTGAAGCTGCGATTAAGGCTGGGACCTTCAAGGATGAGATTGTTCCGGTACCTGTCCCGCAGCCAAAAGGTGATCCTGTTTTTTTCGATACTGATGAATTCCCCAGGTTCGGGACAACGAAGGAGACACTTGGAAAGCTAAAGCCGGCATTCAAAAAGGACGGCACTGTAACGGCGGGCAACGCTTCAGGCATTAACGACGGTGCCGCCGCCGTCCTTTTAATGTCCGAGGAAAAGGCTAAAGATAAAGGCATCGAACCACTGGCGATCGTCAAAAGCTACGGAATATCCGGGGTCGCCCCCGAGATAATGGGGACGGGTCCCATCGACGCGAGCAAGAAGGCCCTTGAGCGCGGCGGTATCACAGCAGGGGATCTTGACCTTGTCGAAGCCAACGAAGCGTTTGCAGCGCAATCTATCGCGGTTAACAGGCAGATGGGATGGAACATTGACCGCGTTAATGTTAACGGCGGCGCAATTGCCCTTGGGCATCCCATAGGGGCAAGCGGGGCAAGGATACTGGTTACACTTCTCCATGAATTAAGGAGAAGGAAAGGCACATACGGCCTTGCAACCCTCTGCATAGGAGGCGGGCAGGGCGTAGCAATGTTAGTAAAGAGGTGAAACAATGGGTTGTAAAAGAAATGGCGAGCTGGAAGGAAAAGTTGCCCTGGTTACTGGCGGCTCACGGGGAATCGGGAGGGCGATTTCCCTGCGGCTTGCAGAAGAAGGGGCTGATGTCGTTATCAACTACCAGAGCACGAAAGAGCACGCAGAAAAAGTGTCCAGGCTGGTAGATATGATAGGCGGCGCGGATGAGCTTGAAAAACTGGCGGTACAAATAGACGGCTTGGACTCAAAAGATAAGGCGCAGGAATTTTCAAAGTTGATAGATGCCATCGACAGGCACTCATACATATGTCAGGCAAATGTCAGCGATCCTGAGCAGGTAAACAGGATGCGTGATGAGGTTTTAAAAGAATTCGGGAAAATTGACATACTGGTCAATAACGCTGGAATAGTAAGGGATAAATCCTTTGTCAAAATGACCCATGATATGTGGGAAGATGTCCTGTCCGTTAACTTAAACGGCACATTCTACTGTACAAAAGCATTCATAGAAGGTATGCTGGAAAGGAAATACGGAAGGATAATAAATATTTCCTCGGTAATAGGAAAAATGGGCAATTTCGGGCAGGCAAACTACACCGCTTCAAAGGCGGGGATGATCGGCCTTACAAAAGCCCTGGCAAAAGAATTCGCGGGCAAGGGCGTGACCGTGAACGCAATCGCACCCGGATTCATAGAAACCGATATGGTAAAAGGCGTCCCCAACGATGTACTGGATAAAATCGTTGCCAGGATACCTCTTGGAAGACTCGGGAAGGCCTCTGAGGTCGCAGGGACCGTAGCCTACCTTGCATCGCAGGACGGGGATTACATAACAGGCCAGGTAATAGATATTAATGGCGGACTGTATATTTAGTGAACAATCCTTTTCATTTTTTTAAAATCCACCCGAAAGTTATAAATAAAAAAACTTGCATGGCCAATATCATGATAATTATGGTACTCAAATATTTGGATAGAATGCTGGAGCAACTTCAAGATAGCAAATGGCACAGCGTCGATGAGATAAAAACAAATAATTCTGTGTCGTCAGATTCTTTTTCTGCGTCGCTGCGCTTCCTGCAAGAACAGGCATTTATTGATATAAAGAATGAGAAATTAAAAATAACAGGTCTTGGATTAAGGTTTCTGGATCTTTGATTTCAATGAAGCATCTCACCAACTACCTTTAATCTCCTCAATAATTCCTTTCCACTTTCCGTAAGTTCATAAATTCCCAGTTCCGGATTATCGCATTCTTTAATAAAATCCTCCTCTAACAGGAAGCTAAAATATCTCTGGAAATTCCTCCAATCGAGACATGCTCTTTGCATGATCCGCGTTTTTTTCGATTTCTTATCCTCGGTCAATACTGTCAACATATCCCGGATTATTTCCCATCTGCTTCTTTCGTTTCTTACCCCCTTATTTCCTCCACTTCTTTGATGAATCATTGAAAATACTAAGAATAACAATCCTATGCTCATAAAAAAAATCTCTTTATATTGTGTTTTTAATGGATCGGCAAGTATATACCCCATATTCATTCCGTATTCCCCATTAATAATTCATCACTGTAACCCCGGATTGGCTTATTCTGTATTTCTTATTGGATTGACGATATATGAAGTTTTGCTTTGATTTTTATCCCAAGAGTATGATAAGATATCATATAATAATTTTCAGGGCATTCTCAAATATTTCCATACCCCTGTCAATCTCATTCTTAGAAATTATAAGCGGCGGCACGAACCTGATGACTGAGTCACCTGCCGGGAGTAAAACAAGTCCTCCTTCAAGCGCTTTCTTTACTATCAGATCGCGCTTTTCACTGGCCGGTTCTTTATTTTGTTCCACGAATTCCACACCTATCATAAGACCTATGCCCCGGACATCACCTATCACCTGATACCTGTCCTTCAGTTCATTCAGACGTTTCATCAGATAATTCCCTCTCTCGACAGACTTCTCTCCAAGCCGCTTGCTCTCCATGAATTCAAGTGTTGCAAGCCCGCCGGCTGCAGCGAGGAGGTTGCCGCCGAATGTATTAGCATGTGCCCCGGCGGGCCAGATCATTATCTTGGAGGTCGACAGTGTGGCCCCCAGGGGTATCCCGCCGCCTATGGATTTTGACATACAGACAATGTCCGCCCTGACGTCAAAATTCTCCATTGCCATGAATTTACCCGTCCTGAAACCGCCGCTCTGTACTTCATCCGCGATAAGTAGAATATTATTCTCATCGCATATCCTTCGGACTTCTTTATGGAACTCAACAGGCGGGACTATGAACCCACCTTCTCCCTGTATCGGTTCTACCACGATTGCGGCCGTGTCAGCGGGCGAAAGTTCTCTTTTGAAAATCGTCCTTTCAATCTCTCTCGCACATGAAATGCCACATCCCGGATAATCAAGGTTGAGGGGGCAGCGGTAACAGTACGCATAATCCGAGTGCACGACCCGCAAAGTCGGAAAATGCTCTTTATGCCTGATCTTTGAGCTCGTGAGGGACAGCGCGCCCAGCGTTCTTCCGTGGAAAGCGCGATAGAATGCGACCATGCTATTTCTCTTCGTGTACCAGAATGCGAGCTTCATGGCTGCTTCGACCGCCTCAGCCCCGGAATTTGAAAGAAAAACCTTCTCGTATCCTGTCATGTCGCAGAGTTTTTCAGCAAGTTTCACAGGCATTTCAGCATAAAAATCCGAAAATCCGCAGTGCACCATTTTTTCCATCTGGGCGCATACCGCTTCTTTGACTTTTTTGCAGTTATATCCGATGTTCATTACTGCAACGCTTGAGGCAAAATCGATGTAGCTGTTGCCCTCAACATCGAATATTGTTGAACCTTCAGCATGATCAACAACTAACTCATAAGCCCGCGTGAGCACTGAGATGACTCTGCTATCCCTGTTTATGATATCCCTGGATTTCTGTCCCAATTTCATCACCGTTTCCTCCTATTCTACATCTATCTGCGCTTTCTGAAGTTTTCCGCTGTAATCGAAATAAACGGTTTTTAGCTCCGTGAATTCTTCTATGGCAGTCGTGCCCGCTTCGCGTGTCCCGTTTCCCGTGGATTTGACCCCGCCAAAGGGCAGATGGATCTCCGAGCCTATAGGTGGCGCGTTTATGTAAGTAATACCTGCTTCGATTTTTTCCACAGCTTTAAAGGCATTTGTTATATTTTTCGTGTAAATCGAAGACGAAAGGCCATATTCAACCGAGTTGGCCATGCTTATCGCCTCATCAAGATCACCGGCACTTATTAAAGACACAACAGGACCGAATATCTCTTCCTGCGCTATCCGCATATCAGGGGAAACGTCAGTAAATATCGTAGGTTCAAAAAAATAACCTGGGAGAGGTTGAATTTTTTTCCCGCCCATAAGAAGTTTAGCTCCTTCATCCTTTCCGATTTCCACATACTTAACGATTTTCTGGAGTTGTGAGTTGTTAATTACCGGCCCGACATCAACATTCTCATCAAGGCCGTTTCCTATGCGAAGATGCTTTGTCCTCTCCATAAGCCTTTTTTGGAATTCCGCAAATATTTTTTCATGCACTATTACACGACTGGCCGCTGTACACCGCTGCCCTGTCGTCCCGAAAGCTCCCCACAGGACACCGTCAATTGCAAGGTCCATGTCCGCATCGTCCATAATGATTATCGGGTTTTTGCCTCCAAGCTCCAGGGATACCCGTTTCATATCTTTTGCCGCCTCCCCAAGCACCCACTTCCCTGTTTCAAGCGAACCTGTGAAGGATAGGGCGCGGATCTTCCTGTTATTGACTATTGCGCCGCCAACTGTGCTTCCCTCACCCATTACAAGATTCAGGACGCCTGGAGGGAGGCCTGCTTTTGAGAGTATCTTCACAAGCTCAATGGAAAGGAGAGGGGTATCGCTTGCTGGTTTGAACACGATGGTATTCCCGGATATCAGTGCAGGCATTATCTTCCAGGCAGGTATCGCTATCGGGAAGTTCCATGGCGTTATCAGTCCAACAATGCCTATAGGCCGGCGGACTGTCATGCAGAATTTATCCGGGAGTTCGGAAGGCGTGGTTTCGCCCAGAAGCCGTCTTCCTTCACCTGCAGCGTAATATGTTATATCGATGGCTTCCTGGACATCACCCCTTGCCTCTTTCAGGACTTTTCCCATCTCGATTGTCATAAGGCGTGCAAGCTCCTCTTTTCGCTCCTCAAGCATCCTTGCCGCCCTGAACAGTATCATGGCGCGCCTGGGGGCAGGAGTGCCGCTCCAGATATCGAAAGCATCCTCCGCGCTGTCCACGGAGCGCCGGACATCATCCTCTGAAGCTTTATGGAGTTTTGCTATCTGTTCGAGTGTCGCCGGGTTGAAATCATCAAATGTCTCTCCTGTACTTGATGCCGTCCATTCGCCGTTTATGAAAAGTCTGTATTCCTGCACAAAACCTCACCCTGTTATTAAGTTGGAAACGATTCTATTTTAAGGTTTTGTGTATTTGTCAGATGTTATTAAAACCCGAAGAGGATAGCCGCCAGATTCCTTGCTCCCATTGAGAAACCAAGAACTATCAACGTTAATATCCACATATATTTTTCATCATTTTTCTTATCCTTCCTGAACTCTTTTTCAAGCATCAGGATAATTAATAGGACAAGGATGAGGGATAAAGGGATCAATACAAGACCGGTGCCGAAAATTGAAGAAAAAAAAGAACTGAAAGGATGCTTGTTCGTGTATCCCAGCAATTCTACCCCGATGTATGTTGTGAACGAATCAAGTAAAAATGAAAAAAGTACGAATGAATAGGCCCGGCTTCGAAGATATACCATGCCGATGAACGGGGATATCTTAATAATTATTCCCGTCAATGCAATCGCAGGCAACAGGGAGTATACTAAAACCTCGTAATGCCAGTTATCCGAATTAAGGGTTAGAACGACAACTCCTGCGAGGGATACTATTATCCCCGTCCAGGCGTAAGCCCTGATATAATTTTTTATCTTCCCCGCTGTCTCAAGATATCTCATAAAAAGAAGAGATCCAAGACAAATTGCAAATATCAGGAAATAAATAAGCGGCGTGATGAAAAGATATTTAACAGGCGGCTTTAGAAGATTTGCATCCTCTATTACCCTGAAAACGGAACCCATGAGAATGTAAGGAATGGTGGCGACCACGAATTCTTCATCGATCCTGATTTTCAATTTATTCAACAGTTTCAGGACTGCATAAACGCCGACAAATAAAATCAGGATGTAAGTTATCATATCAATATGATTGTAACTCGTATCGTTAACTATACCTTCGATATAGTTCCTGTTTATGAAATCAATTATGTCCAGAACATCACCTATCCGCCGCAGAACCCGTATATGAATTCTATAGTATCGCCGTCATGCAATTCGTATTCGAGCGTATTGCCGGGCGCCGCACCGTTTACGAATACCACGCAGCCGTTCAAATGACCGCACATAAGTGTAGTTTTATAGGTGGTATCAATATTCATCTTTTTTCCCGCCTCTGCTAACTTTGAATCAACAATATTCAATAGTTCCCTGAGTCCCGTCCTATCGGGAATATCAAATATCTCTGTTTTGCCAACCAGCTCCTGCTGGGTGAAATCATAATTTACCTTTATTTTCAATGCTGCCTCGAAGTAAACCTGTGTAATTCTATTTTCATCATCTTCAATACTCCTTCGATCATATCGGATACTTCGGGGAGCATTTTCAATACAACATAAGAAATCAATAAAAGCGCAAGCATTGAGCCGATTTTCGTAATAAAATGCTCGGCGATATGAAAACTCTCCTCTGCGGTTCCAAACCAGGCAAATCCATAGGCAGATGCCGTGAAAGATACCCTCTGGATGTTCAGGATATAGATAACCGGTACCGAAACCAGAAACGCCCTGGATTTTCGCAATAATGGAGCGCCATCGGCAGAGGATATTACACCCATGAAAAGGGCAATGCTTTCTATGGCAGTACAGGCAAGAATTATTTCAACCACCATGCCGTTAATTGCAAGCTCATTCCACGCCACCTTTACTACCGGGAACCCGATTTTTTGTATAAGCCATATGGCCTGGTCCGTGACCATCGATATTATCCCTGTGTTGAGGGTATTTACTTCTGCGAACATGAAGTAAATCAAACCGCCTGCGGCTGCCGCCCTGGCCAGAGAAAAAATATCCCTTTGCTCTCTTTCCTGCCCGTTTTTTGACCTGAATGTGATCCATGCAATCAGGATAGACGCCAGTGCAGCAATGACAACAAGGAAAGCGTTAAAATAATCCTGTATCCCGATATACGCCTGCGGCTGCTGGAACCAGTAAATGGAAAGGGATATCCATCCCAACCCGCCTGATAGGAATCTTAAGTTGCCGGAATTCGGAAGCATCGAAGCTAAAGCAAGAAGCCCCAGTGCAATCCAGAGTATTATCGTCATCAATTTTTCTTACATCATCGGGCCTTTGTTTCGGGCGCCCATCATGCCTCCCATCATCGAACCTCCATCCGAATCACTGCAATGGCCCGGATCGTCCATATGATTTTTAGCATTATTGCCGGTATCATCGTCCATCATTGAGCTGCATCCTGACATTGAAGCATCGGTCATGTTCTCGCATTCCCCGGATTCCATCATTTCAGGAGTGCAATTTTCCATACCATCCTCAGCTGTACCCTCCATCATCCCAGGAGTGCATTCATGGCCTGATGATACGGCTTTTTCATTACCTGTTACATTTTCATTACCCGCGCTATCCGTATTCTGTGCCACTGCTGCCGCAGCCAATACTGCTCCTGTTAACAGAACAGTCCCTATAATAAAAATTGTTTTTGGTTTCATACTAATTCCCTTTAAAGTACAATATCGCAAACAGGATTAACATGACAATAAGGTGAAGCCACATTCCTGCGCCTCCGCCGCATCCGCCGTGGGATTGCTCTTTGCGGCCATCTATCTGTTTTGAATTTTCTATTTTTGGGTCATCTTTCTTGGTATCATCTTTTTTCGAACCGCAACAATCCATGATTTCACATCCACATAGGTTTACATCTTATGTAAAGATTGGATAGATTAAGTAGGTTTTGCTTTAAATTTGGAAATGAGTTCATGAAATTTTCTTTAAATCATGTTATTGTTCTTATGGATTCTTTCAGGATGCCCTCCCTGTAAGCAGCATCTGGATCATCTATCTGTATCCAGAACACTCTTTTTCCACTTGCATAGAAATAATGGTAGAGGCCGACTTGCGGCTGCCCTGTAACAAAATAAACCTTAATGCCTTCAACGCTTCTGGAAGTTGAATTGCTGAACATGCCGCTATTTCCCACTCTTTCATTCATGGCTTCAAGAAGCGACACCGCTCCTTCGTCATCTTTTGATTCTGATACCCAGAATTTAGCTTTATTGCCCGAAGCGCTCCTGTAATCAGCTATATAGGCGTTGCTTATTTCAAAATTCACTCCGCCGTGAAGGCTTTTGACCTCATTCATGGCCGCTTCCCCTTCCCTGTAAAGGGAAACGCTCATGTCACCCAGTTTTTCGGGGAAGATGCCGTAGGGATTTTTTGTTGTCTCAAAATATAGCAGGGTTGTCGCTGCTACGACAGTCAATATGAATATTGCAAGATATAGTTCCGGTTTATTTTTACGCATGGCCTGATCCATTTAGGGCTGACGTCTTATGCTAATTAGAAAAAGGAATTATGCAAGTGCATTCATGCACAGGATGAATGACATTTGCATGCGCCTCTGGTTGCCTTTCTTAGTTTTACGATTTTCATTTTATCACCCGGTTGTACAAATTACCTGATTCTATAAGTACTTTACGACAAATGTAAAGTTATTTATATAAGAAGGATCGCCTGCTTCACCATTTCCAGCTGATAATCCCTGTCTGGTGAGTTGAAAATTATCCAGTAAACCCTGCCCATCCTGTAGTCCATTTTAAGATAATAGTAATTGTAAACATTATTTGCATTCATCATGTAAACATCAGGCTTCACGAGTTCCATAATGTCAACTTTTACCGGGGTCGTGAAATTAGCGTTATCAGGATTTTCATGACCTTTATGAGTATCCGTCTGGCCCACGTCACCTGAAAATTCATGTTCTTCGTGCCCTGTTGAACCGCCAAGCATTGAGTTCATCATATTAAAGGCATCATTTGCAATGTTATGGTCCGGGGCCTCGACAACATATATCCACATGCTCCCTTTTCCATTCCTGTACACAGCTGAGTAACCTTTTGCAAAAGGTATGTCCTTTAACCCGTACATGACGGATATTTGTTTAGCTGCCGCTTCCCCTGTCTCGTACCTTGCCAGAGTCATGTCCCCCAGTTTTTCAGTGAAAATGCTTTTCCTGGATTCTGACTGGAAAAGAAGAGCACCACCAAGCACTACAGCCACGATTATCAGGACATAAACTATTTTTTTCATCCGGCACTCTCAGGCAGGGATCTTTTCGCCTCTGCGATAGTTTTTTTGTCTTTCATGACAGCCCTTGCGATATAAGCACTCCCCGCAAGGTTTGCAAGCAATCCCATGATAATGATAGCATCTTTATACTGCGTGAGAAATGACGACGTCGCTATAATAAAACCCACGGCTGGCAGAAGGTCGCTTACATGGTGCAGGCAGCAGGCTATCATGGCCAGCGATGAAGTGGCAGAACCTGCCATACCCATTTTTTCAGAACCGCTCACATTTTGTTCTGTTGTAAGGTTCCTGTGGTACCTGAAAAGCCCCATCTGGACTGCCACTGCCGGGGGGATGAGATATACAAATATGCCGTTTGAGAGAAATACTGAATATCCGCTTTTTAAAGAACCCTCTGCCACCGAAGCGACCAGGATGTTGAAAAGCATTACAAGTATCCCGGCCATCACCCCGAAAACAAATGGATTCCTAAGAAGTTTTTTATTTACCATTTAAAGACTCTCTCATTCACACCTGCTACATCCTTAATAACAATTTCAAATCTCTTGCTTTCGATTTTGGGGAACCTGAGTATGCCGCCTGCGTGATGCCCGCCCTCGCCTTCATAGGAAAGCGCCTGGTATGTTTTTCCAGCGGAATCCCGCAGATATGCATTGTTTTTGAAATCATCGTTATAGTCCTTATGGGCCGTTACCTTGAGCTCAAAGGCTGTGGCATCTGTGATATCGGGGAGATAGGTAAGCGAAATCTGTACGCCTGCATCTGTGTTTTCCCTGGGTTCCTGGATATTGGCAGGGGGGGTTTCAGCGCCTGAAAGACAGCCGCTTATTCCCGTTGCCGCAAGCACAAATAACGCAATCAGGAGCGCCGATATTCTCATATTTACCAGAACTTCCACCAGGGTTTCTTCCCCGGCATTCCCTGCGGCGTACCTTTAATGTATTTCTCAGGCTCCGAGTCAAAAGCTTTCTTGCATCCGGGCGCACAGAAATAATATGTCTTTCCTTTGTATTCGGTCTTGTACTGCGCAGTGTTTTCATCGACCTGCATTCCACAAATTGGATCTATCTGCATAATTTTCCTCAATTTTTAAATGAGGCTTAAGATATATGTACTTTACGGCGTGTGTAAAGTTCGTTTATCATTTAGTGGACATTTATATATGCATGGATAGGAGTGACCGAAGGTGGGGAAAAAGGAGAAATGGTCTACTGTATATTTAACGGTCACCAATTGTTAATTAGGCGTTTCTTTTTTATGCGGGTTGTGGTTTACAAAATGCAAACCAGACTATTGTTTACTCAAAAATTGCTATTATCTCAGTGGCCTCCCTCTCCCATTTTGACTTCCTGAATACTGACAGGCATTTCCTTTACCTTCTGTTCACTTGCGGGTCTTGCTTCCTTTTTCACTTTACTGGCTATATCCTTCCCAAGCCTTTTACACTCATCAAGATCTTTTTCAGTGGGCTGGTACTGGATACGCAGTACAGGATCGATCACGTTCATACCAAGCTCACGCATCTTTTCTGCGATCATGACCGGCGCTTCACCGCTCCATCCGTAAGAGCCGAATGCTGCACCGATTCTGGCTTTTATTTTTGCTTTTTCAAGGCTTTCAATGAATTTTTCCATGGGGGGAAGCATCTTATAATAGAATGTTGACGACCCCAAGGCTATTGCATCTGCGGCTTTCAATTCTTCAATTTTTGCCTCATTGAAATTCATTGCTATAGCATCAACATTTCTTGACCTGGCACCTTCCACGATGGCATCTGCCATTGCTTTTGTATTGCCGGATGTACTGAGATACACTACAACTATTTTTGGCATGTTTTACTCCCTTTTAAGATCGGAATAATAAATTCAGTATTCCTCTCCCGTATGTATTTTAAAGGTAATTTCGGATAAAGCTTTCGCTCGTCGACTACTTGATTTCTTTAGCTTCTCTTGAACAACTTATCAAGTTCCTGCCTGTTAAACGAAACCATCGTGGGCCTGCCGTGGGGGCACGTATAGGGATTTCCTGTCATAAAAAGCTGCCCAATGAGGTTCTCCATCTGGCCCGGTGAAAAGTTCGCTCCGGCCTTGACCGCCCCCCTGCATGCAATGCTTTTTGTCACCCGCTCAAAGAGGCCGGTATCGTCTTTTATCTTTCCTTCTGAAAGTATATCTGATATTATGTCGTGCACAAGGCCCGGGTCTTCAAGCCGTCCGAGCACATTCGGGACAGATGTCACAGCAAACGCGTCGGGCCCGAACTCTGATATCCTGAAACCGAACTCCTCAAGATAAGGGATGCATTCTTTCATAAGGTTCCTTTCCTTTAAATCCAGTTCAAGATTTACGGGTACTATAAGTTCCTGGGAATCGATGCGCTTTGACTCGCGAACCTGTTCAAACAGGATTCGCTCATGGGCTGCATGCTGGTCTATTATCATCAATCCTTCCGGGGTTTCCGCGACAATATAAATACCGTCCACCTGCCCGAGTACCTTTATATCCGGCGCATTTGCAGGGCTTTTTTTCTCATCAGGAATGTATCTTTCGGTGCGTTTCAATTTCCTTTCCGTATCTTTAATAGGAACCCTGAATCCGCCGCTTGTTTCTTTTATTAAGCCATAGCCTTCCTGGGTATTTTCATAAATCAAGGACTGTTGGCCGGGTATTCTCACTTCGGGAATAAGGTTCTCATTTGAAAGCGCATGTCTCACGGCTTCTGCTACTGCCCCGGAAATCTCTCTTTCATGGCTCAGCCTGACCACGTTCTTGGTGGGATGGACATTGACATCCACTTCTTTTGTATCGACAAAAATCTTTAATACGGCAACCGGGTAACGTCCTTTCGGCAAAAGTGTGCCATAGCCTTCCCTCAGGGCATAACCAGGGCCTTTCCCGTTGATGTTCCTGTTATTGATATAAAAGGACTGGGCATCAGCGCTGCCTCTTGTAACAGACGGTTTTGATATGAATCCCCTGATTTTTGCAAACCTGGAATCAAAATTCACAGGAAGCATCTCTCTGGCTACATCCTGCCCGTATATATGGACTATTATGTCCATGAGGTTGCCTGAACCGGGCGTGCGCAATATTTCAGTTCCATTGTGCAGCAAAATAAAAGACACGTTATTATGCCCGAGTGCATTCCTTGTTACCACATCAATTATATGTGCAAGTTCGGTGCTGTCAGATTTAAGAAATTTTTTTCTTGCAGGTGTATTGAAAAAAAGATCCTCTGCTGTTATCGTGGTGCCATCAGGCGCTCCCGTATCCGTTATGCCCACAAGCCTGCCACCGTGGACAGTAAGTTTTGTGCCCGACATCTCTTCCCCGGTTTTTGTAATTAGTTCCACCCTGGAAACGGCAGTGATCGAGGATAAAGCCTCCCCCCTGAAACCCATCGTCATCACGGATTCGAGATCCTCCATGCTCTTTATCTTGCTCGTCGAATGCTTGATGAACGAAAGAGCGGCATCAACTTTACTCATCCCGCAGCCGTTGTCGGAAACGCGTATGAGTTTTTTCCCGCTTTTTTGAACTTCTATCCTGATATCCGATGCCCCGGCATCAATGGAATTTTCGATCAATTCCTTGACCACGGATGCGGGGCGTTCAATGACTTCCCCGGCGGCGATCTTGTTTATCGTGGCTTCATCGAGTACGTGGATTTTTCCCATGTCGGTCACATTAAATGCTGTCTGAACTATTCACTTTTTCTACTGCAGCCTGAAAGGGATAAGCGTAACACAGAGAAGGCCCAGGATAAAAGTAATGATCCCGAGTAACATCCTTCCTTTTCCGACAGGTGTTTCATCATTGAGCGGTTTCGGGTGGCCCATCCCTGCGAAAAATAACAGGAGGATTCCCCAGAATATCCACATTGAACCGTCCGTGTTCAGGATAAAGGTCATGTAGGTTCCCAGGAAAAAAAGCACGAACGGCAGGGCGTTTGAGACATGAGATGCCTTTTCACCAAGCATTGCGCGAAGAACATGACCCCCATCAAGTTGCCCTGCGGGTATGAGATTCAGGGCTGTCACAAGCATTCCCACCCAGCCAGCGAACGCTACAGGATGTATCGGCGCATTTTCCTTCATCGGTATGAATCTTGTTATTAGCTCGAAAAGGGGCGGCGGGGATAAAAAAATCTGGATCTGGCTCGCATCCGTGATTGGAGGAAGTGGAGGCTGGAGCAGGCCTATGACAGTAACAATGATCGATACGAAAAGCCCGACAAGGGGACCCGATACTCCCACGTCAAAGAGGGCCTTGCGGTCAGGTATGGGCCCGCGGTGCTTGATCACGGCTCCCATCGTCCCTATCATGCTCGGGAAAGGGATGAAATATGGCAAAGAGGTATGCATGCCGTGCTTTTTCGCCATGATATAATGCGCGCTTTCATGGGCGCCAAGCACTGTCATGATAGCAATCGTGAAAGGGATGCCTTTCAGAATTAACGATGGATCGCTGGTGGGATCAAAACCGAAAAGTATCGAGCCCATGACCATCGTTGTGAATATGGTGGCAAGAAGAAGGACTGCATTTATCCAGCGGCGCTCACGCGCGGGTTTGTATGGTGAAGCTACAAGAATGTACTCACCGAGTTCGTTCTTAAAAGAAAGTTGATAGCCCATCTGTGCAAAAATGCTCCATAACTTCTGGTATATTTCCTTGCTTTCTTCCCTGGGGATTCCAAAAAAATAAATGTTACCCTCATGTTGCTGTATATCGTATATCGAGAAAAAGGGGCTTATTTTTTCTGCGAGTTCATTGGCGATTGTGGAATTGGAAGACAGATCATTCATTCTGGCTAATATTCTATATCAAATGCTTTAAAAGTATTCTAATACTCAATATCCTGCCTGATAAACATGACCATTCCAATTACCAGAACCAGAAAAGCCACGATTAACTGTATATTGAGATAACCGGCTGCGACTGCGGGATCATAAACATACATCAGATCCATTGTGAAAGGAGATATGAAAGTTATCTTTTCAAGGACGGGCAGGAAATCCGCACTCTTATTTGTGAGGTTTAACATGAACCTGACAAACGGTATCAAAATCCAGAGCGCTGTTAGCGCAGCCATTGCAATGATTATCCTTAAACCCCTCCATGAAGCTTTCTTCTCGTCCCTGCTCAAAACCGACACAAGCATCCCGACAGATGCAAAAAGCAGCGCCGTAATGCCTGCAGTTTTTAAAACCTGTGTGCCAAGATTAAATTCCGGGGGAAAGAGGACTGTAAAAACCCACAGTGTAATAAAATACAGGATTACTATCATCGGTAACGCCAAATAGAGTATCCCGAGGAGTTTGCCCAGGAATATGGAACGTCTTGTCAGGGGGCTGACAGTCAGGATATAAAGCGTCTTTTTCTCCCTTTCTTTTGCGATGGATGCCGTCGCTTTGGCAGTTATGAACTTGCCAATAAGAATCAAGCCCAGGAAAAAAGGGAATACTATGAAAAATGCTACACCGATCGAGATGGGAAAGACCTTCCCGGGCATTTGCGCCGGAAGAGAATCTGATACAGATGAAATAAAGGATGACGAGTAGAATATCAATATATCGGTCATCGGGGAGTCCCCGTATTTGAATGTCATAATGGATTGGCTTACATCAAGTTCGGCATAATCTTCCGAAAAAAGAACATACGTTGACATCACGATAAGCAAAATAAACCACGAATACGAAGAGATCGAACCTTTGACAAGATTCCTGAATTCATTATAACCGAGAAGTAGAAGGCCCGGCATGGAAAACGGCAGTTTCATTTAATCTCCTCATAATGGAATTTTGAATAAATGTCATCTATCGAAATATTCATGGGTTTTGCTTCCTTTATGTCGGCAGCGTTTGCCGCAATCCGGATTATCCCCGGTACTTGCGAATCGCTGTCGAAATGAATGTAAATCGATTCCCCGCTTAGTGTCACTTTTATCCCTTTTTTCTCAAGTTCGAAGATCAATTTCGGAGCCAGACCAGGATCAAGAAGTTTTATTTCAAGCGCCCCTTTCCCGATTTTTTGCCGAAGCGATGCCAGTTCATCCTGTACTATCGCCGAGCCGTTTCTGAGTATCGTTACACTGGTGCAAAGGCCCTCCACGGAATTCAGGTCATGAGCCGTCATAAGAACAGTTTTTTTTGAAGCGAGAAGGAATTCCATAATTTTTTTCTGTGAAACAGGGTCGAGGCCCGCCATGGGCTCATCAAGTAATAATATCGGGGGATCATGGGCGAGGGCCACTGCAAAAGCAGCATTTTTTTTCAATGTCTGTGAATAGCGATCCAGGGTCTGGTCCGCAACCGCATCAAGACCTGTTTGTTTCAGGATGTTGTCAATCCGTTTCCTGTCATACATGCCGTGAAGCGATGCAGTAAATGCCACCAGTCCCCGTGCCGTATATTCTAAAGGGATTTGAGGGGTTTTTGGAACGAAACCAATTATTTTCCTGATATGTGTTCCTTTATTGAGAGGAACATTATCGATTGTAACATCGCCCGAATCGGGTCTGATAAGAGTGGAAAGTATACGCAGGACGGTGCTTTTCCCGGAGGCTTCAGGGCCGATAAGTCCATGGATATCGCCCTTTTTAACATGAAGGTCAAGGTCTTTTACAGCGTGTATTTTCCCGAATTTTTTATTCAGCTTGCGAGCGATAATCATTGGTTTGAATCCAGCCAATGGATTGATGAACCCAATAATATAAATCCTTTTGTATTCGATTACGGATTCATCACAGGGACAAATTTCGTCCCGTAATATATCATACCCTTATCACTCTCTTCGCCAAGTCTCCTGAATGCGGATTTTACCTTCATACCAATATGGATATCGTTATGGTTGCAGATCACCTGTGAAGTCAATTGGGGGCCCTCGTCCAGTTTGATTATCGCAAGTATGTAGGGTGTATTTTTGGCAAAATCTTTTGCAGCGGTGTGAACAATGGTATAAGTAAGCACCTCTCCCGTGCCTTTGAATTTGAACGGCACTATTATGCCGTTCCTCCTGCACTTGGGGCACATGTTCCTTGGCGGATAATAATATCCTCCACATTTTTCGCATCTTGTTCCGATGAGATTATACAGATTTTTAAGCCTTCTCCAGAACCTTGGAACTGACATATCTATCTCTCCCTTCCGAAAATATGGACAACGGCAGTACCGCCCGAGCCGCCCACGTTATGGGTAAGGCCTATCCCGGCGCCGTTTACCTGCCTTTTGCCCGCCTCGCCTCTAAGCTGCAAAGTTATCTCAACGGCCTGCTTGACCCCTGTGGCCCCGACCGGATGGCCACATGCTTTCAATCCGCCTGAAGGGTTTATCGGTATTTCTCCGCCAAGGGCGGTCATGCCCGATTCTGTAGCCTTGCCTCCCTCCCCTTTCATGACAAAGCCGAGATCCTCAATTGCACAGATCTCTGCGATTGTAAAACAATCATGCACTTCCGCAAAATCAATATCCTTCGGCGTTATCTTTGCCATCTTGTAGGCCCTGTTCGCCGCAGCCACCGTCGCATCAAGCGTTGTTATATCCGGCCTGTCATGAAGCGAAAGCGTGCCGCTCGCCTGCGCGGAGGCCTTAACATATACCGGCGTGTCAGTATATTTATGGGCTATCTCAGCAGGTGCAAGAACCACTGCAGAGCCGCCATCAGTAATGGGTGAGCAATCAAATACATGGAGTGGGTCAGCCACCATAACCGAGTTCAGGACGGCATCTATGGAAATTTCATTCTGGAACTGTGCTTTTGGATTCATGGTTCCGTTGTGGTGGTTCTTCACTGCAACCGAAGCGAGCTGCTCCTTTGTCGTCCCGTATTTATGCATGTGAAGCCTTGCCATCATTGCATAAAGCCCCGGGAACGTTGCACCCATGATTCCTTCCCATTCCCTGTCTGCCGCAGCAGCAAGGGCATCTGTCGTAATTTCAACACTCACATCCGTCATTTTCTCAGCTCCACCGGCAATTACGATATCATGATATCCAGACGCCACGGCAATAATTCCCTGGCGAAGCGCCAGCCCGCCCGAGGCGCAAGCCGCTTCAACACGCGTGGAAGGTATGTGAAGACCTGCAAGCCCGGCATAATCGGCAATAAGGGAGCCGATATGCTCCTGTTCGATGAACCGCCCGCCGCTCATGTTTCCGACATAGAGCGCGTCGATGTAGCCTCCCTGGATATTCGCATCCTCTATCGCGCTAATCCCGGCCTCAACAAAAAGCTCCCTGAAGGATTTATCCCATAACTCGCCGAATTCCGTACAGCCAACACCGATAATTGCTACGTCTCTCATTGCTTCACGCTCCTCGATTACACTTGTATAGAACGAGTCCACGCATGGCGCAGCCATGCGTGTGCGCGGAGTCGAGCAACCCGCAGGGTTTCGTGCATACATCTCTCATATTATCACCTTACAACTTGATCTTCCCTTTATGTTTCGCATATGTCGCATAATCCACATAGATCGGTTTGGATAGAAGCATTTCAACACTGGGGGCACCGTTTCTGATCTCATATATTCCGTCTGTAACAACTATGCTGAAAGCATCGCTTCCCGCTCCCGAACCAAATGCAGTCACAAATATCCTGTCTCCCGGTTTTGCGATATCAAGTGTGGCAGCAAGACCCATCATACATGAGCCTGAGTAAGTATTCCCAAGACGCGGGACTACAAGACCGGGCTTTATCTGTTCGCTTGAGAAACCAAGCATCTTCGCGACCCTTGTAGGGAATTTGCCGTTTGGCTGGTGGAACACGACATATTTATAGTCAGATGGTTTCGTGCCAAGTCTCTGCATGAGACCCGATGCAGCCGAAGTCACATGCTTAAAGTAACCGGGTTCGCCCGTAAAACGGCCCCCGTGTTCAGGATACGGCATTCCTTCCCTTCTCCAGAAATCCGGTGTGTCAGTCGTGAAAGAATATGTCGATTCAATCTTTGCTATAAGTTTCTCTTTTCCTATGATATACGCAACTCCCCCGGCTGCAGCCGAATATTCAAGGGCATCACCTGGCGCCCCCTGCGAGACATCGGATCCTATTGCCATCCCAAGGTCGATAATGCCGGATTCTGCCAGCCCGATGCAGGCCTGGACTGCAGCCGTACCTGCCTTGCAGGCGAATTCAAAGTCGGCAGCTGTAAGGTTCGGTGTGGCGCCAATGGCTTCGGCAACAACAGTGCTTGTCGGCTTTACCGCGTATGGATGGCTTTCTGAACCCGTAAATACCGCCCCGATCCTTTCGGGGTTCACGCCTGCCCGATTTACCGCATGGCGTGCAGCTTCCACAGCTATCGTAATTGTATCTTCATCCATATCGGGCACGGATTTTTCATAAATCATGAGCCCGTCAATTATACTATTTGCGTCATCGCCCCACACTTTAGCAATCTCATCGATCTTTATCCTGTAGCGTGGGATGTAAGCGCCATATGAAACAATTCCTGCTTCCATTTTTAACCTCTTTTTTTATAAAAATATTAATGTTTAATATCGTGCGATTGGAGTACACGGATAACTTCGTTTATCGGAATGACAGTGGCAATGAGCGGCACACGTTCGATTTCAGCTATTTTTGTAGCGATCGGGTCAACCTGGGCTGCAGAAAGCCCGTGAAGAACAATTAAACCCGGCTTCAGGTTTGTCACTCTGATGGCCACCATAGGAGAGCGGCCGGTTGAAATATTTGTGAAAACCATCGCCCTCTCGGAACTCCAGCCGTACAATTTCTGGAATTCGTTGTATGAAAGTGAAAGTATTGCTTTTAAACTATCGATAATAGTGTATCCATACAGCGGTTTAATGTACTCGCTGCCCGGACTGTACACTATATCCCCCTTGACCAGTTTTGTTAATTCTTCGACAGAAATGGGTGAAAGGTACTCATGGATATCATATACGCTTTCGCACATACCCCCTTGGAGTATGCTTTCATAAGACCTGATTTTCGCCCCTCCGCGTGCGACATCCATGTCCAGAATGGCATCCACGATTTTACTGATTATAAAAATGCCGGGAGATTTTCTCCTTCCGCTTTCATAATCGCTTATCACAGAAGGGGAGACTTTCAGGAACGCTGCGAGATCGGATTGGGAAATCTCAAAAATCAAGCGCCATTTTTTCAGGGTTTCCCCCGGATTATCAGAAAGCGTGATTTCGCCTGCCATTTTTTCAGCAAGCCTGTTCCTGAGATTCTCACTTCCGCCATTAATACCAGTAGCTGGTGTAACAGGTGTCGAGGCAGTAGCTGCATTTTCCGTCATAATCTTTCGGGGTAACGATGTTGAAGCATATAAAACTAACGAAGCAGACATCGGCAAATAACGAAGTATCGCAAAAATTGATTTTTATTGAAGTGTGGCTCCAGAAAATTACCTTGCAAGCGGTGCTCCGAAAGTAAAATCTTCAAGTTCAACTACCTTTCTCCACAATTCCTTACACTCACAATCAAGATTCTCAAAAATATCCGTATCCTGGCCTAGCGAGAAAATCCTTATGGCATCGGCCACGTCCCTGTCGCATTTACCGCAATTATGGGGCCCGCGCGCCGAACCTGCGCCCACAGGGTCAGACATTATGATTGTATCCGGGGCTATTTCCTTCATTTTCTTCAGCACCTCCACAGCGCTCCACAGCCAGGGAGGCCGATAATCCCCACGCTCAAACATCTCATCCACGAGCGTTCCTCTCTGGATATTACAGAGATTGACGGATATCGTTCCGGCATAAGGCACCGTATCTTTTATGGATTGTATCATGTCAGTAATTGCACCGCCTTCAGAGAGAAAAGGAGGTTTCAACAGCAGGTAAGCCTTTATCGTCACATCCTCCTTTCCTGCAATGCTGCTTGCATTGACAAAATCCGAAAACATGAAACCTTTATTGATGCAATCCTTTCTTATCATGTCGTTGCTTGTTTCAAGCCCGATGGCCACTTCAAAACCCTTTCCAAGGTTTGCTTTTATTTCGGATAATTTCTCCCCGGTCACATATTCAGGCCTGGTTTCTGCAATGACCTTTTTCACCCTGCCATCTGCGCCAAGGCGTGAGAGCATATCATTCCTTGTTCCTGCACCAATCTCGCTGTCATCAAGAAAACTTCCAGAGGTAAAAATCTTCACGATGAATTCATCATCCCTGCAGCGCGATAATGCATATTCGAACTGCTTCATCAAATCATCATGCGATGGAGGTTTTTTTGCACTGTCATATACATACCCGCACATAGTGCAGTTATTCCATTTGCAGCCTGTGGTCTGGAAAATCATGGTAAGCGATGAAATGGGCTTCCCGTGAAACAAATCCTTCCCAGTCCATACAGCCGTCGGCCTGTCTGGTGGATTGAATTTTATTTTCTGCCCTGCGCGGATATCCCGCACAACCTTAGTAAGAGACATTTTATTCAAATTCTATCGTTGCCGGCGGTTTGGGTGTCATGTCGTACAATACTCTTGATACATTTGGTATCTCGCTTGTGATTCTGGACTCGATTTTCCGCAATACTTCCCACGGGAGTTCCATTGCCTCAGCGGTCATCCCATCCCTCGATTCCACGGCCCGCACAGCTATTATCCACCCGTGCACGCGGATGTCTCCTTTTACCCCGGTTCCCTTTTCAAGAAGCGCCGCGAAAGTCTGCCAGGGACCGAACTGCTCCACAAGTTCCTCTTCCACGATCGCATTAGCAGCCCTCACAACACTCAACTTTTCTTCCGTCACCTCGCCTATTATCCTGACAGATAATCCCGGCCCGGGGAAAGGCATCCTGTCTGATATCTCCCTGGGAAGACCTAATGCCCTTGCAACTTCCCTGACCTCGTCCTTATAAAGGTCGGCAAGAGGTTCGACGATGCCTTCAAAATCAATGACAGATGGCAGGCCTCCGACATTATGATGGCTTTTTATACCCCCTTCCGATTCTATCCTGTCTGGGTAAATAGTTCCCTGGATGAGGTATCGGGCGCCAAGCTTGCGCGCTTCTTTTTCGAACTCCCTGATAAAGGCCTCACCCACAGCCTTCCTTTTTTTCTCAGGATCGGTCTGGCCTTTCAGTGCCCTCAGGAAACTATCCTTTCCATCTATGACCATCAAATTCATATCTGAAAATATTTTCTTGATCCTTTCAGTCTCTCCCTTTCGCATCAGCCCTGTATCGATATATATGGGTGTGAGCATATTACCGATCGCCCTGTGGGCAAGTACAGCGCAGACGGAGCTGTCAACACCGCCCGATAGTGCGATTATTGCCCTGCCTTTCACGTCTTTCTTTATCTTCTCGATGCTCTCATGAATGAATTCGTCAACTTTGACCATTGAACCCTACATATTTTTACTGGCTTAAATGGTTTTACATCAATCACCGAAACCTAACGGTTCTCAGACCGAAACCCTGCGGGTTCTCGACTCCGCGCACACGTATGCCCGGCAGGGCATACGTGGACACGCATATCAACATATTTTATCCCCTTCAAACTTTTTTCCTCATAATTATGATAACAGTTATTATTTAAATGACTAAATATATAAACCTAAAGATTCAATGTGGTAGATATGATGCCTAAGATAAATAGAAGAAAAATGGTGGATATTGAAAACAGAACGGTTGAGAATGTACATCAAATTGCAGAACAACTGAATCTGCCAGTCGCAATAAAATATAACTCAAATAACCAACTGGCGATATACATAGAAGAGCCAATTTGAAGCTGAAATCTTAATTGGGAGGATTTCAAAAAACACCTGTTTCTAAAATGGATAGGAGGCCATGTAATGTTAGAGACACCACAGGAAAGAGTGAAATTATTAAAAGCAGGCGTAGACGGTAAAACAATAGAGAAGCTTTACTTAATTTACAATAATTTCAAAATTGCGAACAGTCTCATTCTTATCGAACAAGTTGAAATTAATATTAAAGAGAATAAAAATATGGAGGTACTAAAATGCGACGTAGCAAGTTAGATATCATCATCGATGTTTTGGAAGCTGGAAAAGAGGGAACTAATAAAACTCATATTGTCTATAAAACAAACCTGAATTTTAAGCTGGCGAGAGAATATTTGGATTTATTGCAAAAGCATGGTTTTATAGAGAATAGGTTAAATAAATATATAATAACAGAAGACGGAAAATCTTTCTTGGATAAAGCAAAAGCAGTCTCCCTGCTTTGGAAAAATCCGAGCGGAGTCACCGGTATACCTGTACAATGTATGGAAGCCTGTAACAGATAAAAAATGAAAAAAGGATTAAGAGACTTTTATATATTTTTTCGTCTCTTTGTTATATTCCAAACATGAGTGGACATTCCTCCTTATATCTGGGATATCTTTAAACGGCAATAAACCGTATAGGATATAAGGGCAATATTTCAAGAAGGGGTAATAATCCATGGTAGATTTTGACGATATGGTTACGGCTGCCGTAGGGAAAGTGATACCGAGCGTTGTGAACATCAGCGAGGTCAGGCTTATGAAAGACGCCTACTTGCATGTGCATCCTGTGCCGGGCGTGGGTTCAGGTTTTGTGATAGGTAAAGATGGTTTCATACTCACAAATGCCCACGTGGTGGTTGGTTCACAGGAAATAAAAGTGACACTGGAAGACGGGAGGATCTTTCCCGGGAAAGTAAGAGGCCTCGATATGCTAATGGATCTTGCGGTGATCAGTATCGAAGCCCAGGGCCTGCCTATGCCAGAGATAGCAAGCAACAATAACCTCAGGATAGGACAGATGGCCATAGCAATCGGCAGTCCCCTCGGTCTTGTGGGTGGACCGACCGTTACAGCCGGCGTCATAAGCGCATTGAACAGGTCTGTGCAAACAGAAGTGACATTCATGGAAGGACTTATACAGACCGATGCGGCCATCAATCCGGGGAACAGCGGCGGCCCGCTGATAAACAGCAAAGGCATTGTGGTAGGCATCAACAGCGCCATCATTCCTTTCGCGCAGGGTATCGGATTTGCAATCCCGATACAGCCAGCCATGTGGATCGCAGAGCAGCTTATAGAACACGGTGAAGTGATACGGCCATGGATCGCCATAAATGTTGTTGACGTAAATCCCAAGCTGGTGGCATATTACAACCTGCCCATTGATAAAGGGGTAGTGATCACTAACGTAGTGCCGGGAAGGGAAGCTGAAAAATCGGGAGTTGAGATAGGGGACATTCTTGTGCGCATCGATGATGTTGAGATAAGAAATGTAAGAGATTTAATCAAAGTCATCAATAAACACAAAGTGGGTGACAAGGTTACAATGGAGTTTTTCAGGGGGCAGGAAAAGGTGAAGCTAAAGACCGTGCTTGAAAAGGCACCCACTTCGCGACCTCCTCCCGATGCATGAACTTCATATTCGTGAAGTTACTTTCCTGACCCATTTCACAGGAATGAACATCGAAACCTGCTGCTGGTATGCACTGTATTCTTCCCCGAAAAGTGCAAGCAATCTTCTTTCCTCGACGAATGCCCTGATTATCAGGTAAATGGAGATAAGTGCTATTGCGGTCAGATCAATCTGGCTCATTTCCATCTTTGTGAATAAAAGGACAATGCCTCCCGTGTACAGGGGATGCCGTACCATCGCATAAGCCCCGCTTGTGATCAAATTGTTTTTTACCTTTCCCTGCAACTGCCTTATCCCGATGAAATCAAGAAAATCAGTCTGCAAAGCAGCATATGCAAACATTCCGATTGCCAGCAGGCGAATCAGGATAATAATGGGATAGAACAATTGAGGAATGGCATAAACCGGAGGAGTCGAATTGGTATATGTGATCCATATCAGGAAAGCCGGAGCAAACATAAAAAAACTCAGTATATTATATGCCAGCCTGTAGAACCGAAATTTATTCCCCATCCACTTTTCCGCCTTTTTTTTAATGTACTCAGTTGCAAGAATGCTGTATATTACTGAAAAAAAGAGAAAATAGACTACAAAAGTAATAATTACGTTCATTTTTTATCCCTTTTAACCGGCACATTTGAAACTGATAACATATTATATTTCTTTTTATTCAGATAGATGTAAAAGTTAATAAAGTTTCCCCGAACAAATTAACATTTAGAATAGACCAGTCCACTGTGAAAAATTATGAAGGTCTTTTTAAAGACCTTCAACTCATTCGAACAACATCTTATCCAGCCCTGGGTCTATCGTCCAATCAATGGCCTTGAAAAATGCCTCTATGTAATCGGCTTTCTTCAAACCGTAATCAATCATGTAGGCATGCTCGAATACATCCATGACAAGGAGCGGGCTTGCACCGCAGAGATGACCAACATCATGTTCGTTGATCCATGTATTGAATAAACGTCCTTCATGTGTATCATAATACAGCAATATCCATCCTATGCCCCGCATACCCCCGGTCGCTCTGAAATCCTTTTCCCAGTTTTCGTATGACCCGAAATCTTCCGCGATCTTTTTATAGAGATTTGTATTTTTGTCGATTGCTTTCCCGCCTTTTATCATATTCCCGAAGTAATATTCATGCAATCTCATCCCGTTAAATTCCCAGCCGAACCTGCGCTTGAGCTCTGCATATTCAGGCGTTCCCGACTTCCCTTCCTTTGCCATCGCACCCAGTGCATCGGCCACTTTGTTCGTATTCGTGACGTAACCCTGGTATAACGTAAAATGGTTCTTCAGCAACTGGTCGCTGAGTCCTTTTGTTCCCAGGAGATTGTCAAAATTTTTTGCTTCATATGCCATATTTAACACCCCGTAATTTAGAATGGTTCCAAAACCTTTTATAGTTTATTACAGTCCACGTTTGCAATTCAAAAATGTACAAAATCGACAATGCTTATATTTAATCATGTCATTGGTTGGGGACTGGAGAATTAAATGGTCACATGCACAGCGCCGGGTAAGGTATACCTCTTTGGTGAGCATGCTGTGGTATATGGAGAACCTGCGATCGCATGTGCAATAGAACTCAGGACAAAAGTAAGCGCAAAGAGATCCGATGCCATAAATATTTCTTCAGGCATAGGAACAACGGGGCTGGATTTTGAAATTCATCCGTACGTTTCAGCCGCTATCAGAAAATTGGGTTCCATGGATGTTTCGATAGATATAACCACGGAGCTTCCCGTGGGCTCCGGCCTGGGTTCGTCCGCAGCAGTAACAATTGCAACTCTTGCGGCCATCAACATCGAGTTCGGGCTTGGCCACAGGAATGAAGAACTGGCGATGATGGGGCATGAAATAGAAAAGGAAATACAGGGGGCAGCAAGCCCGACAGATACGTTCGTTTCGACATTCGGCGGCGTGGTTGAGATACCATCCAGGAAGCGCCTTCTTCAACCGGCATGCAGTATCGTGATAGGCAACACGAATAAAGGTGCATCCCCCAGGAAAACCGCCAGGCTCGTAAAACAGGTCGCCCAGCTCAAAGAAGAATATCCTGACGTGATTAATCCAATAATAAAGACAATCGGTTCGTTCGCCAAAAAGGGCGAAATCCTTCTCTCCAAAAAAGATTACAGGTCCCTCGGCGAACTCATGAACGTGAATCACGGGCTTCTTGATGCCCTCGGCGTGGGCACGGCCGAATTGTCCTCTCTTGTCTATGCTGCAAGGAATGCCGGCGCATTCGGTGCAAAAATCACAGGTGCAGGGGGCGGGGGCTGTATGGTCGCCCTGACAGACTCGCCCGATGATGTGGCATCAGCGATCGAAGCCGCAGGCGGCGAGGCAATAATCACCAGTTTCACTTCAAAAGGGGTGATAAATGAATGAATATTATAATCCTGAAGATCGGCGGGAGCGTAATTACTGATAAAAGTTCTGTTTCAACAGCCAGGAGAAGCGAGATAGACAGAATATCGCAAGAGATAGCCTCCTTCAAATCCAATGCAGACTCGAATCTTATTCTTATTCACGGCGCGGGGTCGTTCGGGCACCCCCAGGCGATGAAATGGATAAAGGATGGGTTTGACCCTCGCGGTGTGTATACGACACACAACTCTGTAAAGGCATTGAATTCACTGGTGCTGGACTCATTAACATATGCAGGTATCAATGCACTTCCTGTCCATCCGTTAAGTTCGTGCCTGCTTGATGAAGGAAAACTTGTTGAGTTCCATATCGAAAATATCAAAATCATGCTTGATAGAGGTATTGTACCTGTACTTCACGGAGATGTTGTGATGGACAGGAAACTTGGTGCTTCCGTACTCTCAGGGGACAGGATAATCCCGTATCTTGCATCTGTCATGAATGTATCGAGAATAGGGGCAGGAAGTGATGTCGACGGCGTGTTTGATGGAAATGGCGCAGTTATAAAAAAGATATCACCTCTTAACTTCCTGGATATTAAAAAACACATCCGCGGTTCAGCTTCCTCTGATGTGACAGGCGGGATGCTTGGCAAAGTATCGGAATTTCTGGAGCTTGCAAGGCAGGGGACAAGTTCACGTATCTTTAATGCAACCAAAAAAGATATGATATCCAAATTTTTATATGGTGAGGATGTTGGAACATTGATAGAAGACAAATGAGTTATATATACACGGCTGAATTATAGGTACTAAATGACAACATCGGACAGGAAGATCGAACATTTGTTATTATGTGTTGAAAAAGACGTTGAAGCCCACAGGAGATACAATGGCCTGCGGGCCAGCGGTTTTGATGACATCGATATCGTTCATGACTGTCTTCCTGAGATCAATAAAAGGAATCTTGACCTGCAGGTTGAGTTTTTGGGCAAGAAATTGCGAGCTCCCCTTTTAATCGCCTCAATGACAGGAGGACACCCGGATACAAAGATCGTAAATGCCGCACTTGCAAGCGCTGCTGAGGAACTCGGGATAGGTATCGGTGTGGGCAGTCAGAGGGCAGCCATCGAGGACCGTGCGCTTGAGGATTCGTTCAGGATAGTAAGGGATAAAGCCCCTAATGCGTTCATATATGGGAACGTCGGTGCAGCACAACTTAATGATTTCGGGATAGAGGGACTTGAAAGGGCTGTTGAGATGATAGGAGCCGATGCCATGGCGATCCACCTGAACTTCCTCCAGGAGGCCATCCAGCCCGAGGGGAACGTAGATGCAACCGGATGCCTGAAGGCGATTGAGAAAGTCTGCAATGAACTCTCAGTCCCTGTGATCATAAAAGAGACGGGGGCGGGTATCGCTCATTCACAGGCGCGTTCCATATGTGATGCAGGCGCTGCCGCATTAGACGTAGGCGGTCTTGGAGGAACGAGCTGGGCGGGTGTTGAGGCATACAGGGCGCAAAAACGCGGGGATTTGCTCTCAGACCATCTTGGAAAGCAATTCTGGAACTGGGGCATACCCACGGCCATCAGCATCGTGGAAGCTAAAATCTCGGTACCTGTTGTTGCGACAGGCGGTGTCCGCTCCGGTATGGATGTTGCAAAATCAATAGCACTCGGTGCATCCCTGTGCGGAGTTGCACTGCCGCTGGTTGCTCCTGCCCTAAAAGGACAAAAGGATGTAGTGGACAGGCTTAACCTCATTATAGAGGAACTCAGGGTAGCAATGTTCCTGAGCGGATGCAGGACTATCGAAGAACTTGGAAAAATCTCTGTTGTAATAACTGGCAAGACAAGGGAATTTTTAGAGCAGCGGGGATTTGAAACAGGTAAATTCGCAAGAAAAAGAATATAAAAAATTTTGTAATTATGGAGTGAATTAATTGACAGAAATTGGAATTATAGCGGTCGGCGGTTACAACGAAATGGGAAAAAACATGACCGGCATAAGGATAGATAACGACATTATTGTACTTGATATGGGACTGCAGCTTGACAGGGTGCAGATACACGAGGATGTTGAAATAGACAAAATGCATTCTCTTGACCTGATAAAGATGGGTGCAATCCCTGACGATACGATCATGAAGGAAGTCGGAGGTACCGTAAAAGCAATAGTATGCACACACGGCCACCTTGACCATATCGGGGCTATACCAAAACTTGCTCACAGGTACAAAGCGCCCATTATTGCCACGCCATATACCGCAGAACTGGTAAAACACGAGATAGAGGACGAACAGAGATTCAGGGTGACAAATGAAGTAATCCCGCTGAAAATCGGTGGGATATATAATCTCACACCCGATGTACAGATCGAATTCATACGCATCCAGCACAGTATTGTTGATTCTGCATATGCAGCGATACATACACCGGAGGGAGTAGTATTGTATGCAAGCGACTTCAAACTGGACAGGACCCCGACAATAGGCGAACCGCCTGATTTCCAGAGGCTCAGAAAACTTGGAAAAGAGGGGGTCAGGGCGATGATCACGGAAAGCACGAACTCCGGGCTATCGGGGAAGACCCCCTCTGAACAGATAGCAAAAGACCTTGTACGTGATGTTCTTCTCGGAACCGAGGAAACGGAATCGGGTGTCATAATCACCACATTCTCATCCCACGTAGCAAGAATCAATGCGATAATACAGGCCGCGGAGGAAATGAACAGGATTCCTGTGCTTCTCGGGCGCTCGATGGAACGCTACCTTACCACGGCACGGAATATGAATTACATAAAATTCCCTGAAAATCTTGAAATACATGGAAGCAGGAATGCCGTGGATAAAGCCTTAAAGCGCATTTCCCAGGATGGGAAGAAGAAATACCTGCCGATAATCACAGGGCACCAGGGTGAGCCGGACTCTATTCTTACAAGGATTGCAAATGGTGAGACGCAGTTCAAGATAGATCCCGGAGACAAGGTCATCTTTTCCGCAAACGCCATTCCCAACCCCATGACGCTGGCGAACAGGTACGCCCTTGAGACAAAACTGAAGATGGCGGGAGCAAGGATTTACGACAATGTGCATGTTTCGGGCCATGCTTCAAGGGAAGACCACTGGGAGCTGCTGCGCATGGTAAATCCCGATAAGGTCATACCTTCCCACGGGAATATGACGATGCATTCAAGCTATGTCGAGCTTGCAGAGGATGCAGGTTATGTTTTCGGGGATACTGTGCATATTATGAGAAACGGCGAGGAAATGCTCTTATGATAGAGGAAGCCCTCCAGAAAAGAGCCAAACTGGTGGACGAAGCCATCCCGAAGTTTCTTCCGATAACGCCCCCTGATGAACTATATCGCGCCATGCGCCACCTGCTCGATGCCGGGGGGAAAAGACTTCGCCCCACTGCACTTTTGCTCGCATCTGAAGTCGTGGGAGGAAAGCCTGAGAACCTGCTTCCTGCCGCACTGGCAGTCGAACTGGTCCATAATTTTACATTGATACACGACGATATCATGGATGAGGCCGATCTTCGGAGAGGTCTTACCACAGTCCATAAGAAATGGGGTACATCAAGGGCGATCATCGCAGGAGATGCACTTTTTTCCAAGGCTTTTGAGATATTATCCTGCGCCAAAAGCGAACCCCAACAGATTGTTGAAAGCATAGAACTCCTGTCTAAGACAAGTACGGATATTTGCGAGGGCCAGTGGATGGATATGAATTTCGCGACCAGGAAAGACGTAACAGAGGAAGAATATATCCGGATGGTCGAGAAAAAAACCGCCGTCCTTTTTGCAGCTGCAGTGAAGATGGGGGCTATATTATCGGGCGCTAACAGGGATGTTTCGAGGGCATTATGGGATTTCGGGTGCCGGACAGGCGTGGGGTTCCAGATTTATGACGACGTGATAGATCTCATAACACCCGAGGAAATACTGGGTAAAGCACAGGGGGGGGACATAATAGAGGGAAAGCGAACACTGATAGCGATACATGCGCTTTCAAAAGGGGTCGTTATTGAGGCTCTCGGGAAAAGCAACGCCACAAGGAGCGAAGTTTCCGCCGCCCTTCTGGCCCTTAAGGAATCGGGTTCGATTGATTATGCCATGAACAAGGCCATTGATTTTGTGGAAACGGGCAAATCTGCGCTGAACGTACTTGCGGATTCTGAGGCAAAAAAGATACTCATAGGGCTTGCGGATTATATGATCGCACGGAAATATTGAACTATTTTCTTATAAGTCTCTCTCTTATGATATATATGCAGATTGCAAGCACCGACAGGCTGAAAAGTGCCTGGAAAATGGGCCTGTACCGATAATCAAACCAGTTTCCTATGAGCTCTTCTACTGAAAAATATAGCCTGACTGTTGCCAGCAGTGCAAATAGCATTGCTATTAAAAAAATTCCAAAATAAAAATAATCTTCTAATTTTTCCCGGCTGACCATTATGACCTCCTTCTTAATACAATCACCGCTATCATCAATGCAGCTAATGCAGCAAACACTTCAAACCCGGGCTCTTTCTTTTGCATCGTAGAAGTTGCCCCCTGTTCTCTTTGCGCTGCAGGCACTC
>DATCUE010000095.1:0-5164 GCA_036567605.1 Candidatus Methanoperedens sp. | reverse complement strand
TTTCCACTTCTTTTTTTATCTCTTCCACCTGTATTGCGGCAGGCTTCGGGACTATATCGCCCGCCCCTGTCAGGTCCTTGCTCCAGTTGCACTTCGGGCATAACTGGGATACGGGATAATCAATACTGCCGTGGCCTAATTGTTTTTTAATGGTTTTAGTAATCAGGAAATTACCGCATTCTGGACATTTTTCTTCCATTTTAATACCCTCGAATTAACATACTTTTATACTTTTCAGGCGTATATAAATATATCGACAGCTAATGTTAATAATTTATTTAAACAGGCAGCATATGCACGAAATATATGATAAAAACAATTTGTGTCTTCTGCTCTTCAAGTTCAGCAGTCAATTCAGTATATCAGGATACAGCTGCGGAATTAGGGAAAATGCTCGGACTTTATGGTCTTGACCTGGTTTTTGGGGGGGCCGATGTAGGACTGATGGGAATTACCGCAAGAACGGCAAAGAACAACGGGACTAAAGTCATTGGAGTGATTCCCAGGTCCTTTTTAGAGAAAGGAATAGCCTTCAAGGAGGCCGACGAACTGATAATATCAAATAATTTGCGCGACAGGAAAGAGATCCTTGAATCAAGATCTGACGCTTTTATAGCACTGCCGGGAGGTTTCGGGACACTTGAGGAAATTATTGAAATACTTACCCTGAAACAGCTAATGTTCCATAATAAACCCATCGTTTTTATTAATACGAACGGTTATTATGATAATTTGATGGCCCAGTTTGAAACCGGTTATCAGGAGAATTTTGCGAAAAAGGAGTATAAAGATATGTATCATGTCTCTGAATCTGCCCGGGATGCGATAGATTACATAAAAAATTATGCTCCTAAGCAATTGCCAGGCAAATGGTTCTGAAATAAGTTAACCACAGATTTATTTTGACCAAAACCTATCAGACTAACAATGACAAAGATTCTTATAACCAATGATGACGGGGTATATTCCACAGGCCTTAAAGCCGCCTATGATAGCGTTTGCGACTTAGGGGAAGTCATCGTTGTGGCTCCTTCAGCTCAAAAAAGCGGTGTCGGGCGAGGTATATCTATCTTCGAGCCACTCCGTGTATCACTTGCTAATGTGAATGGTTTCAGGGCATACGCTGTGGCAGGGACACCCACAGATTCGGTAATCATAGGTCTATTCTCTATAATGAAAGAACACCCCGATCTTGTGCTGTCGGGTTTTAACGTGGGTGAGAATATCAGCACCGATACAGTTACCACAAGCGGAACGATCGGCGCTGCACTTGAGGCTGCAAGCTACGGCATTCCTGCGATTGCTGCGTCCATCCAGGTACTTGATGAGGGAGATAAATTCGATGACCACCACGCCTACAGTTACGACTTCAATGTCGGAATGAAGATCGTGAACAGGATAGCGAAAAACGTGATCAATAAAGGGCTTCCCGATGGAGTGGACCTGCTCAATATCAATATACCCAGGCATGCGACCATGGACACCGAAATCGAGATTACAAGGCTGGCAAAAAAGATATTCGTGACTGGCGTGGAAGAACGACATGATCCGAGGGGGAGGCCATACTACTGGATAAATGGTGAGCTTATTCGCGATGCTGAGGAAGGAACGGATGTGAAAGCAGTTATGAAGAACGGGCATATCTCTGTGACACCCCTCTCGCTTGATTCGACCGCCAGGGTGGATTTCAGGGAAATAGATGCGCTATTGTAAACTGGACTTCATAAGAAGCAATCTCCTGACCCTGTTTTCAGTTGAAGGGCACCTGCTGAAAATATAAGGCGCACATGAACCGCACTCGAAAAAGAAAACATCGGGCGGGACATAAGCCGGCAATTTCCTTGTATTATAGGAAATCGTGTAATCCTCGACTTTCAACAGCGCAGAAGCAAGATTACCCGGTGCTCTTGTGATCCAGGCAGCGGTTTCATCGGCCAGGTATTCCCTGCTCCTTGAGATGAAAGGCTCAATCAGGTGAACGAGGGGATTCAGGAAAAATGCAAACCTCACAAGCAGACCGAATTTACGAAGTTCAAGGTCACAATTCTTGATGTGTGTGAGTTCATGAGCCAGTACGGTTTCAAGTTCTTTGGAATCTAAAATCTCAATCAGGGGAACTGTCAGAACAAGAACTGGTTTTTTATTGCGCTTGTATACAAAGGCATTCGGGATGCTTGAATCCAGGAAGCCCACTTCAGGGACATCCATTTTGAATTTATTGCACAGTTTTTCTATAATCGCAAAAACCTCAGGGAATTCCTTGCGGGTTGTAATTTTAGCAGTAATATCATTGAATCTTGCATACTTTAATAAAAAGAATAATATGCCTGCGATCGTTCCGGCAACCAGGAACAGTATTTTCAAATAATCCGGGAACATTTCAAATTCTTTTTCCACAAAAAGTTCATGCCCTGATAATTTATACAGAGTTATGAGAACTGGTATTGCCAGCAGTATAACGGCTTTAAAATCATAACATAATTTTCTTCTATTCGGGTTCATATCCTTTTAATGATTCCTCTATCTTTTTCCGCAGTTCCTGCAATTTCTTTGGGTCGCTCTTTACCAGTTCTTCAATGAAGTATGCTGTCGTGGGTTCACGAAAATCCTTCAAGAGTTTATCCATGACCCTGAAAGTTATCATATTCTCAAACTCCTCTTTTTTTAAGAGAGGAGAATAATAATAGCACAGCCCCCTCACACCTTTATCCGTCCTTCTTTTTAATAGACTTTTATCATGCAGCCTGTTCAGCGTACTGCTCACAGTCGTCATGGCGATATCCCGCTTCTTTCTCAATTCTTCAAGTACATCATGGGTCGAGGTTTCTGTCCTGTTCCAGACTATCTCCATGATCTCCTTTTCCAGCGGACCCAATACCTCCAGTAATTCATTTGGATTAAGAGCCATTTTTTTATTCTTTTCTACCATTATATCCAGTTATCAAGCTACTATTCATAATAAAAGTTTCGTAACACAATAAAACTTAAATACCATTATTACTATGTTTAAACAAAGCTACTATCATTAGTAGTAGTTATTAGTCATTGACGTTGAAAATAAAATAAAGGAGAATTATGGTAAATATAGGAAATAAGTTTCTTTCCAAAATCATTATGGCTGCTGCACTAATGCTCGTTTTTATAACCTTGCCTGCGAATGCCGAACTTGAAATTGTTTTAGACAGTATATCCCCTCAGCCTGTTGAACCCGGACAGGATTTCTTGCTGTCGGTAAATCTCGCTAATGGAAACACTGAGGTAAAAGCCGTAACGCTTGAAATCCTCCCGGATTCTCCCATGATACTTAAAGATGAAAAAGACCGGGTCGTCGATGCCGGAAATATTATCAAGTACAGCGCATTTGCCAAAATCTACAATTTACACATCGATCCCCACGCGCATTCAGGCGAATATGATATCGATTTCAGGACGAGCTGGTTAGATAACGACCAGATGCGCAAGACCAATAAAACAATCAAAGTCGTGGTAAGGGGGATTCCACAACTTGCCATATCCAATATTACTATCAATCCCGAACATATCAGCCCGCAGGATACCTTTGATCTTGCATTCACAGTCTCAAATGAGGGATCAGGTATTGCGCGCGATATCCTGGTCGGCGCCGCAACAGCCGGGCTGCCGTTCGTTACTGATGGGGTCGATACAAAGGTCATAAAAGCACTTGAACCGGGAGAATCAAACAGACTGAACTATTATGTCATGGTTAAAGACAAAGCGGATATTTCTTCATACTCGCTCCCGATAAAAATGGAATATAAAGACGAAAACGGGAAAAATATCAGCTCGCAAAGCCTTGTGGGTGTCAAAGTTCTTGGTAGTGCAAAGCTTTCGATCGCGAGCATCAAGACCGAACCCCAGAACCCGGCAAAAGACGAACTTGTAACAGTGACAATGCGTATTGAAAATTCAGGGACAGGCGATGCAAAATCTGCAAAGATGATCGTCACAATCCCGTTTGAAGGAAATAAAACAGTGTTTCTTGGCAAGATCAAGCCCAACGATGACGCCCCCGCTGTATTCACTTTCAAAGCCTCTGAAAGCGGCAATGTTCCTTTTTCTGTAACTTCGGAGTTTGAAGATGATCTTGGTGTACATACACAGACATGGGCGCTTAATCAATATGTTTATGGTGGGAATGGGAATAACATCGCGGCGTCCGCAGGTGTTCTTGCGATAGTCGGGGGAACAACCGCATTTTTCCTGTTCAGAAGGAAAAAAACAGGTTAGTTGAGCAGATGGCATACCACATGATTATAAAACATGGAGGGACATGTTGAACGACCTTCGGCTCTCAGTTTTCCTGGCACAGAAATCAATAACAAAGGGCAACAAGGGCACGCTTGTCCTGACGATATTCATTATGGCGCTTGTATTTGTAAATTCGGTTTTTGTCTCATCCCTTTTCCTCGGATTGACAAACACGATCAATGAGCAGATGATCAATACGATGTACGGTACGGTCGTGATCGAACCGAAAAAAGATGAAAAATACATCGATGGCGTTTATTCCCTGAAGCAAAAGATTAGCAGCGTGCCGGGCGTAACTGGCGTATCAGCCCAGTACGTAACTGGCGCCGTGCTATCTTACAAGGATAAAAGCGGCGCATGGAGCGTGCACTCGATAAATCCCGATGATGAAGTTACGGTCACGACGATCCATAATTTCATACTTGAAGGCGAATACCTGGGGAAGCAGGACGAAAACGAGATAATGCTCGGGAAAGAGATAGCGGGAGGGTATGGCGGCGATGATGAGGATAGTTCGCTCGGCGTCAAAGTCGGGGATACTATCGACGTGCTTTTCAATAACGGTGTTAAGCGCAGCTACAGGGTAAAAGGCATCTTTGGAGTCAACTTCAGGGGGGCGGACGCTACTGCATATGTCAGCCAGAAAGAGATGGCTTCCATATCAGGTATGGAAGATAAGGCATCGCAGATACTGATAAGGACGTGGGATATCGGAAATGAAGACATGTACGTAAAACAGTTCCTGGGGCTCGGGATAAGTGAAACTATTAAGCCCTGGCAGGATTATGCATCCATGGTCGGGGATATAACAGAAAGTTTTGATGTAATCGCCATGCTTATCTCAGGCATTGGGTTGTTCGTTGCAGGAGTAACGATATTCATAATAATTTATATG
>DATCUE010000094.1:0-7505 GCA_036567605.1 Candidatus Methanoperedens sp. | reverse complement strand
TAATGACCGTGAAGCAACAGACAGAGCAAAAGAAATACTGGCACTTGTAGGATTGAAAGATAAAATGCATCACCGCCCAACCCAGCTTTCCGGCGGCCAGCAGCAGAGAGTTTCCATAGCAAGAAGCCTGGCAAGCGATCCCGAAATAGTCCTTGCGGATGAACCGACAGGAGCCCTTGACAGTGTTACAGGCAGGGAAGTCCTGGAAATGCTCCACAGTCTCTGGAAAGAGAAGGGAAAAACGATAATCATGGTCACGCACGACCTTAATCTTGCAAAATATGCTCATACGACGATTGAACTGAAAGACGGGGAAATTTTGAGAATACCTGAAAAGACCCCAAATACGGAGACAGGCAAAACTCCGCATTTAGATGCGGGGAGGAGATAAAGATATGAAAAAAACAATGTTACAAGTTTTGATAATACTGGTTTTAATGGCTTACATCCCTTCAGTCAATGCGGGTTTAGCAGGTTCGACAGTACTGTCAGTAAGTCTTGCGAACTATGACCCGAATCCTGCTATCGCAGGAGAAACTGTAGATGTACGCATAGGTATCCAGAATACCGGCGGCACGACTACTAAAGATCTTTTGATGGAAGTTATACCGGCATATCCTTTTGAGCTTGTACCGGGTGAAAACGCAGTTAAGGATGTAGGAATAGTCCAGGAATACCGGTCTGATTCTACCCAGAATATAAAAGTCATAAAGTACACAATGAAAATAAACAAGGATGCGCCAGCGGGAAGTTATGAACTCAAGGTCAGGTATTATGAGCAGGGTTCAACCGACGTGATGCAGAAGAGCCTGTACCTTGATGTGAAGAGCAGGGAAAATGCCGAAGTGATCCAGATCGATAAGAGTACACTTGTTCCTGGCAAGCAGACCAGCCTGAAATTCACTATCAATAACATGGGAAATTCACCTCTTCGTGACCTTACGTTCTACTGGGAGAATGAAGATAATGTCATCCTCCCTGTAGGGAGCGATAATACAAAATATATTAAATACATCGACATCGGCAACAGCTCTGATATAGAATACCAGGTGATCGCAGATACCAATGCAAACGCAGGGCTATACAAGCTTAACCTGTACCTGACATACGATGATTCAATAGCGAATAAAACGAAGAAAATAAGCACGATCGCAGGTGTATATGTTGGGGGGGAACGGATTTTGATATTGCCTTCTCAGAGAGTACAGGTGGCGAGACTTCTTTCAGCGTGGCCAATATCGGAAGCAATCCTGCATACTCAGTATCAGTGATAATTCCCGATCAGAGAGACTGGAGAGTCAGCGGCCCAAGCTCAATCATCATAGGTAACCTGAACTCAGGAGATTATACTGTTGCAGGCTTCAAATTGCAGTCGCCATCAAGCACTGCCCAGAATATGACTTACAGGAATAGACCGCAGGAAACACAAAGGGCAGACACCCGGGTAATGTCTATGCAACAACCAATGAACAGTTCACCTGAAACAGTAGAGATGCAAATCGCTTATACCGATACTATGGGTGAGAGAAAAATCGTTGATAAACAGGTCAACGTGGAATTCCAGAATATAGCTGCAATGAACCTGCAAACTGCCATGCAGGGACGAAGAAGCGCCTCTTCGCAGGATAATTTCTTCTTAAGTAATGCGATATATCTTATTGGATTGGCAGTTCTGGCCACCGGGTTTGTAACTTATCGAAAGTACAGGTATCAAAAATTTCTTGACCCTGATTTCAAGATAAAGGATATGTTCAGAAGCAGGAAGAAATAATATTTTCGTGGGATAAAATGAAACTTAACAAGTGTTTCAAGCATGCGTTCAATATGGTGCGCAATAGCAGACTCCGGACATGGCTTACTATATTGGGTATCGTTATAGGCGTTGCTGCGGTGATCGCTATTATATCGATAAGCGAGGGGATGCAGGAGACAGTGAATGCCCAGTTGAACACTCTTGGCGGGGATATTGTAACAATATCGCCCGGCTTTTCCCGGGGTTCTGGCATATTTGGTATGGGAGGCGGCCCACCCGGAGGTCCTCCAGGCGGAGCCCAGGCAGCGCAGGCAACGGATGAGGAAATAGTATTAGGCAGGAGCGATCTTCAGGTGTTAAAAGGAATACCTGACATTGCGCTGATAGACACGAATATCAGAGGTAACGTAGAAGTCTCTTATCTTGGAAAAAAGGGCACAGTTTCTGCAACAGGGGTTGACCAGAGAGTATGGTCCCAGATTACAACAAAAAAAATAAAAGACGGCAGGATGCTTGATTCGGCCGATCAGAATGTTATAGTCATCGGAGGAGGGCTTGCCTCCTCTTTTTTTGATAATCCGGTCGGGATAAATAAAATAATCACAATAGAAAACAGCAGTTACAGGGTAGTGGGAATTCTTGATGACCAGAGCAACAGTATCTACATGCCGATCCAGATGGCATACCAGGTGATCAAAGATAAGGAAAATGATATCTACGACACATTAGTTGTTAAGATCAAAAATGAAGACCAGCTTGATGAAGTGATCACTAAAATCGAGAACAAGCTTATGATCGCAAGGCATGTTACCCAGAAAGACAAGGATTTTTCGGTTACCTCAAGCAAGGAAATGCAGCAAACACGGGCAGAAATGATGAGTTCGATGAACACCTTCCTTCTTGCAATTGCGGCAGTGTCATTGATCGTAGGTTCTGTCGGGATAGCCAACACTATGTTCACTTCTGTCCTTGAGAAAACCAAGGAAATCGGGATTATGAAAGCTATCGGGGCAAGGAATAATGATATTTTGCTCATATTCCTGTTCAACGCAGCATTTATCGGACTTGTCGGGGGGATAATAGGCATAATTCTCGGAGCAATTTTTTCAGGCTTCCTGCCGTCGCTTATGGGGAATCTACCCCATGCAAGAGGAGGAACAATAGTATCATTGAACTCAATAATTATGGCATTATCCGTATCCGTTGCAGTAGGAATACTTGCCGGGATAATCCCTGCGTACCAGGCATCGAAATTGAAGCCTGTTGACGCATTGAGATATGAATAAGGTTGTCTTAGTGTTAGTGTCCGCAGACCTGGGGTAAATCCCACCGCAAAGCACGCAAAGTTCGCAAAGATATTGCTGCTACGCTTTGCGTTCTTTGCGAACTTTGCGGTGTCTATTTCGATATAAGGAACAAACCGGTCTGCCCCAACAGATTTGGAAATATACTGGCTATGCTGGTATCACCGATAAAAGCAGTCCTTTTTATCCTGATATTCTGCTTGCGGCAATAATCGATAAAATCTGAAATGCTCAGGAAATGCAGATTGGGCGTTTCATACCATTCGTATGGCAGTGATGCGGTTACCGGTGTTCTCCCCTTGAAAAATATCTGATACCGCACACTATAATGCGCAAAATTGGGGAATCCGATAATTACTTCTTTTCCTACCCTCAAAGATTCCTTCAATACAATATCTGGTTTTTTTACCTGCTGGAGGCTCTGGTTAAGTATCACATAATCAAACGACTCGTCGCCATACTCCGACAGGCCATTATCAATATCCTGGTGGGAGACACTCAAACCAAGCATTACGCATTTGTATATCGCTTTTTCATTGATTTCTATCCCATACGCTCTGGTATTCTTTTCCTTTGCTATCAGGGATAGCAATTCTCCCTCGTTGCATCCGAGATCAAGCACCGAGGACTCATTTTGTATCCAGTCAAGGATGATCCTGTAATCTTTCCTGATTGCATCATTTACCATGGGCGTTACCCGTGAAATTTTTGAAAAACATTTCTCAGAAAATGCCTGATAAGATGCGTTTCTTCCTCAACCTCAAGGAGAAATGCATCATGCCCGTAAGTGGAGTCTATCTCACAATATGTAGCTTCGATTCCGGCTAATTTGCATATTTTTAAGATCTCTTTTGATTGATAGGTCGGGTACAGCCAGTCGGATTTAAACGCAATTATCAGGAATCGTGCTTTTATCCCTTTGAAAACTTCAAATAGCGACCTGCCGTTTGAAAGATCAAAATAATCAAGCGCCCTGGTTATATAAAGATAAGAATTGGCATCGAACCTCTTAACAAAATTATCCCCGTGATGATGAAGATACCCTTCTACTTCAAACTCAGCCCCGAACCTTGAATGTTTTTTCCCGTTATTGAAGCGCCTGCCAAACTTCTCGCTCATGGAAATATCGCTCATATAAGTGATATGACCTATCATCCGCGCCACTGCAAGGCCTTTTGCCGGGACTTTACCATAGTAATTACCCACGTTCCATTCAGGGTCGGACATAATGGCCTGCCGTCCAACTTCATTGAAAGCTATCTGCTGCGGGGAATGCTTAAGGGTCGTGGCGATGGGAATTACAGAGCGCACCTTCTCAGGGTAGGAGGCTGCCCATTGCAGTGCCTGCATCCCTCCCATCGAGCCTCCGACAACACACAAGAGTTTTGGAATGCCGAGATGGTCTATCAGACGCTTCTGGGCATTGACCATATCTTTTATAGTAATGGTCGGGAAGTCAAGCCCATATGGTTTGTTTGTAATGGGATTTATGGATGATGGACCAGTCGAGCCCCTGCACCCGCCAAGTACATTGGAGCATATCATAAAATAAGCATCAGTATCAAATGCTTTCCCCGGTCCTATCATTTCATCCCACCAGCCGGGTTTTAGCTCCCCTTCGTGATATCCCGCAGCATGAGCATCTCCTGATAGGGCGTGAAGGATAAGGATTGCGTTTGATTTTTGAGTATTGAGCTTCCCGTAGGTCTCGTATGCAAGGGTTATGGGGCCAAGTTGTTCACTGGATTCAAGTATCAACTCATCGGGAGAGTGTGAAAATGTATAATATTCGGTCTCCACGACCCATGCGCCCTGTTCATTGTTCTCCGGACTCTCTATTGCGATTGTTTCAGTCATATGACCGGCAAAAAGCTATTTTATCGCTACGTTCAGGGCCTGGTCGATGTCCTCTTTGATATCCTCTGCATTCTCAAGACCGATCGAAAGCCTGATATAATCCTCTGTGACACCTGTTTCCTCCTGTTCTTTTCTTGTCAACTGCTGGTGTGTGGTAGATGCGGGATGAATCACAAGACTTTTTGCATCGCCGATATTGGCAAGATGAGAGAACAGCTTTACCGAGTTAATAAATTTCTTTCCCGCCTCATATCCGCCCCTGATACCAAAACCTACAATTCCTCCATAATGGTTTTTCAGGTATTTCGATGCTATCTTATGGTTCGGGTTATCTTCAAGCCCGGGATAATTAACCCATTTCACGAGAGGATGACTTTTAAGGAACCTTGCGACCTCGAGGGCATTTTCAGAGTGTTTTCTCACACGAAGCGGAAGGGTTTCAAGTCCCTGAAGGAACTGGAAAGCATTGAACGGGCTAAGCGCCGGGCCGATATCCCTGAGGAGCTGCACCCTCACCTTTATAATAAATGCAACGTTCCCAAGACCTGGGAAGTTCCCGAATGTATCCCAGTATTTTAATCCGTGATAGCTGGGGTCAGGCTCTGTGAATTCGGGGAATTTTCCGTTGTTCCATTTAAAGTTCCCGGAGTCAACTATAACGCCGCCTATCGATGTTCCGTGCCCGCCTATGTATTTTGTCGCAGAGTCCACCACAATATCAGCACCGTGTTCTATGGGTTTTACTATGCCTATACCTATTGTATTGTCCACAACAAGAGGAACGCCAGCATCATGCGCTATCTTTGAGACCGCTTCAAAATCAGGTACATCCAGCTTGGGGTTGCCTATCGTCTCTGCATATACAGCCTTTGTCTTTGCGGTGATCACTTTTTTAATTTCCTCAGGTTTTGTGGAATCAACGAATTTCACTTTCCTCCCCAGTTTCGGGAACGTGTAATGGAATAACTCATAAGTTCCGCCGTAGAGGTTATTCGCTGATACTATCTCATCCCCAACCTGCGTTATGGCAAGAAGCGCCAGTGTCTCTGCCGCCTGTCCCGAAGCGACGCCGAGTGCACCTGTGCCCCCTTCGAGGGCTGCTATCCTTCTTTCGAATACATCTGTCGTCGGGTTCATTATCCTTGTATAGATATTCCCGAATTCCTTCAGGGCAAAAAGGTTCGCAGCATGGTCTGTGTTCTTAAAGACATATGATGTAGTCTGGTAAACAGGGACTGCCCTTGCTCCTGTAGCCGCATCGGGACTTTCCTGCCCCGCATGTATAGCGATTGTTTCCGGTCTTTTTTGTGACATTTATAATCTCCTTAATGTAGTTTTGATGGAGATTGATTGGCACGCGGGGTTAAATATGCACAGAAACAGGCGATAATTGTTAAGAGGATTACACAAATGGAATGGTTGAGGCAAATGATGTGAGGAAATGTTTTTAAGGAGATAATGGAGGGATCAGATGCCTCAATCCCCCTCCACCGCCAGCCCCGGCACTTTGGAGAAATGTCTATCACCTTTATAGAGTTCGAATGCATTAAGAGGCGTCGTAGTTAATTTATCGTCATCTGCTGTAAGGTCTTCCAGTTTTTTTCTCAACAGAAAGTTTCCAGCGCATCAGGTCAATCATGAAATCTGTGTCAAGGCAGGTCATTATAGATCAACTTTCCTCAGCTTTGCTTTTCTCGTTTCCTGCATTGCTTTTTCAATATTATTCGCAAGTTCATTGCTTGGTTTTAAAGAGCGGATATAGTCAAGCGTATTTTATCTTCGGGTCAGTTTCATGTACACTTATAATCCTTGTTCTTGAATAAAAAATAGATTACAAAAAGAAAAAAACACTATCGCTTTCCAATAGAAAACGCCTCCCCGAGATATTTGCCGAATCCATAATATCCGGCAGTATCCGGGGCGAATACGACGGGTTTCAATTTTTCAACGTCAATAAGCCCATCTTCCCTCAACACATCCTCATCTACCTTGACATCCATTATCTCACCGATGAATTCGGTATGCAGCCCTATCTCAATGGTATGTAAAAGTTTGCACTCAAGGACAAGAGGAAACTCCTTCACGTATGGGGCATACACAAGTTCGCTCTTTACACTGGTAAGACCGGTTTTGCTGAACTTATCGTTATCTTTTCCTGATACGGTGCCGAAGTAATCAGCCTCTTTCACGTACTTTTCTGAAGGAACATTCACAGTAAAAGCCCTATGTTCCACGATATTTCCATGCGAATACGTCGCTTTCCGAAGAGAGATAGCGATACACGGCGGTCTGGAGCAGCATATCCCACCCCAGGCTACGGTAGCTACGTTCGGCTTTCCCCGGCTATCATAAGTTCCTATGACCCAGACCGGGACAGGATGGGCAATAGTTATCGCACCCAGTGATTTTTTCATAAAATCTCCCTATTCTATTTCTGGTTTTCTTATATATCAGTACTTCCGATCGGTCGTAGTTCCGAATAGCATTCTGAATCATATCTGTATTAACCGAGTTCGAAGTGCTTGAATTCTGCTCTCATTGTATTCTCGTAACTTGCTCAAAAATGCTGCAATAGGAACCAAGCATAGCGG
>DATCUE010000093.1:0-24312 GCA_036567605.1 Candidatus Methanoperedens sp. | reverse complement strand
TTCTCCCTTCATCTTCGATTCTATGAGCTTTTCGACTTTCTCCCTGTAGCCATCCCTGTACCCGGTTATATCAAATTCACCTGAAAGTTCGTTGATGATCTTTACAGCAAGTTCCATCTCTTTTTGTGAGGGTTTTTTAATTTTCGCGAGTTCTTCAATATCCGCAGGGATAACAACCTCGCTGGCATAGCGCAGGGTTGTCAGTATCAAAACCCCCCTGTATTCATATACCACTGCGGGATATTCCTTTGTTCTCAACGTGACCTTCCCCAATCCTGCTTTTCCCATTTGCCTGATTGCTGTCATAAACAGGCCGTAGGCTTCCTCGCTCTTATCGGGGACAAGGACATATGATTTTTCAAAATATACCGGGTCGATGGAGAGCAAACTGACAAATTTATCGAGCCTGATCTTCTTATCTGACTCAGGTTTTATGGCGTCCAGTTCCTCCTTCTTGAAAACTATGAACTCATTCTTTCGTATCTCGTATCCTTTTACTATATCCTTCCAGTCAACCACCCTGTTATCCCTTGTGCAGACCCTTTCGTATTTCAGCGGCTGCCCGTCATCATTATGTAAAAGCCTGAAAGAAAATGCCTGGTCACGAAGCATGACATAGAGCTTGACAGGTACATTGACAAGCCCGATCGTGATACTGCCGCTCCAGATGGGCCTGTGGGACTGTTTGGTCGTTTCCTGATCCTCTGCCATTTATTTCACTTCCAGTGCCTGTTTATTTTCCAGTAACCCCTTCCACGGATCGTTCCTCCTTTTGGGAACAGTGAATATGTTGAACTCCTCAGGTCTTAATCCTTTCTTAAGTTCGTTCCATTCAAGGGGTGTGGACACGGGCGCTTTCGGTTCTGCCCTCAGGCTATATGGGGCTATCATGGTCTTTCCCCGGATATTCTGCATATAATCAATAAAGATGGTTCCAGGATCCCTTGAGTTCCGGAACTCCGATACGACAATATCATGCTCTCTTGCCAGGAACTTTCCGAATTCATGGACGAATTCCCTGGTCTGCCTGAAATTATATCTTTCAATAACGGGCAGGACAACATGCAGTCCTTTTTTCCCGGAGGTTTTTACAAATGATCTGAAGTTGAGTTCGTCCAGCTTTTCTTTCAATGAAAGGGCGATATCTATGACATCATCAAAGGAATAAGGAGGTTCGGGATCTATATCAAATAACACAAGATCCGGGGTATCAAAATTTTCAACGGTTGAAAGAGTGATGTTTATCTCAATGGCCGCCAGGTTCGCCATCCAGATGAGAGTATCCAGGTCATTGCATATAATATAGTTTAGATATCGCTGTGCGGTCTCCGAATATCTTTTAAAAGTCTTGATCCAGGGGGGCATACCCATCGGTGCGTCCTTTTCATAGAATCCCTCCCTGTCAACACCATCCGGGTATCTATTCATGACTATGGGCCTGTTCTTCAGGAATCTCAGCATCCTGGGGGCTATTTCGATGTAGTATTTGATGATGCTGGATTTTTTTAGTCCAGGCTCAGGATAGAATATCTTTTCAAGGTTTGTGAATGAGACTTTGGTGAGTTCGTCAGTCATAAAAGTGCCATTTTTCCTGACCGGATTGCGCGCATAAACACTCCTCATAGAGTTATAATTCTTAAGGATAAAAACCTATCCTGCTAATCATCCAGCGCTCTAAATTTCACAACCAATATAAAAACAACATCCACCGAGGCACAAAGACGCGGAGAAATATTTTATCCGATTGATTCTCAACGAGCGCAAAGCTTAATTTCCCTGCTCACAAAAAAGCCGCTGTGGCCAATGTAATCCTGTATTCGAAAAACGGCTGTCATTTATGCGAAGTTGCAAGAGAAACCCTTGAAAAGATAAGGCAGGAATTTCCTTTTTCATTGACCGAAATAGATATTGAAAAAGACAGAACAATTTTTGAAAAATACAAGTACCTGATACCTGTGATCGAAATAGACGGGGAACCCGTTTTCAAATACAGGATAAACGAAGCCGAATTTAAACGTATACTGGAATCTAAGTCTCAACCTCGATGAACAGCGGTACGATGCTGATTATCCCGCCGAGACCGAAAAGGGCAAGGGCGGCAAAATAACTGCCCTTTGTCGCACTATCTATGCTGACGGCCAGCAGTATCAGTCCTATCAGCTTGGACAATGCGTCAACTCTGTCGTACCTGGATTTTGACAGTTTCATCAATGGTGGACTATGCTATAGTACGTGAAATACAATACGCCGATCAGGGCGATAATTCCGAGTGCGACTGCAAACTTTCTTTTCCTGATGTCCGCCGACGGGTTCCTGTCAATGAACGGCACCAGGATAAGCAGGCCGTACCACAATACCATCGGAACTGTCACACCGATTATTTTTGCTTCGATGGGTCCGATGTTATAAGTCCAGAATTTCAGGAATCCGAAGACATACAGGAAATACCATTCAGGGTATATCGGAGAAGGCGTGTCAAACGGGTCGGCTGGCTTGAGGAGTCCTGCCGGGTACACCGAGGCAAGGTATATCAGGCTGCCGGCCACCAAGCACATCACGACTACCTCTCTTAGCAGGAAATGAGGGAAAAACGGCAATCCCCGGATGCGCACGGGTTCAGTCTTATTCTCTTGCTTTCCTTGATTTCTTAAATCTATTGCTGACATATCATAGCCTCCCTGAAATACCCTGCAAACGAACCATCAGGAAATGCAGCAGCAATAGCACAATTATCGCCGCCGGGAGAATCAATACATGGATTGCATAGAAACGCGTCAGGGTCTCGGCTCCAAGGTCACTCCCGCCTATCAGGAGCAGGGATATGTACTGGCCTATTACAGGTATCGAGCCCGCTATTCCTGTTCCTATCTTTGTGGCCCAGTAAGCAAGCTGGTCCCATGGCAGTAGATATCCGGAGAAACCGAAAGTAGTGGTGGTCAAAAGAAGGAACACGCCGACTACCCAGTTCAGCTCACGGGGTTTCTTGTAAGCACCCATGAAATAAATCCTTATCATATGGAGCATCACTGCAGCAATCATGGTGTTCGCGGCCCAGTGGTGCGTACTCCTGATGAGACTTCCCATCGGGACTTCGGTCATTATATGCTCCACGCTCTTATATGCCTCGGTCGGGGTGGGTTTGTAATACATCGCGAGGAATATTCCGGTAGTAACAAGGATCAAAAAACACAGGAACGCCGTCCCGCCGAGGCAGTAGAGCGGATTTGATACTGCATACTCGGGCGCAGGATGTTTCACTATCGGCGGCAGCAGTTCCCTCAATTTGAACCTGTCATCAAGCCATTTGTAGATGTTTTCTGTAAGAGCCATATAATCACCTTACGCCGCTCCGGCATAGAAAGATATGGATTTCACGTAGTCCGGGTCTTTCCATTTGAGCGCATAAACGGTTCCTTCCCTTACGGCTATATCAATGGCAGGCAAAGGAGAGGGCGGCGGCCCCGATATCACAGCCCCTGTATTCGGGTCGAACTTTCCTAAATGGCAGGGACAGAATATCAGGTTTTCATCGGGTTTCCAGTATGCCACACAGCCAAGATGGGTACATACGGCCCCGAATGCCCGGAAGCCCGCAGGAGTTCTTAAAAGCACTGCGGCTTTGCCGTTGAACATGAATTTTTTTGCGTCTCCCGTCTTAACTTCATCCTCCGTGGCAATCTGTACCTCGCTGGATGCCCCCTTATTGCCCGTTTCCGGCCATAGGTACTTTAATACAGCCGCCAGCACCCCGGATGCGAAAAATACTGCAACAAGTCCGATTAAAAATTCTGTGAGCCTTCTTCTTGTTATCGTGAATGTGATTTTATCGTCCATGTTATCACTCCACCGTAGTAACGTATTCATCCTGCAGCAGCCATTTCACGTAAAGATACAATATTGCGGCAAGGTCAAAAAGGAGATACGCAAGTAGTTTTCCGATATCTTCGATAAACTGCCTCGAAGATGCTGCTGAAGGTTCACTGGATATGATTCTGGAGATAATTATGCCCGTTAATCCGGTAGCGACCAGTGCCAAAATAACTATTAATACAAAAGCGACCTGAGACCGGGATCCTTCTTTTTCAGGTCCGTATTCGATTTTTTCGATATGCATGAATTCACCTCATAATCGTATCAAGTAAACCACGACCAGCATGATCAGAATAACAGCCAGCGCCCGAAGACCCACGTCCCATGTATTCATATGGACGCCTATTTCAATTTCTTTTGTAGGGGCTGGAGTTGGCGTTGTTTTGGGTGAGGGAACATAACCCTCGAACGAATGGTTATGGGTTCCGTAATATACCCCTGCCTCATTAAGCTGCGGAGGGCCTTCTCTCGTGTGGCAATAAGGACAATTGCGGCTTTCCTTGACAGCATATTCGGGCCTCGCCAGGACCGGATAGGACATATAAGATATTAGAACAAGAACAATTGCAAGAAGCAAAAATATTTGATTTATATTTTTATTCATCTTACATTCACCTCATTTTGCGCAATAACAGGTATATTGCAATAATTCCTGTCATCAATAATATTGTCCCGAATCCCGGGGTTGAAGGCCTGGACACCGGCATACCGGATTCCTCTTCCGCTTTCCTGGACGAATTGAGCCCGTTATTGATTACATTTCCAAACGACTCAAGGTCAAACGCATGCCAGAGGATTGGAAGGCTATCTCTGATTGACATCGCAGTTTCAAGGTCTTTCTGTGCCGCGGATACATCTTTTCCTTTTTCTTTTGCCTGTTTAATAGCATTATCCGCTATTTTTATCTCATCTTTTAGCTTTTCAGCATTTTCAAGCGCAGTGACCGCCTTATCCGGGACATCGGGGTCGATTCTCGTATCAAGATTGTGGCAGTTACTGCATAAGTTACTGAAATCGCTCACGTTCAGAACTTTAAATTCATGCGGCAGGTGACAGGTATCGCATGTAGGGGCCCGTTCAAGTGCCTCCAGTCTCTGGTAATGTTTAGACCCCTTGAACTCGTTTAATTCGGCTTTATGACATTTCCCGCATGTTTCAGGCACATTCCTGTAGAAAACGGTACTGTTGGGGCTGGAAGAACGCTCAATCCCGACATGCGCTTTCTCTTTTATCTCAGAAGTTGGATCGCCTCCGTGGCACCTGTCACATGTGACATTGAACAGAGCATGTTTGGAGTCTGTCCATTGAAGATAATTGCTTTTTGCAAATTTAGTAAGAGTTGTGGTATGACATTCAAGAGAACAGGGTATATTCCTTGCAAGATGCTGAATCCTTATTTCATTGAATTGTTGCTCGGTCTCATTAAAAGTTGAGAGCTTCTGGTGACAATTTATGCAGGTGTTATCCGCGAAAACACCGGGTACCACAAAAATCATGATGGACAAGAATATAAATATTAAGAAATAGTTTTTCGAACTCATTTTATCATTTACTCCCTATACTGAATCATCCTGTCTAACATATAAACTTCACGAATTGTTTCTTTTCAATAGATATGCTACAAACAGGCCTGTGATCAAATACAATCCTTCAAATCCCGGAGTTTTTGGAGTCTTTGGGGTAGCCGTAGTTGTACTTTGGTTCATTATTTTTTCTGCATTTTGGGCATTAGCAATTCCCTGCTGAACTTCAGTTTCGAAGAACGTCAGGTTAAATCTGTGCCAGACCGAGGGAATAAGTCTCAATGTCGCCCTTGCAGATTCTACATCAGCTTCGGCTGCAGTTACATCCTTGCCTGATGCTTTTGCAGAAATAACAGCGCTTCTTGCTTTTGATAATTCTTCCTGCAACAGGCTTACGGAAGACAACGCCTTTTCTGCTCTTTGCGGGACTGCAGGGTCAATGCCAGTTATGCGATTATGGCAATTGCTGCAAAAATCCTCTATTTCAGAAGCAGCCAGCACGCGTACACTGTGTGCCTGGTGGCATGTGATACATGCGGGAGCAGGTACCTCCTGTGCCTCCAATCTCATGAAATGCTTTGAATTCTTAAATTCCTGGAACTCTGCTTCATGACATTTTCCACATGTTTCTGGAGTATTGGCTCGCGCTATGCTTATGTTTGAAAGACCCTTATGAGCATCTTCTTTTGAAGATGCCAGTGGATTCCCTCCATGGCATTTCTCACATGTCACATTAAAAAGAGCGTGTGTGGATATGGACCACAAAGCATAGGTACTTGCGGTGGATTTATTGAGTTTATCTTCGTGGCAAACAATAGAGCAGGAAATCCCGCTTTCAAGATGCTTGATGCGTATATCAATAAATTGCCTCTGCTCTTCTGATGTAAAAAGTAATTTCATATGGCAATCGGCACATGAATTATTCGGCAAAGGCTGGGCGGCAGCAGTTGTTATCTGAATGGGCAACTGCAAAGCTGATACAAATAGCAGCGCAAAAACAATAGCTATTAAAATACTTGAAACGTTTTTCAATTGCATTCGACTACTCCTATCATTGGTAATGATTAATCATCCTTTATTTTAGCAAGATATTTAAATCTATCCTTTATGGGATTTTTAATGGTATGAAAATTTATAAAAGAGTTGAATGGAAAAACTATTTCTTGCCAGCAATGCAAACACATTATGTTCTGGTTTGATCCGGGTTCATATTTTCTTTCTCCAGAAAATATAAACTATGCAAAGTGATGTTATTGCGAAGAGAAACTCAAATCCATCAGTCTTTTCTGCAGGGGAAGTGGCAGTAGCCTTGGTTGATTCCGCCGGCTTAACAGCCGGGGTTGCAGCGGCATATGTACGGCTCGCCGGCTGAACAGGCGCATCTTTAAGCCCGCCTATCGCAAAGCTTGAGAAAGAATCTGTCCTCGCTTCATAATATATATACGTGCCATCTTTTGAATGTTCAGATGTATCAACCTGCGTCCACTGGCTTCCATCCCATCTGACCATCCTGACATCGCTGGCAACAAGGTCATTGTCCTGAATCCATGAATTCTCGACCCTGAATCTTATCACTGCTTCTTTTATGTTTTTCGGGACGGCAAAACCGTATGTTCCCACCCATATGTTAACATTTTTATAAACAATCCCCGGTGCCGGGATTTTTACCAGTGATGATGTGTTTCTAAGAACCTCAACTGCAGTATTGATTTCTCCGGCATTTACATTGCCTGTTATATTCACAAACAACACGGGATTATTCTTGTTTGTGAAAGAATAAGTCGTGACCTTATCCTTAAAAATGTACAGGTCATATTTCTCTTTAACCTCTATATTAGTATAGTTCTCACCTGATGCGCCGCCTCCCCCGCCACCACCTCCGCCCCCGCTAGATCCGCCTCCCGCCGGACTTCCGCCGCTATAGGTATAGGTAGTAGAAGCGGCGCCGTCAAGGGTTGTGGTAGGACCGCCGCTAATGGTAGCGGCTGTCCCTGTAACGACCCAGAATAACAGCAGGCCCAGCAGTATGGATATTGTCATCTTTTTTAAATTATTTGAAATCATATGCATCATGGAACAGGTTCAGCATCTGGATATATATAACTTCTCAATTTTACTGGCTATACAGGAACTAAAAAAAATTAAGAAGGAATCGAATATTTCCGAAACATCATTGCTTCAACCTGGCTTATTTCCATAAGCTTGGCCAGCATCTTAATATCACTCCCATCAGGTGAAGCAGTTTTATGCATAATTTCCCCTCTGAGAAAAATCGTTCCTCCTTTCATACTTGCGCCTGTGTAGCCACCGGATTTTCCCCTGATGATAAGAATCCCGCCTTTCATATACGCCGCCGCGAACTCCTCGGTATTATTAACAATCAAGATGCCGCCATTCTGAAGAACCCCTGTGTTCATCCCGGCATCCCCATCGATTTCGACAATTCCCCGCTTCATCAGTATGCCTGTGCTCATACCCGCATTTCCATCTACAAAGACCCGCTTGTCAGAATCAAGCCTGGCAGCTATGGTGTCGCGGATAAGGCCGTCATTTATTGACAGCGTGTCTTTTTCCAGAACATTAGGACCAACTATGGCTTCTTCCAGCCCCTCCCTGAGTATTCCGGTGATCGAGCGGTATTTTCGGTAACCGGCGTGGTCAGACTCGACCTCAATAACATTGCCAAGAGGCTGTTTTATTTTGCCTCTTACATAAATCGCCCCTGAAACCATGCTGATGCCCATGCGGGTATCAACGTCGTCATCGACTATTATCGAACCTGTTTTTAACGGCCCTCCAGTCCCGCCAAAGAATTTCAAATCCACTCCGAGACTGCTGCCGAGCCTTCGACCGGTATATCCTTTGATATGCACGTCCTCTCCCTGCTTTAAATTTGTTACAAGGTCGGAATAGGTATAGGAAGTATTTTTCTGGTGAGGAATAATACCGGCCGGTGCAAGTCTTCTGCCTTCATGCTGCCAGTAGAAATCATATGTAAAATCACACAGGCAGTCAACAGGTTGTGATAATTCGATATCCATAGTACCTGTTACTCACGATGTTTATTAGAATCTGGTGGTAATTTGGGTATAATCTTGGGAAATCGCTTTAAGTTCATAACAGGTAATATGGAATTGAGGAACCGGAAACACTTCCTATCCTATCCATCAAAAATTCTATTTTTTGGTTCCTCAATATTAATGATAACATTAGTTTAGTTACTAATATATTTTGCGATTCGTGCTCGGAGTCATTCCATTTCTCTTGAAAGCTCTTTATCACTAATGATGCGTGCCTTCTATGACTTTCACGCCTTTCCTAAGTATCATCTTTTTAATCTCGTCTATATGCGGGCATCTCGGATAACCTGTGTCCATAAGCATGCATGAACTCAGGTGTACCACATTCAAACCGTGTTTAAGAAGACTGTCCACAAGCCTGTAAACCCTTCTTCCAGAGCATCCCCCGCAGGTGAAAAAACCGATAATTTCGGCATCTGGCCCGTATTCACTAAAACGCACCTTTCTTTTATTGAATGCCTTGAAACATGCAACCCCAGGGCAGGTTTCGCTTACTATATCGCATCTTACGACCGCTATCTTTGTAGTTCTTTTATCCTTCTCGTCCTTTTCCATCAAGGCGCCAAAACGCTGTGCAGCTTCCTTTACGTCATCTAAATTTACTATGTCCTTTCCTTTCTTTTCAACAGACGCCTCTATTCCCATTTTCGCCATTTTGCGAACGTGTTCGGGTACTTTTTCCAGTTCCCTGGATGCTTCCGGATCCCATTCCATTGATATCACTTCTTCATGCTTTTCCAAATATTAAATATAAAAATGAAAACTGAAATCGCTTCGAGTACTCCGGAAATGATAACTATCGTCTGGGCAAGAGAATAATCCAGTCCTTTCAGCATATACATTCTCATGAAAGGATATGAAAGCGACAATCCGATTAATCCGATATTTGCAAGCCAGAACTGTATGATGCCAAGTTGTTCGCTAAAGAGAGACTTTCCACTATATTGAGGTATTACCATATAAGCCAGGCCGAAGAGCAAAAAAGATACCCAGCCTATAAGGGCAAGATGCGAATGCATGAAACTGAACCCGGGGCCCAAGGTTATCAGCACGCCAAGGATTGTGCTTACTCCAAGGTAAACAACTCCGGCTTTTATGAACATATTAGGAAGCTTATCCATCATCGCTCCTGTTTGAAGCCATATGTCGTAACCTCCATGTCGGCATCCACAAGATAATCAAAATCGATCAATTTGTCCCAGCCAGCCTTCTGGAAGACCCCGCCGACGCAGACGCCGAAGATCAACCTGTCTGTACGGCCATCTGTAATTTCATCGATCAATTTTTTTACCCCGTTGACATCCACTTCCATCTTGGGCATCGCAAGCCCCCCAAGAAGCACGACAGTATCCGAGGACGGGTCGGCATTGTCCCCGAGCTGCATGCCGTAAACCGTCATTTCGACATTTACTGCCATATCTTTTCTCAGGTTTGGTATGAAGACCATCTCTTTTCCTGCATCGCGCAATACATAACCGAGCAGCTCGGCAAACGGATTGCACCAGCCCGGACAGCCTATGAACGTAATCTTTTCCCTTCCGCGCGCAAGCTTCCTGAACGCAGTGAGCAGGCCGCCGATGCCTGATGCTTTTTCTATGGGTTTCATGGGATCACGGGTGTATGGATTGGCTGAGGGGGGATATAAGGGTTTTATTTAACTCAGATTCACAATTTTGTAGCTATAACTGAAACCAGATTGAAATATTTCCCACCCTCAGCTTCCATCATTCCAATATCTCTGCGAGCATAGTCGTTATCACACGAAAGCCAATCCTGCCAGGATTCTTTTAAGCAATTTAATTCTTTGCATTCTTTAATACTTACCAAATCAGAGTTTTTCCATAAATTATACCACCAATCACATGAGTGTAGAGTTAAACTCATATCATCAAACCAGTATGGTACTAATTCTGCTGGAACTCCATTTGTAAATTCCTGCTTCAAACCCGGAACTGCAACTGCTATTTGCCCACCTTTTTTTACAAGTGGAGCAAAATGCTTTGTCAAATAATCTACTTCGATCCCAAAATAATGATAGGCATCTACACTTATAGCAAGATCAAAAAACTCATGTGCAAATGGTAAATCATGTGCTTCTGCATGTATTGGTATTATTTTATCTTCCAGCCCCATTGACTTGATCCTTTCATAATTTTCTGTTGCACTAATCCAGAGGTCAGTTGCAAAAACCGTAACCCCGTATTCTTTTGCTAAGAATATCGAAGTAAGCCCTTTCCCACAACCGAGATCAAGCACTTGCATGCCTTTCTCAAGCCTTAATGATTTAGATAATTCCTCAATTATTTTCAATGCATTAGGACCCATCATATTTTCTTTAACAAAAGCAGCATCATAATTATTGGATTTTATAAACGTCATTTGATCATCTTTCATTTATTGTTCCATAACCATAAAATTTTTATCTTATTAATAGCCTATCCGATAAATATTGTGGCATATGTATCATATAATAGGCGTATGTATAACAGAAACCCATACTTATATAGTAGTTACGGATTAATAAAAATCCTTTTTCCTTTTTTGAAAACGATTATAAGATGGACTCCCTTTTTCTCGGAGGCGATTGGATTGGCTCAAAGAAAGATTGGTGTAAGAGAGTCCATAACATCATTGGAATCGTATGTATTTATACGAAGTTGTGTAACGGGTGTGAATAGAGGTGGTGTAAGATAGGCAGGTTGGGGAATGGTGGGTCTATTGTATTGATAAAAAGATTTTCAGCCGCTATCTTACATCGGTAATCAACAGCATAGTACACCAATTTAAAGTTTGTGAAATTATCTGAGGTTATAATGGGATTCAACGGGAGATCACCGGGAGGATAGGGATAATACACCCCTAACCAATGTAAAATAATCCTCTTTCAATAAACCGATATGGAGAGATAATGTAATAATTATTTAATTTAGTATTAATATCCTAAATATTATTAACAAATAGATTTAACTCCAAAGAAAGATTATTAAAATGATGAAAGACTGGCTGATATATATTTTATCAATTAAAAGTACAGAAATGAACAGCGCAATGCAGAAGCCACCAAAAGAAACCGAGATTGAAGAAGCCGCCAGGTTATTGAAAAACTTTGACTTCGTCCACAGCGCGCTTCTCTTTGGTTCAAAAGCAAGAGGGATAACAGGGAGAGATATAGACATCTGTATCATCCCGTCAAGAGAAATTTCTCTGAAAGAGCGATTATCTCTCGATTCTGCCATGCCCTCCATTATAGATATTTCCATCTTCCCCGAATTGCCGGTTCATATAAGAAAACGGATTTTTGAGGAAGGGCGGGTACTTTTAACTAAGGATATGTAGGAAAGATTGAAAAAAACTATGGGTAAGAGAGCGGCCAGACATGGACATTGAGATAATAAAAGATAAACTTACTGAACTCCGGGTTTACCTCTTGGAGCTTGACGAGGATTTTGAGATATGTCTATCCTCAAAGAACTAAACATCGGACACCTTTCCACGGTTTACCACACCTCTTTCATTCTAATGGGTACGGACTGGCTAAAAAGCAGAGGTATCCATGCCAATTGGAAACTCTTTGCCTCAGGCCCTGATATCGTAGAGGCTTTTGCAAACAGGGAAATCGACCTCGGATATATCGGTCTTCCCCCTGCCATCATCGGCATAAATCGCAGCGTCCCGATAATATGCGTGGCAGGCGGACATGTTGAAGGGACAGTGTTGATTGCTCGGAAAGAATACAGAACTCTTACAGAGCTTGGGGACTTTGATTCTGTGCTCTCACAATTTAAAGAAAAGATAATCGGCTCACCGCCCAAAGGTTCTATCCATGATGTCATTATTAAAGATGCGCTGGAGAAATCTAATCTTAATATAAAAGTAAAAAACTTTGCATGGACCGATTTTGTCCTTGAAGCGCTTGTGGACGGCGAGATTGATGCTGCGGTGGGAACGCCGTCCCTTGCCGTGGCTTCTGCGCGCGCATGCGGAGCAAAAATCATTATTGCACCCCATGCACTCTGGCCAAACAATCCGAGCTACGGAATTGTTATCAGGAAGGAATTAATGCAGCAGCCTGATTTGATATCTGGTTTTTTAAGGGAGCATGAACGAGCAAGCAATTTTATCAGGTCAAATCCCCTGGAGGCGGCGATGATTGTCTCGAAACTTACGGGAATCGTGGATGTGGATTTCGTTCTTGATGCTTACAGGGTCTCGCCAAAATACTGCGCTGCCCTGTCAGGTGATTTCGTGAGTTCCACAATGGCCTTTGTTCCTGTTCTCCACAGGTTAAAATATATCAAAAGAAGAGTACCGGAAAAGGAAATATTTGAATATAATTTAATTAATCAGGTTCATATTGAATCCCCGCATTACAATGTGATTGTATAATACTACATCTTCCCGGCACCGGTATCACACTGGAGGGCACGTATGGCAGCAGATAAAGCATCCCTTTCCAGCGATGTAGTTTCTTTCCTTTCCCCAAGATTTCGCAGCAGAATTATGACGCAGGCGTGATCCATACTGCCGGATTCCCTTATGACAAAAGGTTTGCATTCACGAACTCCCTCCATGTATTTGCAATCTCTTCCAACATCTGTTCTTTCAATAGTTAGTTCCATAATATTCATCTCCTTTATTCACGAAATGGATTTTTGGATAATATGCTTTATGCAAGCGGGGTGAAACTATTCACCTTCAAGAATATATCCTGACCAAATCCGAAACAATATCGTCCCAATCAGGCATCTTCCTTGGAGTAATGCGTTTCCTGCTCTCAATAGCGTGCGCAAGGGCGCTGATGTCAATTGGATAATCAAGACCGATGCATCCTTCCCCATCGATAAATTCCGAAAGCGCCCCACCTTTTGCAACTATACAGGGTGTGCCGCATGCAAGCGCCTCTGCGACCGTTATCCCATAAGCCTCAAAGGTGGACAGATTAACAAAAACATCGGCAGATTTATAGTGGGACAAAAGTTCACTCCTCTCAACATCTTTAAGCCAGTCAATCCTGTTATTTACCTTTAGCTTCAGCGCAAGCTCGTGCAGCTTTTTCTCGTAGTTCCCCTCTCCTATCACCTTTAGGCGGAAATCCCGCAGCAGTGACAATGCGCTTATCAGATACTGTACCCCTTTGTAGGATTCCAGCCTTCCTGCATAAAGGATTATCCTGGATTCTTTAGGTAGCTCTTTTATTTCTTCAAACTCTTTCAGATTCAATCCGTTGGGAATATGAACAAGTTTTGAAGGAGGAACATTAAAATCATCTTCTATAAGCTTCATCTCGTATCTCGATACGCACAACACCTTCTCTGCCTTTTCAAAGATAGAACGACCGGCCAAATGATAAGGTTTGAGAAGCAGGTTCCTGAAATAAGAATGGCTTCCGCCGTGGTAATGCGGTGTGAAAATGAATCTTGCTCTTGTCGCTGCTGAGGCAAAGAGAGCAGGGAATGCATGGTAATTGTGCGCATGCACTATGTCATATTTGCGATTTTTTAAATAAAAATACAATTGCGGCGCGAAATAAAATGCATTTTTGGACGCCAGTGATTTGAAGCGTGTAATCTTAACGCCGTTATGATGCTCGGTCCCGGGATATTTCCAGGTACTATCAGTGCATACTACCTCAACATCAAAACCATGTTTTGCCAGCCTTTTGCTTATCTCGCGGACATGGGTTTCCACCCCGCCTATGTCAGGATAGTACCTGTGGCAAACCATTGCGATTTTATTCATGCTTCAGGTATGCACCCCTGAGTTCCTGGTCAACTTCCCATGTACCCCCGGATTCCTTTCCAAAAACGAGGCTCAATCCTCCCAGCAAAAGAGATATCTGGGTGTCAAGGAAGGAATATATGGGTTCGAACATGTAAAGCCTGTTGGCCTGTCCAAGGTAAACGAAAATCAAAAACATGATAAAAGATGCCGCAGCGACTATTAAACTATACTGGTATAACATATACAGGACAAATAGGAACAGAAGCAAGAAAAGATACGGCGAAATTATCATCATAAAAAAGTTCATCGGGAATACAAGTTTGCCATAATTCCCGTATTCGGGATTGAAAAGCACGTCCTTATGCCGCAGCAACAATCTTATCAATCCTTTCCCGCGCCTGTCTTTTTGCATTCTTCTCTTGAAGAACGCACTCTGGCTCGCTTCATAAAATATGATCCCGGGATCGATTATCGTCCTGTATCCCTGCTTGCGGACCTTTATTGCAAGTTCGCTGTCATCGGCTACAGAATCGGGATCTATGGGTTTTATCAGCTTTTTCCTGTATGCTGAGAACGGCCCGTGAAAAATTATTGTTGAGTCAATCCAGGACTCTGCGACCTGTACTCTGGATTGCAGCGACCTGTAGCCCACTTCAACCCCGGAATCATTGATTACTACCTGTTTTCCTGTGACCCCGCCAATCGTCTCATCCCCAAAATCATTTGCCACTTTTTGCAGGGCATCTTTTTCCAGCATGCTGTCGCAGTCTGTTTTGATGACTATCTCATTCCCGGCCGCGGCATAAGCGGTGTTCAGCGCTGTTGCAAGACCTTTTCTATCCTGTGATATCAAAGCTATGCAGTTATATTTTTTTTGAAAATCTTTTATTATTTCAGGAGTTCTGTCTGTTGAAGAATCGATTATTACAACCTCAATTAGTTTAAGGGGATAATCAAGTTTGAAGATATTATCAAGTTTTTTCCCTATTAACAATTCTTCATTGTAAGTGGGAATGATGATGGAAATTGTAGGTTTATTTTCGGATTTTTTAGCAGGAGATCCCATGCTGCCGTATTTAAAAATTAAGCCGGTATACAGGGAATAAGGAATAGCTATTAAAATAATTAAAGATATTGGTATGATGGCGTCCATTTAATTCTCTGTATGTTTTATTCGTCTAAAAAGTTATTCTCAGGTTTATCCATCTTTTTTCCATAATCTTTATTAATCGTGACATCCACTATTGACACAACCCTGAGGTGTACTTTGGTCAAAGTAAAATCAAATAAAAAGTATAAAGAAAAACATGAAAAAAAGGGAACCGCTACAACCAACATAAAAGAAAAAAGTAATTCTGAAGGCGTCCTAAAAGTAAAGTCACTTTCATATATTATACTTTTTGCGTTATTCCTGTTCTCATTTTATATCAGAGGAATAGTACCTATTAAGAACGTCCTCAATAAGGGAGTAACGGGTTTTGCGATAGACGATTCAGTCTTCCATATGAGGCTTGTGGAAAACACCATTCACTTTTTCCCACACAGGATTTTTTATGACGCGTTTACCCTGTATCCGTATGGTAATCAGCTTCACTGGGGTCCGCTATTTGACCAGATGATTGCCTTTTTTGCGCTGTTTACGGGTTTGTTTGCAAACGGAGGGATGCCATCCCAATCCACAATTGACACGGTAGGTGTCTTCTACCCTGCCGTCCTGGGTGCCCTGGTTGTGTTCCCCGTATATATCATCGGCAAAGAACTGGCGGGTGAGAAAGCAGGATTGATAGGAGCATTTTTGATTGCGATCCTGCCGGGCCCGTTCCTTGAGAGGTCGGTCCTCGGGTTCACAGATAACCACATCGCTGAAGTCTTTTATTTAACAATGATGATGATGTTTTTTGTGATAGCAATAAAAAGAGCTGAAAACATCACGTTTGAACACTGGATTAACAGGGATTGGGCCTCATTGAAAACACCTCTGGCATATTCTCTTTTTGCCGGGATCTTCTTCGGGGCGTATCTGCTTAACTGGACGAACGGTGTCTTTTTCGCTGTTGTATTCGGCATCTTTATTGTTGTGCAGTACATTATTGATCATTTCAGGGGAAAATCCGTAGAATACCTTGGAATTGTAGGAGTCCTTGCCTATATAGTGGCAATGATTATGGTATTGCCGGATGTTGATATAAGCAACGGTTTCTCCTCCGGATACTATTCTCTCTTGCACCTTACAGTAACAGGAGGGGGCGCGGTTGTTTTTGTATTTTTAACTCTTGTTTCCAGGGAAATGAACAAGCGGGAATACAGCGGGTATCACTATTTATCTTTTGTTGCAGGCACAATATTAATTATGTTAATTGCTATAAAATTGTTAGTGCCAGATCTTTATTCTGTCACCATCGGCAATTTAGGTTTTATATTCGGGGGAAGGGAAGGGGGCGGGGTGACGATAGCAGAAGCCATGACATTTATTCCAAAGGATATTCTGGATAACTCAGGCGCGATGTCTTACCTGGCTTTCCTGGGCTTTCCCGTAGGTGAATACGGTGCGAATATCCTGGACTATGCTGCCAAATATTTTGGTTTCGGTTATAATTTTTATCTGGCTTATCTCGCGATCATAGTTCTCTTATATTATGTAATACGGAAATCCAGGGCTGAATACACATTGATAGCAGTCTGGAGCATTTTTGTCCTGGCCATAATGCTGGCGCAACTCAGGTTTGCCTACTACTATGCTGTAAACGTGGCAATACTTATTGGTTTCCTTGGTTCCAGGATTCTTGATATGGCTGATTGGAAGGATTTTGGTTCAAACGATGTTATTGAATGTGCTAAAAAAATTAAGATACAACATATCCTTTCCCTGGCTTTTGTGATTATAGTAATTGGATTTATGCCGTTTGATGATCCGCCTTATAAAGGGTCATGCGGTGGATGGCCCTGGTCATGCGAATCTACGGCATGGGGTGCGGTCAGTCCCGGAGACGGCTTTTATGAATGGCACGATGCCCTTACCTGGATGCGCTACAACACCCCGGATCCGGGCGTAAATTATTATGATATCTATAAGAAACCAACAAACGGCACATATCCCTATCCCGAAACTGCTTATGGCGTTATGAGCTGGTGGGATTACGGTCACATCATCACCTACTGGGGGCACAGAATACCCAACGCGAACCCGTTCCAGGCGGGAATTGGCGGCGGGCCGACGCATGCGCCCGGTGCTTCTACTTTCCTGATCGCACAGACCGAAGAAGAGGCAAATGCCGTCCTTGATAAGCTGGGCATCAACGGAAAGCCCGGGGCACGATATGTCGTGAGCAATGCTTACATGGCATATTCCATCCTGACGGTTTTCGCGGACTGGGATATGTCAGACAGGGATTATTTCATGCCGGTCCAGACAAACCAGGGGACATTGTATGTCCCGTCATCGAAATACTTAAACACAATGGAGGCAAGGCTGCATATATTCGATGGAACCGGTCTTAAGAATTACCGCATGGTTCATGAGTCCAGCGCAAATCCCGGCACACGGGGAGGTAGTAGTGAAATAGGGGTTTATATGGACAATGGCAAGCTTGTTTCTTTATGTAGTGGCGGTATTTGCGCCGGAAAATACTGGATCAATAAATTATACGGGGAAAATCTGCCTCTTGAATATTCGGGTTACGCCAAAATATTCGAAGTTGTAAAGGGCGCTAAAATCACAGGGAGGGCACCGCCGAATACCACTGTTATAATTTCAAATACGATCAATACGAATATCGGAAGAAAATTCCAGTATTCTCAGACGGCGACCACTTCGGATGGGACATATGTTCTTACAGTTCCCTATTCGACGCTCGGCCCGATCCCGGGCGAGACGCAATTTGACACAAGACCGGAAGGTCCTTACAATGTAACTGCCGGAAGTGTCTTACAGAAAATTAATATTAGCGAAAAGGATGTCCTTGAAGGGAACACTGTAACCCTCAATCTTGTTTGAATGAAAGAAGAATGCCCAGACCCGGACTTGAACCGGGGACATCTGCGTCTTCAGCGCAGCGCTCTCCCAGGCTGAGCTATCTGGGCATAAGAGAAGCTAATCGCCGGCATCGTATATCTATTCTTCGCAAACGCCGTCGATACCATCTCGGAATTAAGGCACGAAATAGGAGTGGGGACAGAAAAACCTTTCGGATGGTAATAGTTATCCCCAAGACTTAATATAAATAATGTCAATAAAGCAAGAGAAGGTGACTGAATGAGCGATTTCCTGGATAAACTTCTGAAGATCAGGTCAGGATTTTTTGGAAAAATGCGGCTTATCATGATCCTGGATTTAATTATTATCTTCAGTATTATTTATTCTATATTTATTATTCTCAATGCAGGGTATTTTCTTGAGAAATCAATACCGAATTCACAAATACCTGTTTCAGCCATCCCTCCGGTCCTGGCTGTATTTATCGCAATAATCGGGGCTTATCTGCTGCATAGAAAAGACAAGAGAATGAATGTCACTCTTTTAATTGAGAAAAAATACCCGGAACTGGATGAAAGATTAAGAACTGCTTATGATAACAGGGACGAAAGCAATGTTATCTTAGAGTCTTTAAAAAGTTATGTTTTTGAAACACTTGATAAAGTTTCTGTTTCGCAACTTTTCGCAAAAGGCAGGATCGCAGCTAAAATAATGATAACTATTATTTTTATTGCTGCTACGGCTTATGTTTTCGTAACTCCGGACGCCAGGATTCCGCCGGATGATGTCGCCAAATTCGCAGGCACAATAAGTGGAACAATGGGAAATCTTACCAACGAGACAATAACTTCAGTTACGGGTGTTCCGGAGGACGGCAATAAAGCGGGAAAGACCGGAAGTGGATATATCTTTGGACAACCCAAGATCGCACCAGTCGAAGGGAAACCCGTTGACCTCGCTCTTGAAATGGGAGGCGGCGTTGGTAACGTTCCAAAGGATTACAACCCTGAACAAAATCAGTTTATAAAGTCGGCGGCGTTTCCTGTGGATGTTCTGGGTTCAAATGTTTCTGATGGAGGGTACAGCATCCTTATGAAAAAAAGTGAGACTGACAAAGAATTGATCAATAAATATGCAGTTGAACGGAGTAAGATATGAAAGAGGCTAAAACATGAGCAATGAGACATATACAAGCTCAACCAGGATTTTCAAGGAACTTCTTGATGAGATAGGGAAAGTTATCGTCGGGCAGCATGAAGCCGTCGAACAGATGATGATCGCCATCCTCTGCAACAGTCATGCCCTTGTCGAGAGCAACCCGGGTCTTGCAAAGACCCTCACCATAAGTACGATCTCAAAAGCGCTTGACCTGAAATTCAACAGGATACAGTGTACCCCCGACCTGATGCCGTCAGACATCACAGGCACCTATATCATCGAGGATGTGAACGGGAAGAAGCAGTACCGTTTCGAACCAGGGCCTGTATTCGCAAACATCGTACTCGCCGATGAAATCAACAGGGCATCCCCGAAGACGCAGAGCGCGCTTCTTGAGGCAATGCAGGAAAAGCAGGTAACCGTGGGCAATAAAACCTATCCTCTTGATAAGCCCTTTTTCGTTCTTGCGACGCAGAACCCGATAGAAATGGAAGGAACATATCCACTGCCTGAGGCGCAACTTGACAGGTTCCTGCTCAAGATCTTTATGGATTATCCAACATTTGAGGATGAGAACGAGATCGTTAATAGATATACCAAAAACATAATGCCATCGGTGAACCGCGTGGTCTCAAAGAATGAAGTCCTCGAGCTGCAGAAACTCACGCGCGATGTTCCCATTGCTGAGGATATTAAGAGCAGGGCGATAAAGATCGTGGAAGCAACAAGGGCAAAAAGCGAGCATATAGAATACGGCGCCTCCCCGCGGGCTTCCATCGGCATCATTCTTGCCGCAAAGGCAAGGGCGCTGATGAAGGGCAGGAATTATGTGAGCAAGGAGGATATCGATGCAATGGCTTATCCTGTCCTGCGCCACCGCATTATTTTGACATTCGAGTCTGAACGCAAAGGCAATACAACAGACCAGGTTATTTCAGATATCCTGAAAAATGTGAAGTAGCTGTTAATGCAATAAATATAATAAACCGCAGATGAACGCAGATAAACGCAGATTTATTTACAGGTTAACTTTGCGATTAATTGACGATATTACACCGCAAAGGGCGCGAAGAACACAAAGCATGGCTGCAATGTTCTTTGCGACCTTTGCGCTATTGTATAATAATAAATTACCACAGCGACAAAGAACACGGATGACACGAATTGCACGGATTTTCACGGATATGAAATCCGTGTGCATCCGTGTTATCCGTGCAATCCGTGTTCTATCTCACCTTAAATTGACTGCCAATAATGGATTTAACCAGAAAAGTGAAATAAATGATTGACACCTCATTCTTCAAGGAGCTTGACCGCTTCTCTTTCATTGTGCGAAAGCGAGTGTCCACAGCTTACAGTGGCAGCCGCCGCTCGATATTGAAAGGGCGCGGCATGGAGCCCGTGAGCTACAGGGAATATTCGCAGGGGGATGATTTCAAGATAATCGACTGGAAAGTGTACGGGCGCACCGAGAAACTCTTTGTCAAGGAATTCGAGGAAGAAAAAAGCCTCACGACACATATTCTGCTCGATACCAGCAAGAGCATGGATTTTCGCAAGAAATTCGAGTACGCAGCGATGCTTGCGCTGGGTTTTGCCTATCTTGTGACAAAGGATAACGAAAAATTCGGGGTATCCACCTTCGGAGAGGAGATTAACATAACAAAACCCAGGCGGGGCAGGAAGTACCTCTCCCAGACTATAGACCTTCTCAATGCCGCTTCACTTACAGGGAAAACAAAATTCAATTCTTGCATGGAAAAGTACGGGAGCGTGATCAAATCAAGGTCTCTTGTGATAATCATTTCGGATTTCATGGCAGATATCAATGCTGTCAAGAACGGGATTTTCAGGCTCGGGGACAACGAGCTCATACTCATCCAGGTGCTTGACCCGATTGAGAAAAACCTTGATCTTGGGGGAGAAGCAAAATTAATAGACCTCGAGACCGACGCAAAAATGGACATATATACAAGCCCGCGGCTTCGTTCCGAATACGAAAAACGCCTCAACGACCATATCGCAGGCATCAAGGAGACATGCCTTATGGCAGGTGCGGATTTTTATTCTGTTACTACAGATAAACCTGTTTTTGATGCGATATTTGAGGTCATAAGCCAGAGGGATGTTAAAGGGAAATAAATGAGGTAAAAAATGGCTCTCTTTAATTTTTCGATACAATTCGCCAATATGATGGGCCTGCTTGCTCTTCTTTCTATTATTCCGCTTATTATAATATATCTCCTGAGGCCGAGGCCGAGAAAGGTAAAAATACCCTCGCTCATGTTCCTTTTTGACCTTGAGAAGAAAAAAAGGCTCAATGTTTTCAGGAAATTCCTGAAAGACCCGCTGTTTTTGATACAGCTGCTTGCGCTTGCGATAATCTCTCTTGCCATAGCTGCACCTTTTATCATGGCAACAGAGGAAGCAGGTGGCGGCCATACAGTGATAATCATTGACGCTTCGGCAAGCATGCAGGCAAAAAGCACATCAGGTGGCACCAAATTTGAAAATGCTGTTGAACAGGCAAACAAATTTATCTCAGGGAGGAACACTATCATTCTTGCAGAAAGCGTGCCTGTGATAGTCACGAAAGAAGCGCCTTCGGGCAGCGCAGCCGATGCCCTCAAGAAATTGAAGCCGAAGGCCACAAGCGTTGACCTGGCAGGCGCCATACTTCTGGGAAAAAGGATGCTTCCTGAAGGCGGCAGGGTCGTGGTTCTATCAGATTTCATAAGCTGGTCAGGGGACGATCCGTCAATCGCAAAGAAACTGGCTGAAGGCAGTGGCATAAATGTGGAATTCGTAACAATAAGCGGACGAACGGATAATGTTGGGATAGTGAATGGCTGGTTTGAAACAGATAAGGATTACAGGATAGTTATCCAGAATTTCAATAATGATGCAAGGGATGTCAGGATCGATGTTGCGACAGATAACACCAATGTGCTTTCAAGCTCGCTTAATATCAAAGGACAGTCAAACGAATATTTCGCAATTAATAACCTCAATCCTGGGATAACGAAAATCTCGATAAGTCCGGATGATGCCCTTTCCGTGGATAATAATGCTTATCTGATAATCCCGGAATCGGTGAAAAGGGACATTCTATATATTACGGATAGTCCCAGATCGCCGTCATACATAGCACTTGGCCTTTTGCCTTTTACCACAGTTGAAAAATCCGGTACGAAAAACATTCCTTCAATGTCAGGTAAGGTTGTCATAGTCAGTTCACCCCTGCCTCCTGAATCAGTCAAGACCCTCTCCGATTATGTGAATAACGGGGGAAATGCCATAATGATCGCCTCGCCTGGCATGCAGGACATGGACCTGCTGCCTGTTGAACTTGGCGTGCTCTCAAACAGGACATCAGTTAATGTAGTACAGGCCAGCAGTTTGACCGATGGGACGGACATTGAAAAAACAGACGTTAAGAAACATTTCAAGGCTCAGTTAAAATCCGGCGCAGTCTCGCTTGTTGCTGGAGGGGACAGATCCGTGATGCTTGCCTACTGGAAATTCGGGAAAGGGACTGTGATATATTCGGGATTTGCAGACCCGCAGGGTGATAATATCTACGACCCCCTGAACGAGAATGTCTGGAATGACTTCCATGCGAACCCGGCTTATCCCCTTTTCTGGAAGCAGGCGCTTGAGTGGCTAAAGGGAAGTGTTGATGTGAGCGAATACAATGCAAAGACAGGAATGTTCATCAAACAGCCTGCACAACAGAATGTAAAAACACCGGGCGGCGACAGCTTTGCCACAGACCTCCTGCTGCTTGATGAGGTGGGGGTCTATGGGCTGCCGAACAAGGACGTTGCTGTAAACCTGTATGATGAGAAAGAATCAAACCTTGCAGGCGGGGGTCTTGCAGCGGGAAGCGAGAATATTCCGGGCCCGAAAGAAGTCTCGGGCGCCCAGATCATCCTGAAACCCAGATATCTTGATATTTATTTGATTATAGGCGCCATGTTCCTTGTGTTCCTTGAACTGTACTACCTGCGCTGGAGGGGGGAATTGTAATGGATATCCAGCTTGCTAACCCGTTTGTCCTCCTGCTCATAAGCCCGCTTGTGCTTGCAGGTTATTATGCCATCAGGAAAGGGATTTCAAAACTGCTTATAATCTCGCGTGTGGTTATCCTGAGTCTTTTGATAATCGCCCTTGCCTCACCTTATACCCTCGGCACGACCACGATACGCGATGACTCACCGAAAGTAACTGTGATCTCGGACCAGACCCTGAGCATGGATTTATTCAAGACGGATACCGGACAAAAGCTGTTTGAATCCCTGAAATCAAAAACCGATACCACATACAGGCAGTTCGGGGGGATTAGATCACCCATCGGAGATGAGGTAATCGGTGCTTCGGAAGGGAATAACAATATCGTGCTTGTAACCGACGGGAACAATAATTACGGCAAAGACCTGTTCGATGCCATCTCCTTTGTCTCCCAGCCGCCGGAAGGGACGCGGGTGTTCGCAGTAAGACAGGAGCCAATACACAATGATGCAAGCGTTGAAATAGAGAGTTCCAAGAACCTTATAGTAGGGAACGAGAATGTATTCAACATCATTGTAAGGCAGGCGGAAAATGAGACCCGCTATAACCTTGATGTTGATATAGACGGCAAGATTGTGAATAGCGAGACAGTTGTCCAGAACGGGCGAACGAAAATTATATCGGTCCCATATACTTTCAATTCGCTTGGAACCCACAGGGTAACTGCCACGATAACACCAAGCAGCGAGGACAGGTTCAAGCTTAACAACGTATTCTATAAATCCGTGTTCGTTGTGCCAAAACCCAGGGTACTTGTAGTGACAGGTGACACGAATTCACCACTTTATAAGATCGCAACCGGGCTTTATGATGTCACGACTGTGGATACAATCCCTGATGATATAAAACCGTACAAAGCCGTGATAATTGACAATCAGGGCGCGGCGCTTTTGAGCGCGGATACTTTAAGGACATA
>DATCUE010000092.1:0-36898 GCA_036567605.1 Candidatus Methanoperedens sp. | reverse complement strand
TATATTCTTTCAATTGTGAATTTTCCTGTCTCACCATTGTTGTCGATTCTATTTTTCATCGGCCTGGTTGAAGTGTTTTATCTTGCCAGGTCAAATAATAATAATAATAATAATAATAATAATAATCAAATATTATTATTGTTGTGGATATTTATTCCATACCTTGCATTTACACTGTTTCGGAACAAAGATCCCCGTTATATTTTACCGGTATTGAGTGCCGTGGCCCTGATCTCTGCCCTCTCCATAAGCAAGATAAAAAACAGCAAAATAAAGGCTGCGGTTTTTTCGATTGTGATTATTTTTGGCGGTATGCAGTTCCTGGGTGGTCTTGGGTTACATCAAATTGCCGACGGAGTAAATTCTATTTCAACTGCTACAAGTGTGAAAATTGGGGATTATGGATATATGAATCTTTTCCCAGGAATATCAAGCCCATCCAGGGAAGACTGGAAAACAGTTGAAACTCTGGAGACTATAAACCAAGATGTAACGACAAATCCCAGGACACAGGGCAGATTAGCACTTGTGGTCGTTCTTCCCGATTATAATACAGTTAATGGTTATACATTTTCATATTATGCTGCAAGCACCCGGCTTCCATTATATATAATAAATGCTGCATATCTCCCATCACCGTCCGTATTTTATAACAACTTTTTAAATATCGATTATATCATATCTAAATCAGGCAAGGATATTGTTGCGGGCGAAAAATATAATGTAACCGTGAACGACATGAACAATTATTTCGAAAATAACTATAACGGGACATATCAGTTGATCCAGAATTATAGTTTGCCGGATAATTCCACATTGTCAGTTTATAAGAACATGCGTGTTGGATAATTCTTTTTTGACAGGACCTTCACACTTCCCGATAATTTCTCTCCAGCAGTTTTCGCATCAAATGTACAATATATCCCATTCCGGCTTTTTGCATCGAGCGGCGAATAAATCCTTTAAAAACTCTTATATTATAAAGTGCTATCGCAAGTATCGCTGGCTGCCCATATAGTATGGAACACTGCATGACCTCACGCAGGGAACTGATGAAAGCGTTGTCTGATACACCCTCCATCCGCATACAGGTTATATTTTTTCCCAGACAAATACCCTTGATATTTTTCGTATGCATGCGTAAAAACAGTTCGTAGTCCATGGAATACTTCAGGTTAATCGAAAATAATCCGCAGTCATCATAGACACGGCGCCTTACAAAAAAAGTCGGGTGATTGATCGCAGGGATGTTATACCTGATAACTTTTGCATACTGTTCATCACAACGCATCACGTGGGACAACGCATCACCATAATAGAGTACAATACCCCCAAAAGAAAAACCGTACTCCTGATTCTCTACCAGTTTATTCACACTGAGTGCAACAGCATCAGATTCGTACCAGTCATCCGCATTTATTATCCCGATAATTTCTCCGGTGCTGACCTTTATCCCCTTATTGAAGGCATCACTGATTCCCTTATCCGGCTCGCTCACCCAGTATGCGATCCGGTCTTCATATTTGCGGATGATGTCAAGAGATGAATCAGTTGAACCGCCATCGATGATAACATATTCGATATTATCATAAGTCTGGTCCAGAACAGACAGGATGGTCTTCTCAAGATATCTGGCGCCATTGTAGACAACAGTTATTATGCTTACCAGGGGAAGACCCGGTTTACCGGTTTTATGAAACCTGCCCTGAACCCGCAGTCCCCCTTCAACACGCGATGGATGAGGCAATGGAGGTCGGGAGAGTTCAGGTATAGTTTCTTGCCATTCTTCCGGGTTAGTTCTGTAATATCCGGCGAGTTTGACAGTTTCCCATAAACTTTTACTCATCCCGTCCCTCTTTACAGAACGCAGCATATACGCCGGCAATGCCTTCACGCAATCCGATCTTATGGTTCCACCCCAGGCGCCTGAGCCTGGATATATCAAGCAGCTTGCGAGGCGTACCGTCGGGTTTCGTTGTGTCATATACGATATCGCCTTTATATCCTACGATGTGCTTTACCAGCTCTGCCAATTCGTGTATTGTGATATCTTCCCCGATCCCTATATTGACGAATTCCCCAATATCTGATGCATCATAATTCTCCATTAAATACAGACAGGCATCTGCCATATCATCAACGTGCAGGAACTCGCGCCTTGGCTTTCCAGTTCCCCACACGATGACTTCTCCGGAGTTATTGACCTTTGCCTCATGGAACTTCCGTATCAGCGCAGCCATGACATGGGAAGTTTCAAGGTCATAGTTATCATTCGGCCCGTACAGGTTCGTAGGCATAACCGATATGAAGTTCGTCCCGTACTGATCATTATAATGCTTGCATAATCGTATACCCGCGATCTTTGCCACCGCATATGCCTCGTTGGTCACTTCAAGCTCGCCCGTTAACAGGTATTCTTCCCTGAGCGGTTGCGGCGCAAGTTTTGGATAGATGCAGGAAGAACCCAAAAAGAGCAGTTTTTTAACCCCGCAGATGTACGCGGCATGGATGATATTGGCTTCGATCATAAGGTTTTCATATATGAATTCGGCGGGGTATGTGCTATTTGCCAGTATGCCGCCGACTTTTGCCGCTGCCAGGAACACATATTCCGGTCTTTCAGCATTGAAAAAACCGTTGACTTTGCCCTGGTCTGTCAGATCGAGTTCGCCGTGTGTACGAAATATCAGGTTTGAATAGCCCCTGGACTCTAATTTTCGTTTTATGGCCGAACCGGCCATTCCACGATGACCGGCGATATAGATTCTGGATGTGGTTTTCATGTGTTCACGTCCCCGGATCCTGGGTATTGTATATCCTCCAGAATTCGAGCAAATCCTTTAAAGTGTCGTGGATATCTATTTCGGGAGCCCAGCCGATGTCATTTTTTATTTTTGAATTATCCCCCAGCATGACCGGTAAATCAGAGGGCCTGATCCTTGATTCATCAATTTCCAGTTTGACATCTACTGCCGATAACGACACTAATAAATCGAGCAGATCTTTTAAACAATAAGCTTTTCCTGAACACAGGTTGTATACTGCTCCAGGTTTTGCCCTTAATGCTATCTGGTAATAAGCTTTCACCGCGTCCCTTACATCAGTAAAGTCTCTTTTTACGTCCAGATTCCCGACCGAAATCGTATTTTTAATCCTCTCTTTTTCAATATCTGCTATCTGTCTGGCAAAAGAACTGAGGGCATAATTCGGTGGCTGGCCCGGGCCTGTCAGATTAAAGGCACGCACTCTTATGATATCCATGCTGTAGCTCTTATGATACTGGTAAGCCAGCATGTCCTGGGATACTTTGCTTACTGCATAGGTGCTGAGCGGATTAAAGCAGCAGTTTTCTTTTACAGGCAAATCTGATTCCCTGATCAGGCCATATTCTTCAGAAGAACATGCAACAACTACTTTTGTTCCCAGCTCAAGCTCTCTTATCGCTTCAAAAATATTTACCTGTGATATTATATTATTATTAAGGATGTTGATAGGGCTCTTCCAGCTTGACGCTACTGAACTTTCCGCAGCTAAATGAAATATACAATCGGGCTCGATTTTTTTTAAAATGTTGAAAACTGATGCATGATCTATAAGATTGCATTGTTCATACCTGATACCCGGATATTTAGAAACAAGGCTGTCGGGTATTGTACGCGAAACACCATACACGGTATTGCCATGTTCTAAAACTTCAGCAAGATGCCTGCCACAAAATCCGTTGGCGCCTGTTATAAGATAAGTTGCCATTGATCGGGACTCCGTATGCTCAATTATAATATGCTTTCATATATACTCAACGTTTCATTAGCAGTTCTATCCCAGTTGAATTCTTTTTCCCTTTCAAATCCGAGTTTGAACAACTTATTTCTCCTGGATTCATTACTGAGTGATTCAATGGCGCCGATAAGCTCATCTTTGGAATGGGGATCGAATAATATTCCGGCATTGCCAACTACTTCTGGAATTGAGCTTGCTTTGCTTGCAATAACAGGGCAACCCATGGACATTGCTTCAAGCAAGGGAATTCCAAATCCTTCATATAATGAAGGGTAAACAAGGCAGAAAGCATGTTTGTATAATGAGGCAAGAAGTTTATCATCGCCTTTCAATTGAATTATTTTTCTTCTGGACTTGACGCTGTTAATGGTTTTTAGTTCATCATCATTAAATTTCCCACCGCCAAAGCAGACCAAATCAAGTCTGTCTGAAAAATGATCCAGATAGGATTCAAGCAGTATTTTGAAATTCTTGTAACCGTTTCTTTCCCCGATGTATAGCATATACGGGCTTTTCAGTCCGTATTTCATGGACAACTCATCAATGCTAAAGTAATTTGACGGCTGCAATGAATTCGCCAGATATACAACTTTTATTTTGTTTTCAGCTACATGATATATCTCAATTAAATCCTTTTTTGTATTTTCAGAGATGGCAATAATGGCATCTGCCATGTTAAGTGCCTTTTTTTTAGCTTCGATAACCGTCCCGCTATCTCTGAATTGATCGGGATATAATTCATGAATCATATCATATACTGTTATTACTATGGGGGTGTTCCTATCGTATTTCAATCCTTTCATGTAGTATGTCGGATGATATATGTCAAAATTGCTGGAGCGCATGTAAATGTTATCGAAAAGAAACCTGTTTGCTATTGTAAATATATATGACATATATTTAGCATCAGGTATTCTGTATTTCCAGTTGTACCCCCAGTATGATTCTAAATTATGTTTATATTTTGAGAGTCTATATTCATTTATGTGGAATCCCTGAAATAGAGTTATATCCACATCCTCTCTTGCGGAAAGTCTTGTTATAAGCTCATAAAAATATCGGGAAATCCCGCCATATCGCTGGAACTGGAAAACAGAATGATCGTAGAGTATCTTCATCTTGTCATCTCTATAAAATCTCTTTTTTTGCATAAAAGAGTGATTTGTGATGAATATCTGTTTAAAGTTATCTTATTAAGGATTTTATCAATTATAGGGTATGCAAAAAGAGAATAACCAAAGTTTAATTTTTCATTTTTAAAATTAAAATTGCTATACTTTATTTCTAAAATTTCAAATTTATTATCTCGTAGCAGAGTCTCAATTTCTTCAATAGAATATTGCTTATGGTAAAATTCATAATATTCTTTATTAGGATCTATTTTTGAAAAATCTTGTGTTTCTATCCATTGATCTCTATTTACAAATTGTCTATAGAACCATCCGGATTCACCTGAGCCATAAATGTGAGGCACCGAAAAAACAAATTTTGTATGAATACTTCCATGTTCATAAATATTTTCTAACGTTTGTATGGGATTTGTCAAATGCTCCAATAGTTCCGTGCAAATAATATAGTCGAATTTTTGGTTTAGATTAAAATTATTCGCATCATCTACAAAAAATTTGCATCTGTCTTTTAATCCTAAATTCACTAATTTGTCATTAATGAAATCTATTTGTTTTTCTGAAATATCAAAACCAAATAAAATACAATTATTAAATTTTTTTAAAATATTAATTGAATATATACCGATTCCGCAGCCTACATCAAGTAATTTGAAATGGCAATTAGTTTCTTCCTTAATTAGACCGATACAGTCCAGCATCCTATTATTATAATATTTGGATAGGGGATTATATTGTTTATCTAATTCCTTTGCCCAAACTTTTTCCCAGCCAACATTATAACATTTTTTCAATTTTTGTTCTGTTGTATTATCCATTTTCTTGATTCTTATTTTATGGTTTCCTCGCCACGATCCTGACCTGAAACCAGCTTCTCTCAATTCTTCCATAAACACGACAAACAGTGTTAAATATTTTTCTTCCAAAAAACCGCAATATCTCCCCACTATATGGCGGCCATTTGTGGATATAGGGTTTTGAACTGATAACTTCAAGATTTGCACGATTAAACAGGTTCCCAATGCACATTGAGCTCCAGCTGTATAAATGTTGGTTTATATCACAGAGTTTATAATTATAATTTATTGATTCGCATGCTACTACAAAGACCATCAATCCTCCTTTTTTTAATTTCGAGGTTAGTCGTATAACCTCGGATAAAGGCTCTTCCGTATGCTCAAGAGCATTATTTGAAATTATTAGGTCAGCCCACTTATCTGTTAGCTCTTCTATTTTCTCGTATACTGTAATCCCTAATGATCTTGCTTCGTCTCGTGCAATAGGATTTATTTCTATCCCAATTTTTCCTTTGCATTCCAAATTAGCGGGTAAATATCTTTCACCGCATCCAAAATCCATAACTTTAAATTCTGGTTTGACAAAACCTACAAACTTATCCAAATTTGCAGTTGCTCCAAGCATACCAATATTTTTCTGCCAATCAAAATATTTTTTATCATAATGTTCCATGGTTTTATTTTCTCAGTTTGATGCCTAATCTGCCTGTATAATCTATGCGGTTTAACAAAATCGGAATATTATTTTTTTTAAAGTATTTATCGACAGCCTCCTTTGCACCTGCATAATGGCCATAATCATCTATTATTAAAACTCCATTAACTGATAATAAAGGGAAGAGACAGTTTAACTCATGACAGGTGGATTCGTACCAATCCGTATCCAGTCTGAGAATAGCAATTTGATCCGGTATTGTTCGGGGAATTGTCTCTTCAACTTTTCCTTTTACAAAAATTATGTTATTTCTTGGATACCCTGTTGAGAACATATTTTTTTCAACTTCACTTAATGGGGAGAAATCCCACTCATTATAATTTTTTCTTTCTTTTTTTTCCCATATTTTTATTACAGGTAATGAATCCGAAATTCTTATATCTTTTTGACCGGGTTTGGACATACCCGCAAACGTATCATAAAGATATATTTTTCTATCCATCTCTTTCATTTTTAATAAAGAGTGCGCAATTACCATTGAACTTCCACCTTTCCAGACTCCACACTCCACAAAATCCCCCGGTATTTTTGAGTTCACTACATATTCAACACTTTTATATAATGCATACATTCTTTCGATTGACGTCATTGTGTATTCTTTGCACTTTTTATATATCTCTTCGAATTCCCTATCCATATCCTCAGGAAATTTCTTAGAAATATAGGTGATTTCATATCCGAAAATTCTAAATAAATTTAGCATCAGACCCTCGTATTAAATATAATAAATCGCGGTTATATAAGATTTAACAGTATTTATGTATTTCTTTGCACGCATTATGTTGTAGTATCCTGAAATTATTTCGCCAGGATTTTTCACCGAATGATAAGTCATCCGAACCCATGGTGAAGATGACTAACAGAAGGATACGGTTGGGAATAGATTGGGTATTAAAAAAGGGTGAAACCGTTGATCAGGTAGCCAATAATTTTAAAGTATCCACAAGGAGAATAGAACAATTGGTGAAGATCTTCAAAGAAACCGGGGAATATCCAGTTTTGAATCCAAATAGACGACCTAAGGTACGCCTTACAGAAGAACAGAAAGAGATCATAAAACAAGCCTATAGCGAATCATATTTCGGAGCAAAAATGCTCAGGCATCATATAATAAAAAGACATAAACAAAACATTCCTCAAAATAAAATTCATGCCTATCTTTTGGAAATCGGTTTAGCAAAACCTAATCCCAAGAAACAGAAAAAGCGAAAGCGATGCCGATATGAACGAAAGCATAGCCTATCATTGCTCCATGCAGATTTTATGGAAAATAACGGAATTCATGTGATTGCTTTTGAAGATGATGCATCCAGGAAGATCCTTTCTATAGGAGAATTCGATAATTCAACGACTGATAATGCTTTAGAGGTCCTGAAAGTTGCAGAACACGAAGCTATGGAGGTCAATGGATTGATCCAAGCTATCAATACAGACAGAGGATCACAATTTTATCCAAATAAAAAAGACAAATATGGTGAAGCAGATTCCGTTTTCCGAGATTATCTTGAATCAAAGGGAATAAGACATATACCATCTACATGGTTCTTTGGAACTTGAATGGGGTGAAACTCCAAATGAAGCCTTTATTAGAAAAATGCGACCTGAATCAATCTTAGGACGATTTTTTAAGGCTCTTGGATGGTGAATAAAATATGAATGAAGGAACGAAAGGCGCTGAAAAAAATCAGCGAAAAAATATCCGGATTCTACATTGCACGCATTATGTTATAAAGGTATAAAACAATAAATATGCCAATGTCAAGATACTTCAAGGATATTTCGGGCATGGTGAACTAAATGAAAATACTGGTAACCGGAGGGGCAGGATTTATTGGATCTCATCTTGTGGATGAAATCGTAAAAAAACATGATGTTGTTGTTTATGATAATCTTGAACCTCAGGTTCACAAAAATATCCCGGAATATTTGAACAACAATGCAGTGTTCATAAAGGAAGATATCAGGAACAGGACAGAACTCAAAGACGCAATATCAGATTCTGAAGTTATATTTCATGAAGCAGCCATGGTGGGTATAGGACAGAGCATGTATCAGATAGAAAGATACATAGATGTCAATATAATGGGAACTGCAAAATTGCTTGACATACTTGCAAATGATGAACATGATGTCAAAAAGCTGATTGTCGCATCATCCATGTCTATATACGGTGAGGGAAAATATGAATGCTCAGAGTGCGGTATTGTATACCCCCCAATGCGCAGCAATGAACAGCTCAAAAAAAGAGAATGGGAGATGAAATGTCCCTCCTGCGGCAGGTTTGTTAAACCGGTGCCTACGGATGAGGGAAAACCCCTTCAGCCCACGTCCATTTATGCCATATCCAAAAAAAATCAGGAAGAGATGTGCCTTGTTGTGGGGAGAACATATGGGATACCGACAGTAGCTTTGCGCTATTTTAACATTTACGGGCCAAGGCAGGCACTATCCAATCCATATACGGGTGTTTGTGCCATATTTTCTTCACGTATTAAAAATGACAAACCTCCGATTATTTTTGAAGATGGTCTTCAGACACGGGATTTCGTATCAGTACACGATATAGTCCGCGCCAATTTACATGTAATGGAAAAATCAAAAGCAGATTATGAGGTGTTTAACGTAGGCACAGGGAAACCTGTATCTATATTTGATATTGCCAGTTCCCTGTCAAAGTTGTACCGCAAAGCCCTCAAACCGAAAATCGTGAATGAGTACAGATCAGGAGATATAAGACATTGTTATGCTGACAACTCAAAGTTAAAGAGATTGGGCTTTAAACCGTCGGTAACTTTTGAGGATGGGATGAGCGAGCTTGTTCTTTGGGGAACGAAGCAGGAAGCCGAAGATAAATCAGATGTTGCATATCAGGAATTAAAGGAAAAAGGCCTTGTTGAGAAATAGAACCTAAAAGCACATTATACCTTTAAGCTTCACCTGCAGGCTCTTTCATATATTTTTTCCATTATATCTGTATGCTCAGTCATATTAAATTCCTTCTCAACTTTTTTTCTTGCAGTTCTTCCCATACTGATTTCCATATCATCGTCCGATAATATTTGTACGATCCTCCCTGCTATCTGTTCTACACTTCTCGGTTCGAATAAAAATCCAGTCTCCCCATTATTGATCCAGTCGGGGATTCCCCCAATATCGCTTCCGATTAATGGTCTGCCAATTGCCATTGTCTCTAGTCCAACTATTGGCAATACATCCTGCCATATCGAGGGAATAACAACAAGGTTCGCTTGTTTATACAGTTCCGATGTTTTTTCATTCGGTATCTTCCCCCGAAACTCTACATTATTATCTATTTTTATTTTCTTTGCCAGAATCATTAAATTATCTTTTTCAGAGCCATCCCCCACAATTAAAAGCTTCGCATCGGGTATTTGTTTAATAACGTCTGGCATTGCTTCTATAAGAAACCTGCAACCTTTGTGAACTTCAAGAGAACCGATAAACAAAATAATATTCTTTTTTGGATTAGCTGTCGAGTAAGGATAGCTTTCCAGGGGCAAACCATATGCGATTTGCTTGATGTGATCCTTATCAAGTCCAAAACTGATCATATTTTTTTCCATCGCATGGCTCGGAGCAATTGCAGTATCTACATTTTTAAACAATTTTTTAATATTTCGCAATATCTTAACTTCATCACGGAAATAAGAATTTCGAAGACAGACTCTCTCGCATCTGGATGTGGTGCAGTTTTGATATGAATTATCTAAAAGTATGTTTTTTTGGCATTTGAACCAATAATCGTGGGCAGTCCAGATTAAAGGAATATTATTTAGTTTCGCTGCAAGAAATATCGATAAAATTCGAACATGGGAATGAATATTATGTATGTGAAAAACATCATATCTTTTTATTTCTTTATAAAAAAGATATAGATCCAAAAACGGAACCCCTGTTTTTGGCACTGTAACTACCTTCAAACCATCTATTTCATAATTTTTATTTCCATTAGTCAATATTTTTACCTTATGCCCCCTACTTTGCAATGCCGCTGCAAGTCGATAAACATATATCTCTGCACCCCCTTTAGTATTCGGAGGGAAAAAATCTGAGTACATGACAATTTTCATGATATTTAGTAGTTTTTCTTTGTCCCTATTAATGCTCCTATTTTCTTATGATATGTTGCTGGTATAACTTTCTTCGCAAATGCCATCATTGTTACCTGTATCCTGTTTATACCGTGAGGCAATTGTTCCGAAGCTAATACTTTGGAGTAAAATTTATCAGCGTCTTTGTTTGGTAGAATGAATTCAGGATGCTTTATTTCGTTTATTTTAGCGGTGCCTATGTTCGCGAATATACTATTTGTATCAACCGAATGAACAGCCGTGGAGCCATGGCCAATATTAGAAACAAGATTTACATTTGGGGTAATGCATAATCCATTTTGCGATAAAATAGAGTATATCCATGGAAAGGCCCATGAATCCCCGCCATCATATACTTCCTGAATTTTTGTCATCCAGAAGGTTCGGGATAATTCATCTTCAAAAACATTCTTGATTTGATGCTGTGCTTTGAATTCCGGAAAGCTTTTTAAATCGAGATCAAAATGGCTCCATGCCCTTTTCCAGGATGCCCAACCCCATACCCCAACGACCTTTGAGAAATAATAACTTGCTTGGCCTCTCTTGTTTTCAGACTGGAAATTATCTCCGCTGATCGCCATAATTCTTTCATCATCTCTGTACTTTTCCAGCAATTCCTGGCAAAACCAGAAAAATGATTGATTTGGCAGACAGTCATCCTCAAGAATGATTCCTTCTTCAACATTATCAAAGAACCAATCTATTGCGGAACTCATCGCCAATTTTAAACCCAGGTTATTTTCATGGAAATTCTTGTGTATTTCACATTCCCAGTCTACTTGCCTGATAATGTCTCTGGCGGCCCGGCATTTCTCTGCTTCACCAATTTTATTTTCCCTTGGTCCGTCTGCGGAAACAAACAATTTGGCAGGTTTTACTTTCCTTATCTCTTCGAAAACCCTTTGAGTCGTTTCCGGGCGATTGAAAATCAGAAATAGAACCGGTGTAGCCAGAGGCTTATTTTTCATATTTTTTCATCCCCGATATCCGAGTACTCATAATTATATTATTTGACTCAATCATTCTGGACCTCGGCTGAAATAATTATGTTTTCCGGAATCAATGAATTTTTGCATTTTCTCAATAATTTTCTGGTGTTTTGCTTCCGTTAATTGATTCAGGAAATATTCATATATCTCAGGACCTATCTGTTCCTTTAAATCCAGGTCTTTTATCGACTGTTTGTATGATTTCAAGATTAAATCATCTGATAAAACATAATAATAATGCATATAGTAAAATTCATATAGTTCCTGCAAGCTGACATTTTTGTGAAGTTTCTCAAGATTTAAAAGGAAATACTCATATTCTTCGGTTGTTTTTGGATTCCAGTTGAAGTCATAAGCCACATGTGGATTATAACCAGCATTAATGACCTGAATTCCTAATGCAGGGAGTTCATGACCTACCGAGCCATATACCGTCAAGGCAAAGTTCAGGCCCTCCTTGGCCAGTTTAAGAAAAGAAGTCTCCGGAGGGATAAAGGTTATTCTGGGATATTTAGCTATGATTTCTCTAATAATCTCCTCTGTTCCAGGCAAAGGATCAGGGTGCATCTTGAGATACCAATCGTAATCGGTTTTCTCAGATATTTTACCCAGAAAATGCAACCATTCGTAAAAGTCAACAAAAAGCATCCCCCCATAGGCATGAGGATTGTCATAGAAACAATGCGTACAAATGAGTACCTTGATTTTATCACTTTTTCTCAATATTGGCCTATCATCGCTGGATTCCCTGAAGGCCGACTTGGTTGAATAAGGCATATCCACCCCCACTTCACCTTGAAACCTGCGTTGAAGCTGTTCTTTTGCCAGCTTAATACCATTGGCTTGTTCCCCAGGAGGAAGGCTCCTGAACATTTTTCTATAATTTATGAAGCGCGATGAATACAAAGAATGCGGACTATCAGAAAGAGATATTCCCCTTATGTTTGGCAAATACACAGGAATCTTTTTCTGATAAGCTATCTTGCATATGATATCCAATGGAATATAACAATCATGGCTGACCACCACAGCTGCAACCTTATGCTTCTCGATATAATCAGTCCAGAAAATCAGTAACTCTACAGATTTATCTATTAAATCAAACAGCTCAGGATCATCTAAATAAACAGTCGGTTTATTAAAATATATGAGATACGATTCATATATATCAATCCCCATCCATACGCCCATAATGCTGATCTCAAAAACATCACGGTTGGTCTTTATATTCTGTTTAATCTTTTGACAGATTTCTCTTTGACGCATTTTCTGTTCCTGATCCAAGGTTGGTACTATATAACCGCTAGAATTGAAAGATTGATATACCTTGGACAAAGCCGGATTACTGTATAAATTATTTGATGAAAAAATCTTAAAAAATACATTAAAAAAGTGATAAAATATATATAGTCTTTGATTATTGAACGGATTGGTCATTGGGAAAGCCTTAATGCACGCATTATGCTTTCTTGCTAAAACATTCAAGAAATAGCTGTAAGCTATTAGCGTTTCCCTCACCGCATAGAAATCAACAAGTATTTCTGATTTACAGTTCTTGATTTTCCATGCTGGCCATATTTTTTTGTTGTGTCTTATAAATCGTTCAGTCTCTTTATTAATAAATATATGCTCACATATAAATCTTTTCTTACTACTCATTTTTCGTGCAATTTTCCCAAATGCTTTTCTTATGTTGCCAACAAGTTGCAATGAACCCGCCAAAAACTCACCGCCGGCACCGGCATATTCTGTTATCGCACCATATTTCCTTATGCTTTTCCAAATTCAATATGTCACCAATTTCAAGACCTTTGCTGCCTATCCATAAACCACCGGCATCTTCACGGTTATCAAGAAATAACATCTGATGTTTATATAAGGCAAATTGTTCATGATAATACTTTCTATTCGCATTATGAAGTATTTCCACACCCATATCTTTTACAATTTTATGAGCCTTAATTAAACAATCCTTCCGTGCTCTGCCATCGGTCATAATAAAATCATAATATTGTTGTTTAGCCGGGAACTCTATGTAATCCTTAAAATCAGAATAAGAACCATCTCAGTATTTATCTTTCCATAGAAGTCGATTAGGCGGAATGTGGGGATATTTGCATGCGTTTTTTGTTATATTTAGATTTGAAAACCTGAACCAGTCTATCACGTATCTTAAGAGCGGGTTTTTGAAATATAGGATACAACTGCAAATAATAAGACATATTGTCCGCCCAATTTTTATCATTTTCTATAGACATCCATTTTGCTCCTTTACGTAAGAACTTCGGAAAGTATATCGCGCTATAGTTTGCATCCATTCTTATGTGGATTTTGTATATATAATTGACTGTAGAGGGTTCGAAACTGGACTGCGCCCCTAAAGTGGACATAAGTTAAACTAAGGTTCACTATGAGGGCGCAGTCCACTTCTGTTTGCATGAACAATCATTATTTCTTTTGATAATATTTCTTTATTATAGTTAAACCCTGCTTTATCCAAAATATCCAAAAAGCTACGGTGCTCTGGTAAACCCTTATATGAATGGATCTCTGCTTCTATACGTCTTATCCCATGAAGTTCTTGTGGTTTTATTGACCATTCTCCACCTTCACAATCCAATTTTAAGAAATCGATATGTCCACCACATTCATGTATTATTTCTGATAACGATTTACATTGAACTTCTCTTTTTTTTTTCATCCAAGTTACTTTGGTTGTGGCGTTTCCAAGTGCATAATCCATTGCTTTGATGTTGTTTGTTGTATTAAGATGGATATTCTTCGTTAAGTCTCGAAAAGTTATTGGTTCAATCGCATATACCATTAATGCTTTCTTGGAAGCTAAAATTGAGAATCCTCCGATGTTAGCTCCAATATCCAGCACAATATCTGTTGGTAATATATCGTTGAAGTGATAAGTATCATACACTTGTATTATAGTAAATAAATCATCGGAAGGATAAAACTTATTTCCTTTAACCATAACACAATCGATAATATTGGTATCGATTATAATATGCGATCCGGTAGGGTCTTTGAATCTATGATTTATAAACTCTTGAAGATTTTTCGTTTCCAACAAATCTTTTATGATATATTTAATATCCCACATGATTTACCTCGATTCTGGTTAGGCCAGTCATAATTCTTTTTCTATATACAAATTCAAGCATAAAAGCATTCTTGAGTTCGATTCTATCCAAACCCATTTAAGTTTTTGAAATATTTATGAAATCAGTGAAAAACATGCATACTCCTTCGACAAATATAGAAGAAATCCCTTTATGGAATTAATATACATAGTGGCTCCTGACAAACTTAACAAATCATATAAGCTCTTTGAGCCATCTGAGTTAAAGTCTTCACATGACATTATTCTTATTTTAGAGATATTTCCGATTCTTTTGTAGTTAATTCCTGCTATCATAAATCACCTACGCTTTATAAGAAATCATACTCTATAAAATTAGAAGTAAGGTCGGTGAATATTTCATAGAGTATGAATTTTGTGAAATAAGGAATAAGATAGTTTGAAGATAGAAAAATCTTTCGTCATAAAAGAACAACAAGCAGAGAACTTTAGGAATGCTTCTTATCATGCGGGCTTAAGTTATGAGAAAGCCTGAATGTTTGTAGGTGCAGGTTACGAAGCAGTCCGTGGATGGTATCAAAAATCCCAAAGGAGTCTTAAGTTGAAGGTCTCTAAGGGAGTTCCATAGAAAAGAAATGATAAAATAGTTAAAGATAGTAGTTTAAAATCAAAAATAAAATGAAAACCAGTTGATTTTGTTCATGTATCATACTAGAGAAACGTTTCCCAATATAAATTTTATTGTGTTCATTTCCATTGGTTTATTATATTTCGTCTTAAGGATTTATTTAGCGACCGCTTCATCATATGGATTTTACCACGGCTGGAATGAAGCTTACTACTCAAGCATAGCAAGGAATTACTTCACTCATTCATTATGGTATCATTTACCAATAATCGGCGACGCCCCGCTGAATACAGTTCCGCCATTCTATTCATACCTTTTATTTGCATCGTTCAATATCCTTGGAATATCCGATATAAATGCCCGGATAGTATCTATTTTTTCTGAAGTTATAGCAGCTCTGGCAGTGTACCTGTTAGCGCATGAATTGTACAATAAAAAAATTGCGGAAATAGCGGCCCTGGTTTTTTTATTCATTCCATGGAATATCCTGTGGTTCGGCAGGGCGCAGACCGACCCTTTAATGACAGCTTTGATGACTTCTTCTATTGCATTATATGTATATGCTTATAAACGTGAAAAAAGCATGCTGCCCTTTGGAATCCTTTTTGGGCTGGCCGCTTTTACAAAACAGCCGGCATTTCTCATTATATTAATCGTTGCCGTATGGTCGTATCTTGCCGGGATTAAAAAAAATACAATGATAAAAGGGGCGATCTGGGCTTTTATCGGATTAATCCCGTTAATAATTTGGTTCTCCTATCATTTGATCAATAGTGATATAAAATTCCTGTCCCATCTGGTTTATGGTGAATTTGCGTTATACGGCCCTTTTGCTGATTTCCTGAAGGTTACATTATTAACCATAGTTGGGATTTCGCCATTTGTCCTATTTTTTGCGCTGTATGAATTGGGCATCGGTGAAAAAAAGGCAAACATATTGCTTATCTGGCTGATTGCATATGGCGCTTTTGTGCTGTACAGGACCCCGCCCAGCCATGAGTATTACAGCCTTCCGCTAACACCGGTATTTGCTGTTCTTGCTGCAGGAGGCATAATAAGAATTTCAAATATAGCCGCAATCAGAAGATATCTCTCATCAAAGGCTGTTTTCGTCCTGACAGCATCACTGATACTAACAACCATACCGGTTACCTACATACTTCTTTCGTATTCCGGCGATATCGGTTATACATCCACAAGAGATGCAGGAATATATCTTAAGGAGTATATGGATAAACATCCTGAAGAAACGTATCTTGTTTTAACACCGGGCAGGTATATCCCGCAGATGGTCTGGTATGCCAATCTGACCTCACCCGGATACTCAAAAAGGCAGATTTACGGAATAAGCAATGATTTGTCCGGTGTCTCGATACAGGACATCCGGAACATTACAAGTACAAAGGACGCTACATCTGTGTTTTTAGTTGTGGATGGACGCCAGGGATTTACGAAGATGCTTGAACAAAAGTATGAAAAAGTGTATGAAACCGCATACGTGACCGATTTACCGAACGTGGCAGGAATTTACACGGGAGAAGGTACCGGAGAGAAATATTTTAGGCAGGATTTAAGTATATTTAAATTAAATTGAGTGAGATACAAATGACCAAAACAGCCCTGATAACCGGAATTACAGGACAGGATGGCGCATACCTGGCAGAGTTCCTGCTGAAAAAAGGATACATCGTACATGGAATCAAGCGAAGGTCATCATCTTTTAATACCGAGCGGATAGACCACTTATACAAGGACCAGCATGAAAGAAACGTGAATTTCTTCCTGCATTACGGCGACCTTACGGACTCAACAAACCTCATCAGGATCCTCCAGGAAACGCAGCCCGATGAGTTATATAATCTGGGTGCCCAGAGCCATGTGCAGGTTTCGTTTGAAACGCCGGAATACACGGCCAATTCAGATGCTTTAGGTACACTTCGTCTTTTGGAAGCCATACGCATACTTGGTATGGAGAAGAAAACAAGATTTTACCAGGCTTCAACCAGCGAACTCTATGGAAAGGTGCAGGAGATCCCGCAGAATGAGAACACACCATTCTATCCAAGAAGCCCATATGGCGCAGCCAAGTTATACTCGTACTGGATTACCATAAACTACCGCGAGGCATATGGCATGTTTGCATGCAACGGCATTCTGTTCAACCACGAATCCCCTATACGCGGCGAGACTTTCGTCACAAGAAAGATAACAATGGCTGCAGCAAAGATAAAAAAGGGCATGCAAAATAAACTTTATCTCGGCAATCTTGATGCCAAACGGGATTGGGGTTTTGCCGGTGATTATGTTGAGGCGATGTGGCTCATGCTCCAGCATGACAAACCTGAAGATTTCGTGATCGCAACCGGCAAGACGCATTCTGTGAGGGAGTTTGCTGAACTTGCCTTTAAGGAGGTCGGGATCCAAATCAGGTGGGAAGGAGAAGGTGTGAATGAGGTCGGAGTGAACGCAGAGACAGGGGACACTGCAATTGAGATCGATAGGCGTTATTTCAGGCCCACTGAGGTGGATATATTGACAGGGAATCCAACAAAAGCCATGAAGAAACTGGGTTGGAAGGCTAAAGTCGGATTTGAGGAACTGGTAAAGATGATGGTAAAAGAGGATGTGAAAAAATTGCGATTTCCACATAATCCATCTGAAGGGAACTGGAAATGAGTTATGGATTGCTATAAATTAATTACCATTATATAAAAAATCATGTTTGGCTTCAAAGCTTTTTTATCACGCATTATGGGAATCGGTACAGTGCAACGGCAGAGTATAGTGTCGTTTATCTGGCAGGTTGCATTCACCTTTATTAGTTTTTTAAGTACAATGTACTTTGCTCATGCCGCTGGTGCAGGTATTTTAGGTGCTTATTTTTTGTTTATGGCGTATTTCAATATTGCCAGCATGGTAACAGACGGTGGTTTTGGTGTTGCTGCAATCAAGCGCATCAGTGAAGGAAAAGATCAGAATGAATATTTTAGTTCATTTGTGATTTTAAGATGTTTATTTGTGGTCATAGTTATTGCAGCTTTAATTGCATTTCGCGGATATTTTGTGGATCTCAATAACTCAGGCATGTTTGTTTTGCTACTATTTGCATTGATAGCGTCAATATTACCTGGAGCGGTTTCTTCTGGAGTTTCTGGCTGCGGAAAAATAGGTATACACGCAACATGTGATTTTATTGGAAGTGTTTCGCGTATTCTTGTTCAAGTTGCTGCAATTGCTTTAGGTTTTGGTGCCTGGGGTTTAGCAGGTGGTTTCATTGCCGGTTTGATAGTAACTCCAATGCTGGAGTTGCGTTTTTTTGATCTGCGCTTTGTCCGTTTCAGCTGGTATCATATTAAAAGTATGTTAACATTCTCCTTCTGGTTATTTTTAACAACAGGTGGAACGATAATATATCAGACTGCCGATACTGTAATGATCGGTTATTATCTGGACAATGCCAATATAGGCGTGTATCGAGTGGTAGTGCTGTTCACGGGAGTATCAGCAATCATAACAGGTGCACTGCATGTAACATTATGGCCAAAGATAAGCCGATGGGGAAAAACAGGAAATATCTGGCTGATAGAAGAATCACTTTCCAGATCTATTACTTACTCATTGGTGTTTGCTATACCAATATTTGCGGGGGGGGTTCTACTTGGTGACAAGCTATTGTATTTTTTCTATGGTGCAGAGTTTACGAAAGGATATACAACACTTGTGGTAATGTTGATGGTACAGGTAGTGAATGTTTTTCAGTTTTTTTCTTTAGAGTTCCTTGGTGCACTGGACAAGCAAAAGGAGGCATTCAAAATAACGGCAGCTGCAGCAACTGCAAATATTATGGTAAATGCGATATTGATTCCGATTATGGGCATCACTGGTGCTGGCCTGGCTACTCTTATAACCATATCATTAAATGCGATTCTGGCAAGGCATGTACTGTCAAAGACGATAACAATGAGAGTGGAGAACAGCAGCATTTTTAACATAATAGAAGCATCTGCCGCCATGGTCTTACTGGTAGGAGGATATCGCATGCTTGTACCATTATCCAATATATGGTTAACATTAGTTCCCGTTATTCTGGGCGGAATTGTATATGGATTTTTAATGTTAAAATTTGATGGAAAAATATATGATGAATTAAAAGGAATATTATCGCAAATGAATATAACGTGGCCAAAATGGTTATGAATTTAAATGTTCCGTTGATTGGTGATTTTTTAAATGGGATATGATTTTCTTAGTAACAAAAAAATCCTTATAACGGGCGGCACAGGCTCTCTTGGCCGTGTACTTGTAAAAGAGGTTCTGCAGCATCACCCTGAGGTTATCCGGATCTTCGATGTGGATGAGACAGAACAATTTGAGTTTCAGCATGAATTAAAAGAATACAAAGACAGTATCCGGTTCCTGCTCGGTGATGTCCGCGACAGGGAGCGATTGAAGCGCGCTACAGAGGGTATCGATATCATATTCCACACAGCAGCCTTGAAGCATGTGGAGGCATGTGAGTACAATCCATTCGAAGCTGTTAAAACAAACATTTTAGGAATGCAGAATGTAATAGATGTTGCCATTGATAATGATGTCAGCAAGATCATATTCACAAGCAGTGATAAGGCAGTTAATCCTTCCAATACAATGGGCGCAACAAAGTTATTGGCTGAGAAATTAATGACATCTGCCAATTATTATAAAGGTGCACATGATTGCATCTTCTCCAGCGTACGGTTTGGCAATGTGATGGGGTCCCGAGGTTCCGTAATTCCTTTATTCAAACAGCAAATAAAGTCCGGCGGCCCTGTAACAATTACGGACCCTACCATGACCCGCTTTATGATGTCCGTGTCCCAGGCAATTGACCTTGTTTTTAGATCCACTGAAATATCGCAGGGTGGAGAAGTATTTATTTTCAAAATGCCCGTTGTTAACATATCCGATTTAGCCAGGGTACTAATTGAAGAACTGGCACCAAGATATGGCTATGATTCTGATGATATCGGACTTGAAATAATCGGGACTAAACCTGGCGAGAAGATGTATGAAGAACTTATGACTGAAGATGAGGCCGCCAGATCATTAGAAAGAGAGGATATGTATATAATAATCCCTGAGATTAAGGAAGAACTGTCAAATTTCGTTGAATCTATGTACAGAGCCACACCTATCAGAACAAAGGACTATGTATCTAAAGATGTGGTACCTATCAATGGAGACCAAATCAAAGCAATCTTGTTAAATGACAGAATAATATAATTTTAATAGGTGCTAAAATGGATGTATTGGTAACCGGTGGCTGTGGCTTCATAGGCAGATGGGTTGTAAAGCGATTCCTCGAAGATGATGCATGTGTGCATGTTCTGGACGACCTCTCAAACGGACGGTCAGAAAATCTTGATGAGTTTCGCGATAACCGGAATCTTCAGCTGACGATAGGCGATATCAATGACACCGCACTTTTACTTAAATTATACAAAAATAAATTTGACATCTGCCTCCATCTGGCGGCAAGCATCGTTGTTCAGGACAGTATCGATAATCCAAAGCAGACTTTTAAGAATGATGTAATCGGTACATTCAATATGCTGGAAGAGTCAAGGAAAAGTGATACCAAATTCGTGTTCATGAGCACATGTATGGTATATGATACTGCGGCAGCTGGCGGCGCGATATCAGAAACTCATCCCACCAAGCCGGCATCACCATATGCAGGTGCCAAGATCGCAGGAGAGAACATGGTGCAATCATATTATTACGCATATGGCTTGCCCACCGTGATTCTCCGCCCATTCAATACATACGGACCTTTTCAAAAATCCACAGGTGAGGGGGGTGTGGTATCAGTATTTATTCAAAGGGAACTTAATAAACAAGTTCTTAACATCTTTGGTGATGGAAAACAGACCCGAGATTTAATGTATGCGGAAGACTGTGCGGAATTCGTAGTTAAGGCTGCATATTCTGATGATGTTAATGGTGAGATATTGAATGCGGGTTCAGGTGAAGATATCACAATAAACAGTCTTGCGGCCATGATCTGCAAAGATCCTGTAAGAATTAAACATGTAAAACATATACATCCTCAGAGCGAAATACCAAAATTGGTATGCGATTATTCAAAAGCTAAAGATAAGTTGGGTTGGGTACCAAAAACTAAACTCCAAAAAGGTATCGAATCTGTAAAAAAATGGATGAAAAATCAATGAAAACCGAAGGATTCAAGACAAGGCTGAATTAATGAACCAGGATAGCATATTTTTGAATTATGAAGGAGACAATTGGTTTAAAAGAAATTTTAGTAGTCTTATTGATGTTTCAAGTGGCGATTTGATATTGGATATCATCCGTCAATATGGCATTGTACCAAAAAATGTGCTGGAAATTGGAGCCAGCAACGGCTTTCGATTGAACAAGATCAATATGTTATATAAATCCAAATGTACTGCTGTTGAGCCTTCCGAATCGGCCATAAAAGACGGAAAAGAAAGATATCCCCACATAGAATTCCACAAAAGCCTGGCCAGCGAATTGCCTTTTGATAATACTAAAAAATTCGATATGATAATCATAAATTTTGTTTTTCACTGGATTAGTCGAGAAAAATTATATAAAACAATATTTGAGATTGATAGAGTTCTTTCAGATAATGGTTTATTGATTATAGGGGATTTCTTGCCGGACTCCCCTGTTAAAGTAAATTATCATCATATCAAGGATGAACAAATCTGGACATTTAAACAAGATTATGCCAAAATATTTACAAGCTCGAACCTTTACACTATCGTTGGTTTTATGACAGGACATCATGAAAAAAAAGAACTTGATCCTAATGCTGATAGTATGAACAGGATATCGGTCTCCTTACTCAGAAAGAATTATGATGCATATCCTGAATTGAAATTTAGAAATGAAAATAATAATGGTGCCAGATGAAATTCATACCCTATGGCTTGCATTGGATAGATAAAGAAGATATTAATGAAGTAGTAAGTGTTTTGCAGAGTGATTGGATAACAACTGGTCCTAAGATAAAGGAATTTGAAGAGGCATTGTGTGCCTATATTGGATGTAAATATTGTGTTGCAGTTAATAGCGGGACAAGCGCACTTGACATTGCTGTCCAATCTCTGGATCTTCCTGGGGGCAGCGAGGTCATTACAACTCCTTTTACATTTGTAGCTACATCAAACGCAATATTATACAATAATCTGGAACCGGTTTTTGCAGATATATGCGCGGATACTTTCAACATAGATCCGGAAGATATTCGAAAAAAAATTACTGAAAAAACAAAGGCGATCATTTATGTGGATTATGCAGGACATCCCTGCGATATCAAGGAGCTAATAGAGATAGCGGATGAATATGACCTTTTTCTCATAGAGGATGCCTGTCATGCTATTGGTGCAGAATATCAACATACTAAAGTTGGGAATTTTGCGGACCTTACGATTTTTAGTTTCCATCCTGTAAAGCATATAACAACGGGAGAAGGCGGTGCAGTAGCAACAAATAATAAGGAGTTATATGAAAAAATATCACTTCTGAGAACGCATGGTATTGATAAAAATACTATGGAAAGATATGGACAGGATGCTTCATGGGCATATGATATGAAATATCTTGGAAGGAATTACAGAATAACGGATTTCCAAGCTGCATTGGGGAAGTCCCAATTAAAAAAACTGAATAAATTCATTGATAGGCGAAATGAACTGGCATCTATTTATAACGAGCTTCTTAGAGATGTTTGCTTTGCCCGCCTGCCAATCGTTAAAAACTATATCAGGCATGCATGGCATCTATATACGATCTTATTGGATGAATCAATAAACCGTGATGAATTTTTTAAATATATGAGAACCGCAAATATTGGCGTTAACGTACATTACATTCCAGCTTACAGGCATAGTTATTATATTAAAAATTTTAATTTCAATAAAAATGATTTTCCAATAACCGAGGATATTTTCAAACGTATTATTACATTGCCTTTATTCGCTAAAATGGAAATTGGTGATCTGGAATATATCGCAAAAACGATTATAGATTATAGAATTTAAATATGAATAAGATCGCACTTGGGACTGTTCAATTCGGCATGGATTACGGAATCAGCAATAAAAGAGGAAAAATACCTAAGGATGAGGTGTTTGAAATCCTCAATAAAGCATCAGAAAATGGAATTGATACACTCGATACCGCTTATTTGTATGGTGAAAGCGAAACTGTAATAGGGGAGTTTATAAAAATATATAATAATAAATTCAAGTTAATCACTAAGTCTCCAAACTGCAAAGTTGAGCAAATCGAAGATCTGTTTGATGTTTCCCTCAAAAAATTGAACATTAATAAAATATATGGATATCTTATCCACAATTTTCAACATTATAAAAAAGATCAAAAAATATGGAATATCTTAGAGAAATTGAAAACAGAAAATAAGATTCAAAAAATTGGCTTTTCATTATATTATCCCTCTGAATTAGAATACCTTCTTAAAAAAAAATTAGAAATAGATATAATACAGGTGCCTTATAGTATTTTCGACCAAAGATTCGAACCATTTTTTAAAGACCTCCAAAATAGGAATGTGGAAATTCATGTAAGGTCTGTTTTTCTCCAAGGATTGGTTTTTAAAAACCCTGATGAATTGGATAGCTATTTTTCCAAAATAAAAGAAAAAATGTTGAGACTCAACTCCGTATCAATAAAACACAATATTCCTATAGGAGCTTTGTGCCTCGATTTTGTAATTCTTAATGATGCTATAGATAAAGTTGTTGTTGGTGTTGAAAGTATTGAAAATTTTAAAGAAAATATCTCATCGTTAAATTATCTTACTGATGTCGGAAGTATACTCCATGAACTCTCTCTATTTAAAGAAGATGATGAGAATATAATATTGCCTGTTAATTGGACGGTGAAAAAGGTATGAGAATAATTGCAATAATACAGGCAAGACTTGGTTCAACCAGATTACCTGGAAAAGTTCTGCTTGACCTCCAAGGTAAAACTGTACTGGAACATGTAATTGACCGTGTAAGGGCAAGTAAATTCATAAATAATATTGTAGTGGCAACAACCATACTGAAAAAAGATCTCAGGATAGTGAATATATGTTCGAGTAACGGTATAAGTGTATATTGCGGCTCGGAAAATGATGTGCTCGACAGATATTATCAGGCAGCAAAGCTTTTTAATGCCGATAATATTGTTAGGATCACTTCAGATTGTCCCTTAATAGATCCTTTAGTAATAGATGAAGTAATAAAATTACATCTCCAAGAAAATGCAGATTATACTTCTAATACAATTAAAGAAACATATCCTGATGGACAGGATACTGAAATATTTACCTTTGAAGCATTGAAAGAAGCATGGAAAAATGCAAATCTCATCTCAGAAAGGGAACATGTAACGCCATATATAAGGAAAAATCAAGCATTTAAATGTGTCAATCTGGAATCCAAGATAATTCTCTCTCATAAGAGATGGACTCTTGATAATCCTGAAGATTATGATTTTATAAAAATAATATATAAAAATATTTATAATAAAAAACATATTTTCAATATGGACGAAATACTTGAGTTTATAAATAATAACCCTGAGATTGAACGAATTAATCAGTCAATCACTAGAAATGAGGGATATCTTAAATCATTAAAAGAAGATAAAATTGTAAAGTTAGAGGATATTAATGAAGATTGAAATAGGCAAATCACAAAAGCTTTATGAAAAGGCGAAAAAATTGATACCAGGTGGAACGCAGCTATTATCAAAGAGACCAGAGATGTTCCTTCCCGAATTCTGGCCTGCCTATTATGAAAAAGCCAAAGGATGCGCAGTTTGGGATCTGGACGGCAAGAAATACATTGACATGAGCACGATGGGTGTCGGTTCCTGTGTCCTGGGATATGCAGACGATGATGTAAATAATGCAGTTACATCGGCAGTTAATAAAGGAAATATGTGTACTCTGAACGCACCTGAGGAAGTGGAGCTTGCTGAGCTTCTGGTCAAATTACATCCCTGGGCAGAAATGGTGAGGTATGCAAGAACTGGAGGGGAAGCCATGGCGATAGCTGTGAGGATAGCAAGGGCAAGTACTGGAAAAGATATTGTGCTTTTTTGCGGCTATCACGGCTGGCATGACTGGTATCTTTCAGCCAATCTCGCCGATGAGAAATCCCTTGATGGGCATCTGTTGCCCGGATTGAATCCCCGCGGTGTTCCCAGAAGCCTAAAAGGTTTAACATATCCATTTAACTATAATGACACCGGTGGTTTCCTGGAACTTATCAATAAACACAAAGATCGCGTGGGTGCGGTGGTCATGGAATCCATCAGGAACCATTCACCTGACAAAGAGTTCATTGAAACTATCAGACATACGACTAATGAAATGGGTATTACCCTGATAGTGGATGAAATAACTGCCGGTTTCAGACTAAATAATGGCGGGGCGCATCTTCTTTTTGATATAGAACCTGATATGGCAGTGTTTGCAAAGGGCATCAGCAACGGTTTTCCGATGGCTGCGATAATAGGAAAAAAGGATGTCATGGAGGTCGCCCAGGATACTTTCATAAGCAGCACCTACTGGACAGATAGAATAGGACCAACGGCGGCTCTTGCAACAATAAATAAAATAAAGGAGAACAACGTCACAGAACATTTGATCAGAGCTGGGAGGAAAATGAAAGACCTGTGGAGAACAATGGCTTCAAAGCACAACATCGATATTGAGATTTCAGGGATAGACCCTCTGGGACATTTTGATTTCAAATATGAAAATCCCTTGATCTTGAAAACGCTTTTCACACAATTGATGCTTGAAAAAGGTTTCCTTGCATCAAATGGATTTTATGCTTCATATGCCCACCAAGACAAGTTCATAGAAATATATTCTGGAGCTGTTGATACGACATTTAATTTCATTTCCAAATCAATCAGGGAAGGAAACCCCGAAAAATATTTAAAAGGTCAGGTTTGTCATTCCGGGTTCAAGAGACTAACATAGATGAGAATAGATTCTTATCATTCCAATAAAAAGTGATGATATGTTAGACCTAAAAATAAATTTTGAGATGAAGAAAGTCAAACTTATAAATTTCATAAATCTCACTGATGAAGAAAAGGAAATGATTAGAAAATGGAGAAATAATAAAAATATTCGAAAATTAATGTTTTCAGATCATATAATATCCGCTGAAGAGCATTCAAACTTTATTGTGAAATTAAAAGAAGATAATAAGAACTTTTTTTGGCTCGTTAAGAATAATGAAGAGCCCATAGGTGTTATTTCTCTTAATAGAACAGATTTTGCAAATAAAAATGCATATCTTGGGTTATATGTAAATCCAGACTATAAAGTATTGGGAGCCGGACAAATTCTTATGGGATGCATTAAAAAACTCGCCTTTGATAAAATCAATCTGCACGGTTTGAGGCTGGAAGTAATAGATGGCAATGAACGTGCTAAAAATTTTTTTAAGAAATCTGGATTTACTGAAGAAGGAAGATTAAAGGATTTCGTTATTAAAGATTGTAGGTGGCAGGATGTTATTGTAATGGGTATTTTAAATAAAAATAAGGTGTAGATATGGAGCTAAAAATAAGAGAACATATTATTGATCATCGTCATCCAGTTTTCATCATAGCTGAACTTTCCGCCAATCACCTCCAGGATTTCAATATTGCACTTGAAACCATCAAATCTATAAAAGAGGCTGGTGCAGATGCCGTGAAATTCCAGACCTACACGCCAGATACCATGACATTGAATTCTGAGGAGGAATTTTTCAGGATCAAACAGGGCACTTTATGGGATGGCAGGACACTCTATCAACTTTATCAAGAGGCATACACACCCTGGGAATGGCAGCCTGAACTAAAAAATATAGCAGAGGGTCTTGGCCTTATTTGTTTCTCTTCTCCCTTTGATAAAACCGCTGTTGATTTCCTTGAGGAAATGGATGTTCCCGCTTATAAAGTTGCCTCCTTTGAGATAACAGATCTTCCCCTTATCGAATACATCGCATCAAAAGGGAAACCGGTTATTATTTCTACAGGGATTGCGACGCTTTCGGATATAGAAGAAGCTTTGGCCGCATGCAGAAGAGCAGGCAATAACCGGATAGCACTCTTGAAATGCACATCGGAATATCCCACGCCCTTAGAAGAGGTGAACTTGCTTACAATTCCTGACCTGGCAAGGCAATTTCATTGTGTTGTTGGTCTATCCGATCATACTATAAGCTTATCTGTTCCTGTTGCAGCTGTCGCGCTCGGTGCCAGGATAATTGAAAAACATTTCATACTTGAAAGGAATCTCGGTGGTCCCGATTCAGCATTTTCACTGGAACCTGATGAATTCAAAGCCATGGTGAAATCAGTAAGGGAAACAGAAAAAGCCCTCGGTGAAGTCAAATATGAGCTTACGGAGAAAATTAAAAAAAGCAGGGATTTTTCACGTTCACTGTTTGTCGTGAAAGATATTAAAGCTGGAGCTATTTTTACAGATTTTAATATTAGATCCATAAGACCGGGTTTTGGACTTGCCCCCAAATACTTCAAAGATATTCTCGGAAGAAAAGCAAAAAAAGATATAAAAAAAGGAATGCCTTTAAGCTGGGATTTAATAGAATGAAAATAAAATTCGGTCTGAAGCTCTGGTCGATAAATACAGATTTAATAGACCAGGCTATCCGGCTGATTGATGATAAAACATTTGATTATATCGAACTATTTGTGATTCCAGCCGATCAAATTTCCCCATTTATAATTGACGTGCCTTATGTAATCCATATCCCTCACCATAAATTCGGCGTGAATATCGGAGAGGCCGGAAAAAAAGAGTACAATATGCAAAAAATCAATGAATCGATAACATGGGCAAACAGACTGGACGCCAAGTACCTGATACTTCATGCGGGGATGGGTTCGATGGAGCATGCCGCAGATTTATTGGATGAGATAACTGATAATCGCTTTCTTATCGAGAACATGCCAAAAATGGGATTGGATGGAGAGAAAATGATAGGGTATTCGCCTGAACAAATCGAGGAACTGATTAAGGACAGGGACATGGGGCTGTGTTTGGATTTCGGGCATGCTGCAAAAGCGGCAGTGAGTCTGGGGCTGGATTATAAAGAGTATATACAAGAATTTTTAAGATTTGAACCGGAAGTCTTTCACATAAGTGATGGTATGCTTCATACCGAGAAGGATGAGCATTTAAATATTGGAGAAGGGGAATATGATTTTGAGTTTTTTATTAATTGTGTTAAAAACAGGAAATCCAGATTTATAACCCTTGAAATCTCTAGAAATAATCATAAATCATTGGATGAAGATATTCAAAACCTGGATAAATTAAAACAATATGATTGTTTAAATAAAAATAAATAAGGTTTGATATGATTTCAAAAGGAGAATTGAACAAAAAGTGCAGAAAACAAAAGATTGTTGCAACAATAGAAGCCAGGATGACCTCCACACGGTTGCCAGGAAAAGTTTTAAAACCAATTCTTGGAAGACCCGCACTTGAACTGCTGATTGAACGACTGCAACATGTATCTCTAATAAATGAAATTGTGGTTGCAACTACAACAAACAAAACTGATGATCCAATAATTAATGTATGTAATAATTTGAACATTACATGTTTCCGCGGAAGTGAAGAGGATGTATTAAAACGCGTTCTGGATGCAGCTAAAAGCGTATCGGCAGATTTAATAGTAGAGATAACAGGAGATTGTCCTTTATTGGATCCATATACTGTGGAAAAATGTATAAAAATATTTTTAGAGGGTGACCATGATTACGTTTCCAACACGATCGAACGCTCATATCCAGATGGGCTTGATGTTCAAGTATTCCCTGTATCCGTTTTAGAAGAGGTCGATTCCCTGACTGATGATCCTGTTGATCACGAGCATGTCTCATTATATATTTATAGACATCCTGAACGATATAGACTCGCGAACTTAAAAGCAAGTGGTGATTTATTCTGGCCTGAATTGGGAATAACACTTGATACCAAGGAAGATTACGAATTGATAAGCGATATTTTTAGAGAACTTTATCCGAAAAATCCCCGCTTTTCGGCATTAGATATAGTAAAACTTCTTCGAGAGAAACCTGAATTGCTGGAGATAAACAAGCATATAAAAAGGAAGGGAATTCCAAATTGATGAAATATAAAGCTGCAATAATCGGATGCGGCAATATTGGGGCACTATACGACAGACCCGATCAGTTTGACAGAATCCTAACCCACGCTCATGCATATTCTCTTGAGCCACGGATACATCTTTGCGCTATGGCAGATATAGATGAGCAGAAGGCAGACAATGCTGCCAAGATATGGGGCGGGAAGCCATATTCCGATGCAACAGAAATGCTTGAGCATGAGAATATTGATATTATAAGTATATGCGTACCTGATGAGCACCATGAAAATATGCTTGATTTATGTAAATCATATCATCCTAAAGCAGTTTTCTGCGAAAAACCAATAACCTTAGATGTGGCATCAGCAGAGCAAATAGTTGAGGAATATGCAGATTCCGGTATTCTGCTTGCAGTCAATTATTCCCGGCGTTTTGATACATCTTTAATGACCCTTAAAAAAGAAATCGTAAAAGGAACATATGGCGATGTCCTGAATGCAATAGGTATTTATACAAAAGGAATCCTGCATAATGGTTCCCATGTCATTGATATATTCAATTTTCTATTCGGCAGCGTCATTCATAAAGTTCCATTATCCGGCAGAATAGACTGGCGGCCCGAGGATCCGACACTGGATGCATACCTCGAATTCTCTGAAGGAGCGAAAGCACATCTGATAGGAGCTGATGAGAGACAATTCAGCATCTTTGATGTAGATATACTGTGCGAAAAAGCGCGTTTTCAATTTATTCAGTTCGGGATGAAGATGGTGGAATATAGAATAAGAAAAGATCCTTTATATCCCGGTTATAAGGACTTAACCGATGGAAAAATTACTCAAACAAAATTAAATAAGGCTATGCTTTATGCAATCGCTAATATTATTGATACAATTGAAAAAAAAGATACTTTGATTTGTTCTGGAACCGATGCTGTTATTGCTCAGAAAATATGTATAGAATTGATACAGGAATATAAAAAAAGAGCTTAATATGGAAAAATTAGCTATTCATGGAGGAGCTCCTGTCAGGACAAAACTGTTCCCTGCATACAGTGTCATAGGGGAAGAAGAGAAAAAATCAGTTTGCAGGGTGATAGATTCAGGGATATTATCCCGGTTCATTGGATGCTGGGACCCGGATTTCTATGGAGGACCGGAAATACAGGCGTTTGAGAAAGAATGGGCAGATTACTTTGGTGTAAAACATGCAATCGCCGTGAATTCATGTACCTCAGGCCTTTACTGCGCTGCTGGTGCAAGTGGAATCGGTCCTGGGGATGAGGTTATTGTATCTCCTTATACTATGTCAGCATCGGCGACAAGTGCTATAATATTCAATGCTGTGCCTGTATTTGCGGATATCGAACCTGATTACTTTTGTCTTGATCCGGTAAGCGTTGAAAGGAAAATAACAGACAGGACAAAAGCAATTATTGTGGTAGACATTTTTGGCCAGCCATATGATGCCGACGCGATCAATGAAATTGCAGAAAAACATAATATTACAGTTATAGAAGATTGTGCTCAGGCGCCACATGCTAAATATAAAGGAAGATGGACTGGTACCCTCGGTGATATTGGTGTTTATAGTTTGAATTATCATAAACATGTCCACACTGGAGAAGGTGGCGTCATTGTTACCAATGATGATGAACTGGCGGATCGAATGCGCCTAATCAGAAATCATGCAGAAGCTGTTGTAGGTGATAAGGGAACATCCAATCTGGTGAATATGGTCGGTTTTAATTTTCGCATGAATGAGATAGAGGGAGCTATCGGTCGAACCCAGCTCAAGAAACTTGAAAAATTGGTCGATAAACGAATTGAAAATGCGAAATACCTTGCTAAAGAACTTGGTTCACTGGATGGAATTACGCCTCCTGCCCTGCGGAATGGTTGCAGGCACGCATATTATGTTCAGTGTTTTAAATACAATCAGGATATCATTGGTATATCTCGCGATAAATTCATCGATGCTGTGAGAGCTGAACTACCGGCTACCGAACTGCGCGAGTCCGAAGGTGTGCAAATATCCGTGGGTTATGTGAAACCACTCTATTTGGAGCCAATGTACCAAAATCTTATAGCTTATGGTTCAAAGGGATGCCCATTTAAGTGTCCTATGTATGGAGGTGTTCCTAAGTATGATAAAGGACTATGCCCTGTTGCTGAAAGAATGCATGAAAAAGAACTATTCGGACATGAACTTATGAGGCCACCAATGACACGGGATGACCTGGATGATGTGGTTAGGGCATTTGAGAAAGTTATGCGGCACAGGAAGGAGATAGTATAGCTTATAGGCATTGTCAAAGCCCCAGATGTCTACATGGGTGTAAAGTATGAAAGTGTTTGTTGCTGCAAGTGATCCCGGGAGTGCCAACGCATTGATGCCTATTATCGCAGCATGCAGTAGAAAAGGTTATGAGACATATGGAGTAGTTTCTGGGAGTGCATCCATTATGCTCGGTAAACAGTGGCATAATATCGTGGAAATTAATGATGCAGTATCTATTGATATAATATTGCATATCTTGAATGACAACAGACCTCATATCGTGCTGACCGGAGCAGGAGCATACAATTTATTGGAACATACGGTTCGCTGTGCATCTGCAAAAGCAGGAATTCCATGTATTGCTATTCTGGATTACTGGACGAATTATCTTGAACGATTCCGTCGGCTTGAAAATAAACAATGGAATTATTCATTTCCTGACCGCATATGTGTTCTGGATGAAATTGTGCGCAATGAGATGCTTGCAGAAGGTTTTGCCCGTGAACAGATCGTGGTGACAGGCCAGCCTTACTTCGAATATATTTCAAATTGGAAAAAAACACTATCTATAGAAGATGTGAAGCATTTCCGCAGTCGATTTGTGAATGATGAAGGGCGCATATTAATTGGCTTCTTCTCAGAGCCAATTGCCGAAGACAAGAATGTAATGCACAGCAATGATATCGGTTATACGCAGTATGATACGATCACAGAAGTTGTGAGAATCTTAGGGAAATCTGTAAAGTCAGACCGAAGTATACATCTGGTGGTGCGTCCTCACCCGAGAGAAGATGAAGAGAAATTAAAAGAGATTTTGTTCCATGAGCAAATATCCCCGCTGTTTACCCGGGAAGTCTCTAAAATTGGTTCTTCATTAGAGTTTGTTGTTTCGTGTGATCTGATTATTGGAATGACATCCATGGCATTGATTGAAGCATGCATTATGGCGCAACCTGTATTGAGTATTCAATTGAATTTAAAAAAACCAGATAAATTTTTTGGAACCACACGCGGATATTGCACAAGTATATATAATGACAAAGAGTTATCTAATAGGTTAGAGCAATGGTTTATGAATTGTAAACCACGATCAGGAGATGCTATGCAAAATACGTGCAATGCAACGCCTTATATGTGTGGAGCTAGCGAACACATAATTGCAGTTATGAAAGAATTGGTTGAAACAAGAAGAGTAAATGAATCGATAATGAAGAGTTAATACTTGATTATATTATTATTTATTTTTAAAATTGGAGACTATAAGAATGGACCCTTATGAGGCTTATGGTGAAGCTGCGGAGCAGTTGACAACGCCGATCATTATTTCAGGGAGAAATAATTTTCAGGCAGGAGATGAACTGCATATCATAAATGATATTCTGAATAAGCTACATCCCCTGAGTTCGGATCGCATTCTAGAAATCGGCTGTGGAGTTGGTATTCTTCTTACTCCTCTTTCACAACATGTTGCTGAGGCAGTTGGTATTGATCATACATCATGCGTGGCCAGATATAAAGAATTTGGAGTACCTTCGAATGTTCAACTAATCGCCGGTCGATGGCCAGAGGAAAAGCCGCAGGGCACTTTTGATCGTATTCTGGTTTATTCTGTGCTTCATTATCTTCCAGATGCACAAACTGCCCGTCATTTCATTGATAATTGTATAAGTATTCTCAAGGACGGAGGCGGATTAATGCTTGGGGATATTCCTAATGAGGATTCAAGAAAGCGTTTTTTGGCTTCAGATTTTGGGAAACGATTCGAAGCAGAATGGGTTGCAGGCATATCAAGACGGGGTGAAGAGCATGCAATACGTGACAGAATATTCTCCCAGGTAGAGAATACTCCACCTTATTTGACCGATGATTTCATTCTTCAACTTCTTGCCGATACACGCAGGCAAGGGCTAGAAAGTTACGTGGTCCCGCAAGCTAAGAATTTACCTTTCTGTTACACCCGTGAAGATATTTTGATCTGGAAGCGTAATTGAATATGCCTTGTCTGCCAGAGATATCTAAATCTGTTCGGATCCAGTCATCTTTCATATCTCACTATCCACGTATCCGAACTGCGGAAAATAGGACACCACCCAATCCCTCTGCTTGCGAGAAAATACTTACAGAGTGGTTTGGGCAGACGGTTATTCTGCTATCTTCCGGAAGAACTGGTCTGCATCTATTTCTGCGCTCAAAAGGTTTCGAGCGATATAAACATAAGCTGCAGGTTCCAAAATATCTATCAAGGTGTGTAATAAATGCATTGACGCCCAATGTGTTTCCAGTTGAATTGCCGGCTCCAGGAGATGGGATTCTTTTTTATCACCAATATGGTTTTCCTCAGAGATGCAGTCCAAAAAACAATGTCGTTATTGAAGACAGCGCTCATGCGTTCTTTGCTACCAAGAACAGCGGTATACGCCAATGGTCTGGAGAAGTAGGGATTTTCAGCCTCCCGAAATTTTTCGGTATAGCTGGCATGGCGGGTGGGCTAGTAATTCAGAATCCTGAAACTGCCAAAAAAATCCGCGAAATTATGCGCAGTTCACCTGCCGAGCCTTCGGGAATTCGAGAATGGATGCGTCAAACAATTAACAGAGCTTACATGGACGAATTCGATGCAGGAGAAGATTTATTCGTTGATTGTGCTTATGAACTTCTCCTGAAGCTTTTTCGGCCTGATCCTTTCGACTTGGTCGGTTTTCCTCAAAGTATTGCTGATATCTGTCGAATTGGGGAACAGCGTTTGGAAAGGGTGAACTTTTTCCGATCATTCTTTGGAAGACATGCTATTCCAACTGATTTCTGGAGCTTGGAGGAGGATATAATCCCATTTGCATTGCCCTATTTTGGGAGGCATGGATTGAAAGGGCTCGAGAAAGCTAACTGTGCATTAGAAGAAAACCATGTGCATGCTGGCATTTATCATGTTGATAGAAATAGAGACATGTATAGGCCCGATTATCGTCCTTGCCTATTGCTTCCATGTCATCAGAATATTACAATGGAAGATTTTGAAATGATCTGTCAAATTGTTCGAGATAATGATAAATGACAAAACTAATGCTAACTGAATGCAAAGATTTTGCTTATTGGGATAATTTTGTCGCTACTTCACCACAGGGTAATATTTTCTGCCAGACAGCATTTCTGGATGCGCTTGGGGAAGATTATGAACTTTTGTCTGTCCAGGAAGATAACTCTCCAAAGCTTGGAGCGATCGTACTGGAACGTGAGGGGCAGCTTCTTCATGCCCCGTACCCCTTCACAATGTACCAGGGAGTCCTTTTCGATGGTATTAGCTGCAATATGCCGTATCATAGATGGGTGAAGTGGTCAATGGAGATCACAAATTTCCTGCTTGACGAAATGGAGAAGCGATACGATTGCATCTCCTTCTGCCTGCATCCTCACTTTGAAGACCTGCGCAGTTTCTCGTGGTTTCATTACCATGAGCCAGATAAAGGCAAATTCAATATCAACCTCTGGTACACTGCACTGTTAAACTTGTTTGATACACCAGACTTTGAAGCGTATCTTGGCACTATCCGCCAGAGCCGGAGATATGAGTATCGACATGGTTTGGAAAATGGATTGACAGTAGAAGTCTCGAAGGATGTGGACAAACTGGATTACCTACACAAGTTGACTTTTGAACGACAGGGCATAATGCGCAATGAAGATGAAGTTAGGCTTGTACGTGCAATCAGTTCAGCTGCTCTTGCTCATGGCTTTGGTGAATTATTGTTGTGCTGGGATGCAGAAGGGGAGGCAATTTCAGCTACTCTTTTCCTATACGATGAAAACTGTGGTTATTATATGTTCGGCGCTAATGATCCGGCGCATCGTAATAGCTACGGGGGCACATTTCTGTTACTGGAAAATATCCGTCGATGCCAAGCCCGCGGCCTCAGGTATGTGGATATGTGCGGCATCAATTCTCCTAACCGGGGAGATTTCAAAACCAGCTTCAATGCCGCCCCTGTCCCTTACTTCGTAGTAACATGGGACAAATCCTTATGAATGCTTGAATGTAAGATCACTTCAAAAATCTCTACTGACGGTATGGAATCAAGTTTTTCTCCGAACAACCGACAACTTGACAGAACCTTCACATCATAATCTTTAAATAGTAAACATTCATTTATTGACTTATGTTCCTACCCCTGAGTGATAAACAGTTCGAGTTCTGGAAGCTGCGGCGCGGTGGTCTTCTCAATGTGAACATCGCGCGTTCGTTCAATATATCCAAGCAGGCGGTATCACGGGCGCTTCTAACAATGGATGAGCGGATAGAAAAGACACTTCTTGAGATGGCGCACGCGAACCAGATAGAGGTTGAGAGAGTGAATGCAAAGCGTGGCATCCTGTTCGGGCATTCTGTGCCATTCAATGCTGACGCAATCATATTCGTGTCCGCAAAGCACGGGATGCAGGTGTGGTACGAGCATGAGGGGAACTGCGGCGCTTGCATGAGGTATGCACAGTGCATCGAACTGCTGTGGGATTTTGCGGACGAGATGATAATCAAGCTTGAGAGAACCGATGACCCGACGAAGCTGGCTGAGGAGTTGTTCGAGAAGGTGAGAGGGCTGGCATGACAACGGATGTAATGGAAAATATCAGAAAAACGATGGGCTGGTGCCCGCAGAAAAAAAATATCTCAAGTACCGGAGATATGTTCATATCGGGTTATTCTAATTGCAGTAAGAACAGTGCCTTTAATGATCAATCTGCCGGGAATATGGATATCCCCATCCAGAGCAGATTTGAATGGCGCATGCTGGCAGTCCTTCTGGGTTTCATAGCGCTGGTTTTGATTGGAAGTGAGAAGGCAGGCACATATGGATACGTGCTCCCTTCATTTTTTGTTTATATTGCTCTTGTTTTCATATTAGGAAGGTCAAGATTATCTGTGGGAAATGGAGCATTGAAAATAAGCGTGCCATTATCAAAAGAGGTACTGATCCCTAAAAATAGCATCCGCAGCATGGAAATAATTGAAAATAGCGCAGGCAGGCACAAATCTCGGCATTGGGCTATGTTAATTTTAATCCGTAACTCCGCCTGATTTACCCAATATTTTTTAAAAACCCCTAATAGCTACCGAAATCTTTATATCTTAGTATTACGTATATACGTAATATGAACCATCCAGATTGGGTATTGAAACACAAAACAAAAGGGACAGAAATA
>DATCUE010000091.1:0-3066 GCA_036567605.1 Candidatus Methanoperedens sp. | reverse complement strand
TTTCCTTCTCTCTTGGGTCTCTGGTAAGGAAACCTTCTTTCTTGAGTCTGCCCCTGAGGTCGGCATCCATCTTGGTGAGCGCCCGCGAAATGCCATGCCTGACAGCACCCGCCTGTCCCGTTGGGCCGCCTCCCTCAACTTTCACAGTAATATCGTGTTTGCCGGTCGCACCCACCAGTTCAAGAGGCTGGCGGATGATCATGCGCAGGACCTCTCTGGGGAAATAGGCCTCAACAGGCTTCTTGTTTACAACTATCTTCCCGCTCCCAGGCATCATGGTCACCTGGGCTATTGAGGTCTTCCTTCTTCCGGTTGCTGTATATTTTATCTCAGCCATGTAAACTCCTTTATTGCAAAATTTCAGGGGACTGTGCCTTGTGTGGATGCTCTGCTCCCCTGTACACTTTCAGTTTCTTGATCATTGTCCTTCCGAGTCTGTTCTTCGGCAGCATACCCCAGACCGCCTGCTCAATAATTTTTTCGGGACTTTCATCGAGTATGTCTTTGGCAGACTTTGCCTTGATTCCCCCGATGTAGCCGGAATGATGATAGTACATCTTGTCGGTCTGTTTGTTTCCTGTAAGACGTACTTTGCCGGCGTTGATAACTATGATAAAATCACCGGTATCGACGTTGGGCGTAAAGACCGGTTTGTTTTTTCCCCTGAGGTAAGTTGCGACCTTTACGGCAAGCCTCCCGAGCACCGCGTCCTTCGCATCGACAACGTACCATTTCCTGTCGATATCACCTTTTTTTGCAAACTGAGTCTTCATTAGTAAACCTCTTTACTTTCTTTATGGAAAATTTAAGAACTATATAACATACTAGAATCAAAAAGGAATTGTCAATATTTTCCGCTTTTTTATTTCTGCCCGTAATTCAGTACTCGCGGAACTGCATCATGGTACACGACTGAAACCAGCCACTTTGCCGCCCCAAAAGCCGGCTTAGCAGGAAATTAATCCTCATACGGAAAGAAGTGAAGGGTAGATCAATTCGCCTCGCGACTGCAGGCGCAAGAATCTAACACCTTATCAGAGTTCCACGTGCATGCACGTGGGTGAATGATGCCCGGAGCGAAGCGGAGGCCATCCGGCACAGCCGGTCAAGCGAAGCTTGCACTCCGTTTAAGTGTCACGGGCATGCCCCATAGGTGTTAACTTAAGCGGCCTTAATCATTGCCATTCTCCCCATTTGACAGGGGCCGTACTGAATTAGTTCAAGTGTTGACCTTCGAGATCGCTGGTGAGACTTCAAACAATTTTTTGTCAGCCTTGGTATCTCTTCTTGCAAATAACTTGTTGCCTTTTGCACCGAAGTCAGCAGTAGATTCAAAATAACAAAGGCACGTTCCTGCATTCTTTTATACAGTTTTTCCATGCTCAGTTCTTTGTGTTTGCTATTCCAAAGCCTTATATTGATATCGGCATGGATCCGATGAATCATTACCGCCATGATCAATTTGCCATATATTTCACAGCACAGCCTGTTTTCCTTGCCTGTATCGGACTTATGAATACACAGAACCGTTTTAATCTGTTTAAACAGAAGCTCAATCTGCCATCTCAGGCTATAAAAAGGTCTTACCATTTCCGGAGGAAGCCACTTTTCGGACACATTGGTGACCATTAAGGTCCAGTCTGCCAATAGTAAATGAAACTGGCTCGGTGTCCTTCCCCTTTCCCGTGAGGTTTTCTTCAGTCTCCTTCGTCTTGCATTTGCCACCTCTTGGCTCACCCTCAGACATACCAGCCTACAACAAACCTGTGTTTCCTTGTCCCCGCCCATAATCACCTGCATTTCATAAATGTTCCCTTTGGTTTTCCTCAATACACCAAGTAGATCGACAGGTCTCAATGTTGCCGGGTAAAACAATCCTATACCAATAAAGAACCGGGAAAGAAAATATGCCCCAAGCATATGTATCTTATGAAACGTTTTCATGCTGAAATATCCCAGATCAACCAGTACCAAATCCCCACGCTGCAGGTGCTGTGGCAACTGAGATGTATAGGCCCCATCGGGTGTGATGCCCGACGTTATCTCAAAGAAATTGAGTGCACCCCGTTTGTATTCATAGCAGGTCTGCAGCTTGCAGTTTGCATCAGATGCACTGCCGCCCGAACCAGGCAGAACATCCTTCAGGTTGGGGTCAATATTCCAGCTTGAGCTGTCAAAGATCAGGATGCGCTTGAAATGTCGAAGCAGGTCAGCACGAATCGAGGTAATGGCCGATACTTTATGCTTCAGAATAAAATCTAAACATCGCTTCATAAATTCAGCCGCACCTGCTGAAAACCTGTGATGCATGCCTTCCCTACTCATATCTATCTTCATGGCCTCGACCATACCCGCCAACGAAGGATGTTTCATCCCTAATTGCCCCACAGTCATAACCGCCAGAAAATCAAAGGCATTTAAGACTTTCCTGCGTCGAATAAATCCACTTTGGATTGCCCACTGCTCAAGCGTTTTTTTTAAAGAGTGCCATCAATTCGCCTATCATGATCGAGTCCTCCCAAAACCGTTCTTACGGATTAAGTCTACATTGGCCTGAACCAATTCCGTGATGAGCCTTTTAAATTCCCGATATCGTCGCACCCTTTGCCGTGCATCGAATATGTCCTCTTTTCTTATAAATAAAGACGAGCTTCTCCCCCCGACACTGAAGCTAAGCTGATAGTACGGGCCGTGCTTTTCGGGGTTTTCAGGGTCTTTGCATTTACACCCCGGCGTCCCGCAAATATTCCACTGCTCACTGATGCTTCCCGGCAGAATTGGCCCGAGTTTCAAAAGCTTTCCCCTTAATTGCTCCGCTTTCTTCTGTGGATCCATGGTAATTATCCTCCTTCCTACCGATAGCATATATATTGCTATCGGTACATTGCAATAAAAAAAGTGGCCTGATGACCACTCTTTTTTGTCTCTTAAGTTAACACCTATGGGGCATGCCCGTGGAACTCTGCGTTAGATTAGAAGAGGAAGGAATGTTGCGTCAGCGACCCTACTTTCTTCAGATCCGGTATTCTCCCCGCACTCTGCATGCTATTTTGCGGTGTACAATAG
>DATCUE010000090.1:0-22859 GCA_036567605.1 Candidatus Methanoperedens sp. | reverse complement strand
TCGATATTCGCAGGAAGAAAGACAAAAGGCAACTGGGAAGAGATCGCAGATTACGTGCTTAACAGGGTAGGGGCGGTCGGTATAGCATGGGGCGCATACTCGCAGAAAGCCTTTGCCATAGGCACGGGCTGTAACAGGCTCGGCATCCCAGTCGTTACCGGTCCACATGGAACCAAATACAGGCGGGCTTTTATAGGCAAGCCTTACAGGAAAGACAAATGGAATGTGCTTGACGCAAGGGACGGCTCGGTGATAAATGTTGAACCTGCGCCCGAACATCTTATGATCACGGCAGAAACAAAGAATGAATTAATGCCGCTGCTTGCAAAACTGTGTTTCAGGCCGAGCGACAACAGCCTCGGACGTGCAATCAAACTCACGCATTATATTGAACTCAGCGAGAAATATATGAAGAAGATGCCGGACGACTGGCATATTTATGTGAGGAACGAGGCCGACCTGCCGCTGGCAAAGAAAGAGCAACTCATGAAATTACTGGAAGAAAAAGGATGGAAGATTGACTGGGAAAAGAAAAAGATCATGGAGGGGCCTCTTCGGAAAGTAGATGTTTCCTTCCAGCCCACAAATGTTCCACGCCTGTGCAAGGAGGTTAAGAAATGACGAAAAAGCCGCCTGTGAAACCTGCTGCAAAACCGACAGCAAAACCTGTTGTAAAAACTGAAGAAAAACCTCCCGAAAAAAAAGTAGATAAGCCGGCTGAAAAAGTCATCGATACGACACGACAGGCAGTGCCTTTTAACACCGGGAACATCCCGGGGCCGAAAATGGCAAAAGCCGTGATGCCCGCAGTGTCGGGCAAAATGCTGGCAAAGGCAAAGCGTCCATTGCTGATAGTGGGTTCCCAGGTTCACGATGCAGATGTTCTTGCCAAGGTCGTTGCGCTTGGGAAATCAGGAATCCAGATAGCAGCCGTAGGAGACGCCTACACATCGCTCGGTGATAAAGGGCTTGATGTTCATTATGCGAACATGCATGCGCTTGCATCATACCTTTGCGACCCGAATTGGCCGGGACTTGACGGGAAAGGAAATTACGACCTCGTGGTGTTCCTCGGGATAACTTATTATTATGCATCGCAGGCAATATCTGCGCTCAAGAATTTCTCAAATATAAAAGTAGTGTCACTTGACAAATATTACCATCCGAATGCAGATCTGTCATTCGGGAATCTCAAGAAAGAAGTGTTCATGGAAGCGCTTGATGAGGTTATAAAAGAATTACCGAAAAGATAAAGGACAAAAATCATGGCAAACGAATTTCCCTTTGAAATCTCACCCATGTTCGAGGGTGAACGTGTAAGAAAAGATGATATGTTCGTTGAACTCGCAGGGCCGAAGTCGCGAGGTTTTGAACTTGTGAGAGCGGCCGGCATAGATGAAATCGAGGATGGAAAGTTTACGCTCATAGGCCCCGACATTTCCGGGATGCAGGAGGGCTCACGCCATCCGTATGCGATGATCTATCGCATTGCAGGCAAACTTGTCGAGCCCGATCTTGAAGCTATAGTGGAAAGGCGCAACCACGATTTCCAGAATTATATCCAAGGCTATATGCACCTGAACCAGCGCTATGATATCTGGGTGAGGATAAACAAGGATGCGATAAAAAAAGGCCTTAAGTCGTTTGAACAGATCGCCAAAGCCACAATGATGCTTTTCAAGAACGAGCTGCCCTTCATCGAGAAAATTGAGGCGACGTATGTAACAGATCCCGAGGAAGTGGAAAAACAGAGGGCTGAGGCAATAAAGATCTATGAGGCAAGGGATGCAAGGACGCGCGGTCTCCATGATGAGGACGTGGATGTGTTCTACGGCTGCACGCTGTGCCAGAGCTTTGCACCCACCAACGTATGCGTCGTAACCCCCGACAGGATATCGCTGTGCGGCGCCATCAACTGGTTTGACGGGCGAGCGGCTGCAAAGGTCGATCCCGAAGGCCCGCAGTTTGCAATCCCCAAGGGCGATGTCATTGACAAGCTGGGAGGCGAGTATTCGGGTGTGAACGAGAAGGCGGTTGCCTTATCTGGCGGGGAATATTCACGAATAAGGATACATTCATTCTTCGAATACCCGCATACAAGCTGCGGATGTTTCGAGGTAGTGGGATTTTACATCCCCGAAGTTGACGGAATCGGCTGGGTTGACCGTGATTTCACAGGCACGGCGCCCAATGGCCTTGCGTTCTCCACAATGGCGGGACAGACTGGCGGAGGGAAGCAGATAATCGGCTTCCTGGGCGTAGGTGTGAATTATTTCCGCTCGCCCAAGTTCATACAGGCCGACGGGGGCTGGAACCGCGTGATATGGATGCCGAAGAACCTGAAAGAGAAGATAAAGGCAGACATCCCGCCTGAACTTGCAGACAAGATACCAACCGAAGAAGATGTGACGGACCTAAAGACCCTCAGGGATTATCTTGAGAAAAAACAGCATCCTGTGACCCAGCGCTGGGCGAAGGAAGAAGCTGCGGTTGAGGCTGCGGCACCTGAGGCCCCGGCAGGAGCGGCACCTGAATGGTCAATGCCCGCGCCTTCCATGACAATGCCTGTGGGAATGCCCATGATGCCGATGCAGTTCGGAGGCGGCGAGGGTGTAAAGCTGACTTTTAAGAATGCGAAGATTACGATTGACAGGGTCGTGCTGAGAAGCAAGGAGAAATAGACTAGAGAAGATAAAAATTTTTTTTGAAGCAAGGCGACGGAGGGGCAAATAAGATTGTAGCTTACAGCAATGCTACAACAGGCAATCTGTTCAGATACGACAGCCCAGCAATCAATATCTTCAACTTGGCAACTAACCCTCTATCTGTGGGAACCTGGCGAATAAGAATTTCCCTAGATGACGGAACCTCAAAATACGCAAAAGTAGGTCTGAAACCGTAGGGTCAAAATTAAATTTTTTCTCTTTGTTTTTAGGAGCCTTAGCCGAGACTATCATATTTACATGATTGGCAACTAACCCTACGAATTAGGTTATGAATTTGCAGTTTGGTGAGTCAGTGGAAAAAATGAGCGCAGAGCGTGTTATTCAGTTCTTAACGGGAACGATACTGTTTAAGAAAAAAACAAACGCAAAGTCTTAAATAACATCATGCTCATGTAATTTGACGGACACGGTGGCTTAGTTTTAGAAATATTCAATTAGCCATTATATATTTGTAAGGTGGGTAAAATGAAAATGAATAATAGTTGCAAGGGGCAATCCCTCAGTATAGCTTTTGGAATAACAGCGCTGATTATTTTATTGCTTGCAGGTATCGCTGGAGCGGCAACGCCGACTATTGAGTTCACATATGTGCCGCCATACGGCAGTTCCGACAATCTGCAAGGCAAAGTTACCAATATAACCCCAGCCGATTACAAGGTCGCGGTTTACATTTACGTGTCCGGATGGTGGACCAAGCCTACATTTGCACAACCATTGACGTCTATTAATGCTGATGGCAGTTGGACTTGCACTATAGTTACTGGTGGATCTGATCAATACGCAACAATAATCAAAGCTTACCTGGTCCCCAACGGGTACAATCCTCCGCAAATGAGTGGCGGCCAAATACTCCCATCCGAACTGGATTCGTTTCCAAACGCTACGGCAATAAGGAAACCTGAGAAGCATATCGCATTTTCAGGAGAAGATTGGATAGTTAAATCGAGCGTAATCCAGGTAGGGCCGGGACTGAATTATTTTTCAGACAGCGATCAAAGCGTTTGGGTAGACAATCAAGGTCACTTACACCTGAAGATTGTTAACATCGGGGGGAAATGGTATAGCTCGGAAGTATATTCAACAAAATCATTCGGCCACGGTACATATAAATTTTATACTGCCAGCAGAATCGATCAGCTGGATAAAAATGTAGTGGCAGGTTTGTTCACATGGAGCGATGCTCCTGAATATAATCACCGCGAAATGGACATTGAATTTTCAAAATGGGGCCAAACCGTGAATGACAATTCGCAATACGTGGTTCAGCCATGGGATCATTCAGGCAACAGGTACAGGTTCAATATCAGCTTAACTGGAAACGATTCTGTTCATAGCTTCAACTGGGAAAACAATAGTATTGCTTTCCAAAGTCTCGAAGGAAACTCCGTGATTGGATCATGGGTCTATACCGGCAGCGATATACCGCTACCCGGCAGCGAAAATGTTCGAATTAACCTTTGGCTCTATGACACAAATGGCGACAGCTCTGGAGATCCACCATCCGATGGCAAAGAAGCGGAATTGATAGTCAAGAAGTTTGAATATATAACTATAGCTCCCGGTGTGCCTGCTATAACAGATTTCAATCCAATTACCTCAACAGTGAAAAATAATGTGAGTGATTCAAGAACATTCAGTATCACCGTTAACCAGACCGTTAACATAACCTGGTTCATTAACGGCACTCCGGTTCAGACCAACAATGGCGTGACCTCGGCAAGCTACACTAACACGAGTGCAGCTTTAGGTATATGGAATGTAACCGCGATTGCCAGCAATACTAATGGCACCGACTCGCAAATGTGGATCTGGATTGTGGCAGCACCATCGTTAGCATCAAACCCGATCATCACCGACTTCAAAGTAATGCCGAATACGTCTATTAATGAAACCAATCCGGCGGTTCTATCAGCCAATATAGCCAAAGCTCCAGATGGCAGTCTTAATGAAGTCCAGTTTGGTATTGTTGATAGCAACAATTTAATCGGAAATGACAGACAGATTCTGGCAGAACATAGAAATTTTTCCGGAGTTGAAGGATTATATAAAGCAGAATGGTACGCGCAATATCATATGATAGCCAATGCCACGATTTCAGATAACATAAGCGTGCGGGATGAAGCTGAATTTCCCGGCTATCTTATAGCAATAGGTTCGTTTAAGACCAACAGCACCAGTAATGAAATAGAAGATAACGCTCTGTTATGGTTCAATGACACTACGCTCAATCTATCTAAAGTGACAACACGATTCGTTTATGGAGCAAATCCGCTAAATATAGAGGATGGAAACAGCACGTTCCGCGCTCTGACATTCAAATTTAATGAAAGCGGGAATATTACTGTGAAATACACATCTGACAGGATATTTACTCTGTATAATCTTACTGGCAGTTCGAGCAGCAATAACCCTCATCTAACAAGAAAGAACGTTCCAGATGGAAAATACACGGCGTTTGTTGCCGCGTATGGAACTAATATGAGTGCCACTGTTAAAACTTTAGAGATAGATACGATACAACCGTCTGTTACTCCGCCACCACCTCCAGCAGTGAGCTTCAGCACTGACAAGAGCGCATACAATCAAGGAGAGTTAGTGACATTCACTATCACAAATGACGGAACCGAGACTATAGATTTGCCAAACTCCGCGCCCTGGCGGGTTGAAAACGCTAAAACAGTAGAGAGGGTTTTTACCCCAATTGCGCTTGATGTCATTACGCCGCTTGACCCTGGCCAGTCAATGTCCTGGACTTGGGATCAGAGTAATGATGAAGGAAAGCAAGTACCAGCGGGCACATATCGGGGCGGCATAAGATCAAGCATTGGAGAAAATTTTACTCAGGAATTTGAGATACTTCCTGTTTCAACACCGACCAATGGCAGCATTTCAGGCTTCAGTATTAACACCGCAACTGGCAAAGGTCTGCCGAGTTGGACTATCCGTCTGGTAGGTATTGTTGGTACAGGTGTAGAGACTAAGCAGATTAGAAAAGAGATAATGACCGATGCTGAAGGAAGATGGATATTCGATAATCTCCCGGCAGGCAGATATATCATAATAGAGCAGTTGCAGAAGGGCTTTATACCTGTTAGCCCGCCTGTTATGAATCTAATGCTGGCAAAAGGTCAGAACTCCACGAACAACAATTTCACGAACAGACTGATATCCAGTCTAATTAAATAGTAACCGGCCGCATCAGAAAAGAGGGAGGATACAAGATTCTCCCATATTTTTTTATTTCGTTGGGTTAGCTGAAGCTCTTGTATTTGTACAATGAGCAATAAACGCATAACCCTATGAAACGAAGACAAAAAGGCTGGTTTTTCCTCCCACCCAAACCTCCTAAACCCAAAGTTCCAGAAAATATCAAGACAGAAGTAGAATCCAAAGCAAATGAACTAATTGATTCTTTCCTAAAGCCAACCTATATCAAGCCTCCGCCTGAAGATTATCAATTCAGCTATATCGTGGATTTTTACGCGAAATGGTACCGCAACTACTTTCATTTCAATGCGAAATATTGCTGCTCTGCTCCAAATTGTATCGCCCCATTTTTTGAATCTAAATTTGCCCGTATGGAATATGCAGGAAACGACCTTTTCAGCCTCTCATACATGAGGCATACTGGACAATGGCTTGAACTTTTTACCGATTTATCCATAGACGAATGTCTGGAAACCATCAAAAACGATCCTCATTTTATGCCCTAAAAAAGAATATCACCCTCAAGCTCTGATATATATCCATGCCTTCCTTTGACCTAACAGAAAAGCCTACTCGCATCAACATCTTCAAGATCAATGGCGTTTATTATTTCAAGCATTTCTTCGATGATCCGCAGCTTTTCAAGGAACTTGAGCCATTTTATGAGAAGCAGCGCTACCGGTTCAAAATGCCAACGGCTGGGGAGAGAAACAAAGTAATGAAGATCCTAGAGAGAAAAGGATACGATCTGGTGTTAATTGAAGACCCCGCGCCTTATACAGTGGAGATAAGTAAGAACCAAAAATATGGTGAGCTGCTCAAAAATTCAGTAGAGAGCTATCCTCTTAGGGATAAAATAGTACTTGTTATGAAGGATATGGCTTGGGTTGAACAGGCCATAGCGATAGGAGCAGCGATCAAAAACCCAGTTAAAAAATAACCTGACCTTTTGTTTGTCATCCTATGAGTAAAGTTTTAATGTGTTTGAAGCTATTGCCTGTTATAGGGAGAAGCGAACATGGCTAAAACAAAACAGCCTGTGGATATTCATGTTTACCAGATGAAGTTAACGCTTGAAGATATCAAACCGCCGATCTGGAGAAGAATTCAGGTTACAAGTGCCACTTCGTTATACAGGCTTCACAAAATTTTGCAGGTGGTCATGGGATGGGATGACTACCATCTCCACGAGTTCATTATTAATGATATGCATTATGGTGAACCAAGCCCTGATTATATGTTTAAAATGAAAAATGACAAAACTGTAAAAGTAGGCCAAGCGGTTTCTGAAGAAGGGGCTAAGTTTACCTATATCTATGATTTCGGCGATTCCTGGAATCATAAAATCCTTGTTGAAAAAATTCTGCCAATAGAACCTGATAAGAAATACCCCATCTGTCTTAAAGGCAAGCGCGCCTGCCCCCCCGAAGATTGCGGCGGAGTCGGCGGTTATTATGAGTTTCTGGAAGCGATTCAGAACCCAAACAATCCGGAGCATGAGGATATGCTTGAGTGGGTAGGCGGCAGTTTTGATCCCGAAGCTTTTGATCTTGATAAAATCAACCGAAGGCTGATGGAAATCAGATAACCGGTTAAAATAGCCGCCATAAATGGGTAAGGTAGAGGAATAGAACTATAATCCTTCGAGGGAATTCAATGTTGTATGAAACTGAAGGAGGGAAGTAGGACTCTTGTTGAGGAGATGAAACAATACTTGCCCATCCCAGCCCGCCCAACTAAAGAATTATCTCGATAACCCATTTAATAATAAAGCCTGACCATCCTTTAAGTGATAAAATAGCGTCTTATCAAAAACAGCGGATAAAAAGCTTGATGACTGTAAATAGGATGAGGCAAGCCGGATAAGGATTTAGTAGTTAAGATAGCTACATTGATGAAATTGAAGAAAAGCGTTTTTAAAGACTGGAGCGACGAGAGGGGGACTTGAACCCCCGAGTTCCTTGTGGGAACACAGGGTTAGCAACCCTGCGCCATACCGGGCTTGGCTATCTCGTCAGCGAGGACTGAATTATCGGCGTCCAAAAAATAGCTCTTGGGGTACTTTCTTATTCCCTGTTTGCTATATAACACTTTTTGCTCGCTCGAATCCTTCCTGCAATCAGATGGAGTAAGTTAAGTTTTATAAAGTAGCAGGCACGCCTCGGGTCGCAGTCCCTTCCATTGTCCAGTGGTTCACAGACTCGCCTCCGCCCCGCAACCCCATGAGCGATAGTTGTTCACGGCTGGTTTGCTCCCTTCCGGGCCTAGACCGTTTTCCGCGATTAAGATACAAGAACCTTCCTTAAGAAAAGCCCCTGTACCAACGCCAGCCCCATAGGACGGGGTTTCACAGTAGAACCTGTGGGTTGGGCAACAGTTAAAACTTCTTCCTCCGGCTTCGCCCCCCGCTATCGACGGTTTCGGGTCACAGGTAACGCCGAGTTACCCGGGCTAGCCCGCCGCAGCTACATTGGTTTTTGCATGCAATAAAGTTATCTCATTCAGGGTCAATTTTAAGATGTGATAACATGGAAGAACTGATAGGTTTTGTTGCAAGCAACCATAAAGCAGGTAAGATACTTGCAGTGCTGGATTCGAAGGGCCCGATGGATGGGGCCGCTATTTCGAAAACGACCCGTATCGTCGGTGCGGAAAAAAGCATCGAAGAGCTGGTCGCAAAGAACCTCCTGATAAATAAGGACGGAAAATATGCGCTGACCGAACTGGGAAAACAGGTCAGCCATAAACTACGGGGCGTATAATAAGAAATAAATTTAATGGGGGGATATCGAATTGGAAATCTTTCAAGTGCGTTAGAAGCTTTATCGAAGATGTTTTCAAAATTAAGAAAAATGCATTGTTTTTGGACAAATTGCATAAATATACGAGTCGTTCTGTCAAAAAAACGTGTTCTCTGGCTGTACTTTTGATTGGCATCCTCGTTTCGATGGGATTTAAGGAGAAAGGAAGTTTACAGAAGCTCGCTGAGTGGTAAGATTTGGGAAGGGGATAGAATTTACCCCCCAAATTTACCCCTCGAATTTACCCTATTTTTTAAGAAAGAAGGAAAAATTTCGCGAAGCTAGATTTTGGCGCCTTTTTCCTGCAAATCATGATTGATTCTCCAGAAAAATTAAACTCAAATAATTATTATTATGTATTAAAAAAATTCAAAAAATTATTATACTGGTAAAGTGAAACATATGAATTAATGGCTCAAAAAACGGTATTTGTGGGAGGTATCGTTGATTCATGGTGTTGGAATGACTGAACTGGGAATAGCCTGCAATAGTATTGCTCTTAGAATTTTTTAATAAAACCATAATTAAAATCCGAGATGCACAGGGATTTGCCAGGAATGGTATTATGGTAAGTGTATCAAGACGACATTTGAGTTTTGTCGCCATTTAAAAAATAGAGGAGGTTAAAGGAAATGGTTAATGGAAAAAATCGGAAATGCATTACAATTTTATTAATAGTTGTAATTATTTCGAGTGTTCTGGCAGTAATGCCAGCAGCTAATGCAGCTACGGAAGCAGAGATCAATGCAGCAATAGCTGACGGTCTGGCTTATTTGGCAACCAATCAGAACAGTGACGGTTCATTCGGACCTATTGGATCGGATCCTGACTACTTAATCGCACAAACTGCTGAGGCAGTGTTAGCCTTTGAAAATGAGGGGCACTTCCCTGGAGGGGGGACAGCATACTCAACGAATGTGGAAAAGGGATTTGACTATATCTTCAGATATGCAAATAATTTGTCAACGGTTGGTGTACCCGGGCAGCCAGACGTTGATGCAAATGGGAATGGAATTGGAGTATACTTCAGCTATAACATAATTCGTTCGATTTATAATACTGGTATAGTAATGACTGCGATCGTCGGCAGCAATACACCAGACAGAGTTGTGACAACTGGCAGTCAAACAGGTAGAACATACAAGGATGTCATGAATGATACAGTGGACTATGTTGCGTTCGGTCAGAATGACGCTTACATGGGCAGTGCGAGAGGTGGTTGGAGATATTATGCAAACTACGGCAATAGTGATAATTCGGTCTCCCAGTGGCCTGTGCTTGGTCTCATTGCAGCTGAACAATGGGGGATAATCGCTCCACCCTTTGTTAAGACAGAATTGAACATCTGGATAGACAACGTCCAGAATGATGACTCCGGCGGATCAGGATATACGTATTGTTGTGATATGGTTAATATCGCTAAGACTGGAGCATTATTGATTGAACAATACTACGTTGGCGACACAAAAGCAACACCAAGAGTTATAGCTGCTGTTGATTACATCAATAATGGATGGGGAGTGCCCAACTCCGAGTGGGATGGTAATAAGGGCAATTACTATGCCATGTATGGCGTGTTCAAAGGACTGGACCTGCTTGACATAGGAACGATACCTCTTCCTGATGGGACGTTTGACTGGAATAATGACTATACTGATTATCTGGTTTCTAATCAGCAGTTAGACGGGGCATGGCCAAGCTTTTATCAATGGACTAAAGAACTGAATACTGATTGGGCTATTCTAATCCTTCAAGGAACTATATTCCCGGTTGAAGTAAAAGTAGATATTATGGACTCTGATTGTGGTGCCTTTAAAACCAGTGTCCCTGTAAGGGTTGATTACTCGGTTAAAAGATTCCCAGTAAATGGTGAGCTTGAGATCTTCGAGGACGGCATTCTCAAAGATACAGTTGTATTGGAAGACTTCATGGGGGAGGCAACATATACCAAAACTTTCGAGTCAGATATGGTCGGCACACATACATATAGAGCTTTGCTGACGGTAACAACTTTGACAGATGAACCTGTCACTGTAAGCGCCGAAGATTCGACATCTGTGATAGTGTACGAAGGCCCTGATATTGCAGATATTCCTGATCAAACTGCACCATTTACACCATTCGATCTGGATAATTATCTGCAAATACCAGATCCATTCTTCCCTGTGTACTCTACTGGATGGACAGCTTCGGCTCCTGGTGATGGTTGGACAGTAGGAATTGATCCTGCCAACATGGCAACTGTCGCCGCTCCAGCTGGTGCAAATGATCCTAAGACCATTACCTTCACAGCTACAACAACTGTTACATGTACTGAAGGGACTTCGATAGTAAGAAACAGCGATGACGCTACTTTCACTCCCAACCAGCCGCCAGATGTTTCTGGAGCACAGCCAAGTAAAGCCTGTCTCTTGACATCCGACCACAAATTTGTTGACATAAATATTGTAGGTGTTACAGATCCAAACGGCGACTTGGTTACTATCACCATTACTGGTATTACCAGCGACGAACCAACCTCTTCAATCGGAGGGGCTGGCGGTGATAAAGCACCAGATGCAAAAGGAATTGGAACCGACATTGCCAGTATTAGATCTGAGCGCTCTGGAAAAGGAAATGGGAGAGTGTATGAGGTTTCATTTGTCGCCGATGATGGAAAAGGTGGAGTAACCAAAGGTAGTGTATTTGTCCAGGTACCTCACGATCAAAGTGATGGATGTGGTGATCCTGATATCATTAATGATGGACAGTTATACGACGCTACTAAGATAAATTAAACTGAAATAAAATATAGATATTGATAGTTGAGATGAACAATTATGTTCATCTCTTTGTTTTTTTGTTGAGACATTTTATTATCTTCTGGAAAAACCTCTTATATTTAGATTATTGACTTTTCATAACTTCTTTTTCGATTACGAGGTCATCAAAATTCGGCATGGTTCCTGTTCTAGGGCATGCCCCGCCCCAAATCTTCTTATCTGGCCGAAATAGCGACTTAATACCTAAACGAATTTACAATGCGGTCATTTTGGGGTTTCTATATATAACCCCATAAATTTAATGGGGCCGCTGAGATTTGAACTCAGGTCTCATGCACCCCAAGCATGAAGGATGGACCAGGCTACCCTACGGCCCCTTGGGAGCACTGTCTTAGATATCCTGTCAGTATTTTATCCTTTCTGCTTGGATCCATATCAATTCAAGTATCAAAAGGATTATAAGAACCCACTACTATAGAAAACCCCAATCAATTATCACGATTAAACGAGGATTTTTATGAGCGAAAAAATCGGAATACTGGCACTCGGGCATGGGAGCAAGCACCCGCATAATAAGGAAGTCGTTACAGGGGTGGCGAATTTAATTGCGAAAAAATACAAGAACGTGGTTGTCAGGACGGGTTTTATGAATATGAACACGCCGACCATGAAAGAAGGTCTTGAAGCTTTCAAGGGTACGGGGGTCTCAACCATAGTGGCAGTGCCTATTTTCCTGGCGCACGGCGTCCATACGATGGAGGACATACCCCAGATACTCGGCATCAGCAGGGATTCCAGGAAAACCACGATAAAACTTGACGGCACTGATGTGGGACTTATATATTCAGATCCTCTCGGCATTGATGAACTTGTAGCCGAACTTGCTTACAAGAGGGCAAAAGAAGCTCTTGCATCGAATTGATGCTGATAAAAGGCTCATCCAGGGTCGCAGTGCTTGACCTGACACACGGCGGCATAGTTTTAGCCCGGAAATTAAATGGCATCGCCGGTTCGGTAACAGGTATCGATGTATACGGGACACTGAATCCCGATGCGCAGGCAGGCCTTGAAAACGAAGGTATCAGGATTTCCCGGGACATCCTTCATGCGACTGATTTTGATGTCCTTATCGCCCCGGTGCATCTTGATCCCGATTATCCCATGCTTGTCGAAGCAAATAACAATAAAATACCTGTTATTTCGCATCATGCAGCAGCGGGTCAAATATTATCGGGATATGACCTGAAAGATAAAACAATTATTGAAATAACGGGTACCAAGGCAAAAACAAGCACGGCTGTTCTTCTGGCTGGGATTTTATCAGGGGAGAAAAAAGTAGTATCACATACAAGCCAGGGTGTGAAGGACTGGAGCACAGGGAAGATAATAAAAAAGGGTTTGAGCATCACCCCTGCAAGTATTCTCCCGGCGTTTGATGCGATAGAGGAAGCACGGAGCGAACCAGAAGTCCTTATATTTGAGATCTCACTCGGGGGAACAGGTTGTGCAGATATTGGCATCATAACCACGATAGCAGGTGATTACGGTATCGCGAACAATAAAAAGATGGCAAGTGATGCAAAACGCCAGATGATACTCAATGCAAAACCAGGAAGTTCCCTTGTGATAAACAATGATGCTTTAAGAACTTTCGGGGCATGCAGGAGGGATGTCAACATCGTTTCATTTTCAGATTCTGTTAACGCCTCATGCAATGTCTATTATGAGGAAATAAGCAGTAAAGGGGGGACGATTGCTTATTATCCTGGAAGGAAAAAAGGCAGGATAACGATAGGAGAAAATCCGGATTATGATATAACCTCGTATAAAACGGCATTCGTATGCGCAACCGCAGCCGCCCTGGCTATGGGTATCGATGAAAAAACTATCGAACGCGCAATCCGCGAATTCGGGGGAGCTGAAGGGCGAATGAAAAAAATATCCCTTGCTGGAAGAACGTTGATAGATAATTCAAACTCGGGGCTGGATATCAGGACTGCCGAAAAGGCGCTCTTATTTTCAAAGGCGCATGGTAAACGGATAGTCATGGTGCTCGGGGAAGAAGCAAAAGAGGTGTGCGAAGGGCTTCCGCCTGATGATGTCACGAGATTTATTGATAAGCATATGGACGAACTTCAGGCTTTAATCCTCGTGGGTGGAAGGATGCGACCGCTTGTTGCAAATAATATTTATTATGCCGATAATTTAAAAAGCGGGCTTGAGATTGCGCAAGATTTAACACGCGAAAAAGACATTATCCTTTCCTGTGTGAAGTGTTTCAGATGAAAAAGGAACTGCAAAGACCCATAATACCTGTAAAAATAACAGATGACATGACAGTGAGTCAGCTCGTCGGCTCCTTCAGTAACTGCGCCTTCGGGGCAGGCCGGCTCTGTGAGGCCGTTGAGATTTACAGGGAAATGATAAATGACAGGGAATGCACGAAGTTTTTCGGGCTTGCCGGAGCGATGGTTCCTGCGGGTATGAGGCAGATCGTGAGCGATCTCATAAGGGAGAGGGAGATCGATATCGTTGTCACTACAGGTGCAAATCTCGTTCATGATATCATAGAATCCCTGGGGCTCCACCATTACAAAGGAACCGATGTCACCGATGACGTTGAGCTAAAACACAATGCCATAAACCGGATATACGATGTTTTCCTGCCTGAAGAACATTTTTCAAGACTTGAGGAAATGCTCCAGCCGATGTTCAAAGAGCTTCCCGGTGCTCTCTCTATTAGCGAATTCCTTTCTCACATCGGGGGAAAACTTGATGACGAGAACTCCATTCTCAGGAGCGCATACGACATGGACGTGCCCGTTTACTGCCCTGCGATCCAGGATTCCATAATCGGCCTTCAGGCATGGTTATACAGGCAGACAAAGCCATTGAATGTGGATGCGTTTGCCGATATGAAAGGATTGATAGACAGGTGCTATGAGGCAAAACGGGCAGGCGTCCTGATAGTGGGCGGTGGCGTGCCGAAGAACTTCATCCTCCAGTCAATGCTCGTTACGCCAAGATCATTTGATTATGCGATACAGCTCACCATGGACAGGCCGGAAACCGGGGGACTATCGGGCGCAACGCTTGATGAAGCGCGCTCATGGGGAAAAGTCGGTGAGAATGCCCGGTCAGTAACAGTGTACTCCGATGCAACAATTACACTTCCATTGATCGTGGCGGCTTCGAAGAGCAGAAAACAGGCATAAAGGTACAGATTTTTATTGCTTCTAAATCCCGAGGACATACTCAATAAAAGGTACAATAGCAGCGCCGGAAATAACACTTATTACCACGAACCAGTTAATCCTGTCATGGGCTGTGGGTAAAAGGTCGCTTGCACCGATATATATGAAAGTGCCTGCTGTAAAGGCAAGTATCATCCCGAAATATTCCTGCGGGAAAAAACCCGCTATCAAAGCGCCTGCAACAGTCAGGAATGAGGTTATGAATAATGCTATAAGCGTATTTTTCCTGTTAAAATCCGAACGCATCATTATAACGCTTGTAGAGAAACCCACGGGAAGTTCATGCACCGCCACTGCAAACGCAATGATAAGACCCAGAGCCGGCTGTGTAATATACCCGACCGCGATGGCGATCCCGTCAAGTATGCTTTCCATCCCGAGGCCTATCATGCCCACCCAGCCTGCGGTGTGTATATTGCACTCGGTTTCTTTGCAGGCATGTATCATCACGCTCTTCTCAACCAGGTAAAGTGAAAAAAATCCCAGGGCAAGCGGATTTACAATCCCAACGTTGGACTCCACCAACGCTTCAGGAAGCATCTCAAAGACCGCAGTGGAAATCAGGACGCCGGCTGCGAATCCGATCAAATAGTTTGTGCGGACATTTTTCAGCCTGGTGTAAACAGGCAGCAGTCCCCCCACGACGGATGAAATGCTGGCGATGAAAGCATATACCAAATAAATCCACATAAACCTCCTGATTTTTTTTGTTCTTATTTAAGCATGATTCATTATTCTTTCTTTATCCCTACCCTTCCCCCTTTCTCTGCGATCTTAAAGCCATGTTTTACAAGGTACCAGTGTGCCAGTCCTTTCCCGTGAAGCAAAACTTCGGCAAGGTCGGCGACCTCATCGATATCAGTGCTTATATTGAAAGAGTCAAAAACTTCCGTTTCAAGGCCGTTCCTGGATGCGATATCAAGATGCTTTAAGAAACTTGCTCCATAATAATCAACGCGGAAACTTGAAGGATCGCGTATAAACAATGCATTGGTGCCTCCCATTCTTCCGGGCGCGATAACGACTTCGCAGGATGAAGAGGTAATATCCTTTATGTTATTTGGTGAAACAAGCGGTATGTCAGCCATGATTACCAAAACAGGCTCGTTTATTGAGTGAGCGGTCATTTTCTGTAGATATTCATTGAGGGCTTCATTTAAACCCTTCTCTGTTAGTACGATATTAACTCCTTTAACTTCGACGATCGATGTCGAGAGTAAATCGATTACATCAAAACATCCGGACTTAAGAAGTGCCCCTGCCACGTCATTGAGCATGGATAACGCGAACTCCTCGCGTTCTTTTTCAAGGAGAAGAGACGATAATCTGGATTTGGCATTATTTTTTTTAAATGGGATTACCGCCCTCATATAGCCCTAAACATATAGTATGTAAACAAAAAGGTTTGGAAAGCAGAACTTTCATAAAGGTTATGATAAATAAAACAATATGTTTACTAAGCAATATAAATTTAAAAAGGATAGTGAGCCATATGAAAATCAAGTATATGGGATTGATAACAGGCCTGTTCTTAGCCGTTGCTGCAATCATATTTCTGCTTTCCAGCAGTCCACAGACTCTTGGAAACAGCCTCGAATACACAGATCAGAAGTCTGATGAATATATTGAACCAGCACCAGCAGATACTTCGCCAGCACTGCCCCGTGCTCAAGCAACCCCATCTGAAACACCATCAGGCAATCCGTCAACATCTGGTAATTCGTTACCGTCAGGCAGTTCATTATCAAAACCAGAAATTTCACTCTCACAAACTGAAACCCAACCAACACAACCACAGCCATCGGGTACTTCATTCACAACAACAAACATTCAAACGACACAAATGTCGTCAATTAATTCGCAAACATCAATTCCAGAATTCCAGACACTGGCAATTCCGGTATTTTCAACAATCGCACTGATGTATCTGTTATTTCGCCAAAAGCAGGAAAAGTAGGTCGGAATTCCCAGGATGGAAATCCGGGATTTCCATATTTTTATCTATTGTGACTCATAATCCACAGTTATTGATGATTCCCTGACAGATGTCATATATTTTAATACTTCAGTATGAACGGGATGCTTCTGATATGCTTCCAGATCTTTTAGTACATCAAATTTTGCAATGAGTGCAATGTCATAAGAACGCTCGGAATGGAGAATATCAATGCCGACCTCCAGATGACGCATTTGAATTATCTTACCTTTCATACCCGAAAGAACATCTCTCGCTTTTTCAATATTCCCTGGACTTTGGTCTTTCAACTTGAAAAGAACTATATGCGTGATCAATCATTCCACCTTCATCAGCTTTCTTACAGGTTCGAGTATCTCGTTCATATACACGGCAGCCGCCGCCTTAAGATCCATGGGGTGAAGCGCGCGCGAAGCAAAATCGGACTCAAGCTTCTCGTAACTTTCATAACGCAGGTCCCCCCCGTATTTTTCAGGGCGTTTTACAACTATCTCAGGATATCGCGGCATGATGTGGAACTTAAAAAGGCTTAACACGGGATTATCCCTGACTTCGCCTTCGGTGCAGAACGCCCCTTTCATCTTCTTTTTTATATCCTCAGGAGTGTCGTCCACGGAAATGTAATTACCTTTACTCGAGGACATTTTCTTGCCGTCAAGACCGAGGAGGATAGGTGTATGGATGCACACAGGTGCGCCGAATCCAAGCTCGGGCAGCCCTTCACGCGCAAGCATGTGGATCTTTCGCTGGTCGATGCCGCCTACTGCCACGTCCACGCCGAGATGGGCAATATCCAGCGCCTGCATGAGGGGGTATATCATTTGTGATACCTTGGGGTTCTCTGCATCCCTGCTCACCTCGTCCATGCTGCGCCGCGCCCTGTTCAGTGTGGTACTGCGAGCAAGTTTCAGTACGTCGAGCATGTATTCGGGTTTGAGCTGGTATGATGAGCCCAGGACGAAATTCGTCTTTTTTTCATCAAGGCCGAGGGCGATAAAACATCTCTTGTTGTATTCTGCGATTTTCCTCACTTCTTCCATGGTTCCCTTTTCATTGAGGTAAGCATGGATATCAGCAAGCAGCACCGTTATCTTAAAACCTGCCTGCTGGAGGTCAAGTAATTTGTTCACTGTGAGCACATGGCCCATGTGAATCTTCCCGCTGGGTTCGTATCCTACATAAGCCGAAGGCTGTTTATCTGAATTAACCAGAGCCTCAAGCTCTTCTTTTGTGACTATTTCTTCAGTATTTCTTGTGATTAGCGATAAACTGTCCATAATTAAGACTCCATAATCTCAAAATCAGCGGTTCTCTAAGACTCCGCATACACATATACCCTGCGATGTTAATTTTTGCCTCCATCTATAAAGTCTCGACATAATCTTTACATATCTTTATAAGCATTATAACCCAGAATGAATAAGCCTGCTGTCCTTCATGAGAAAGTAAAGAGATACGAGAGCCTGCTGAAAAAAGCCCTGTCATCCTTTGATATCGCACCGCAGGAAAGTTCTCATTTAAGAAAAGTCTCGGATGATTTTTCCACAATGGCAAGATCTTATTATGATGACGGCCTGCTGTTCATGAAAGAAGGAGACCTTGTTAATGCCCTTGCCTGTTTCAGTTACGGGCATGCGTGGCTTGACGCGGGCGTAAGACTCGGGATATTTAAGGCAACGGACGAAAACCTGTTTACAATTTAAAAGAGGAATAATCAAATGGCAAATTTTCTGGTAACTCTTGAAGCTGCATGGCTTGTGAAAAGTGTAGAAAGTGTTGAAGATGCGATGAATATAGCCATATCAGAAGTCGGAAAACTGCTCAATCCGGATCTGAATTTCGTGGAGATCGAGGTCGGAACGACAAGCTGCCCTTCATGCCAAGAGGCTTTTGACAGCGTTTTCATGGCAGCCGGCACCGCTCTTGTGGGCATCCTTCTGGAAATGAAAGTCTATGATGCACAGAGCGAGGAACACGCTGCAAGGATTGCAAAATCCACTATAGGCAAGGCCTTAAAGAACGTCCCGCTTGATGTGGTGGATGTTGAAGGGATTGAAGGCGGAAAAGACAAGAAAAAGCCCAGAGAAGCATGAGGCTTGCTGCGCTTATATCAGGAGGCAAGGATTCCTCTTTTGCAATATGCAGGGCATTGCAGGAAGGTCATGAGGTTACAGACCTTGTTACGATAATGCCCGAGAATGAAGAATCTTATATGTTCCATTCTGCGAACATCCACATTACAGGACTTATTTCACAGGCGTGCGATATCCCCCTGACTTCCATGCCTTCTTCAGGCGAGAAGGAAAAGGAACTCGAAGACCTTAAAAATGCGCTGCGCAGTGTGAAAGTTGACGGTGTTGCCGTCGGGGCCATAGAATCCGAATACCAGGCATCAAGGGTACGGCGCATTTGCGATGAACTGAGGATCGCGATGTATGCGCCTCTATGGCATAGTGAGCCTGAACCGTTGCTTCGGGAGATGATAAGCTGCATGGATATCAGGATGGTCAAGGTCGCTGCGGGCGGACTTGATGAATCATGGCTCGGGCGGCGATTTGATGAAAAGACAATAGAAGACCTGAAGGCGCTTAACAGGAAGTACGGGATTCATATCATGGGCGAGGGCGGCGAGTACGAGACCCTGGTGCTTGATGCGCCGTATTATAAGAAAAGAATAAGGCTTCTTGAAACCAGGAACTTCTGGATGGGAGACCACGGCATCATGAAAGTGATAAGGGCCGGGCTTGAGGTGAAATAGACAGAAGCGGGCGCGGAGGGATTTGAACCCCCGACCTACAGCTTGCTCCAGTGTTTTAGGAGGCTGCCGCCATATCCGGTCTAGGCCACGCGCCCTGGTAGTGGGACTAAATATCATGTGGTGACTTTAATTTATCGCCTCCATGAAAGAAAAGGGTTAAGTATATTTGTGCATATTGAAAGGCAATCCCGCCTTAACTCAGTGGCTAGAGTGCGCGGCTGTAGTATGGTCATGTGCAGGATGCACACATTAACGCGCAGGCACCGCGAAGTCCCCGGTTCGAGTCTGGGAGGCGGGATTTTTAAATTTTTTTGCCTGGTAAAAGTTATATGGCTTGAATCCTATGCGTAATGATTATGTCTCATAAATCGGGATTTGGGCGGAACAAGGACAATACATCTTGCAATAAGTTTCCTGATTGTTGTTTTGATATCAAGGATTGTTTTAGAATTTAAAAATCCAGAGGATAAATGAATAAAGACGATGGAAATAAGGACTTAGGAATAAGAAAAAATCAGGACGTTATATATATCAATAAACGGCGTAAAGTATAATATCTAATATCATAATGAAAGAAGTCCACTTATGCAGCTTGAAAATCTAAGACACGGTACTGAACTCTTAAAGCGTGGTTTTGCGAAGATGCAAAAAGGCGGCGTGATAATGGATGTTACCACCCCGCAGGAAGCGCAGATCGCGGAAAGAGCCGGGGCGGTTGCCGTGATGGCCCTTCATGCAGTACCCGCCGATATAAGGAAAGCAGGCGGTGTTGCCAGGATGGCCGACCCGCAGGTAGTTGCAGCGATTATTGATTCAGTGACCATACCTGTTATGGCCAAGGCAAGGATCGGACATTTTGTTGAGGCCGAGATACTTGAAGCGCTCGGTGCAGATATGGTGGATGAATCCGAGGTATTGACGCCGGCGGATGAGATGTTTCATATAGACAAGAACAGGTTCACCATACCTTTTGTTTGCGGCGCGCGGGATCTGGGCGAGGCTCTCCGGAGGATTAACGAAGGCGCGGCCATGATAAGGACAAAAGGCGAAGCAGGAACGGGTGATGTGAAAGAGGCGGTGAGGCACATGCGGGCCATTATGGGCGCAATCCGTGAACTCAAGGGTAAAAGTACCGAAGAACTTGTTTCAGTGGCGCGCAAAATTGAAGCGCCCATCGAGCTTGTAAAAGAGACGGCAGAACTCGAAAGGCTTCCGGTCGTTAACTTTGCAGCCGGGGGGATAGCGACCCCGGCAGATGCGGCACTGATGATGCGCCTTGGCGCTGACGGTGTTTTTGTGGGCTCGGGGATATTCAAGGCAGAGAATCCTGAAAAAATGGCAAAAGCCATAGTTGAAGCCGTGAACAATTATGATAATCCCGCAGTTCTTGCCGAGATATCAAAAGGGCTCGGCGGAGCCATGAAAGGGATTGATATCAGGAATCTTACAGAGAAGGAAGTACTGCAGGCGAGAGGGTGGTAGTTTCCTTCATGTTAATAGTTGTTAATAGTTAATATCAAGAAAACAAAACGCTCATGTACCCAAACCGTACTGCCCCCAGATACGATATGCTGTTTAACGGGGGAACATTCAATGGAACCCTCCTTATAGGACCTGACCCGCTGGGTACAAATTTCGATCATCAGGTTTTTTTGGAGGCAAGACGAAGATTGAGGCAGATAGGTTTCAGGATAGTTGAGAGTAAACGGGGTTTGGAGGAATACCAGAAATCATTCGATTATAAAGAAGGAAGAATAAAAGCACGAATGCGGCTCATCCTTGGCCGGAATTACTATGGCAACCTTCAGGAACTATGGCGTGAAACCCTCGCGAATGAAGATTTTGTGTACCTGAAAACCCATGCAGGATATGGAAGGCATCTTAGCCTGAGCGATGATGTGAGTTATTTTACCGATGCCATGAAGGAAGGATTTGAAGAACAGCGCAAAAAACTATACCAGTTATACTATCTTGATTGCTGTAAAAGTGAGATGTATTATAAGGATGTATTCCGCAATTATGTCGGGAACGGTATAGACCTTATCCTGCATAAGTGGTTCTGCGACTACATGATAATAGGACCTGTTGTTGTGCTTATTATGGAACTGATGGAAGGGTCGGACTTTGATACTATTGTTTCAAAGATGAACGATGAATATGGTATCCCGCATTTTGATGTGGAAGATGACCCCGCGGATATGAGGCTTGACAGGAAGATGGTGACATATTCCATATGGAGTTGAGAATTCTTAAGAAACCGGAACTGGTAAATCCCCGCATGTTAGTCGGCCTTCCTGGGATGGGGATGGTCGCAAAAAACACAGTTAATTATTTTATAGAATTTTTAAAACCTGAATTATTCGCCGATATTCCCATGCCTTATCTTTCACCTTCAATAGCATTTTTCGAAAAAGGGCTGGTAGTGCCTGTTGACAGGGACATAAGCCCTTTTAAGTTCTACTACTCGCAGGATGAAAATATCATATTGTTCTCGGGTGAAACCCAGTTCGGCTATAACACAAAGGATAATGAACTCGCTGAGAAAATAGTTGAAGCTGCAAAACTGTTCGGGGTTGATATAATTTATACGGTGATTGCAACGCAGGTCAGGCAATACATCGAAGAACCGGAAGTATTCGGGGTCGCAACCTCGCCTGAGCTTCTGCAATTTTTAGAAAGCAAAGAAGTAAAGACAGCACAGGGGAGCCTCAGAATCAGCGGGGTCAATGGGCTTGTAATTGAGTATGCACTAAGAAAAGGAATAAAAGGAATAGCCCTGTTGAGCGAGACTGCCTTTCCCGAAGCACTGGATATAAAAGCATGCCATGCAGGAATAAAAAAAGTTTCAGAGCTTCTCGGTATCAGCGTTGATTTGAGCAAGATTGAGATAGAGGCAAAGAAGTTTGACGAAGGCTTTAAGAAGTTCATGAAGGATGTTCAGGAAAAGAAGAGAAAAGAAGAGGACCTGGGATACATAAGCTGATCTTCCCCTGCTTTTTCTTGAATCCAAATATTAATAAATCATCAATTTTATTAAGATAAATTGGTGGTATAATGTATTGTAGTAAATGTGGAGCCTTAAATCCGGATGATCTGAGTTTTTGTGAAAAATGCGGAAGCAATCTTAAAGGGGACACTGCGACATTGTCAACTTCTCGTGATGGAAAAAAAGGAACTCTGGAACAGTTTGATATAATTTCTCAAGAAGTAGAAAAACTGGGATTTTTTTATAAACTAGGATTTTATATAGAAGGTTTTTTTGTATTATTGTTTTTTTCAATATATACGTTTTTTATTGGGCCCATTATCGTTTACTTCTGGGGAAAAAGGGGCTGGCCCAGGAACAGTCTGGTTAAAGCCGTTCTGTATTCGAGGA
>DATCUE010000089.1:0-2860 GCA_036567605.1 Candidatus Methanoperedens sp. | reverse complement strand
ATTCCGATATACCTCGAAGCTCCGGCGTTCAGGACAGGCACATCAGTACAGATTGCAGAGTCCCTGATGAAAGAGATCGCGGGGAAAGTCGAATTCGTACTTGCCACCGACCTCGCGTTCGGGAACGGCAAATCAGGACGGTTGATCATGCTGCTTGATCCGAAGTCATATGATATTATTATAACAAAACTGTTCTGATTTTGCGCGAAACCACGCTGCGAAACCCTGCGGGTTCTCGACTCCGCGCACACGTATGCCCTGTCGGGCATACGTGGACACTATCCAGTCAATCCTGTCCATTAGCTGAATTTTAATCTTTTGAAAACAAAATCCCGACGGGTTATGCCGTATAAATCTCATTCCCGCGGATGACCTTTTCCACATCCCTCTCGAGCCTTGAAAGCATATTTTTATCTATTTTCTTTCCTGTCAGTTGTTCGATGAACATCAGGGATTTGGCATGATCTTCGGGGAGCAGCTTCCATGTGGGCCTTTCCACATAATAATCTATTCCGTTGGCATAGGTCATCATCTTTGAAGAGACATCTTCGCTTATCCAGCCCACTTCAATATAATATTCGAGGATTTCGGCCAGATTATTCCTCCCCACTTTTTCAAGCAGGAATTCTATCCAGTTAAGAAGGATGATCGAGGTCTCAGCCCTGTTATCCAGATAGGACAGCTTCGCATCGTTGCTATTTTCAGAATATTGCGGTATTGGGGCTGCCGATGCGGGAGGAACAGCCTGTGCCATTTGACCCTGTTTCACGGGAGGATTTGTATTTTTTGGCCGTGCCTGTTCTAAAACGGGTTTAAGATTTTCAAAAACCTGTTCTGTGATTTTTTGTATCAGTTCATCCTGGTTTGGCGGACCGGTCTGCACTATTTGCGTAAGGGCCTCAAGCCTGTTCTCGATTGTCTTGAATTTATTGTCGAATTCCTCTTTGAAACCCACAGGAACTTCAGGCGTTTTCTGGCTTAGAACTTCTATTTTTTTCTCTATCGCTTCTATTTTTTCGGGAGGGACAGCGCCCTTATCGCCAACGAACGGGTTTACGGTGCTTGAGACCACTTCATACAATGACAATAATTCAAGGAGACTCTCATCGATTTTATCAAGCCTGTCTTTAAATTCATCTATGCGCTGCTTGGAAGCCGAGACAGTGCTTTCCATTTTATTCAGTTTGACATCAAATTCTTTTATAGATTCAGTACTGGCATTTATCTGCTCGGATTTTGAAGCTATCATTTCCTCGATTTTCTTGGCAGTTTCTTCCTGGCTTTTTTTAAGCTGTTCGGAGATATCCGGAGCTATTGTTGCAGGAGAGGCCTCCTTCGTACTGGTCTCAGAAGTCTTTTTGATCTTCTCAATTTTTTTCAGGAGGGACTCTTCAGGCATTTTAAATTTTTTAAACTTCTCCGATAAGTCCTCAAACATATATGTTTCCTTGCATCATCAAGATAATGAGCATAATTAGATTATTAGTATTTAAAGTAATTATATTTTTGTGCCTTTTCTTGTGTTGAAGTTACTTATTATTAAATATAATTCACACGCCTTTCACAACTCTGTTTATATAGGTTCATCAATATTCCTTGTTTTAAACAATAATCATTTATAAAATACGAGGTCCATATGAGAATAAAAACAGGAATCGAAGGGCTCGACCCGCTCATTGAAGGAGGGCTTCTTAAGGAGAGGCAATATCTTGTCAGCGGATCTCCAGGCAGCGGAAAAACCACCTTCGGCGTCCAGTTCCTTGTCGCAGGGGCACTTGAAGGCGAAGCGGGCGGGTATATTGCATTAAGTGAGAGCATCGGCACAATTATCGAGGATATGTCGCGGTACAACCTGCAGATAGAAGAACTTATCAAGAAAAAAAAGCTGTTTTTCTTAGACATCGGCCCGACTGCGAATTACGGGGACTATGATGAAATTTCAAATTATATCACTCCAAATTATGACCAGCAGTCCACCGACTCCCCCCATAATGCCCCTCCTACGCCATATTCGGTGTTCAAGAACGTGGATACTCTTGTCAAGCAGTATGCTATCAAGAGATTAGTGATCGATTCGCTTTCAGCGATCAGGTTCACAGCACAGGATACCGCCAAGGAAGAAAGGTCGATAAGCAGGTTCATCCGAAACCTTAAGGGTCTTGGCTGCACCACGGTGCTACTGTCAGAGCTTACCGAACCTAATGCATACACCACTGAACAATTCGCTTCACACGGCGTTATCTTTCTCCATAATTTCCTCGATAAAGGAAGTATGGTAAGGGCGATGCAGATAATCAAAATGCGTGGAACGAAACATGACTGTGATATGCACGGCATTGAATTCACAGATAGGGGAATTAAGGTACATAAAACAATAAAAAAGTAAAGGGGGCTGAAAGTCATTACCGCTAAAACGGAAGATAGGGAGTTACTCGCAAAGAAGATATATGACCTGGGATACGAAGTGGGATATAAGAACCATTCGGAGATAGGCTGGGTATTGAGGGAATATAACAATCTGATAGACGAAGCCAAAAAAGCGGGAATTGAATCGCCTGAAAAGTATTACGACGATGGGAAAATCAAAGGAAAATCAAGCAGGGATAAAGGTGCAGGCTTATCGGCTGAAAGCAAGAAGGTCCGTGCAAATGCAGGCTATGTTACCGACACAAATCCTGATCTGGGGGATTTAAAAGATGAGGAATACAATAAAATATTCCTTAATAAGCCTTCATTCAACGGCATTCCCGGCATGATAGAAAAAATAACCGCAGTCGAGATACCAAAATTCATTTACGGTTTTAAGTTTTTCCATAAAAAATAGCACTCACACATTTTTCACAAATACCTTTTAATATAA
>DATCUE010000088.1:0-17604 GCA_036567605.1 Candidatus Methanoperedens sp. | reverse complement strand
TTTTGTTGGCCGAGAATCCACTGAATTGTTTCTGATTGGACAATTCCGCATCCTGCAAGCGCGCTGCATGCTCTTGATGAATCAGGAACAGGCTTATCGGTTTCCCAGAATGCGCTTTTTTTCATTGATAAAAGTTTTCCTATCAAATAAGAAGCATCTTCATTCCATAACCTTAATGCCTGTATCGACCTTGAGATGTCTTTAACCGTGACCGGATCCTGCCTTTTCAGCCACTCGATCCCGGCAGTGGCGGCATCATATATGTAAAATTTATTCACCGGCATATCTCACTTCAATATTTATGATGTTTTTTCAGGGAATGAAGAGCCAGCGCTTTTCCGCACCAGACATCCGCAAATTCCGGATCAATATCAATTACTTTATCGTAGCAAATTATGGCCTCTTCGTATTTTTCCAGTGTATGAAAAAGGAGCCCTCTTGTGTACCATACATCAGAATATCCCGGATCGACCTCGATTACTTTATCATAACATTTTATCGCTTCATCATACCTTTCCATGCTGTGAAGAGCAAGTCCCCTGTTGCTCAGGACATATGCATCATCCGGAGCTATCTTGTTCAGCTTATCAAATAGTCTTATTGCATCTTCATATCTTTCTAAAATAATAAGAATGATCCCTTTGTTGCACCACGCCTCTGTGAGCCCCGGGTCGATCTCGATTGTTTTATCATAACATTTTATGGCGTCTTCATATTTTTTCAGGTTGTGCAGGGTTTGTCCCTTCCAGAGCCATGCATCCGCATATCCGGGGTATATCTCAAACACTTTATCAAAACATCCTGTCGCCTCTTCGTACCTTTCTAAAATATTAAGAATCAATCCCTTGCTGTGCCACAGGTACCAGACATCAGCGCCGTCAGGATCGATCTCGATTGCTTTATCAAAACATCTGATTGCGTCTTCATATTTTTCCAGGCCGCGAAGGGCAAATCCTTTCCAGAGCCATGCCTCATTGCTTTTTGGATCAATCTTGATTACCCTGTCGTAGCACCTTATTGCCTCTTCATATCTTTCGAGACTGTGATGGGCACGTCCCTTACCGAACCATGCATCTGTGTGTTCCGGATCTATCTTGATGACACGGTTGTAGCTTCTTATTGCCTCTTCATATTTCTGCGAATGATCAAGGGCGATTCCTTCTTTTTGCCATCTATCGGCAATTTTTCTTTTTGCATATGATTTCATAATTTCAGATAATATCCATAGTTTTTCTTATCCTTTCCTGATAGTTCAGCCTTCCTGCGAGGAGTTTATGAAATCGCAGCGCCTGCCTTCCTCAGGTCATCAAAGAAGCCGGGATACGAGATGCCAACAGACTCCGTTGAATCAATCGTTGTTTCACCCGCTACCAGGCCCGCAACTGCAAGGGCCATCACTATCCTGTGGTCATCCCAGCCATGCACCTTTGCTCCCTTTATCCTCCCGCCCTTGATTACCAGCCTGTCTTTTTCCTCGGTGATGTCAACGCCCATTTTCTTTAGTTCCACTGTCATTGCATGCAGCCTGTCTGTTTCCTTGTACCTTACATGCTCCGCATTCTCAATGATCATGGTCCCTTCCGAGGCCGCGCCCAGTACTGCAAGCGTGGGTACGAGGTCGGGCGTCCTGCCCACATCAACTTTGATACCCTTAAGTTCGCTCCTGCTCACCCTGACTTCACCCTTTTTCTCATCCCATGAAATCTTTGCTCCCATTTTCCGAAGTATCCCTATCAGGGCTGAATCCCCCTGCTCTGAAGGAAAAAGGTTTTTTATCGTAACTTCGCCGCACAATGCTCCGGCAGCCATCATATACGAAGCAGATGAGAAATCGCCCGGAACATTATAAGAACTCATGTTGAATTCCTGGCCTGGCGGGATTGTAAAAGAGTTTGACATCTCATCAACATTGATATTCGCGCCTGCACCACTTAGCATATCTATCGTGATATTCACATATGGCCTTGATTTCAATTCGTCTTTTATCGATATTGTGGTCTCGTTCTCTGCAAACGGGCACGCGATGAGAAGCGCTGAAATGAACTGGGAACTTATTGAGCCGTCAATATAAATCTGTCCCCCTTTCATTTTCCCTCTTACGACAACAGGGGCCATGCCGTTGCCGCGCGTCGAAAATGCTTCGGCTCCCAGGTCATTCAGTGCGTTCAAAAGCGGGTTATTGGGTCTTGTCCTGATGCTCGCGTCGCCTGTAAGAACTGTGGCCCCGTTGACGAGTGATGCCACGGCGGTCATTATGCGAAGTGTGGTTCCTGAGTTCGCGACGTCGATTACGTTATCGGGGACTTCCGGTTTTCCTTCAAATCCCTCTATCAAGAGCGAATCTTTCCCCGGTTCTATTCTCGCACCGAAAGCAACGGATGCCCGTATCGTGGCTTTTGTATCTTCCGAAATAAGGGGATTGTTGACGTGTGCTTTTTTTGAGAGGGCGGCTATCGCTATGGCCCTGTGCGTATAACTTTTCGAGGGCGGGGCGCTGATAATTCCTTTTATTTCTGATTTCCGGATTGTCAGTCTCATTGGAAGATGCTAAATGAAGATGCCACTATTTATATTTGCAGATATTATCATATGGGAGGTGGTAAAATGTCGCGAATCATAAATGAAATAGTAAAAAACCCGAAGGTCTTGAAGGATTTCAAAAGCAAGCCCAATCATAATCTTATAAAGGTCCAGACAATAACAGGTTCGAAATACCTTGGATATATAAAAGACTGCGACGAGGAAGGTATCTGGTTCGAGCCTTTATTCGGGGATTTTTATCCTGCTTATATTTTCAAGAAAGATATAAAGAAAATCATCGTGCCGACCAATCCCGAAGAAGAAAAGAAGGCATTGCAGAAGGAAAGATCGTGGTTTACAAGTGAAGAATAAGTTATGGGCAGGTTGGGGAGTGGGGGTTAGTGTGTCAAAAAAGTTTTTCCTGCCCACAATATCGTAATCACCACCATCATATATATAACTGATGGTAGGTCGATAATCGCCTGTTTTTGTTATAACGTCAGGGAATATTGGTTTTCACATTTTAAATACATAAAATATTAGTAGAAAAAGTATATTTAGTATAAATTGCATATAATTAACCCATGGCCACGACAACGGTCAAAGTCACATATGAAACAAAACAGCTACTTGATATGCTTCAGGCCAAGATGACCCTGACTTCCCGTAAAAAAAAGACGCTTACAGAGCTGATCGATATAATAACCCGGTTTGCACTGAAGCATGAAAACGAACTTCTCGAAGCCGAAAATTTGCCTCCACCTAAGAAAGTGAAGCAATCTGTAGACAGGGAAGTTAAGACTGATTCCGGCATAGCTGATGAGTACATATCTACAGAGGATTGAAGGACATCTGTGTTCGCCGCTGCTTCCACAGATATCGATTTCTGCTTTCTTTAATAAAAAAGTAGAGAAAAACCTTCTACCCAGTTTTATGGTCCTACGGCGAAAACGAATGCTGCTATTATAGCTAACAGGATTATTATGATACCTATCACGACAGGCACAAGCACAATAGCTATAATCGCCCGCCCTGTTGAAATCCCATGGAGCTGGCGAACCCCCACAATCTCTATTACCAATGACCATATCCCGGCAATAATATTTATTAACGGTATCCAGCCAAACAGCAGCGGCGTGGAGCCGTACATAATAGCTTTTATTGTCTGACCGATACCCTTTCTTCCTCCAACAGCATACACAAAAATATGATATATAGCTCCCCCGACGAAGACACCTATAATTCCGAGAAACATCAGGGCTACAAACATAAATATTCCAAGCCCTATCCCTGCACCCATCCCGCTCATCAACCCGGAGCCGAGACCCATCATCGGCCCTAACAGGCCAGGAATGAACGCAATGAATATTGCAAACATGGCCGAATATACTGCCCAGACGACAACGAAATATTTCGTTGCCTCGCCCAGTGTCTCTTCCTTCGTAGAATCGAACGTTTTTGAAGGTTCCATCAGGAATCCTTTTACTTTCTCAACAAATTTCATTTAGTACCACCGTATATTATACATATAATTTTTTAATATATATATTTATTCCCATCAAGAAAGCCCTGGATTCTTTGGTTTCAATGTAATCTCGCATCGCGACCAGCGGCTCTCCGGGATTGGTATTTACGCGAATTCTCAATTCAGTCTTGAACCGCCGGATCAAGCGCTCAGTGTAGGTAACGGTTATGTTTTTGACAGTGTTACAAATGGATATCAATTCCAGCACAGGTGCTCCCAGCGGTCGCACTCACATCGAAATTGCAGTTAGCAAGACTGGCAATCCAACTAGCGACTGGAACCTATTCGAACTTGATACGACAGATGATGGCAATAATGGTAATCCCAGTCATCCGAATTGTCCATGCTTGGGCGATCAGCCGCTGATCGGCGCTGATGCCAATGGCTTCTATATCAGCACTAATGAGTTCTCCCTGTTCTCAACCCCATTTAACGGCGCACAAATTTATGCAATGTCCAAGACCGCGTTAGCGGCTGGAGTATTGCCCACGGTCTTCCAGATTAACGCTGGAGAAATGGCAACGCCTGATATTGGAGGCATCTGGTATAGTATCCAGCCTGCCACAACACCGCCAGGGGATGATTACGCAACTAACACAGAATATTTCCTAAGCTCGCTTGACTTTGCCGCTGTTAATGCGTATCCTTCGAACCTACCCAGCGGTGGGCTCGATAACCGCATTGCAGTCTGGAAGCTGACAGGTACTGATACTTTGGCCAGCGCGACACCAAGATTGAGCCTGACATTCATGGTTATTGATAGCGAGGTTTATGGCATCCCGCCGAATGCGCAACAGAAGAATGGCTTGCTGCCGCTTGCGCAATCGTTGGGCATTCCGAAATCGAAGCTATAGTTCCTTGATAGTAGCGATGTACGTTTGCAGACAACCGTTTATGCAGCAGGTAAGCTATGGGGCGCCCTTGAAACCGTTGTGAAATCGCAAAACGGTCCGCCGCGTGCCGGCATAGCATTCTTTATTATCAATCCATCTAGCGGGACGATGGTGAACCAAGGCTATGTCGCGGTAAACCAAAAGAATGTTCTGTACTCAGCCATTGCCGTGAATCCCAATGGTAAAGGCTTCATGTCGTTCACGTTGGTGGGACAAGACTTTTTCCCTAGCGCGGCTTACACTTCCATTGAAGCCAATAAAGGAGTCAGCGACGTACACATCGCAGGTGTGGGTGCCGAGCCCGAGGACGGCTTCACCGGCTACGCTGCTTTAAACGCACCTATCCTAGGCGATAGGGTCGCTCGATGGGGCGACTATTCAGCAGCAACAGCTGCTGGAAGCGGTAATATTTGGATAGCAACTGAGTACATTCCGAATGCGCGGCGAAATTTATTCGCGAACTGGGGCACGTTCATCAGTTATTTGACACCATAGATTTCCATTCCAAGATCTCCCCTTAATATGTTAATTCGACGGTCTTCTGCCTCAAAGTGCTAAAGACTGTCGCAGTTTAACATATTCCCCTTGCCTCATTTCTGCGACGTTAGATTAGCTATGGATTTCTGAAAAATATTATGGAATAAGGTTGAAATTTAATTTTAATTGTAAGAATGGCCTCGCTTGACGAATTAAAGCAAAGCAAATTTATGGATTGGTTTGAAGTGAAAAATAGGTAAAAAACCTTTCTCTTCTCCTTCTTTATTTTTTGACCTCAATATTATTATGATCCAATATGCGTAATATTTCCCAATTTTTTTAATCGCTCAATCTTTGATAGGGTCTCGTCAAAAGCTTTTTTCCTTTGTTTCTCAAGCTGGGCTACTATCTCATTAAAACCGACCTTCAGTGAGTATACCCTGTACGGTCTTCCTTTGCCCGGCTTTTTATTTTCTCGCTCGTTTATCCAATCATGTTGCTTTAATTCCCTCATGGCGACACTGACTTCGGGTTGGCGCAATCCCGTACCCCTCTCAAGATCTACAGATGTGGTCTCATTTCCAAGTTTAAGATAGCTCAGGATTCTGGCAATGGGTCTTTTTATGCCCAGGGAAATAAGTTCGTCTGCGATTTCTTCATTCTTCCTATCGAGTTGTCTGATAGTGATATTTTTCATAATAACTCCCAAGCGATATTACGCACTTTTTATTATTTTAATCTTTCGATAAGCAACTTCCATCAACGATTCCCTTGCCTCCTTCTTAGGAGAATAATAACGTCTTTGATAAAACGGGAACAGAGGAGGCTATTCTTTATCATTTCTCTTAACAGAAATTTCAATGAATTATCATGGCCAAGGAGATAAGTATATATCTTCTCAAATGAAAGAATAACCGAAGACCCGGCAATCTTGCAGTTCATTTGATAATAACTTACCCAAACGCTGGCAAAAATTTCCTTCGACAAACTGCCGGGTCCTGTCTTAAAGTTTGAGGGTGCGAATCTCTGCTTGCCAGATACCTTATTAAGTGCGGCGAATGTTTGTGGGTTTGATCCCGCCTACGATAAATGCTTTTCTACGGAGCGATATCTGTTAAAATTGACGCCAAGATTGCTATTATGATAAATTCCCCATCCACTAGCAAATCCAGGGACTTACCAATCTTTATCCCTTCTCGACAAAAATGCAAGATATACCAGTAGCCATATGCAATGGCAAAGATCAAAATAAAGAGATATTTATGGAAAAACCCTTGGAAATAAGAAAATATGAGCCAAGGCAATAGGGCCGAATTCAGAATGAGAAGAAGATTTTTTGTCTTATCTCTACCCAGAAATACGGGCAATGTTCTCACTTTGTTTCTGCTATCGCCTTCAATATCACGAATATCAAAAAGCACGCTGTTTATATAACTTTTAAAGAAAAAAAATCCGAATATTAATATAATCGGTATTATTTTCTTTGTTGATAAGTAAATAATCGGAAGAAAGGTCATAACTACTGCCCATGATAAAGCCACGGTTATATTTTTTACACCTGTAATATCCTTTAAGCGCGGAAGATTATTAGACAACCTCACGCTGTATACGGTACCAAGAAATAAGGGAAAAATAAGAACGGGCAGCGTTAGGGCATTTTTTGAAAACCCGAGTATCAACGAAAGTATGAAAGAGATGGCTATAAAAAATTTTAAAAATGGTCTTATTTTTCTAATGATATTTGCTCTTTCAGGAGTATTTATTACATCTTCATTTATATCCGTTAATTTATTTAATCCATAGACGCTAAATGTAATCAAAAAAGTTAATATGGCGGTATTCAAGTCAAAAATATTATATAACAAACCTGAAAAAATGACTTTGAGAGAGCCGCTTATCGCCAGAAAAAGCGATGTTGAAATCAGGAATGATGTGAACTTATTGAAGATAAATCCAATTTTCCCTGAGAGTATATGCGCCGCTGATCCGAGAAAGTTCCCACTCATAAAAATAAAACTCTCCGATGATAGTTCTCATTTCATTTGGCTCAAGACTGATCAACCCCCGAAGTACTCCAACTACTTCATTCAATGAAGATTTTTATGTTTCATATTTTTTTACTCTTCCTCGATAGTATTCAAACAATTCATAACCCCAACGAACAGCCATGTCATCAGTGGCTATCAAGTCTTGTGTAATGTCATATACTCCGTTATTTGTGAATAATCCAAGCGAAAGAAAAGTATCGGTAACAGTAAAAGCCACTCTCACATCTTCCTCAGTTACAAATATTTCCAAGTGGTGGCTATAAATTAAATTTCTAAGATTATCCAGGCCTATAGCATCGGTCAATTTCTTGAGCACAGCCGTGGTTAATATAAGTTGAGTGCTGACATTTTTCTCAACTAATTCTTTGAATACATTCGTGTAATCTGATGAAAACACGGGAGAAACGCCTTTAATCCACTTCGCAGTTTTGATAAAACTAACATAAGATTCATGCGTTTTGATTATATCCAACACGCTTATTACTAATACATTCGAATCTCTCAACCACCCTATCTTTTCCATCTGAGGTTGCGGAATTCCGCTTAAATCGTGCTCAAGCCAGAATCTTTCATGCTTTTTCAAAACTTCTGCAGCATTGTTAAAATCCAGCAGTTTCATAACTATAATCCTGCCAATATTTGTGAGAGAATAATTTTTATTCTTATCTTGAAATGTAAGGTTATGCTTTTCAAGTTCTCTTAATGCATGTATGGCTGTTGTGGAACTTACTCCCAGATCATCCCGCAGGCCGCCTAGCGATTTTTTACTCTTATGCAGGCTGATAAGAATATTCCTTCGCAGATCAGAGCAGACAACGAGACGTTGAAGATCTTGGGTATTCGCATTTCCGTTCATTTACATTTCACCACTTTTGCATCTTCCTTTCCTATCCATTTCATCATTGCCTATGTCATATTTATAACCTATCAATTTGCTTCCATCTTGTGAGTATAGCCAGAAAATTGAAATATTGCTCAATTTAAGCAATATTTCATGATATAGGAAAGATTATATTGTGTTAAGACAATACAGAATTTCAGGGTACATTGAAATAAAGTTGGTGATTGGGATGAATGATTATACAACTGGTATCAAGGAGTTGGATGATACAATAGGAGGAATAAAAAAAGGGTCTAATATCCTGTTGATTGGTCCACCCATGAGTGGGAAAGAGGTTATCCTTAATAATATCTTGTACAATGGCGTGGCAAAAAACAATAATGCTGTAATAACCGTAACCACGCACGAACCCGCCACCCAAATTTTAAACTGGTTCAAGGAAAATAACCTAACGTTGCCGTTATCAAGGATCGGCATAGTTGACTGCGTTACGAAAACCTTAAACGGCGCGGCTGTTGAGAATGAATATATTAAAATAGCAAGCAATCCTGTGGATTTGACCGGAATAGGAGTGAAAATCAGCCAGTTATTTGAGGATTTCTTTATGAAAAAAAATATCCGGAAAATTCAGCTTCATATTAATTCACTTTCTACAATATTGATGTATTCAAACATTCAAACTGTTTTCAGATTTATGCACGTTTTTACAGGACGTATCAAATCTGCCGGGGCTCTGGGCATATATTCAGTAGATAACGATATGCATCGTGAAATGGAAATCGCGACCTTAAAACAACTGTGTGATGGCACAATAGAAATCAAATCTGAAAACGATAGGAATTTTCTCAGGGTGGCGGGTCTAATATCAAAGCCAACTCCTTGGCTTGAATATTATGTCAATGGGGCAAGCGTAGTAATAGTGGGGGAAAAGTATGACAGATCGATTGGAAAAGTCGAGGGTAATATTCCCTGCATAATATTGTAGTTAAATAAATGGAATATTGCTTGATTTAGGCAATATTGCCATATTTCTATACCAAAACTATAATAACAGCAAAAATAATTACAAGTGGCACAATTGTAAAATTTAAACAATAAAAAATAGGCTGAGTATCCAGAGGAATATAAGGCCATGAAGTCTCCACAGAAATATACTCTATGAAATCTCATCAAAATAAGAGAGATCAAGGGGGTAAAATAAAAAAAGTTGGGAGATATAGTATGATCGGGACAGGTGTCGCGGAATTAGATGAATTCCTTGGTGGAGGCATACCTAAAGGTAAAAGTCTTGTTTTTTATATTCAGCCCGGTGTAGATGGTGAAGCTTTTGGGATGCAAATGGCTTATAATAGCCTGAAAAACGGGGGAAGTTGCGTGCTTGTAGTATCAAGCACTATACCGGATAGCATTAAAAGCCAGTTCACTGACTTAAGTTGGGATATCCAATCCTTTAATGACAGGTTTTTCTGTGTTGACGCTTACAATCCGCTAATAAGTGCTCCGTCAAAAGAAAAATACGTTGTTTCAAGTCCGGACAACATTGAAGAGTTTAATAAAATAATAATGACTATAATAAAAGAACTGCATCCATGCACCATAGTATTCGGGTGTCTTTCCACAATAATGGATCTGTGTGGTGAGAAAGAAACAATTGAGGCAGTCAAGACATGGAATAAAACGGCAATGCTGCATGATCATAATATGGTTTATAATTTTACAGCATGGCCATATTCCGAGGAGACCTTAAATATAATTGAAAGAGATCTGTTCAATGCCGTTATAGCAATCTGCGAAACAGCAGAACGTGTCGTCTTCGGACCATATTTCAGGATACTCAAATCAGACTGGGTGGAAAACAAAAGAGAGACTATTATTTTGCCTTCTCCGTTATCGTGGGAATTAAATCACGAATCTCCAGACTCCTTGTCCTCTTTAGGAGCAAAGTAGTCTATGAAGCAGTTCAAGGTGGGGCATAAATAAGGGCAACTTTTCAATCCGGAATCCATGAAGAAAGGAAAAATAAAACTTGGCAGGGTTACTTCTTTGGCTCTGGCTTTCCTTTTGATTTCTTCTCCTTTTTTGCCACTGGATTTAACCTTCTGACCTGGAAAGATCAGAATTATATAAAGACTTTTAAGATATCAATCTTTCCTAAAAATAGCCTCGCAGATGAACTAAAGCAGAGCAATTTTAAAAATGGTTTGAGGTGGGGAATAAGTAAGAATGCGTGGATATATAATGTATATTACCCTTAGGAGTTGCTATGCTTTTATTGCTTATTTGCTTCTCTGATATCGAAAGTTGCATAGTATTCATATGCTGATTTCAGTTTTTTTAATGCCTTATGAACATCGTCCAAAGTATCGAAGATTTCATCTTTTGGGAAAACGATTTTATCTGAAGTATTCTTCGGTTGCAATAAAACTAGCCCGTCGCCTCTTTCTTTTATCAACTTAGCGAGGTAAATTGTGATAATACCTGAATTGATCATGTAGATATATTTATATTGGGTCATTAGATCAGTTTACTTAAAGATGGTTATCAATTGGTGAAAAACATATAAATAGCTACCATAGAAGAACTAAAGAAGAGCGGCTTCAAAGAGTGGTTCGAGGTGGGGAATAAGTGAGGCTGCTAACAACCCATGCTTTAGACATTTCACTCAAGCAAAATCTATTTATGGCGCTCCATATAATAGTGAGACCGAGGTGATGATATGATTTTTTTTCATAAATCCCTCGCCAGGTCATTGTTCCCCATTTTTAATGGGGTGTTGGCTCTAATCTGAGGGTAAATAAGAAGATTAGACATGTCTATTATACATAATATGATACGATGTGCTGGCTACACCCTAATTTTTAACTTTCACCAGAAAACTGCATTGAGATCCTATCCAATGATGAGCTAGAGCCTGATTATGGATTAAAGCAGCCACTAGACGATCAAAAACAGAGCAGTTTCAGAGATTGGTTCGTGATGGGGGAGTAAGTAGAGAAAGTACCTTTTGAATCCTAAAATAAAAGTTACATCAAAGCGGCATGTTGAGCAATCGATAAAATTTTAAATGTGCGGGTGTATTGGAATAAAGTGGTGCTGGTAATTGGCAGATCAGACTGAGATTCACAGAAAAGCCCAAAGTAGCAAAATTCATGACCGCATATTGGCAGCAAACCAACTCCATGATCATTTCTCTATTCTGCCAGATAAATTACAAGCATGGGAGGATCTCTACCATCTACTGCATGACGAGGATAGCGTTAAGTGGCGCGCAACAAGAGCATTGGCTATTGCTTTTCCTTATATCCCTGATAAGAATAGAGCGTGGGAGGAGTTAATTTTACTAACAAAGGATAAAGATGACACTGTGCAGAATAGTGCAGCATTTGCACTTAGTGAGGCCTTTTTCAATATCCCTGATAAAAAACGAGCATGTTTGGATCTACATTTGTTGGTACAAAACAAAGACAGCATTATGCGATTAAATGTGGCAAACGCAATAGGCGCTTCATTTCCTCAAATACCCGATAAGAAACAGGCATGGGAGGATCTATATCTATTAACAAAAGACGTCAATAGCGGTGTGAGGATATCCGCAAATTATTCTCTGGGTAGGGCTTCTATATTTAACGCCACTGAGGCAAAAAGTGAAGAAAAATTTAAGAGAGAACTAGAAAGAGCTCTTAGATTTTTTGAAAAATCTTCAACGGAGGCGACTTTTGAAAGCCCAGCCAGATTCTGTCATCTCTTTTATAAATCATTCCATGCAATAATATTCAAAAAACAGAAAGCTGCGGTCGATAAATATCTTGCTGAGGCAAAGCTTGCAGCCAGACAATCGGAGAGTAAGGAAATACTTCTCGAGACCATAGACTACCTTGCGAAAGCCCTAAGACAAGCTCAGAAAGCACAACAGATTAATTTGGCAGATATAAAATTTGATCTCAATGAGTCAAGGCGATACTGCGAGCAAGCATCGGATCTCTTAGAAACCACAAAGGAAAGAGCGCCACTGGCAACGGAAATTATTAAGAAAGGACTGCCTATAATCGATGAAAAGATTAAACAACTGCTAAATGATATTAATAAAAGAGCAAATATTCTTTGCGACATATCCAAAGGAACCGAAGCAGAGAGGTATGCTAATCCAATATGTCAACAAGTAAAAGAATTAGTTAAGATAAGGAGCAAGATAGAACTAGAAAAATGTATGGAAGGAATTATTTACAATCTAAAATTCTTAGGCGAAAAACTTTCTGAAACAGATAAGAGTTTTATTTATGGTAAAATAGAAAATCTAAGAAAAGAAGAGTATCTCGAAGATAAACTTGGTCAAATAAATGAAATAATTGTATTTATCATACCGCATATAGATATATCGAAAAAGCTTGATGAGATACTGATTTCATTGAAACCTGGGATACGTGAGGAGCTTACAATAACAGTTGGTGCTGAATTTTTAGGCACAGGTGTGCAGCATGTTATAACCGTCCCTCTACAAGAGATCTCCTATCCCGATTTAAAAAAGGATTTGGCAAAAATAAATGGCAGAGGCATTCTTAAATTATCATTCCTCCCAGCAAAATTAGCTGAAAAAGTTAAAGATTACCTTATCAGAAATAAAAAAGATGAGCTACTATTGAGTTGAAGCAAAGCGGTTTCAAGGAGTGGTTCGAGGTGGGGAATAAGTGAGGATTTCCGACAATGCATGCCCATTCAGGCTTATGATTTTGAGGATAGATTCTCAGTTGTACAAAAACTAAAAGAGGTTATCACATTAACGTTTATGATATAGACTCAAAAGAATTACATGGAGTTCCACTTCAAAAACTCCATACGAAACCTGCAAGCATACGAAAATAAATTTAGATACACAGGACTCATTAGCGTAATTATAATTTCAATCGTTTAATTTATCGAAATCAAAAAGCGTTGGTTTCTTTTTAGTTTTTTCTTTTTCAAATTTCCCCCATTCTTCTAATGTTTTAATATATTTATTTAAATATCTATGCAATGTCTTATCATCCATGACGTAGTCCATAATGTTTTTTGCAGCTTTCTCATTGTTACTCCCATAAATCAGATAATATATTGTTCTCTGTGTTTGTTTTAAGGACTGAACATGCCTTATTGGTACACTTTTAACGACCGAATAGCCAGCAATCTCAACTAACCTTTTCTTGTACAAATTAACAATTTCTTCTTCAAATTCACGAATTTCCAATGATCCATTTACCTTTTTTTCATAGAGTTGTTTCCAGTTATCGCATCCAAAGAAATTTGTGATACCTTCAGGATTGTTTTCCCAATTATTATACGCATTCATGGTATAAAATGGCAGATGAATAATAATATCGGTGCCGTAAGGCTTTTTATGGCGAGCAATATTTTCAATAGTACTCCATTTTAATTCATTGTATTTTGTGACATCTAACAAAACGGTGACAACAGTGAACGGAGGAATCTTATCTAGAACTTCAACAACTTTTATGTTTGCATCTCCTTGCAAACATTTCACGTTTTTTATTTCACCAATATAGCTCTCCAGATCACTAAAGTTTTTAGAATCATTTTCTATAAAAACACAACTTATTTTGTTTGAATTTTCAGGATTCAATTTTTCGATTGCTATTAAAGGTGAACCTGCGATCAATTTATTTATTCCCCAATCAGAATCTTCAAAATGTACTTTTCCCGGCCCCGAATAGCCTTCCATATAAAGAAAATTGGGCTTCCGTTCGGATTCAAATAAAATTTTACATGCCCCAAGATATTTTTCAATGATTTCATATTTTTTAAGGGTATGTCTTGCAATATCCAATAATATCACCAAATACAGTTACATTTAATTTTCTTGTAATCCAACCCTACCATTTCCCACATCTCAACAGTCTCCTTGCATAATGCAACCTTTGTATATCCATGTTTATTTTTCAAATAATCAATAAGCGTAGAGTACATTTCATACCGGCGATCAGAATCTATTTTCTTACCCCAATTTGATTTTTCAGATAGGAATTTCACCCATGTCCTATCTTTGGAATTATTTATAGTACTCTGAAGCCCTCTCAGGGAGCCAAGAGTAATCCTTTCAGGAATAAACTGCTCAAATATCATATCAACAAGCCCCAGGTAGAGTTTATCCCATTCAAAAACAGGAACCATCGGGTCAATTCGAATTCTTGTTTCATATTCAGCATCACTTACCTTTTTTGCTGCTCTAATTCTATCTTCGACTTTTGGTGCTTTTTCCCACTTTTTTGAAACCGCGGGCGCATTCATACTAAAACTGATTATAGCATTTTTATGCTCTTCAATTTTCAATAAATTTTCAACCTTATTTGATTTTGTTAAAAAAAGCACTCTATGTCTTTTTTGCTCTTCGAACATTGGTATTATGAATCTAGAAAAAGGATCAAGAGAGTTTTCGGATAATAAAGAATCACATAATTCACCGCTGTTCAATACTTCAGGAAGAGAACCATTATTTAAAAAAGTACTTACGTGTTCTTTCACTTTAAAACGGTTTTTTTGTCTTGGCTGTTTTCCTGTAAATCTGAAAGTACCTTGCAAAAAACACCATGCACAGTCATATGAACATCCATTCGCCCACTTTAACTCCAAAAAATGAGGGCAGATAACATCAGTCTTTTTCTCAGGCTGCGGAGTTTTTTCAAACCTGCAAATTATTGAGCCATCTCCCACTCTCTGGACAAGACTTTTTTTAGAACCATCAAGCATCTGATATACCTGTTTTTTTATCTGCATTACTTGTTCCATTGATTTAAATCCCCATAAATATATCTTATTAATTACCTCGGAGCCTTTATATACAAAGATATAGGTACTCTTATATACAAAACTTTGGAGAGCGAAGCGAAAGTATTTCAATTTTATTCATCGCGTCTGAAGTTATTGATTAAAGCAGAGCAATCTCAAAGACTGGTTCGAGGTGGGGAATAAGTAAAAGGCTTGGATTAAACGGCGTCCAATTCGAATATGGAAATAGGACGGTTTTAGTTCGGGGGTATCAAGAACCCTCCGCCTTTCGAAGGCGGAGATGAATTGATACCCACACTTTTGAACATGAATCCGTAATAAGTACGTGAGAGGGTCTCCAAAACTCCTCTCACAAAGTAACTTTCGGGTAGCGTGAAGCTTCTCGAAAAACGGAGTACTACAATGGAATTTGACAAATATAGCCATAGCCTTGGCGAAAGTAACTTCCATTTTCAGTTCACGCCGAAATACCGACGTGATGTATTTAGGGATGTTATTATTAAAAAGGCTTGTGAGGAATCATTCCTCAGAATAGCAGTGAAATACAATATGGTTGTTCGTGCTCTGGAATTTGGCCCAGACCATGTTCATCTGTTTTTGGGAAATTGTAGAAAATACAGCGTTCCACAAGTTGCTCAATATTTCAAAGGAGCAAGTTCAAGGGAACTTCGTAAGAAGTACATGGATCGTGGCAAGATAAGATTATGGGGCGATTCTTTTTGGAGCGATGGTTACTTTTACGAATCAGTGGGCAGAGTAACAAGTGAATCTGTAGAATATTACATAAAACGACAACAAGGGAAACATTGGGCAGACGTAGATTTCGAAGTACAGAAGAAAATCCCATCGCAGAAATCCTTAAAGGACTTTTTCTGCGGCTAACCGAGACAACCATAAACGCTCAGGGCTTCCAGCCCTGAGTAGTTTACATTCACCAGATGCATTTTTAGGTACAGGAATGCTAATCCTTAGCTTTCTCCTGCTCTCGGACGTCAGCCTGTTCCTTTTTCTTCTTCTTTCCTACAAGCAATACAAAAATGCCACCACAAATCAGAAGGATTGAATCGATATAGTTTTGAGTGAATAATATTATTATTCCGAATAATATTATGGCAACGCCAGCCGACACAGTGTTTTTTTCAATATTCATTCCCATTTTTATCGGAATCGTTTTCATCACTCCTTTATGACAGTAATAATGGGCTAATATTATATGCCTATGTGCGGACTAAATAAAAGGTTGTTCGCAGTATCGTAATTTTACGATATAATCCTCCCGACCAACTGTTCAAAGACGATCGGCACTAATATATTGAAATTATCAGCTGTATCCATGAACCTTTCATAAGAATCAGCAGTCTCTAACTCCAAAAGGGACATTTTCTGCTATTTTGTTGGCTAATTCTTTCGTTGAGGATTCTTTGTTGATACAACCAGACTGCCAATAATTCCTGCTAACAGCAACAATGTTATTTTAGTTCTCATTTTTTTGTAGCCTTCCTAACCATACTTGTTAAATTTCCTTGAAATTTTTGCCATGACTTAAGGAATGGATTTGTTATGTTTTTAATTCTAAAATCCAGTTTCACTTTGGCGAAATAACCAATAATGAATATATATCCAATCATAAGGTAAACCAACCCGCTTAAGGGGTTTAGTTTAGTTTCAGGGAACGAGAATACCAGTTCGTTGGTTGCATTTGCCGTTAGGGTGACATTTTTCTGTTCGAATTCAAGAAGATATGGACTGAACCTAAATGGTACATCCCCTTTTCTTACAAGTATTGTATAATTGCTCTCGCCCAGGTAAAAAGAACAGGTTCCGTTTGAAGCAGTAATACAATATGTTGTTTGTCGAGGCACTTTATAGAGATCCGGGTCCCTCTCCATCCTAAATTGGCTTTTAACCACGACTTCTACATTTTCGGCAGGCAGGTTATTTTCATTGACTGTCACATTAAGAACGCCAATCTTTTCAAAATACTTATTTGTAACATCGATTTGCTCACCATTATAATATGCATAGACCTTTGATAAATTCCATTTCCATTCATTCTCATATACGTGGGGATTATCAAAGCTCGCAGAAGGATCTAATGTCGAATCGACATGCACCCATCTATCTTTGATTAACACCTCATTCCATTGGTGATCCTCTGCAAGAGTGCTTGCTATTCTGATCTGGATTCCTGCGTTTTTGGCCATTTCCATAAATAATGTAGAGAATTCTCCACATGCGCCAAGCTTATTGTAGAAAATTAAATTTGGTCTATTGCTGTAAATTAATCCGTAACTCCGCCTGATTTACCCAATATTTTTTAAAAACCCCTAATAGCTACCGAAATCTTTATATCTTAGTATTACGTATATACGTAATATGAATCATCCAGATTGGGTATTGAAACACAAAACAAAAGGGACAGAAATAAGAAAACTCGGAAAGTATTATTATCTCTATAAAATCAGAAGCGAATACGATAAAGAGAAGAAACGAGCCAAAAAGATCACAGAAAAATTCCTTGGT
>DATCUE010000087.1:0-16064 GCA_036567605.1 Candidatus Methanoperedens sp. | reverse complement strand
ACTCTGCTGCCTTTAGAATTTCGGCAGCTTTCTTTATCGTGACATCAATGTCGGCTGGTTTCCGGGCTATGGAAGGAATTAACCTGTTCATGCAGCCCTTAAGCCTTGCAGCGCCTCGCCTGCATGCATTATGAGCAACCTTTATCCTGCCATTCTCGACTACAACTTCAATATCATCGCACAGCAGGGCGCATCCGGTGCAGGTTACCATAACCATAAATACCACCTAAACGAACTCGATGGCTCCCGTGGGGCAGGGATCGATGCAGGCATAGCAAAGTACCCTGTTCTTCCCGAAGCGCCTGCACTCTTTGATATTTGAAGCAACTACTTTTCCATCCACGACTTTAAAGATCACCCTGTCATTCGTGGGAGCGCGACCTATGGCTGCTCCTTTCGGGTCGTTGGCCACGTCCACCGGGCAGGCGACCACACAGTTGCCGCAGCCTGTGCATAACTCCGTATGGACAATCATCCCTGTTTCCTGGGCGCCTTCTGTGGGCAAAAGAAGAGCTTCAAGTTTCTCCCTCTGTTTTTTAAAAATCTCATCGAGTATCGGGGTGCATTCGGCTATTTTCTTTTTTCTTGACAGCAGTGCCACTGCAAAGGCCATGCAGGTGGATTCGCCGCATTTCTTGCAGTTGGTCTTTGGCAGGAGCTGGTAAAGCTCCATTACTGTAGGCATGAACGGGGGAATTAGTTTTGTAACGGATAAATGTTATTATCAAGAAGTTCCCCGGCTTTTGATATGGCCAGGCGGTAGGCTATAACTGAAATCAGCGAAGCGAATGCAAGGGTGATAACAGAGACCAGTACAAAGTGAAGGTAATTGTTTAATCTGAGAAGGAAGTATATCCCGAAAGGGGCAAGCAGGAGGCCTGCTGTCAGCGCTGCAAGGAACATCCCCAGAAGCGCACCGGAAACGCTGATGAAGCGGTTCCTCATGGTCTCGCTGAAGTCGGGGAACATAATGCCCACAGTCAATCCGATGAAGGACTCGGTAAAGATAAGCGAGATCAAAACGATGAGAAATGCTATCGCCGTCCTGACGGTCGGGTGCCCGGCCAGTATGATTCCAAGCCAAAAAGCCAGTGAAAAAGGTAAAGATAGAATAAGGTTTGTGCTCACCTTTGCCCAGACGAATTCCCCGGGCGATAATGGGGATGAATGGATGTTCCAGAAAGCTGCTCCTTCCTGCCCAACGCTTATCGAGGAATTCATGTAGGCAAAAAGCATGGTCCCGAACGTCAACGGGAATGCAAGGAACATGACATCCCTGGAAAAAGAGAAACCATCTTTTGATAAAAGGGAGGGGATTACCATTGTGACAACCATCAGCACCGGGATTGCCAGGTAATTCGCCATCTCTCTTCGCCTGGTAAGCGACTTGAAATCCTTCCTGATAATTGCACTTTCAGCAGGATTCAAACCCAGCCTGTCCAGAAGACCCGGTTTTGGGGCATACGTACCTGTTGACAGTTTTACCGACACCGGCACGGGCACCCAGTAAATCTGCCTTAACCTGACGCCGACCAAAAACAGCGCACCTGAAAAAATTATTGTGAGAAAGACATAAATCGATGCCAGTGTAAGATTTGCCTCTGTGAAGTATGTTACGGCAAGCGATGGCCAGAATAAGGGAAAATATGATGCAGCCGAAGCTGTGCCTGTTACTTTTCCCAGGATAAAGAACATGACCTGCGGGTTGAACAGGAGCTGGATAATTACAAATGACGCAATGAGAACAATCATTCTCAGGAACAGGACCGTTTTTCCGCTGCGCTTATACAAAAGCGACGAAGCCCTGTTTGTGAATGCCCTCAGCACTTCTATCCCGACACCCCCGATAAACATGGCAAAAAGGCTCATCGCAGCGGTCATTATCCATGCGCCGAAAAGCCCGAACTTCAAGACTATCCCGAGAGCCCCACCCAGTCCCAGGGCAAGGAAGGGGGAATAGGCAAAGACCAGGGATAACGAGGATGCCAGGACGTACTCGGAAGCAGATACGGGCAGGTAATTGACCATATCGGCCGACATGAAGCCTGATGAATAGCTCAATTCCCACAGCAATCCTGAAAGCATAAGCATAAAGAGAAGGAACATTGGCAGGTTGGCCATGAACTGGACCGGAATGGAAGGGTCAGTAAATATTATCGATAGCGCCCGGGCAAAAATCAAGGCGATGATGAACGCTGCGATATCTATGAGCAATATGACAGATGTCTTCCTCAGGAAATCAAATATGCTGCTTTTACCTGTTGACCTGACCTGAGAGAAAGTGAACACTTTCACCAGCCGGTAAACGGTTCTCAGGTTCATTTTAGAAGCGCCTCAACTATATCTTTTACATCCCCTGTCCCTGTCATTTTGAGGAAAAGCTCTTCAAGCGTTGAGCCTGGCATTCCTGCCTGGCTTCGCAGGTCTGTCGCTGTGCCCTCAGCCAGCACGCTTCCCCCCGACATTATTGCTATGCGGTCACACACCGCCTCTGCTATCTCAAGAACATGTGTGCTGAATATGGTGGAGACGCCTTCTTTTGAAAGCTGGTGTATCAGGTCTTTCACTATCCTTGCAGACCTTGGATCGAGGCCGTTCAGGGGCTCGTCCATGACAAGGAGTTTGGGCTTATGGATTAGTGCTGCCGTTATTACGGCCTTTTGCTTCATGCCCTGCGAGTAGCCGCTTAACATCTCGTTCTCCCTTCCTTCAAGCTCAAAGGCCCGAATAAACTCGCCTATCCTCTCTTTCTTTGCCTGTAAGTCCATCTGGTGGATGTCGGCTATAAAATCCAGGTATTCGATGGCTGTCAGGAATTCATAGACCCTTGGGGTTTCAGGTACGTAGCCAACTATGCGCCTTACCTGAAGCGAATCTTTCCTGACATCGATCCCATCGACTTTGATAGTCCCTGCATCAGGCTTCATCAGGCCCAGGATCATTTTCATCAGTGTGGATTTCCCTGAGCCGTTGGGTCCGAGCAGTCCAAAGACCTCACCCCTTCCGACCGCGAGGTTTACATTATCCAGAGCCTTCAATGAACCGAAATATTTCGAAACCGAATTAATTTCAAGAACGTGAGAGTTTTCCATTTTGTTTACCTCAGAGTTATTTTATTCCCGGCAATTTGTGATTCCACTTTGCTTCGATGGCCGGGCTGATAAAGTATGAGAGTTGCCACAAAAATGAGTACGGCCGCAGGAATGAAGAGCAGTAAAGTAACAGCTATGATAGCAAATGCGAATAAAAAGCCCCGTGTTTGTGCCAGGGATTCATAACCATGATAACCAGTGCTCGTTCTATATTCGTACATTGGTCCAAAGGCAACGAAAAAGCCCATAAGAATTCCATAAAGTCCTCCTGCCCATAATAAAATGCGGGCGTTCTTGAACAATTTTAAGTTCTTTTCGTTGTCGTTTTTGTCGGTTGCTTTAGAATTATCTTCCACGATTTTCTTCATCCTTGATTTTGTTTATTTATATAATTTTTTTGTATTGTTTCTCTATTATAAGATATACAGCGGTTATCAGCAATGCTAAAATAAGCGCAGGTATTAAATTCACATTAAAGTAATCCTGTCCCATAAGGGAAGGGGTTGATATGTTTTTCCAGAAATTTCCTTCAATCATGGTGCCTGCTGCAAAGATAAGCGCAACGAAAAAAACAATTATTGTCAGCAATAGTTCTTTTGTGAACGAATTTGATTTTGGCATCCAGAGCTCCTACTTTACCATTGCTTCAACGAGCTGCTTCTCATCTATACCGGATTTTATAACTATTATATACGAATTACCGGGTAAATAGCCCTCTTTCGTTCCTATAAGTTCGCCGTATATGAAATCGCTGTTTTCTAATGTGAAGCTCTCAATTAGTGCAAATTTCCGTGTTTCATTGACCTCTAATTCCAAACCTGATTTATTGAACCCGTGCGAGATAAGTGATAACCTGTAATCTTCGAAAGCTTCCTGCGCTTTTTGTTTTTCCGGGTAATAGAATGAAGAGATGTATAACCTGTCTTTATAGTTGCGCGAGAACTTCTCTTTATACCCGCGGGGTTCATAGAATGACCAGTCGTATTCTTCCCATGGTGCGTAAATTACTTTCTTACCTTCCAGTTCATATCCCCTGAAGATCAAAGCTGTCATCGGTATCTGCTCTCCTTTGGGGCAAGTGGTTGTAAGATCGAGAGCAAAATTAATCGAAGCGAATGAAATGATCAAGAGAACCAGAAAACCCAGGAATAATATTTTCCTGTCACCTAAATAGAATTTCCTGGAAACAAAATACCATATAACAATAAGGATTGCAATGGAAATAATTTGAGCCAGAGGAGTGATGAGCAGACCTGAATTTCCCAAATACGTGGTTATTTTCAGTATATCGATAGCGATCGCTGAGAAGATAACAAGCAACCCGGCTGGGATTCCAAGGATTGCTGATAAGATCAAAAGTGTGATTTTTGAAGATTTATAATTCATCTTTTTCTCACCTCATTCAGCCCGCAGCGCTTCCACAGGGTCAAGCTTTGCTGCCTTATTTGCAGGATATGCCCCTGCCACGGTAGCTGTAACCACACCGAAAACCAGTCCTGCCGCAAGCGAACTCCATATGACCGCTGTCGGTATTTCCCCGAACCTTGAAATGAGGAATGATATCCCGGCCCCGATTGTTATGCCTATAAGGCCGCTCACGAAACCGAGAAGTCCTGATTCGAGTATGAATATCATCCTTATGTTCTCCCTGCTTGCACCTACCGCCTTCATTACACCTATTTCTTTTATCCTTTCATTTACAGTAAGCATCATAACATTTACTATACCCACGCCTCCTACGGCCAGGGATACAGCCCCGATGCCGCCGAGTGCAAATTTTACCTTTGTCAGTATCTGGCTGAATCCTTCGATCCAGGTTTTCAGCATATAAACGATGTATCCCTCGTCTTTGTGCAGCCTTCCAAGGGATTCCTCCACTTTCTTTGATGTGGCCTCGATGCTGTCGGGGTCTTCAACTGTTACGAGTATCTGGGAATAGGTATATTTGTTTATATAAAGCAAATCTTTCAATGCATCGTGGGTTGTATAAATTTCCATGCCTTCGAACAGGGAGTTCTGGTTTTTCTTTTTAAGAATCCCTGCGATCGTAAATTGCTTGCTTGCATTATTATTTTTATTCATTATGGTCACCCTCATGCCGGGATTCAATGGCATTTTAAACAACTTATCTGCGACATCACTGCCTATGACTACGGCGCTCCTGTCGGATTCCTTCAGGAAGCGCCCTTTATCAATGGATTCTGATAAACCTGCTTCTTTTGCAGGCGAGACCGCTGTTATTGACAGGGCGCGCTCTTCGTCCCTGAATTTGACAGACATCCCCCCGCTGGTTCTTGGTTTTGCCATTTTCACACCCGCGGTGTTCAGGAGGGCATGCACGTCTTTTTCATCAAGTTCTGCGGGTTTCTGGTTGATAAACACCTTTTCACCCTCCATGCGATAAACAGCCGGGCTGACGGTTATCACGTCCATGTCCAGTCCGCTGAATACCCCGCCCACTCCCACAAGAAGTCCCTCGCCTATAGAGAGCATGACCACGATGGCAATGACACCTATTACTATGCCAAGAGCCGACATGATCGTTTTGAACTTATTGCTTTGAAAGTTCAAAAAAACCTGTTCGAAGGCATCAGCAAGCTTCATACTGATTTCGCTCTCCTGCGTCTCATAATTAAAAAGAATCCCGCAATAACAATTAGTACCGCTGCAATCGTAGCAATCACAGGAAGGAGAGCGGAATTGCCGGCATTTGCTGTATTCGCAGTCTTTCCGCTGTCCATCACCACGGCCAATGCATCTGATTCGTGCCAGTTGTCTCCGTTTTTGAACCTGACCATGAAACTGATATTCCCGGAGTTATTGTTTACCTTCGGGTCGAATTTAACAGTGAAAAGTTCATCCGGCCCCATAGTACCGATAAAATATTCGGCAGGCTCGAATGTGGCATTGCCATAAGGAATCACTGTTGCCGCCATGACTGTATTGGGCCTCTTGTTCGCCACATTAAGTATGATATTTCCGGGATTCAATTCAGGGGCCTCAGAGAGCGAGGCTTCTATGGAAGAGGAATCTACTCTTACCGGTATCTTCAGGTTCAGGCCGTAGAGCCTTGCGCTTCCTCCGAGATCAAAACCAAGGAAATAAGTGCCATCCGGAGTATTATTTTTAACCCTTACAGTATATGAAAGCTCGACTGCGTCTCCGGGACCTACGATGCCTGCATTGTAGTAGGGCTCACTTGTTACGTCTATTACATCGTTCCCGATGAGTTCTGCCAATTGGATCTGTGCGTTCATGCTGTAATCTTTGCCGTCCATTTTGATCGTGTACTCTGAGGCGCTATTCTTTAGCGTCAGTGTCACCGTGGCTGCATCGCCTGCCATGAGAACCTCCGGGGATACGGTGTATTTCTCAAGTTTTACGGTTCCCCTGGAATCCACGACATCACTGCCCACTTCGATATTGAATTCTTTTTTTGTGAGTATGCCGTCCAGCCTGTGGCCAAGTTCGATGGTATTTGTGCCGACAAGGGCGTTTTTGTCCACATGCACATCAAACCTGTATCCGGCTTTGTCGTTTTTCCTTATGGTTCCCGGATATTTTACTGCGCTTTCCCCGGATTTAATGGAGAAAGGGTATTTGGGGATAAACTCGACAGAAGCGCCGCTTACATCATTGTCCCCTGCGTTTTCGACCTCTACCCATACACTGAAATCCGAGCCCGGACTGACGGGATAGGGGTCATACTTTACAAGACTGATCTTTAATGAATTCTCTGCAATTCCTGCATGTGCCGTGCCTGTAAAGAATAGTATAATTAACAGCGCAGCCAGGTTTTTCCTTATATGCGGGATTTCAAGCATTTTCAATCCTCCCGTCCTTTAAACTCACGATCCTGTCGCAGCTCTCTGCAAGTACCCGGTCATGGGTTACCATGAGAATGGTTCTTCCCTCACCGTGCAGTTCATTGAATACCTGCATTATTTCCTGCCCCGTTCTTGAGTCCAGGTTCCCGGTCGGCTCATCGGCGAGCAGGATATCAGGTTCATTTGCAAGCGCCCTTGCAATTGCAACCCTCTGGCGCTGCCCGCCTGATAACTCGGCAGGTTTGTGGTCTGCCCTGTCCCCGATGCCGAGCATTGTAAGAAGCCGAAGAGCCCTTTTTACTCTCTGCGCTTTTGGCATGTCCTGGTAAACCATAGGCAGTTCCACGTTTTTCTGCGCCGTCAGGCGGGATATCAGGTTGAAGGTCTGGAATACGAAACCGATTTTCTCACCCCTTATCCTTGCAAGTTCAATTTCGGAAAGGAGGGAAGTCTCCCTGTCACCTATGATTATTTTCCCGGATGTGGGTTGATCCAGGCAGCCGATGAGGTTCATGAGAGTGCTTTTTCCGCTCCCGGACGGCCCCATTATTGCCGCGAACTCGCCTTCTCTGATATTGAGGTTGATATCGTGCAGCACAGGCACCGCAATCCTGCCAAGATGGTAAGATTTGGATACTTCCTCGATTTTCAGTACCGTTCTCATAGGATACCGCTCATCCTGAGGTTCCATGCCAGGGACAGGACGCTGATCACAAGCGGGATTCCTGCTGCAACTGCCGATCTGGCGGGTGTGAGCCTGTGGGCGCTCTGCACACCGAAAAAGAGGATGACAGATGCCCACACCTGCATGAGCGTTGCGATTATGCCTGCGGCAAGCATGTAAGGATTATTATCCATTGCCACCGGATTTGCTTTTGAAATCGTTATTGTCGTCGGCTCCATCATAAAAAGCAATGCAAGAGTTATGATGCTTGCGAAAATCATGGGAATAAAGCTGTAACCTGCAATGGTCAACATCTGCGGGGAGAACCTGCCTTCCCCGCCCAGTGCCAGTGATATCACATGAATTATACCAGTGCCTGCAAGCCACAGGATGAAAATACCGACGATGCCGAATACCACGGCAACCATACTGATTATTGTCGTCATCGCCTCCGTTGAGGACGGCATGTTCTCAAAACCCTCGTAATCAATGGTGACTTTGTTCATCCGTATGAACGCAGCAAGTGCACCCAGGACGGCATACACCCCCAGTATCATTACAGCCTCTTCGATCATGGGATGCTCTGCTATGCTTTTCATTGCATTTTTGGGGTTTAGTAACGTTGCTTTTATTTTTTCTTGGAAATTCATGATATTCACCTGGATTTATTAATCAATTTGAATTTGTTTTTGCACTATCGGGTTTGCTCCTGTTCATTCAGTGGTGCAATTAGTCAACATATGCATGTTGACTATTTAAAGTTTTTGGCAAAAAGAGATGGTCCTAACCTGCATTATCTTTCAAATAATTTTTTTACTTAATTTATTTGTCCTGCTTTAATATATTTATTAATGAATATTAAATAACCAATTATTAATACCAATACTAAAATTGGTATAATTACCAGATCGTATCTAAGGCCACCCAGGGAAGCGAGAAAAAACACCAGCGGGATCCCTGCAACGATCGCTGATCTGGCAGGGGTGAGCTTCTGGACTCTCTGCACGCCGAAGAAGAGTATTGCAGATGCGAGTATCTGGAGGACTGCCGCTATTGTGCTTGAGCCGAAGATGTAGGGATTATCATAGATTTCTTTCCCTGCCGCAGGATTCGCAGGGGAAAGTGTGATCGTCATGGGTTCTACCATAAAAAGCAACCCGAGGCTGATGAGACTTGCCAGAATCATGGGAAGAAAACTGTAACCTGCGATCGTCATCATATCGGGGTAGAATTTGCCTTTCCCGCCCAGGAACTTTGAGGCCTGATGGATTATTCCCGTGCCAATAAACCATAGAATAAAAATACCTATAAAAGAAAATGCTGCCATTTCCGTATTCGACAAACGTGGGATGTCCCCAAATCCTTCGAAAACAAAGGTGACCCTGTAGGATTGCATATATGTAGAAAGCGCTCCCAGCACTGCATATACCCCGACTACCACCAGAGCATTCTTGATATCCGGCTCCTCTGCCATGCGTTTCATGGCACCGCCTCCCGGGATGCTTATGACCGGATTATCAAATTGGACTTTGTTTCTTGTCTCAAACGCATTTGCATTCGGGCACCAGCCCATTGTTTTTCTTACAACTTCTGTCACACCTATAGTCATACAAACCTCCTTACCTCCTTATATTCAATATTAAAATCATAACAGGCTGCTCCGAAGAATCGATGCAAATGACAGGATGTTAAATGCCAGGGGAATTGCCGCAACGACCGCCGATTTTACAGGTGTGAGCCCGTGGATTCTTTGCACGCCGAAAAAGAGTATTGCTGAAACCATGACCTGCATAATTATCGCGATTATGGTTGAGGCGAGCATGTAGGGATTGCCATATATCTGCATATAACCCATTGGATTTGCCGGAGACACTGTAACTGTCATGGGTTCCATCATAAAATACAATGTAAGGCTGGCCAGGCCTGCAAAAAGGAAGGGAATAAAACTGTAACCAACAATCGTCATCATCTGGGGATAGAATTTACCTTTCCCGCCAAGAACCTTTGAGACAAGATGGATTACTCCTGTCCCCACAATCCATAAAATGAAAGCAGATACCGGTGTGCCCAAAACGATAAATTTTTTCATTATTGACATCAGGTTTCCCATGTCAAAATTCCCATATCCTTCGAACACATATGTTATTTTTTCAATCGATATATACACACCGAGCGTGTTCATAATTGCATAAATCCCCACTATCACCAAAGCGCCCTTCATCCCCTGCATCTCAGATATTTTCTTGAGGGCTCCGCCGATACCGCCTGAGGCGCCTGCCGATATGTTATCGAACTGCACTGGTTTTCTTGCCTCAAACGCATTTGCATTTGGGCACCAGCCCATTGTTTTTCTTATAATCTCAGTTACATTTATCACCATATAAACCTCCTCAACTTCTTAAACTGTCATCGGTCACCCAGATATCCACAGCATAAAAAGACGTTCTATCCTGGATCAATATTTTCCTGTTCTTCCGTTCCCAGTAAACCACCAAAAGATACTGTGTCCAGACGAACAAAATGAAACCTGAGAAAGTGGCGTAAATACCGCTTAAGCGGATATCTGTTTTCGTGGCGTAATAACCTATTACCACCATTACAGTTATTATAAGCCCGAATATTACCAGATAGTTCAAGAACGTCTTTTTTCTGCTTACCCATACCTTCCTGAACTCTCCAGCAGCGGCTTTATTTAGCCTGCGCCATTCGGTTACTCCTGTAAATATGCTAAAGACCAGCCCATAGATTATGCCTGCCAGGATATTCTCAGGCGTGTTTCTCACATATGGGTAATAAAAAACCGCTGCCATTAGTGTAAGGAAAACTGCGACCCCTAAAACTCTGTTTCGGTATTTGTTGCTCCATCCCACAGCAGCCTGAGCTAATCTGCCGCCGCTACCGGGCGCATTTACTGCAATGCTGTCAAACAGTAAGGTCTTCCTGCTCTCTGCCATGTCAACATTCGGGCACCAGCCCATTGTTTTCCTTATAATCTCAGTTACATTTATCACCATATAAACCACCTGAGTTTATTGCTACAAAATTCTGCCCATGTAAGACTATTGTTTTCCGGTTCTTCTTTTCCCAGACCAAGATTCGTATGTATTGTCCCCATGAGATTAGCAGAAAAATAAAAATATAGCCCGGAATCCTTTCCAGGCCGTTCGATGCAAAATAAATATATGAAATTACGATTAAAACGTATAAAATAGAAACAGCAAATGTCTTTCTTATGAAAAGATTATTCTTGTTCTTAATTGTCATTACACTGTTCAGTGAATCAAATCCAGGGATGGCTATTAGCGCTGAATACAAAATCCCGGATGAAATGAACGCAAGCATCCAGTCAGTCTTATTGATTTCAGGTAATAGTAACCACTTAACAGGAAGAATCATGAGAGAAACTGATACCAGCAAAATCCAGTTGTGATATTTGTTCCACCACTTCGGTGCGATATGATCTGGCATCGTGCCCTTACCTGGCGCCTTTATAGTCATTTCCTCAAATTGTATGGTTTTCCTTATTACAGGGGCGCTCGCATTCGGACACCAGCCCAAAAGCCTCTTTATAGTCTCAGTCGCGTTCAAATCACTCACCTGGCATTCTTATGGAAAAAAGCAAAAGTATGAAAGTTGCAACCGGGCCAAGTAGAAGGGATATAAGGAACCAGTTGAGGCCGCTCCTGTTCTTTCCCTGGGCTATCCCTGCATTGATCAATGCAAGGCTTCCCCATCCGACAACGTAACCAGATTCCGGGGTCATGGAGAAGCGCCTCCGGTTGGATCTCTGCCTCCAATATGCATTTCAATACTATTACGTATCTCAGATGCTGTTTTTTCGTCTGTTATAATGGAATAGTACGGCGAAACCTCATACCATTTCTTCGTTTTGGATTCGATATACAACTGTGTGTCCAGGCCATGATGATGCCTCTCTTCTTCCCTTTTTAACAGAAGATAAAGGGGAAGTGCGGGCGCTGCTAATAATATAACCCGCCATTCCTGCATTATTACTAATATAATAAATGCGGCAAACAATATACCCGTTAAAATAATTTTGGTTTTCATTGAATATTTTTTGGGTTCCCATTTGAAGGACTTGATCGATATAATATCCATGTAATTTAATATAAATTGTCTCAGCCTGAAGGAATTATAATGCACCCCATTTTCATCTACACGGATGCCTGCCTGAAAACTCTTGAGACTCATGAAGTAATAGAAGGCGTAAAGTGTAACAACCGTTATGAACAGGACTGAATAATCCATATGGCGGGAGAAATTAGCCAGTATGGAAAAGCCTGCTACAAAGAAGAAAGTCATTATGGCCGTATTGGCAGGGAAGACGACATTGCAGGATTGGATTGGCCGGATTTGAACCGATTTACCTCCCGGGCTTATTGGGGGATTTGCATAATAAAAGGGTTGTTCTGGTCTGTATGTCCATGAATTTACAGACGGGCACCAGCCCATCATTTTCCTGATATTCTCGATAAATGCAGTCATTTATTCCTCTTATCGCCAGAAGCAATATCTTTCAATAAAAAAAATTCATAGTCGTTGTGAGGATAAACCAATATTTCCCTTTCGTCTGCCCTGATTTTAATTATCTTTGGATATCCGGACATCCTGAACATAGAATACAATATATACGCCAATCCGAATATTGCAATAATATACAGATTTTTCATGACGGGATTTTGAGTTTCGATTGCACTCAAAATCAACGAAATAAAAAACAGTGTAAATACGATCGGACCAAGCCTATATTTTTTAGCAGGATTTTCAAGAATTGCCACGCTGTTGATACTATTTATTGGGATTATGATATTTCTTAAAAAAGAAGATATCCTCAATGTTGCATTATTGATAGACAGTTTTGTTTGAAATAATATGAAAAGCAGTTCACAGAGGATATACGGTAAAATAAATGCATACTTGAATGTTCCTGCCCATGCGCTTCCGATTAAAATTAAACCGATGAGTGCCAGGAAAATTGCCAGTATGAGCCTGTCAAACATCTGGACATGCACATCTATGCCATGCAGAAAGTCGGTATTAGCACTCTTCTTGATGCTATATGTATCATCCGGGATAAACACGTTTTCGGTGCTCAAGATTTCTATTTTCCGCGGGCACCATCCCATCATTTTCCTGACATTTTCCGCGAAAGTGCCATTCATGTTTCCAGTTCCTCCTTCAGGATGTTAAACTCAAATTCATTTCTTGGACATAGTGTGATATTATTTCCAGCATCAATCTGTATAGCCTTTGGATAATGAGAGTATCTGGAATGCCTGTAATACATAATTATAAAGAGAGAAACCAGGAATATTGTTCTTGCAGTACTCATTATTGCATCTTCCAGTGCAATGGAACGTACTATCTGCTGGTACAACAACAGAAACTGCACAAGACTGAAAAATATGATTGATATAATTAATACAGTATTTCCCCAACCATGTTTTTGCTTATAGATTATATTGTCAATACTTTTTATGTTCTTTATCCTGTTTTTTGGTATTTTAATAGATAATAAAACAGGCGTTCTTATCAGCAGGTTTTCTGAATTGATCGATATCCTGTAGCGATTCAAAAGAAAAACGAACAGCATCAATGCTGCCATAATTAGCATTGCTCCAAGATAGCTCACAGGTGTCCTATTTAGATGATCCGCCAGGGACAGAATAAAAAAAGAGGAAATGAGAATTAATAAAATCCCAATCATGCGCCATTCAAGCATATACAGAGGCACATCCATTTTCTCGATAAATCCGCTGCTCTTGCGGGGATTTAAGTCTACAGACCGCGCAAAATCCTCAATTTGCGCCTGGAAAATATTATTATCTTTTTGGGGACACCAGCCCATAGTTTTCCCGATATCTTCCGTTACATCCGTTGTCATGCCAGCCCCCTCAACTTCTCGAATAACTCCTCTGCCAGCTTCGTGGGATCATCAGTCCTCTCAAGCTTGATATTCATCTCATCCGCAAAGTCCCACAGCAACTCAATGCACTGTGCATACCTTGTGCAGGCGCCGCAGTTCCCCTCATGCTCGTACCACACTTGCATCCCGTGTTTTGCAGACACGAAAATAATAGCACTGGCGTTGAAAGGTACTGAATGCCCGAACAGGACGCCACGTTTTGCATTCACCCTCTCCACCTCTATCTGGTTCGCGCGTGCCATCTCAAACAGCGTCTTTTCAATCCGCTCATCCATTGTCAGAAGCGCCCTTGATACTGCCTGCTTGGATATGTTGAACGAGCGCGCGATATTTATACTCAGAAGTCCGCTGCGCCGAAGCTTCCAGAACTCGAACTGTTTATCATTCAGGGGGAGAAACATGAGTCAATATAGGTATGTTTACTATTTAAAGATTGTTAATTTCTGAAAAAGTGGGGATCATTTCACCGACCCTGCAACCTTCATCGTCTCTTCTTTGCCAAAAGTTGTGGATAGCATTAATTCGATATCGCCATTATTCCAGACAAGCATATTGGAACCTGGCATGGATATCAGCTTCCCTTCAGCACCGTTGATGCTGACATTTTCGACTTCGCCAAAATCCGGCATCGGGGTATCATCAACCGTTCTTTCCGTGAGAACAAACGTGCTCGAACCGTTCACATATAGTAGGGATACGCTCTCTTTATCATCAAATTTGGATACCGTGGCGTTGCTAAATTTATAACCTGAAGGCATGTACGAAGGCGAAAGAATTGTGAAATTGACTTCTTTCCTGGCTTCCTCAAGCGTCATTTGCTTGAATTCCGGGGGCTCTCTTTCAACAATCTTTGCGCCTTCAGGCATCTTGAACTCGAATTCGCTGTCCGGTATGCCGGTATTGAATTTTATGTCGCGATATTCCACGGAAGTCATGAGCTTATCATTTTTATCAAATATCTCTATCTTAAGAGGCATCCAGGTTTCGCTGTCCACCCACATTCTGTAATGTATGCCCATGAGCTTGCTGTTGTCTTTGGGGGATGCCTTGATGAGATATACGCTTCGCCCTTCAAATTTGTCCGTTCCCTGATAGGATATATCAGTCTGGTTCAGGATTTCCTTAATGAACTGGGTGTAATCCGGCTCATACGACCTTTCCGTCTCTGGAATATCCATCCTGGTCACCTCGTTTTTCTTGGGGTCGTAATTCCATATGGTCTTGCCGTCATTGACCATAATCTGCCCTGCCATTTCAGCAGGTTCAAGATATTCAAATCGGCTCTTATCCGGCATTTTGTTCATTATTTTTGCTTTTGCTGTCTTGCTTTCATCTCCAAAAGCATATGACGTTACCATTGTAGCAGAAAAATCCTTAATGCTTTCCTGTTTCTCTTTCATCTGCTGTGCTATCTGTTCCGCGGACATGGTCGCAGTACATCCCGAAATAAGGGATACGACTATGATTGCCAGCAGAACTATTCCTGTTCTTTTGATCATTTTATTCCTCCTTTTGTTTTTGTTAAAACGTGACCCGCTTCCCGTTTTTCTTCACGTCGATAACTATTTGATCTGAGTCATTTGCTGTCATCCACAGCGTAAAAACCCGTTTTATCTAACATCAGGATCTTACCATTTTTCTTTTCCCAGTAAACTATCTCAAAAAATTTTATCCAGATAATAAGGAAGAAACCGGAAGTAAAAGCCAGGGTTTCCTCCCTGCCGAAGGTATGCCCGGAGTACCAGAACAAAACCGGGCTTAAAATGAGCGTGGCAATTATAACCACTTTGGTTTTTTTGGAATAATTTATCCTTCCCGATAGCGCCTGTTTGTCCAGGGCTTTCAATCCGAATTGCAATTCCAGGATTCCACATATTGTCCCGGTAAAGAACCCTGCAAGGAAAATGGCAATTTTATATATTCCTCCCTGGAAAAACAAGGCAATGGCAAAGAAAGTGGCTGCAACAGATAATAATAGCCGCCTGTTGCGATATCTGCTCCACCAGCCTGATGCTGCGCCGGCCGGATATCTTCCGCCATCCGGCGCAGTCGCCGCCGATTCATTGAATTGCATTATTTTGTTATTTGTGATTATACTTGCATTCGGGCACCAGCTCATCATTTTTCTAATGTTCTCAATAAAAGCAGTCATTTCATCCACCCTTATGCTGGCTTACTTTCAGCAAATTCCTTCAGAATCAACAACTCATATTCATTGTGGGGGTAGAACATTATGTCATTGCCATCTGCATTGATTTTTACGATCTTTGTGTTATTGTATATGCGGATGCTGAAGTATAAGACATATACCCATAAAAATATTGAAATAATGAACATGTTAGTCCAGATTGGGCCTTTGAGAGTGAATAACAAGAAAACCATTTGCATAGACATTAAACCGTAACTCTTCCTCTTTTACGTAATACTCAAATCAATCTCCAATTTTTCAATAAGTAGACGAGTTTTTTTTGGAATCTCAGAGATCACCCAATCATCCCCAATCCTGACATTAAACACTCTTGATAGATGTAAAA
>DATCUE010000086.1:0-7884 GCA_036567605.1 Candidatus Methanoperedens sp. | reverse complement strand
AGGCCTCCGGGTCGGTTCTTCTTATAGCAAGTGAGGCTGCAAACCCACCGCTTCCAAGCCCGATTATTGCGATTTTTGCCATAATCATTCATCTATGGCAGGGTAGTTATAACTTGTGGATTATCCTGCAAAACATTTATCACAATGCAAATAACAGGTGAAGCTATGAAACTTTTCGTTCCTTCCCCGGGGCATTTAAGCAGCCTCAAGGAATTACTGACAGCAAAAGATAAGATCTATTCCATATTCATGGCAGGCTCTCCAGATTATATAGGCACGGGCAGGAGCAACCTTGCATCCCCCCAGCTTGAGGAGATCGCCGCCCAGACCGAGTATGCCCATAAGAACGGCGTCAAAATGGAGCTTGTATTGAATTCAAGCTGCATGGGAGGACGCCAGCTCACGCCTGAAGGTTTCAGGGTGAACCACTGGTATATCGAGCAACTGAATAATATGGGAATTAACTCCATCGTGGTTGCCGACCCGTATCTTGTGGAGACCATAGCAAGGGATTTCGATATCGATGTTGTGGTCTCGGTGCTTGCTTTCGTGGATTCGCCGCAGAAGGCGGAATTCTACGAAGACCTGGGAGCAAAGTCGATAGTAATCGATTCCAATGTCAACCGGCATTTTGACGTGCTCCACGCCATCAGGGATTCTGTGGACTGCGAACTAAAGCTCCTTGTGAACGAGGGATGCCTTTACCGCTGTCCTTTCAGGTATGCGCATTTTAACTTTTTCTCGCATGCTTTCGGACCAGAGCCGAGGCCTAACGTGCTTGATGATTACTATTACTTCAAATGCCTGGAACTGAGGATTGCGAATCCCGAATTAATAATCAAATCCCCGTGGATAAGACCAGAGGACATCAAATTGTACAGGGATATCACTGATGTTTACAAGATAGGCGGAAGGACGCATTTCGTGGAATGGATATTGAACTGCGTGAACGCATATTATAATGAGAGCTATGAAGGGAATCTCATGGACCTCCTGGACTGTCCCAAGGACCTGAAGGACCTCTTTTATATACCCAACAAAAGTCTTGACGGCATCCTTGAGAAGCAGTGGATGAACTGCAAAAAGGTGTGCAATAAATGCGGCTACTGCAGGGCTCTTTCAAAAAAGGTTGCGCAGGTATATACAAAAGGCGGGACGGAGTTTGAGACACTTCAACCATTTGAGACATTTACGGTGAAAACATGATCACATCTGAACTATTAAAAAACAGGGCAGCTTTTGAGGAAAAGATAAGGAAACTGATAGGCAGGCCGATACTGCTGATCGAGCTTGATATGTTCGCCCTCCCTTGCGGATGCGCCGGGATAACAGCAAATACAAGAGGTCTCGAAGTGGATGATATCGAGGTGTTCGAGCCGCAGATGCTCCCAATTCTTAAAGAAATGGCTGCAAATCTTGAAGTTAAGCCCACAGTGACGTTTGCCCGTCTTGTGCCCGGAAGTTCAATTGTGGCGTCTCTTAACTGGCGAACGCTTTGCACACGGTGCTATCCCGAATTTGCGCGCGGGGAGGGTAAAACGCCTAGGCCGGATCTGTATATTTTGCAGTTTGAGAGAAGGAAATGAGTTCTGGTTATGAAGCAATTGTTGTTTATAAACGATAAAATTATCAAAATTTGTCGAGTATAAACGATAAATGTGCCCTGTGGTACTGGCTGATCGAGACAGAAGAAATGTGAATCAGGGCCTTCTCAGGTGCTCACAGTTCCCCGCAACAATCTTTTCAAGCTTTCCTTCACCTGTTTCCAGTATCAGCGCACCTTCGCTGTCCACGCCTATGGCTTCCCCGTAAATAGTCCTCGTCTGGGTGGTTATCTTGACCCACTCTCCGATGGTAGCCGACATATTTCTCCATTCTTCGAGAATGGACGGGAAACCCTCTTTCTGGAAAAGAAGATAAAGGGCCTCGAATTCAAGAAGCAACTTTTGCACGAATTCAACCCGATCTATCTCATGCCCCAGTTCTTTTTTCAGGGATGTGGAACCGTCCCTGATCTCATCGGGAAATGATTCGGTATCCACATTGGCATCGATGCCGATGCCGACTATGCAATAATCTATCATGTCCATCTCAGCCCCCACCTCTGTGAGAATACCGCATACTTTTTTCCCTTCGATCAAAACATCGTTCGGCCATTTTATTTTTGCCCGGATATCGTAACTGCGTATTGTTTTTGCAACAGAAACGCCTGCAAGGAAAGTTATCCTCGGTGCAAATGACGGCTGTATCTTCGGCTTGATGATTATGGAAAGCCATATCCCGCCCGCTGGTGAGATCCATTTCCGTCCGAGACGGCCTCTCCCGCCAGTCTGTGATTCGGCTATTACAACCGTTCCCTCATCGGCCGGGCCTGCCATCTCCCTGGCTATTATGTTGGTGCTTTCTGTTTCCTCAAAATATTTTATTTCTTTTCCGATAATGGTCGTCTTGAGCCCGGCTTTGATCTCTCCGGGAACAAGCCGCCCTGACGAACCTGCAAGCGTGTACCCGATATTTGTGGACGAATCGATATCATACCCTTCTTCCCGCAGTGCCTGGATCTGCTTCCAGACAGCCGCCCTTGAAACAGAAAGTTCATGTGCAAGTTTTTCACCCGAAACCGGTTTGCCTTTACTTATTAAAAGTTTTTCAAGTATCCTGTCTTTGATTTTCATTTTGCATTCCCTCTGGCACTGTGCATATACGCCCCGACAGCCGCAGTTATTGCAGCAACTTTCTTATCGTCTGCGCCCAGGGCTGATGCGAGTGTTGCGCCTTTCTCCTTCTCCGCCTCCACGATCTTTTCGACCTCTGCGATGATGTTATGGTCTTCTATGAAATGCGTGGTCAGCTCACCGCGCCTGAAATACTCGTTATTCATCACTGCTTTGTGGAAAGGAATATTTGTCGTGACCCCGACAATGATATATTCATACAAAGCGCGTTTCATCCGTGCTATGGCCTCGTTCCTGTCCCTGCCCCAGACAGTGAGTTTTGATATCAATGAATCGTAAAAAGGCGTAATGGTGTATCCTGTATGCACGCCGCTGTCTACGCGCACGCCGGGGCCGCCGGATGAGCGGTATCTCCTGAGTTTCCCCGGGGCCGGCGTAAAATTATTGAGCGGGTCTTCAGCATTCAGGCGGCATTCGATCGCCCATCCCGTCTGCCTGATATCCTTTTGTTTATAAGTTAATTTCCCGCCGGCCGCTATCCGCAACTGCTCTTTCGCAAGGTCAACCCCTGTCACAACTTCAGTAATGGGGTGTTCCACCTGGAGCCTCGTATTCATTTCAAGGAAATAGTAATTGCCTTTCGAATAAAGGAACTCGATGGTGCCGGCATTCGTATAATTGATGGCTGCTGCGGCTTTTACGGCATCGGAGCCCATCCTTTCCCGCAATTTCGGCGTCATAATGGGAGACGGCGATTCTTCGATAAGTTTCTGGTGCCTTCGCTGTATTGAGCACTCGCGGTCCCCCACGTGGATGATATTCCCAAAAGTATCTGCAAGTATCTGGAATTCAATATGCCGCGGCTCTTCCAGGTATTTTTCTATGAATACTGTTGCATCCCCGAAAGTTGATTTTGCCACAGAGCGTGCGGATTCGATCATTTCTATAAGTTCGCCGCTTTTGCGCACCACTTTCATCCCGATACCCCCGCCGCCAGCCGAGGCTTTCACAATCACCGGATACCCGATTTTTTCGGCAGTATCAAGCGCTTCATCAAAATCATTTATACCGTTCTCGCTTCCCGGGATGACGGGGATCCCGGCGGCTTTCATGGTCTTTTTTGCCTCTATCTTACTGCCCACGCTCTCAATCGCACAGCTTGTCGGCCCGATGAAAGTCATTCCTTCTTTCTCACACCTTTCTGCGAATTCAGGGTTCTCTGCAAGGAAGCCGTACCCGGGATGAATTCCCTCTGCACCTGTTTTATGCGCCACATCAAGGATATTATCCATGTTCAGGTAGCTCTGGATTGCGGGGGCGGGGCCTATGGGGTATGCCTCATCCGCATATTTTGCGAAAAGGGCGTTTTTATCTACTTCCGAATATACCGCTACTGTCTTTACATCAAGCTCCCTGCACGCACGCATGATGCGTATCGCGATTTCACCGCGGTTGGCGATTAATACTTTCTTGAACATGGTTATCCGATAATCATCAACGTATCCCCTGCACTCACGGTACTGCCCTCCTTGACAAATATATCTTTCACAGTTCCGGCATGGGACGCATGGATATTATTCTCCATCTTCATCGCTTCAAGGACCATAACCACATCACCTTTATTGACCGTATCGCCTTTCTTGACCTTTATTTTAAGAACCATACCCTGCATGCTCGCATTGATGGCCCCGTCTAAGTTTTTCGGGCGCTCAGCTTCTGCCGGGCGCACGGACATGCCGCCCCCCGAAGAGATGATCTTTACATTGAAAAGATCTCCATCTACCTCGACCTTGAACTCAGTGGGCAATGGGGCGGCTGCCTTCCCATTATTCGCTTTTGGGGCAAGAAGCGCTTCTTCTTTCGTTTCACCGCGCAAGAATTTCGGGGCTATTGCAGGGTACAGCGCATAAGTGAGAATATCTTCAGGTTTCCTCACAATCCCAAGGGCGTAGGCTTCTTTTGTTGCCTTGTCCAGCTCGGGCGGCAGCAGGTCAGCGGGGCGGCATGTAATTGGTTGCTCATCACCAAGTATTTTCATAATGATCTCCCTGCTTATCGGGGCGGGTGTGCGCCCGTACAGGCCCTTGACATAATCCTTAACCTCTTTAGGCACGACCTTGTAACGCTCGCCCATCAACACGTTCAGCACGGCCTGCGTGCCCACTATCTGGCTTGTCGGGGTGACAAGCGGGGGATAGCCAAGTTCCTCGCGCACCCTTGGCATTTCCGCCAGTACGGCATCATACTTATCCAGCGCATTTTGCTCTTTTAGCTGTGACACGAGATTTGAAAGCATCCCTCCCGGAATCTGGTATTTCAAAACATTGGTGTCAATCCTTTCTGAAATGGGATCAAGGATGCCGCGGTATTTTTCCTTTATTTCCTCGAAATATTTCTTGATCTCGGTGAGCATGTAAAGGTCAAGACCCGTATCATAGGGCGTTCCGCGAAGCGCAGCAACTGTGGTTTCAGTGGGAGGCTGCGATGTACCCCATGCAAAAGGTGAGAAAGCCGTATCCAGGATATCCACCCCTGCCTCGCAGGCAAAAAGGTAACTCATAGGCGCCATTCCACTCGTGCAGTGGCTGTGGAGGTCAACGGGGATGCTTATCTCATCTTTAAGCGCCCCGACAAGGTCAAAGGCATTCCGGGGCGAGATCAGGCCGGCCATGTCTTTAATACAAAGGGAGTCACATCCCAGTTCTTCAAGCTCTTTTGCCATTTTGACATACAGCGGGATGGGATGAACCGGGCTTATCGTATAACACACCGTCCCCTGCACATGGGCACCGACACGCTTTGCGGTCTTGATGGATACTTCCATGTTCCTTATATCGTTCACTGCATCGAAAATCCTGAATATATCGATACCGGATTCTGCCGCATGTTCGACGAATTTTACCACGATATCATCAGCGTAATGCCTGTAACCCACAAGGTTCTGGCCGCGGAGAAGCATCTGAAGCGGCGTTTTTCTAATGGCTTTTTTAAGGGCGCGCAGCCTGTCCCAGGGGTCTTCGTTCAGATAGCGTATCGATGAATCAAATGTGGCGCCGCCCCATACCTCAAGCGAGAAGAACCCTGCATTATCCATCCTCTCGGCGATGGGAAGCATATCCCTTGTTCTCATGCGCGTGGCTATGAGGGATTGGTGGGCGTCCCTGAGCGTAGTGTCGGTGATTTTTACCTTGGCCATGGTTTCTGCGGCTTAATTGGCCGTATTGTTATTTAATTTATGGGTATTTTCGTGAAGGTTGTGTGACCTATAATGAAAACCGCAATTTCAACAGGTTTAAGAACATCATCATTGAATATTTCAAGCTGAAAGTTGAGCCACTTTCATGTTTCCAGACGATCGGTACTTCTTTGATCGTAAAGCCTGCCTTTTTTAACCTCCACAGAAGCTCAACGTCGAATTCAAATCCCCTGGTTTTCATAATGGGAAGCATCGGATATATTACGCTTTTTTTAAATACCTTGGCGCCGCATTGTGTATCTTTTATCCCAAGGCCAAATAGCAGGTTTACAAATACATTAAATACCCTGCTGGATATTCTCCGTTTCCACGGCTGGCGGGCAGATATTCGTGCCCCCTTTGCCCGCCTTGATGCTATTGCGCAATCTATGCCATTTATGGAATGGATCAACTTATCAAAATCCGAAGGAGAGACCGATTCGTCCGCATCCACGAATCCTATAATCTCGCTTCTGGATTCCTTGATTCCGTGTATTATGGCTCCGCCTTTTCCCTGTCGTTTTGTAAACTCAAGTATTTTTATTCCCGGGATATTTACCATCATAGCTTTAACAATACTTGCAGTATTATCATTTCCTTCAGATACGACTATAAGCTCAAAATCATACTTTTTGCCCAGGAAGGCTGTATATAAATCAAGAACTCTGCGGATTCTTCTCTCTTCATTGTATGCCGGTATGATTAAAGATAAATCCATTCTTTTCTTACTAAGATTGTATAAAGTATAAATCTAATGTTTTAGTTGGGATCTAGAGGTGAACAAGTAATATTATAAATAAGTACTATGCTAAAGATAGCAACGAGGCTCTCATACAGATGCTGAAGGAAAAACTCGGATACTACCTTAAAAACAGATATGAATATGCGATACTGTTAACATTATATCTACTGAATCTTATCTATAATTATGTATGGATTACCAATGATAAAAATCCACCTTCGTGGGATCCATCCGCGCATCTGATGCTTAGCTTATCATATTATAATATTTTAGTAAATCCCGGCTGGGATATGATAGGCAAACTGATTCAGGTAAGTTCATATTACCCGCCTTTCTATCATTTTTTTACCGCGATCATTTACTTGTTTTTCGGGACATCATTAACAGTTGCCATGATGACAAATTCAATTTTCCTGGGAATACTTGTATTCTCTGTTTTTGGGATCGGTAAAAAAATTTTCAATAAAGAGACCGGCTTTATCGCAGCAATTTTGATTTTTCTATATCCGTCTGTTTTCAGTTTTCAGAAAATGTATATGCTGGAGCTGCCTTTAATTGCAATGACGGCATTAAGTATTTATTTTCTTCTCCTCACAGATCACTTTAAGAATTTGAAGTATTCCCTTGCTTTCGGTGTCGCTGCGGCTCTGGCTACTCTGACAAAGTGGACAGCCGTGCTCTTTATACTCGGCCCTCTGTTATGTGTGGTTCATGATACATTCTCCCCAATTACATTAGAGCAAAGGATAAAAACTGTAATATCGAATTTTCAGAAGAGAAAAATAAATGACACATGCCAGTATTGCGGAAAGACGCTACAGTCGGATTATTTACAATACGAAAATAAAAAATTCTGTTCTAAAAATTGTAAGAAAAAATGGAAAGTTGAGAATAAGGGCCGGGAGGGAACAGCGTCTGATTTTCCAGGAATTAGAAATCTCTTTATCGCAGTCTTTGTTTCTATTTTTTTAGCTTCAATCTGGTACGTTCCTCATTTAAGCGATGTCTATAATAATGTCATACTGGGACAAACAGTTGCAGGTGCGGCTGAAGGAGATCCCTCGATCTTAACAATACCTTCTATCAGTTACTATATTCTTTCAATTGTGAATTTTCCTGTCTCACCATTGTTGTCGATTCTATTTTTCATCGGCCTGGTTGAAGTGTTTTATCTTGCCAGGTCAAATAATAATAATAATAATAATAATAATAATAATCAAATATTATTATTG
>DATCUE010000085.1:0-2947 GCA_036567605.1 Candidatus Methanoperedens sp. | reverse complement strand
GGTGTCATGCCTGAGATACCCGACCGCCCGTCTGACGATTGAGTAGTTCTTTTGCTCCACAAAACAACCGTCATTTTTCCGGTAACTCCGTGATCTGGTAAACGTGATCCTTTCCTGCTGACAGTATCTGAAGAGTTGGTTGTTGATGAACTCCCCGCCGCTGTCTGAATCTATCCCCAGAAGGGGAAACGGCATTCTCTTTCGTATGTCTTTGAGGGCATCGAACACCCATATCTGTGCCTTGTTCCTGACCGCCTCTGTTTCGGTCCAGGTGGTACAGACATCGGTAACATCCAAGGTCTGTACAAAATCCCCACGGCTGTCTCCTCCGTCATGGCCGACAAGATCGATCTCCACAAAGCCCGGCTTTTGTTCATTCCAGTCCGAAAAGGTGCGTATAGGGATCTGGTTCTTAAGCAGGGTCCCAGGCTTTGTATTTCCCCTGCCTTTGATCTGATGCCGTTTCCGCTCCTTGGCAAGCAGCCGGTCTATAGATGCAGGACTGATCTTGAAAAGCTTCTGCCTGACGGCCTCAGAAAGCTTGATTTCATGAAATCGCTCAAGACGCGTCACTACCTCCCTCAGTACCGGAGCAAGCCTCTTTCCACAGATGCAGTCCATGATATACCAGACCTTTTTAAGCGCTTCCTCAACGGCAGAGTCATAGATCTTGGGTTTCTTCCTCGTTGCCGTCTTTCTGACATCATACTGGATGATGCAAGTCTCGTTGATCCTCACCTTCCTGCCGTGGCATCTCAATACATGTGAGGCATACCTCCGGCCGTAGCCAGTCAGTTTGGTGAATTCATCCAGTATCACTCCCTTGTCTTTCTTCCTGGCCTTTTGATACCGGGCAGCCACCACTGCCGTTGCCTTTTTCCTCTCTTTCATCGTTAGCCTCATTCCTGCCTCCCATAGCTACGCCTATAGAAGACATTTTCAGGTATTTTTCGTATCGATTTCTTATTTGAGGCAACGATTCACTTTCGTATCGTTTTTTCAGTGAGGCAACCTTGATTCACCATCAAAAAAATGAAAAAACCTCGTTCGTCCTTTAGGGACATGGTGTTAGAATAGTTGTGCGACCAACAAAATAACACCAACGAGGTGAATATATTATGGCACAAAAAGTACTTCCGTATGAATATGAAATCGAAGATAGCGAATCAGGACTTACATCACTTGGAGGACTTCCGCCATATTTAGATCTTGCATCGGCAAGCGGTCTTGTAAGATCGATAGGCAGGCATTTAAAGATACGCACAGGAGATCAAGGTTGGACAGATCGTCAAATCGTGCTGTCTCTGATAGCATTGAACCTGGCAGGTGGCGACTGTGTTGATGACATAGAGAAACTGGAAGCGGATGAAGGTTTCTGCCGAATAATGCGTAGGGCGGAAATACAGGGACTAACACGTAAGGAGAAGCGAGATATAAAGAGGCGTTGGCGCAAGGGGCGCACGCGGACAATGCCGTCGGCATCGGTAATATTCCGGTATCTGTCGAACTTTCATGATAAGGAGCAAGAGAAGATTCGGGTAAAGGGGAAGTCTTTTATCCCTACAGCCAATGAACATCTGAGGGCTTTCAGTCTAATCAACAGTGAGCTGATCGGATTTGAGGCGGTGAGCAGGACCGAGGCAATGGCCACCCTGGATATGGATGCAACTCTCACGAAGACATTTAAGAAGAATGCCCTATACAGTTTCGAAGCGGAGCAGGCATATCATCCGCTCAATACATACTGGCATGAGCGCGGGATGATGTTACATTCGGAGTTTCGGGACGGCAATGTTACGGCTGGGCACGAACAACTTAGGGTATTCAAAGAAGCGCTTTCATGCCTTCCTTCAGGGATAAAAAGAGTAAGACTACGTTCAGATACAGCAGGCTACCAGCATGAGCTTCTTCGGTATTGTGATGAAGAGAACAATAAGCGTTTTGGGAAAATAGAATTTGCGATTGGCTGTGATGTTATAAAGGCATTTCGCAAAGCCGTGGAGGAGGTGCCAGAAGAAGACTGGATGCCTTTCTACCGCGAGGTCAACGGCAAGCTGGTGGAGACGGGCAAGCAATGGGCCGAGGTTTGCTTTGTTCCTAATAGAATCGGCCTTAGCAAAAAGGGGCCGGCGTATCGGTATCTTGCGACCCGTGAAGAGTTACAACAACCGGAGCTTCCCACTATGGAAAAAAGTGATGAAGAATTCTTATTTCCTGTAATGCGTATGAAAGAGCGCCGGTATAAGGTATTCGGGATAGTGACGAATATGGATTGGGCTGGCGATGTGCTTATCAAATGGTTACATCAGAGATGCGGAAAGAGCGAAGAAGCACATGCAGCCATTAAAAACGATTTTGCCGGGGGACAATTCCCATCGGGTGATTTCGGAGAAAATGCTGCATGGTGGTGGATCATGATATTGGCGTACAATCTCAATGTGCTGATGAAACGGCTCGTACTCGGAGAGTCGTGGGTGAACAAGCGAATGAAAGCAATACGGTTTGGGTTCATAAATATAGCTGGCCGAGTAATAGAACATGCCCGCCGTCTATTAGTGAGAATATCAGGAAATCATCCATCGAGTGAATTGCTTATAAAAGTACGGCGCAGGATTATCCTGCTTGCAGAAACATCCGGTTGATCACAAAGAAGGAGTAAGCTGAACTTCTTAAAAAAAATGCTGAAGGATAAGTGCGTTCCCAGAAGCCAATTTGGGATAAAATTTACCAGATTCGGATGATTTATAAATAAGACAGGGACTACTATCTCAGAAATTGAAGTCCTAAATCTATCTGAAATTGCCTTTAGCCCTAGGGTTCGTCAGTTTGATGGTGGATTATGGGCAATTCGCACAGTTCCATTTGGAACCTCATATTAATTATAATTGAAGATATCTGAGAACGGCTGGACAGTGTATTTTCTATTGTTTGGAAAACTTGATTTCAG
>DATCUE010000084.1:0-1791 GCA_036567605.1 Candidatus Methanoperedens sp. | reverse complement strand
TCCAGCGACGTTATGGCCACCGCCGCGCACTGCTACGAGGAGCTTGTTGGCGCGGGCAAAGTTGACTGCATTTATGACATCTACAGTCCCTGTGCACCGTGCGATAAGTGCAGGACGCTTGTCAATCATCGCGTTCCAGATCTTGCGGGCATCATCGTAACCAGTATCGCCGGGACGGATAAGCTCACCGCGCAGGTCGCCTTCAAATTTTTTAATAGTTTCCTCATCAATTTCGACCATAATTATTTTCCTCCTTTTCAATATGCTCTTCGCCTGATGGCTTATTTTATGTTCTTAGATTTAACTCCGAAGGGGCTGAATTTCGAAAGCTGTCACTTTTTTATTTCTACAACCAGATTATGACCATCGGTAGTTCCTATATTTTCGGTTGCATGTGACCCCGCTTCCAACCACAAAGCCTGTCCGGCCTTAAGATCAAATTCACCAGTTTTGCCATCAGGAAAGGTCAATTTGAACCTGGCATTGTTCAACACATAGACAACATGGCTGCTGGGATGGTTATGCATCGGCGCCTTTTCGCCGGGTTTTAGCCGAATATCCAACACCCTTACTTTCTCATTCTCCATGAGCAGCCTGTAAGCCTTTGATGCTGCTTTCAAGACATCTTGTATTTGTTCCATATTTTTTCCTCTTTATTTATCTGCTATTTTTCGACTGTTTTAACCATCCTCATTACCTCTCGCATAAATGCTGGCAGGTCCATCGGATATCGCGAGGTCACGAGATTGCCATCAACGACCACCTCTTTATCCTCCCAAATCCCGCCTGCCTCTTTTATCTCCTCGGGCACACCATCATGCCAATAAGAAGTAAGGTGCCTCCCTTTCACAAGGCCGGCCGACACAAGAGTATAGGGGCCATGACAGATAGAGGCGATGGGTTTATTTTTGGCAACGAATGATCTGGCTATCTCCTGCGCTTTCTTGATTTTGCGCACGGTTGTTGGCGCTCCATTCGGCGCTCCGCCCGGAATGATAAGAAGATCATATTCGCCGGGATCAACTTCTTCAATAGTTTTATCGGGTTTTAAAACGTAGCCGTTTTCTCCGCTTATCTCCTTCATGCCGGGTGCGGCGATGTCCACCTGCCATCCTTCCTCCAGCAAGCGGAAATAAGGGAAGAAGACTTCCATATCCTCAAACTTATCAGCAGTGAGCACAACAGCTCTGCGGTTCGATTTATTTTCAGGAAGTTGCATAATTTTCTCCTTAATTCTTGTATTGTAAATCTTCGATAGAAATGTCAAGAGCCCGGTCTTTGGTGATTTTGCCCATGACGTTTCACTCCTCATTTTAGAGAATGCATTTCTCTATAGAAATAGTTTTGTATATTGATTAAATAATCATTGTTAAAACCTTCAAAATCGTTGTTGAAGCAAAAAAGCCTGGGGTAGCCTGACTAAAAGCGGGGTACCTGGTTATTTGGATGATGCTATGGAGAACATGGACGCCCGAAATTGATGATGTCAGGCTATTAAATTTCGCATGATACCGAACAATCAGATACCTTTACATATGATTGAGACCATATAGACAAAAATCATGAGGTATATATTTGAATAGACAGACAAATAGTAATCAGCAGCCTGAGGAATTTTCCAGAGTCCGCCTTCCGCAAAAAAGCGCAAACGAAATCCTGGGGACTGTTGAAAGCCTTTTGGGGGCAAATAAACTGCGAGTAAGATGCATGGATGGCGTGGTAAGGCTCACCCGCATTCCCGGTAAAATGAAAAAACGGATATGGATCCGCGAGGGGGACGTAATCATTATC
>DATCUE010000083.1:0-2083 GCA_036567605.1 Candidatus Methanoperedens sp. | reverse complement strand
ACGTTCTATTTAACTCAAACCCGCATTGTTTTTTATTGCATCGAATAACCATTACAATCCCTTGTACACCCAACCTACTCACTTATAGTACTTAAATCTTGCGAATCATTCATGATAATACATTATAAAATAAATCAAGGCAACGCCTAAAGCTTTTGTTGAAAGCTTTTCATTGAAAGAAGAGGATTATCCGCCAGATTCTACATTGGAATGGTCCATTTCGGTTGGAACGAATTCCTTCTGCTTTTCCAATGTTTTCTCTATTTCTTCAACCGTGAATTCCCTTTCGCTAACTTCTTTCTCTTCTTCTCCCTTTACTGTTGTAAGAACTTCAGTTTTATAATAAAGGTTGGTCTTATCGATAAGAGCCCAAGACCCTTCCTCATCTGTCATGAGTTCTATAATAGTACCTTTTGTTCCTGTTGCACTATAGAGTACAACATTTCCCACATGCAAAGGACTACCATTCGAGTCAATTGCCACTGCTTCACTCATTCTGGCCTTATTATGCCGTTAATGCCATTAATATTTTACGGTCGACACTGGATGCTGCCTCTTATTCAAGTATCTTTTCAAACAAATATAGATACTCGTGGGGCTTTGTGAGAAAATCAAGTTTCTTGATATCCCTCACAAGTCCGTACATCTCCTTGCCTTTCCGTAATCCGGTATCCTCAAACCTCGCGGGTTCCCGTATCCTTATTTCAGGCACGTGATCGTATCCCGGGTTCTTCACGATCCCATCCTTGAGGAAAAAATATGCTCCTCCGCCTTTTTCCTTTATGGGCGAATATATCGATTCAAAGTCTCGAGCTACCCAGTTTGCCATCTTTAATATTTTGTTGGAAGCGTTAATCGTAAGATGCCCGTATCCAGGGGGTATAATCACTTTGTCCCCCTGCCTGGCTTTTATAAGTATGACATCTTTTATCATGCCATTTTCCCATTTTTGCATAACATAATTTGCTTCCCCGCTTAAGACTTCATATATTTCAGGGAATGTGATATCGGTTCCCGGGACATCGGGATGGTAATGTCCTGCCGTTTTTACGAATTCTTGCCCAAGCATTCGAGGTGGGATAACCGTGATATCATATCTCAATCCATGTTCTTTAACTAAGAGAGCATCATTTTTACTGAGCGAAAGGTCACGATACATATAATATAATTCGCAGTTATTCGCCCTGGAGAGCCATTCCCGGTCGTAAACGACCTCTTTCATGTCAAACAGCATCCGCACTGTGGGTTCGACTTTCATTGCCCCGAATTTCAATATAGTCTCCATCGAACACTAATTGAGCATTTTAATATAAATACGATTTGTTATTGTTTTTTTATCCCTCAAACCATCATCCAGCATGCAATACTGAAGTCATCTTTTCCGGGTAAAAAGAGAAAATATTCCCGATAGTGACCGATACTGTTCCAAGCCAGAATATCGTGATGTGAAGTGGATTTTCCCTGAATATCACAAAATTTAAAATCAGGATCACGACCCCAAGATGCAGGAGTACAGAACCCAGCCTGACGACATATCCTTCTTTTTCAAACCTGATTGCTTTACTTTTTCTTATTGTAAAGATTAGAACAATACCCTGAAAACCTGCCATAACCGCAAGTATGAAACCCAGACCGGTTTCTATCCCTGACAAGAACGTCAGGATAAGAGTAATACAAAGCGCAGGAAGCCAGAATTTTATCAGAGTATTTTGTTCGAGCAATCTTTTCGGTATGCACAGGCCAAGAGAAACCAGAAGTAATACAAGGAACGGATAAAGGTACGAATTCATATCGTTTATATACTGCGCATACTGGATTGTACGCTGCCACTGCGGATTTACTGCAAGATAATCATAATAAGTAATACCATAAAGGCATACCAGTCCTATGGCGAAAAAAATCAGCACTGTGAGAACTATCAAATAATAATCGTAATTTTTCAGGAGCCTCATGGCTGCACCACCGAATGTATCCCGGGCACAATATAGGTCAGCAAATATGTAAATATCAATGACGTGAAACACACCAGCCCAAGACCCGCTGTTACTCTTCGCATTTTTTCCCTGCCTACATAAATATGTGC
>DATCUE010000082.1:0-26897 GCA_036567605.1 Candidatus Methanoperedens sp. | reverse complement strand
CACAGCGTGCTGGAGGGCATGATAATCGGTGCGTACGCCATTGGTTCGAATGAAGGCTACGTATATGTCAGGAATGAATACCCGCTTGCAGTCTTGAATATAACCACGGCAATCAAGCAGGCAAGGGAGGTGGGCCTTCTCGGGGAAAATATCCTGGGTTCAGGATTCAGTTTTGATGTGAAGGTCAACAGGGGTGGCGGTGCTTTCGTATGCGGAGAATCCACAGCCCTCATGGCCTCACTTGAAGGAAAGCCGGGGGAACCCAGGGCTAAATATATCCATACTTCCGAAAAAGGATTATGGGACAGGCCATCCAACCTGAACAATGTTGAGACCTGGGCAAACGTGCCACTGATAATTAATAAAGGCCCTGAATGGTATTCTGCAATAGGCACAGGATCGAGCAAAGGAACAAAGGTGTTCAGCCTCGTGGGCAAGATCAACAATACAGGTCTTGTGGAAGTGCCCATGGGCATCAGTCTCCGTGAGATAATTTTTGATATCGGCGGGGGAATCCCGGGCGGAAAAGCGTTCAAGGCCGTGCAGACAGGAGGCCCGAGCGGGGGATGTATTCCTGAAAGCCTGATAGACATGCCTGTAGATTACGAGGAGCTGACAAAAGTTGGTTCCATGATGGGGTCAGGGGGCATGATCGTTATGGATGATGATACGTGTATGGTGGACCTTGCAAGGTATTTTACAAATTTCCTGCAGGAAGAATCCTGCGGCAAATGTACGCCATGCAGGGAAGGACTGCTGCGGATGGGTGAAATACTCACGGACATCACCGAGGGGAGGGGCAGGATGGAAGACCTTTCCCTTATCGAAGACCTTTCCGGGGTGCTGAAGGACGCATCACTGTGCGGATTAGGAACGACCGCCGCAAATCCCGTTATTTCCACTTTGAAATATTTCAGGGACGAGTATGTGGCCCATATAAGGGACCACAAATGCCCCGCAGGAGTGTGCAGGGAACTTATCACATACGGAATTGATGCAGGAAGCTGCACAGGGTGCGGCCGGTGTCTGAAGAACTGTCCTTCGGGGGCAATCGAAGGAGAAAAGAAGCATCCCCACACGCTTGATACCACAAAATGCATAAAATGCGGAATCTGCTACGACGTATGCAAATTCGATGCAGTGAGGAAGGAGTGACTGGAATGTCAGGAAACACACCAAGACAAAAAGGCGGGATGGTCACATTCATGCTCAACGGCGCACAGGTGCATGCAGACCCCAACTGGAGCCTGCTTGAAGCCGCGAGGTTCTATGGTTTATCTATCCCCACGCTCTGCTATGACGAAGGGCTGACACCCTACGGCGTATGCAGGCTCTGCGTGATGGAAATAGGAAATGGCGACAGGACAAAACTTGTGGCGTCATGCATGCATCCTGTCATGGAAGGGCTGGAAGTCAGAACCCACAGCAACCGGGTTATAAAGACCAGAAAAATGATACTTGAACTCCTTATAGCACGGTGCCCGGGTTCAAAGAAACTGCAGGATATTGCCTCGATGCTTGAACTCAAGGAAGTCAGGTTCAAGCCATTGAACGAGGATTGCATACTCTGCGGGCTCTGCGTGCGAATGTGCGAGGAGCAAATGGGAGCAAAAGCCATCGGATATGCAGGCAGGGGTACTGACAGGTACATTACCACGCCTTTCGATATGACATCGGAAGAGTGCCGAAAATGCGGTGCGTGTATGTACATCTGTCCTGCGTGCGAACTGCGGTGCCAGGGGCCAGAGGCAAAAACCACGCTGTGTAGCGGGTGCCTGAACACAGAGCCTGTATGCGCGGCAAAGTATGACGATGCCATGTGTTTCATGGTGCCTTGCCTTTCGTGCGTGAAACGGCCGGAAGATGTAAAATAACAAATGGAATTCGAAATTGATTAAAAAAATAATAAGACCAGATATCAGGAGGATTTAAAATGTCATTGACAAAAGTAAATGCAACGGCGGCAACGCTGACAAAGAACAGGACAGAAGGATCTGTAAGCCCGTTGAGCGGGATGTGCGTCACCTGCGTGGACGGGTGCATCGGCATGTGCGAGATCGGAAAATCCGCTTACAGGGGTCCGGAGGTCATATACCCACAGCCCTTCGGGATAATCACTTCGGCTTCAGAGAAAGAATACCCGCTTGACCTGAGCCATTTCACAATCCTTGGAACAGCGGTCGGAGCGCACGGGATAGAAGCCAACAGCGATGTGGCGCTCTTTCCCAATGTTGACCTTGAAGTGAGGATAGGCAAGGAAAAAGATATCAAATTGAAACTGCCTTTCATCATTCCCGGACTCGGAAGCACCGCAGTCGCGAAGAGCAACTGGGACGGACTTGCAATAGGTTCCGCAATTTCCGGCGTTCCCCTTACAATAGGTGAGAACGTGTGCGGCATGGACCCGGATTCGACGATTGAGGATGGAAAGGTAATTGATTCCCCCGATCTTTCAAGCAGGATCAATCTGTATCGGAAATGGCAGAGAGACGGTTATGGCGATATCATCGTCCAGGCGAATGTGGAAGATACCTATCTTGGTGTGCAGGAATATGCCCTGGAAAAGCTCGGCGTTGAGACGGTCGAACTCAAGTGGGGACAGGGAGCAAAGAACATCGGCGGCGAGGTCAAGCTCAATTCCCTGAAAAAGGCACAGCTCCTTCGAAGCCGCGGATATGTGGTTCTGCCCGACCCCATGGACCCCGATGTGATCGCTGCTTTCAATGGCGGCAGTTTCCATGAATTCGAGAGGCACAGCCGTGTTGGCATGGTGTCTGAAGAGGGATTCATGAAGCGCGTGGAGGAATTGCGTAATGCAGGAGCCAAACACGTTTTCCTGAAGACAGGCGCTTACAGGCCTGCAGACCTTGCCCGAGCAGTGAAGTTCGCAAGCAAGGCTGAACTTGATCTCCTGACAGTTGATGGCGCAGGCGGCGGCACCGGAATGAGCCCCTGGAGAATGATGAACGAATGGGGCGTGCCGCAGGTTGAGATATACTCGCTTTTGTACAATTATCTTAAGAAACTGGATGAGCGTGGCGAATTCATACCCGATATCGCCATAGCAGGCGGTATCACGCTTGAAGACCAGGCCGTTAAAGCGCTGGCCCTTGGCGCGCCTTACTTCAAGATCGTGGGAATGGCCCGTGCACCTCTCGCCGCTGCAATGGTGGGCAAGACCATCGGAAAGAGGGTAAATGAAGGGAAGGTGCCGGTTTATATAAGCAGGTTCGGGAACAGCGTTGATGAGATATTCATAACGGCGCCTGAACTCAGGAAGAAATACAACGGCATCTTTGGCGACATCCCGCCGGGTGCCATCGGCGTTTACACATACTTCCAGCGCCTTGCGCAGGGCGTGCGCCAGTTGATGACAGGGAACAGGAAGTTCGCAATGCAGTATATTGAAAGGAACGATATAGCTGCAATCACGAAAGAGGCAGCTGAGGTGTCGGGTATCCCATATATAATGGATGTGGACAGGGACGAGGTTGAAGGGATTCTTAATTCCTGAATCCCATATGATGAAATTTCGCTCCCTTCTTTCACCTTCTGACCGTCATTCAGAGATACTGTTCGGGTTGATCATGGTGCTTGCCATCACTGGCACCGTGGGGCTTGAGACCGGCGGCTCAAGAAAAGCAGTTATAAGCGCAGGAATAGGCGCGTGCATCGCATGGGGGATCGTGGATGGCATAATATACGTTTATACAAACCTTCTTGAAAGAGGGAGGATTGCGCTGGCTGCACAGGAAGCTTCCACATGCACGGAGGAAGGATGCGATCTTCGAAAGATAAAAGAGGAACTTGAAGATACCATCGTGGATACACTGGGCGAACGCGAAAAACAGGAGGTTGCCCGGCATATCCTTACGCGCCTTAAGCCTGTTGAAAATCATACCCATGCGACAAAGGAAGACATCCTGGGTGGAATTGCAGCAGGTGCGCTTGTTTTCGTATCCGGGATTCCTCCTCTTATACCATTCCTGTTCCTTGATGGCGCCTGGGCGATGAGGCTCTCAAGCATTATCGGTTTGGTGATGCTTTATTCTATCGGCTATAGATGGGGCGGTTATATTGGAAGAAGCAGGTTCTGGACCGGTGTCACTATGATGAGTGTGGGGATTGTGATTACGGGGGTTGTTATAGTTCTTGGGGGATGAAAATGAGTATGGAGAAAATATGAAGAATTCCATAGATAAAAAAGTTGTATTACTTATCACAACGATGAGCTCTTTCCTTGCTCCCTTTATGGGTTCCTCGGTGTTCATAGGGCTCCCATCCATCGGGAAGGATTTAGGGATGGATGTGGTCATGTTAAGCTGGGTCCCCCTGGCTTATCTTCTGGCTGCTGCCGTGTTCCTTGTCCCGTTCGGAAGGATAGCCGATATATACGGCAGGAAAAAGATCTTCAAATATGGCATAACAATTGATATTATCGCCTCTATCCTTCTTGCTTTTTCATCCGGTGAGATGGAACTTATCATTCTGCGGGTTTTCCAGGGGATTGGGGCGGCAATGATATTTGGCACGAGCATAGCGATCCTGACATCGGTATATCCTCCGGGCGAGAGGGGTAAAGCACTCGGGATAACAGTTGCCGGGGTATATCTCGGGCTTTCCCTGGGGCCGGTAATAGGTGGCTTCCTGACACAGTATTTTGGCTGGAGAAGTATTTTTCTTTCCTATGTTCCTCTTGAGTTGATCATAATAGTTTTAACCTTCTGGAAACTGGAAGGAGAGTGGGCCGATGCAAAGGGGGAGAAGCTGGATGTTATCGGGTCTGTGATATACGGCTTCTCACTCGCAGCTCTAATGTATGGTTTTTCCTCGCTGGCAGAAATTCATGGAACATGGCTGATCCTCATTAGCATTACCGGACTTGTTTTTTTTGTCTGGTGGGAAATGAAGGTGAAGGCACCTGTATTGAATATCAACCTCTTTAAGAATAACACGGTCTTCATGTTCTCTACCCTGGCAGCATTAATCAATTACTGTGCAACATTTGCAGTGGCATTTTTCCTGAGCCTGTACCTGCAGGATATAAAAGGATTAAGTCCTCAGAGTGCCGGGCTGGTCATGGTATCCCAGCCCATCGTAATGACCGTCTTCTCGCCTCTTGCAGGCAGGCTTTCAGACAGGATCGAGCCGCGAACAGTAGCCTCAGCTGGAATGGCTTTTACAACGGTGGGCCTGTTACTTTTCAGTTTTTTGAGCGAAGATACGTCGCTTGGATATATAATTGCCAGTTTCATAATCATTGGTTTCGGGTTCGCCCTTTTCTCTTCTCCCAATACGAATGCGGTCATGAGTTCAGTTGAAAAGAAATTTTATGGAGTGGCCTCTGCAACTCTCGGGACGATGAGGCTGACAGGGCAAATGCTAAGTACCGGAATTGCAACGCTGATATTAACGATATACGTGGGTAACGTCCAGATCGCTCCCGAAAACTATTCCCTTTTTTTGGGAAGCGAAAGAACAGCTTTCATAGTTTTCGGTGCCCTGTGTTTTGTGGGTATATTCGCTTCGCTTGCGAGGGGAAAGGTAAGGTGATCAAAAACTAATGCTCGAAAAGTTATCGTTCTTTTTAATATTTCATGGTTTTGCCCATGTCATCATCAAACCACATCAACTTTGAAACTTTTCTTAACTCCTTTAACCAAAAGGAAATGTTTATCTTTTGTCAGCAGCTTCAGTTTATTATTTAAAGCAACTGCTGCGATCACTGAATCCACAGCAGGTATTGGCTTACCTTCCTTTAAAAGTTCGGTCGAAATCATTAAAGCCAGATAGTAGTCAGATTTGGATGGAAACAGAACCCGAAGATCGAACTCCATTGCTTTTGGGAACTCTATGATGTTCAGTATAGTCGTATAACCATCGAGCATTTCCTTTTTCCTGTATGCGTCGATCAACCTGTTTGTATCATAGAGACTCTTTTCCACTCAGCATCCCTCATCTTTTTGTATTCTTTTTCAGCTTTCTCAAAACTCAGTTCATTCAGCGATTTTCTGAAATCATCGCCAAGCTCCTGTAGGAGGTCTTTTGTTGTTATTTCAGAGCCTTTATCTTCAAGTTTTCCTATATATTCGATTATGGCTCTTCTGACTACCTCGCTCCATCTTATTTCTTTATGCATCTTCATTTTAACATGCACTTCGTCAGGCAGGGAAAGGGTTATATTTGTCATATTCTTATATATGTGATTTCACGTATTTAAGTATTTTTTATTACTTATCAAACCCTGCAATTTCCCAGAACATCTGTGAAATAAAACCAACATAATCTATGTGACAATCCATTGTATTTCCGGTTCCGCATGAATCAAGCGAGATATTTATCATTTCGCCAAAAAAATATAGTTCTGGGTAGATATGAAAAAAAGCACCACTTATCAATGCAAAGGATTGATAAATAGTTCTGCCGATGCCAATCGCACTGTGGAAAGCGCCGATGCCGTCGTTATCGGGGCGGGAATAGGCGGTTTATCTGCCGCAGCTTATCTTGCCCGGGCGGGGCGCAAGGTGATAGTGTTCGAACAGGACCGACATGTGGGAGGCACCGCCCATGTCTTCAGGCGCAACGGTTTCACTTTCCCGACCGGTCCCCAGTCATTCACTATGCCCTCGTACCTTGCCGATTCCCTTCGCGAGCTGGGCGTGGAGCAACCTCCGGACTTTATCCGGGACAACTTTCAGGTTCGGCGGGGCGCAATGGACGTAATGATTTCAGTGCCTATGCACCAGCTTGCAAAGCGGTTAATAGAATATTTTCCACAGGAGGAAAAGGGAATACTTGCAGTAATCAATATTCTTGGGGAAATTATAGCTGCCCTGGAAATGCTGAAACCCGAAGATCTCGTCGATCAGACAGGCACAACTCACAGCGCCGCCCCTGCCGTGCTTGAACGATGGGGTAAAGTCCCTGCCAAGAAACTGCTTGACAAACATCTTAAAGACCGGTACTTAAAGGATATCCTCGGCAGCCAGGGAACAAGCGAGCCTGTAATGTCCGTTGTACTCCTGTCCCAGATGTGGCGCTTCATGTCCAGAGAAGGAATATGGCATACCAAGGGAGGGATAGGGGTAGTCCCAGAACTCCTGGCGGCGAAGGTGCGAGCCTTTGGAGGAGAGATCTGGCTGGGAAAACGGGTGGAACGCATACTGGTGCATAAGGGCGCAGCCGCGGGAGTAGAACTTGAAGGAGGTGCCTTGATAAAATCCCCGATTGTTATTTCAGATGCAGATTATAAGGAAACGATACTCAAACTTCTCCCACGGGGCACGATCCTGGCCGATGAACAGGAAGCAGTTTCCCGTATGCCCCTCACGCCCTCGGCCTTTACGGTATTTCTGGGCGTAAAAAAAGAGCTGGTTGATCTCTCTGCTTTTCGCGCAAACCACCTCCTGGTAAAACTTAAGGAAGGTGAGCCGGTGCAATGGGAGCAAAAGAGGGCATGTCCTGAGGATTTTCTTCAGGATGAGTTATGGCTTTCCTGGTGGTCGCGGCACGACCCACAGCTTGCCCCCCCGGGCTGCGAAGCCCTCATAATCAAGGTGTCGGCACCTTATGGAATTTTTGCCCCTTTCTCGGAAGGCGGTTACGGGCACCATCACGAACGTTACTACTTGATGAAAGAGAAGATTGCAGATGCCCTGATAGGCGCTGCAGCGAATGTAATGCCCGGACTTCCCGGCGCCGTGATGGTCAGGAAGGTAGCAACTCCACTTACATATCAAGAATTGGGTCACCGGAGCGAAGGTTCGATTGCGGGCTGGTCATGGAGATTTGGCGACTACCCCGAACCATGGGCACGCAGCTTCGCAATCACGAAGATTTCGGGACTGCTCATGGTGGGGTTGCAATCATTTACCCGGCTTTTCTACGGCGGGATGGGGACGGCGATGTATAGCGGCAGGTACGCCGCGGACATAGTGCTGTCGGGAGCAGGTTATAGCAGGGCATGGACTATGGGCCCCCGACTGACCTTTCATGAAACTCATCAATGAATACAGTGAAATCCGGGTTTCTTCAGATTTATTACTCCAATCTTATGCATACTGGCCCGCAACAAAGCCGGAAGCCCACGCCCAGTGCAAATTGTATCCACCAAGCTGCCCAGTCACATCGATGACCTCACCTGTGAAATACAGGCCCCTGACACTTTTTGATTCCATTGTTTTGGATGAGAGTTCATCCGTATCAATTCCGCCAAGGGTGACTTCAGCGGTTTTGAAATCTTCAGTGGACTCCGGTTTAACTTCCCAGTTATGAAGTCTATGGGCGATATCCCTGAGTTCCTTTTCATTATACTGATTGACCGGTTTTGACCGGAAATTTGAATCGCACCAGATCTTTGCAAAGCGCGACGGCAGATACTGCGAAAGCAGGTTATGTATGTCGATTTTGCTTTTTGCCTGCTGTCCTGCGATGAAAATATCGTATATATCGATCTCAGGCAATAGATCGATGATAATGGAATCACCCTTATTCCAATAAGAGGAAACCTGAAGCATTGCAGGGCCGCTGAGCCCTTTGTGTGTGAAAAGTATGCTTCCCCGGAACTTCATATTTCTGCATTTGACAGCGACGTCAATTGAGATGCCGCTCAATTCGCTAAACATTTTCCGGTCTTGCAGGGATAAAATAAAAGGAACAAGGGCGGGTCTCAGTTCGGTAACTTTGAGACCGAATCGCTTTGCTATCACGTACCCCAGTCCAGAAGCTCCTGATTGGGGATAAGACAATCCGCCGGTGGCAATAACAAGCGATTCAGATTGAAAAATCCCATAATCCGTTGATACTATAAAAAAATCTTCTCTCTTCAAGTCCAGAATATGGCAATCCAAAAATGTATCGACGCCCGCATCATTACATTCCTTCTCAAGAATTCTTATTATTTCCTCTGCGCCTCTTTTGCAGAACAACTGGCCCTGTTCTCTTTCTTCATATTTTACGTCGTATTTTTCAAGCAGGGAAATAATATCGCGAGGAGTGAATCGGGAAAGCGCGGATTTGCAGAAGTGGGGATTATCCGATAAATAATTCATGTAGGAGGTATTGATATTCGTAAAATTACAGCTTCGGCCTCCGGAAATACGTATTTTTTTCCCGATTTTTGAAGCATGGTCAAGAATAAGGACAGAGCGACCCCTTTTTCCGGATTCGATAGCACACATCATGCCAGATGCGCCTGCTCCGATGATGATAACATCTTTCTTTATCATATTTCCCAGGTTTGGCGCTTAGTTTGCTTTCTTTTGTATTATCCTTATCCAGCGAGGTATAATACATAATTATATTTAAAAAGCTTGAAGCAACCTTTTAATCCCAAAACCACTATTTATTCCACAGGGAGAAAAGATATGCCTATCAGATTCGACAGATTTACCATCAAAGCCCAGGAAGCTTTTGCCGATGCCCAGGGTATAGCCCTCGACAGGAACCAGCAGCAGCTTGAAGTTGAACATCTTTTACTTGCCCTTATCAACCAGAAAGAGGGCTTGACGCTGCAATTACTCCAGAAACTCGGCGCCAACGTTGCAGGAATAATATCAGGGCTTGAAGAGGAGATCGACAAACTGCCGCGGGTGGAAGGAGCAGGCGCGGGCCAGGTATACGCATCGTCCAGGTTGAATAACGTCGTTGAAGCCGCTTTTGAAGAGATGAAAAACTTAAGGGATGAATATTTGAGCACTGAACATCTCTTTCTTGCCATAGCAGATGAGAAAAATGGCATTTCAGCGCGTATTCTCAAAGATAACGGCGTATCAAAGGACAGCATAATGAAAGCCCTGAGAGAAATCAGGGGCTCTGCAAGAGTAACAGACCAGAATCCCGAGGATAAATACCAGGCCCTCAAACGATACGGCCGCGACCTTACCGAGCTTGCAGCGCGCGGGAAGCTTGACCCCGTCATAGGAAGGGACAACGAGATCAGAAGGGTTCTCCAGGTGCTCTCAAGAAGGACAAAGAACAATCCTGTGCTGATAGGCGAGCCGGGTGTTGGAAAAACAGCGATAGCAGAAGGACTTGCCCTCCGGATATTCGCAGGCGATGTGCCCGAGCCTATCAAGGATAAGAAAGTTGTGGCGCTCGATATGGGCGCGCTTGTGGCAGGTACCAAGTTCAGGGGAGAGTTCGAGGAGCGCCTGAAGGCGGTCATAAAAGAGGTGCAGGATTCGGAAGGTAAAGTCATTCTTTTCATCGATGAACTTCATACGGTCGTGGGTGCTGGCGCTGCTGAAGGTGCTATCGATGCTTCAAACCTTCTCAAACCGGCGCTTGCCAGGGGAGACCTGCGATGCATCGGGGCTACGACACTGAACGAGTACAGGAAATATATCGAGAAAGATGCAGCGCTTGAGCGGAGGTTCCAGCCCGTTCTTGTGGGTGAACCCACAGTCGAAGAAACAATATCCATACTTCGCGGACTCAAGGAAAAATACGAGGTACATCACGGGGTGCGGATCCAGGACTCAGCACTTGTGGCGGCCGCAGTGCTGTCCCATCGTTATATAACAGACAGGTTTCTGCCGGACAAGGCCATCGACCTTGTTGACGAGGCGGCATCCAAACTTCGCATCGAGATAGACAGCATGCCTTCCGAACTCGACGATATAGAGAGGAAGATAAGGCAGCTTGAGATCGAGCGGCAGGCAGTGAAAAAGGAGAAGGATTCCTATTCAAAGGAACGCCTGGAAAAAATTGAGAAGGAGCTTTCTGACCTTAAAGAAAAAAGCAGCCAGATGAAGGCCCACTGGCAGCTTGAGAAAGATTCCATCCAGAAGATAAGGAAGATCAAGGAGGATATCGAAAAAACCAGGATGGACTCTGAAAAAGCGGAACTTGAAGGCAACCTTGAGAGGGCGTCTGAACTTCGTTACGGCATTTTGATAAACCTCCAGAAGCAACTGGAAGAAGAAAATAAAAAGCTTATCGAACTCCAGAAAGACCAGAAGATGCTCAAGGAGGAAGTGGACGAAGAGGATATTGCCGAGGTCGTCTCAAAATGGACGCATATCCCTGTAAGCAGGATGCTTGAAGGCGAGATGCAAAAACTCGTGCATATGGAAGAGCGACTGAAACAGCGCGTGGTGGGGCAGGATGAAGCCGTGACCGCAGTAGCGAACGCCGTAAGGAGAGGCCGCGCCGGCATTTCGGACCCGAAACGCCCTGTGGGCTCATTCATGTTCCTGGGCCCCACGGGAGTAGGCAAGACAGAACTCGGACGGGCGCTTGCTGAATTCCTTTTCGATGATGAAGCGGCCATGATCAGGCTTGATATGAGCGAGTATATGGAAAAGCACACTGTGGCAAGGCTTATCGGCGCACCTCCGGGCTATGTGGGATACGAAGAAGGAGGCCAGCTCACTGAGGCTGTGAGGCGGCGGCCCTACGCTGTGGTATTGTTCGACGAGATCGAAAAAGCTCATCCCGATGTTTTCAACCTGCTGCTCCAGATACTGGACGACGGCAGGCTCACGGACGGCCACGGGCGCACAGTAGATTTCAAGAACACAGTCATCATAATGACATCCAATATCGGGAGCCAGTGGATATTCGAACTCGGGGATAGGGAGGATGAAATGAGGGAAAAAGTGATGGAAATCGTGCACAAGAGTTTCAAACCCGAGTTCCTGAACCGTCTCGATGAGATAATCATCTTCCATTCGCTGAAACTTCCGCAGATAGTGAAAATCGTGGACATCCAGTTCGGAATATTGAGCAAACGACTTGCGGAGAGGAAAATAAATCTCTCACTCTCTGCTAAGGCGAGAGATTTCATTGCCAAGGCGGGTTATGACCCCCTGTACGGCGCACGACCTATAAAGCGGACGATACAGCAAAAGATTCTTGACCCGCTGGCGATGAAGATACTTAATAAGGAATTCGTAGAGGGTTATTCAGTGGAAGTGGATGTGAAAAAAGATGAGATCGTTTTTAAGAAAATCAAGTGAAGCAATTGCAATCGAACACGGATTGCACGGATGACGCAGATATGCACGGATTTCATATCCGTGGGAATCCGTCTAATCCGTGTCATCCGTGTTCATTCGATCTTCAGCGGTCTTTTCTTCTTTATCTCGGTCTTTGGCATTTTTATTTCAAGAACACCGTTCTTATATGCTGCTTTGGAATTGTCAGGATCAACGGGCGACGGCAGCGAGATCGCACGATAGTAGCTCCCGCTTCTCCTTTCCCTGTAAACGTATCCTTTCTCTTCCTTTTTTTCCTCGTGCTTAGTCTGCGCCGATATCTCAAGCCTGTCCTCGGTCACATTTATTTTTATATCCTCTTTCTCAAGCCCGGGCATTTCCGCAATTGCTATCAACTTCCTTATCAGTCTCGATGACATCAATGAAAGGCTGCCTGTACTCTGCCGGTACTATCTCCCCCTTTTCACCTGAAGGTAAAAGCGGCCTGCGGGGTCTTCCCCAGAAATCCTCAAACATCCGGTTCATCATTTCTTCGAATCTTCTGAAATCATCCCATGTATCTGCCATACTAACTAAACCTCCAAAAACAACATTGTTGGCAATCGTACTTAATTTTAACGTCAATGTTCGACCGGATGAACACCTTATTTTAGTTTTATAATAATCTTCTCACCCTGTTTCTTATCAAATAAAGCTGCCGCATTCCCTTTGTTTATCGCTATCTCCAGATACCCGTGGCTTCCTATCAATGCCATGGGTTCGCCTTTTTTGCAGAAGCCATATGATGTATGGAATAAAACCTTCTTTTTCTGGATTTCGAGCATATCGCCGGGTTTGATATCCTTTACAGCATCAGCCGGTATATTTGTCACGATATTGCCGAAATAATCGATAAACACGACCTGGCCATGCAGTGAGTCATCTTTTTTTTCCACTTTCCCGAAATCGAGGTCTACAAAATCAAAGATCTTCTTGCCCACATTGTCGATATCCAGCCTATTTGAGATATGCGCTCCCACAGGTGCAAAGATATCGCGTCCGTGGAAAGTGCTGGATACATTCTTGCGGAACAAGGTCGTATTCGTTATCCTGTAAACATCAAAATCCCCGATGCTTCTTGCGGCAGGTATCAGAAGGCCGTTATCAGGACCGATAAAATAATGGATTCCGGCTTCTTTCGATTCAGCCCTTACTGCCAGAGGTCTTCTTTCTGTCCCGACCCCCGGGTCAACCACTGCTATATGAACAGTGCCTGATGGGAAATATTTCGCGCATGACATTAGTATGAATGCCCCGGCGCGAATATCATGCTGTTTTACAGAATGGGAGATATCCACTATATTGGCTGACGGATTTATTCCCAGGATAACGCCTTTCATGGAAGCAGGGTACACATCTTCGAAATCAGACAGCAATGTTATGGCCATAATCTTTCAAGAAACATTTAATACACAGCTTAACTATAAAATCCCCGCTGCCAATGGACTCGTGGGGTAGCCAGGATATCCTAGCGGGCTTCGAACCCGCGGACCCGCGTTCGAATCGCGGCGAGTCCGTATTTTTAAGACATTTTTTCTAAATCGTAGAGGGGTATCCTTACATCAGGGTACCACATTTGCAGGAACGTCAGCATATGGTACTTCATAAAAACCGGCACAGGCACGGACGCGACCAATATGAGCAATATTAATAATATCGACGCAATGATCCCGTAAGGAATCATCACTATCCAGAAAAGGGCACTTTGAGTCCCATGGCCAAGCCCTGACAATATGAAATAAAGAACCGCTCCCGGCACAAGAATAATAATTAAAGTCACGATGAGAAGTACCAGTGCAGCAATGCCCACGATAATCCCGGCCGCCAGGCCCAGAATAATCCTCATCACCCAGTAGACTATTATCTGCTTCCAGTCGTCCTTGAATCTGCCGAGTATTTTCCTTATGGCCGCAATTATCCCGATGTCATCGTACATTACAAGCGGTATTGAGAGACTGATAAAAGAGCGCAGGATTCCGCCAATCGTACCAAGTACCAGAAGTACGGCAATGAACCAGATAATAGCGACCAGAATCTTTCCGAAACTTATGGCGCCGGGTGATTCCAGAAACGGGAGCAATATCGGGACCATTGCAAGAATGAATAATGAGAGAAAAAATATTCCCAGGATGGTTTGTATAACAAACAGGTTGAATCCGGGACGCAGATATTTCCTGAAATATGCCCTTATGGTGACGGTATTTGTTACAAGGGACTCCACCAGGACAAATTCCATCATACTTGAAATGAAACCAAAGAGCAATATTATAAAAATGATGACTGCCAGGCCGATCAGGATGTATGCTTGATACTGGTGCCAGAACTGGCTGATCTGGTTTATTATTTCCCCTGTTTGGGGGAGTGCTCTCTCTTTTTCTGTATACCTCTGGTTGAAATTGCCAAAGTTGTAACCGTTCCCGATACCGCTATTACCGATGAGGATGCATATAATCCCCAGTCTTATCCATTTCCAGAAATCAAACGGCTCTATAAGGGCTTTCTTTGTCCTTTTGATCGATGCATCGATGGCATCAATACTGTACCAGTTCATAATCCCGATTGTTCTATGATTCTCATAAGACAAATAGGTTACTGCCCTGTAACATTCTTACTTTTTAGAATCCTCTGTAATAATGATAAATTAATGTATCTCGTTTTATTTACAGCCCGGGATTTTTGAATTTCATTATATCTAGCTACCTGACGGAATTTTTGAACATCCCTGTATTTTGTTACAGATTCTGTTTCTATGTCTGCATATGTTATATTGGAACGGTCATAACAATAAAACTGATAGCAAATCCTGTATGTATATTCATCCTGTCCCATGATATTTTTTCCTGTTTTATTATATGAATATGAAGTAACATTATTCAACTGATAAGTCATACTCTTTTCAGGATCTTCATTTACTAAATATCCACCATACATCGGTACTGTATACGCTACTTTTTCTGTATAATTTTCAGTGACATTATATGGCATTTTTTCTGTATAATTCTCAATATCTGTATACTGTTCTGCCGTTGTATAAGATATGTTGACGCCGATCAGGATAATTGTGCCGGCGATAATAAATATCATCAGAAACCATTGTAATTTAATTGGTACTGACATTTATACTCCTCAATTCCTCAATGCCCTTTATTGATATATACGCTACTAATCCTGGCCCAGTCAATGTTCCTCATTCAGCCATCGGGCAAACCTTAAAAGCGCCCTGTACCTGTGGGACAATTTGTTTTTCTCTTCATCTTCCATTTCCCCGAAGGTTTTGCCATTCACTTCAAATACAGGATCGTATCCGAATCCCGCGTTTCCCCGGATGTCCTTTGACATTTCCCCGACCACTTCACCGGAAAAGACCACGGCCTTTTCGCCGGGGCGACAGTAGCCGATTACGCATTTAAAAACCGCCCTCCTGTTTGTCTCATTCTCCATCAGTTTAAGTATCCTTTTATTTCCCAGTGTATCAAACACATAAGCTGAATAAGGGCCGGGAAATCCTCCCAGCGCTTCAATAAACAGGCCCGAATCGTCAACCATGACCTCATTATTCAGCAGGTTCGCGGCCCACTCGGCCCCGAATGCAGCTATCGGCGTAAGTTCATTCTCCTGCAGTTCAGGATACCCGCAGTTGTTCTGCTCCACTGTTATTCGAAGAGGTGAAAGTATTTCTCCTGCTTCCCTGACCTTATGGGGATTTCCTGTTACGAATATTATTTTTCTCATAATAAGGAAGTTTCCTTTCGTTGTTTCGATTTATTGTCTTTCTTATGAATTCCCGGTATTCCGGGCTGTATTTCATCAATATGAGCAGTAACGGATAACGGAGAAATATGACAAATGAAACAATCCCTATCGCAAAGCCTATGAAGAGTACGATCCTTGATGCAAAAGGGAGTTCGCTGATATCGATCATAAAAGGTTATTTGGCGCGTTCAAGACAGAACTCCTTATGAAGCACCTGGACTGCCTTTTTCGCCCCTTCTTCACTTACGGCAAAAGAAATATTGTGCTGCGACGAACCCTGGCTTATCATTATCACGTTCACTCCCGCTTTCCCGAGAGCCCCGAAAACCCTGCCTGCGACACCCGGCGTGTTCGCCATGCCAGCGCCCACGACCGCAACCACTGAGATATTCCTGTCCTGGGTCACTTCTTTGATTATCCCGTTCTTGAATTCGGACTTTATCGCTTTTACTGCCCTGTCAAGATGGCTTTCATCGACGACGAGGGATATGTTCGCCTCGGATGAGCCCTGGCTTATCATTATGATATTGACCCCCGCATTGGCAAGTGTGGTAAAGACACGCGCCGCCACACCTATCGTCCCGACCATTCCTGCGCCAGAGATGTTTATGAGCGCTACGTTCTTGATTACAGTCACTGCTTTTACGATGTCCTTGCTCTGTTTCTGGTCTTTGACAACAATAGTGCCCGGGAAATCAGGATGGAACGTATTTTTGACCCGCACGGGTATGCCGTGTCTTATCGCAGGCTCAATGGCCCTCGGATGCAGCACCTTGGCGCCAAAATACGAAAGTTCCATTGCTTCGATGTACGAAATAACGGGTATTGTCTGGGCTTCGGGCACGATCTTGGGGTCTGTTGTCAATATCCCGTGCACTTCTTTCCAGAGCCATATCTCATCAGCTTTCAATGCCGCGCCGATTATCGACGCTGAGAAATCGGAACCTCCGCGACCGAGCGTTGTGATTATACCGGATTCCGTCTCGCCGATGAAACCCGTGATCACCGGGATTCCGTCATGTAAAAGGGGTTCGATCCTTTCCCTTACGAGAGAATATGATGTTTCGAGGGGCTTTGCATTGCCATACTCGTCAGTGGTTATTATGCCCGCCTCGCCTCCTGTGAAAGAGCGGGATCTTACCCCGAGTGAATTAAGAGAGCCGCAAAGTATCGGCGCTGCAAGCCTTTCCCCGTATGAAGAGATGTAATCTATCGACCTTGTTGTAAGTTCTCCGAGGTAGCAGATGCCGATGAGGGCTTTCTCAAGCTCCTCGATGCGAGAGTCAATTTCCCTCGTCACTTTCTCAACGATGCCGTTCTTTTCTATGGCCTCATGGGCTGCGTTGTGATGCTGCTTTGTCAGGTCGGCGATGAATTCTTTTATGGACGAGGTTTTCCCGGTTTCAGAGGCTTCCCTGGCGTTCTTAAGGAGCGCATCCGTGACCCCGCTCAGGGCCGATGTAACAAGTACAATTTCATTCCCGCTGTCTTTGTATTCTTTCGCAAGCTCTGCTACGTGCCTCATGCGGCCTCCGTCGCCCACAGAAGTGCCTCCGAATTTCATCACAAGTCTCATATTGGCTTTCCAATCGTTCGCGGTTCTATTAAAGATTATGCATTTTTTCACCTGTAAGCCGCAAACTATTTAGGTGGCAGTCGCCAACATATTATATGTTCGTAAAATATCGAACGTGGGATTGACACAGAAAACGGGTAAAATTGTGAAAATGGGAGGATAAGCGTATGGATAACTGGGCAAAGTATGTCGCCGCGGCGGCTGTTGCCGGAGCTGTCATGGGTGCTGCGTATTATTACCCTGCACAGACCTTCATCGCTTTCGTCATGGGATGGTTGTTCATAATTCCAGCAGTTTTCATTGTATACATGGTATATGGGATGTGGGTATATAGTAGGGACCTCAGGCATAGAATCATAGTAAAGATGAAACCAACAGAGGCCATGAGAGCTCTTGTCCGCAAGCAGGTAACACTTAAAAGAGAAAAGGAGATATTTTACAAAGAACTCGATGGCGGCAGATCCTTGCATGGATTTATTGCATAGCAATGCGATAATTGATCGGAGACGCAAGTTACAGGTGGTGCCGGTAATTGATAGACCAGAAGAATGTTCACAGTAAAATGATGCACACCAATCCCAGGATCCGCAGGGAAGCTATAAATCTCCTTCGCAGTAATTTTGCAGTTCTTCCGGACAAAAAGCAGGCGTGGGAGGACCTTATTCATCTTGCACGCGATGATGATATGAATGTATGGCTGGCTACTGGCGGGTCATTTGGAGCTGTTTTTTCCCATGTCCCGGATAAAGAAAAGGCATGGGAAGACCTCGTTCGCCTCACACAGGAAAAAAACGCAAATTTACGGGGGATTGCAGCCGGATCTCTTGGTGCCGCTCTTTCTCATGTCACGGACAAAGGAAAAGCATGGGAAGACGTGCTTCGATTGGCACGGGATGAAAATGCCAATGTGCGGGGGATAACGGCAGGTTCCCTCGGCGCCGCATTTCCTCATATTCCTGACAGGGAAAAAGCATGGGAGGAGCTGGTTCTGCTCACACATGACAGGGATAGGGATGTGCAGGGGATTGCAGCCGGGTCTCTTGTCATGGCTTTTCCCCATATCCCCGATAAGGAAAAAGCCTGGGATGAACTTCATCGCCTGATCCAGAATGGGGATGTTAATACCAGGGAAATTGTGGCAGGGTCTCTCGTTATCGCATTTCCATTCATCCCTGACAAGGAAAAGGCTTGGCAGGACCTGCATGGTCTGATGCTTGACAGCAACACAAATGTAAGGGGGATAGCGGCGGGAATACTCGGTCCAGTGTTCTTACACATCCCCGACAAAGAAAAAGCATGGGAAGACCTGCACCGCCTGGCGCAGGAAATGAACATAAATGTGAGGTTGCTTGCGGCATATTCGCTCGGTTTTGCGTTTCCTTATGTGCCTGATAAAGAAAAGGCATGGAATGACCTGCATCGGCTGTCACAGGATAAAAACATGAACGTCAGGTCTCTCGCAGCGTATTCACTTGGAGCAGCATTTCCCGATATTCCTGATAAGAAACAGGCCTGGAATGACCTGCACCGGCTGTCACTGGATAAGAACAGGGATGTGAAGTGGGGTGTATCATACTCGTTTGGCGCGGCATTTCCCTGGGTCCCGGATAAAGAAAAAGCCTGGGCTGAATTGATACGGCTTTCTCGAGACGATGACCGTGATTTAAGGGTGTCGGCAAACTACTCTCTTGGCAGGGCATCTATTTTCAGGGCCACCGTGACAAAAAGCGAAGAGAAATTCAGGAACGAATTAGAAAATGCGCTGAGCTTTTTTGAAAAATCCTCAAAAGAAGCGGTGTATTTCAATCCGGCCCGATTTTGTCTCCTCTTTTACCAGTCATTCTACGCAATTACTTTCAAGGAACACGAAGCTGAAACCGAAGTACAGGAATACCTTGCGGATGCAAAAAATGCAATTCAGGGTTCACAGAGTAAAGAAAAACTCATGGAAGCCGTAGAAAAACTTGCGGGCGCCCTGAAAGAGGTCCGGAATGCAAAGGATAGGGGCCTGGGAGCGATCGAATCCTCGCTCAACACACACAGGCAATATTGCGAACAGGCGGCCGACCTGATAAGAACACTGAGGGACGACGCACCCGGCGCAACTAAAATTCTTGAAAGAGGGCTGCCGATAATATGCAGAAAATTTAAATTTCAATAGATAAATGGAGTAGCAATGCCATATCCTCTTTCTATCCCGGAACTGATGCGCCAACTGGAAATATCGGGAGATAGAACCACGATGGAACTCGTCAAGGCCATAGTCACAAGTGGCCATGAGGCTGTGCCGAATCTGTGCAAAATCCTTAAGGACAGGTCGTACTGGGAAGCCTCCGGCGACAGGGGATGGATGCCTCTCCATGCTGTTAAACTGCTGGGTACAATTGCAGACCCGCGGGCTCTTCCCGAACTTATCGATGCATTGCTTCTGGCTGGGGAATTCGATGATGAATGGATACTTGAAGACCTGCCCATAGTGTTTGGGCGTATCGGTACACAGGCGATCGAGCCGCTTAAGGGATTTATCCTGGAACATAAAGATGATTATGAATTATGGTGGCCTCGCAGCGCGGCGGCCGACGGGCTGGTATCCATAGCAATGAAACATCCTGATGAGAAAGAACGTATCTTGTCTTTCCTTCATAGTTTGTTTTCAGTTGATGACGACGCAGAATTTTTAAGTTTTGTCGCAAGCGGTCTATATGATATGAATGACATATCTTCCATCCCAGTTCTGGAGAAAGCATTTGATGATGACCTCATTCAGGAGGATATTTTTAGCAGGGATGATTTGCAAGATTTCAGTAAAGTAAAGGAAAGACATTCTGGCGTATATGACAGGGATCCGCTTGATTTTTATGAACCCGACCGCGTCGCTGCACGCCAGGCGAGATGGGAAAAAGAAAAAAAAGAAAAGGAGCGCTTTGCAGCAGAAAAGCGTGAGAAGTTTGAGAAAAATCTTGCTCATGAGATGAGGCGACTGGAGACAGCAATGAAAATGACGGGGCTTAATATTTTGCCTAAACTGAGGAAAGCGGGACGAAATGACCCGTGTCCATGCGGAAGCGGTAAAAAATATAAGAAGTGCTGCCTTTCTTCAGTTGACGCCATTCCTGCAAAGCAGGTACTGGGCGGAGGTCGCTATGCTACTTATGAACATATAGAACGTGCATCCCCATACGATCCGGTACTTGTCCTGGAAAACCTGACCGCCCTGGCGCTTCAGGCTGAAGAGGAAGGAGATGCGGTGCTCGCTATGGATATTTTCAGGAAGCTTGAACCGCTGGCAGAGCGCACTGAAAGTGGAATGCTGGGTAATCTCCTGAATTTTTGGGGAGATTTTTGTTTCAATCATCGCGAATTTGGAGAAGAAGGACTTAGGATTATACGTAAGCTCCGGGCCTTTTACAATAATAAAGATAAGGAGCAATGGGCGTCTGCAATTATGGATGAGGCGGATTATCTCGATCTTCTGGGAAGGCGGGAAGAGGGGCTTCTGGAGTACGAAAAACTCCTGAAGGAATTGCCTGATTTTCACTGGATTTACATAAGATTCGCACGTTTCCTAGAAAGAGGCGGACGCTTTGTTGATGCAGCCGGTCAATATAGTCACGTGCTTGGGATGGATGAGGAAATCGATTCAGGCGATATGGTAATAGTGGCGCGGGAACTGAAAGAACTGGCAGCAGGACACGATATCGAACTTGATCCCGAGACGCAGGAAGAGATAGAGATGTTGCTTGAAGATGGAGTCTAACTACAGTTATCAGGTTGATATTCGAAAAAAATAATAAATGTCTATTATCTCTTTCTCTGTTCTACCCGTGATTTCAGATTATCATATATTTCCTGGCCGAACTGGCTTGTTGTTTTACCCGTCAGGTTGTTTAAAGCCTTTTGCCAGTCCCGTGTTTGTTTTACGTTCCCCAAAAATTTTCCGAACGCTTCATTTCCATAGGTTTCGTTGATATACCAGACAGTATAGGCACCCTGGCCGCGGCAAAGAAAATTGAGGGTTTCTTCAGCAATATATCCATCGCATTTTTGCCCGAGCTCATCTAAACCTAATAATTGCGGGTTTCCGGTTTCTACGCCGTTTATCAATAAATCCGAATGATATATCTGCTCAAGCGGGTCAAACCCGGGCCCGGCCTTAAAAACATATTCAATGTAATGTGCCGAACCTTCGTTCAAAAATCCTGGAATATATTGTATCTTATCCTGTCCCATGTACTGGAAAATCGCTGCATGAACCCCCTCATGGATAATCATTCCTTCAGTTTTGCCCGATCTTGTTTCTTCAAAGGGTTTATAAAGATATATCTTGCCGTTCGGGGCCGAACCGTCTCCAACTTCCACGTTCTCCTTCCCACCGGGAAAATCTGCAATCTTCACGTACTCATCGGCAGATGTTGCAAGATACACAGGAACACCTTTTGGCTCAAATCCAAGGTATTTTTTATATAAACTTAAACCTCCCTGCTCCAGTACCGCAAGAGCTTTATTGGCATTGGTTTCATCTCCGGAATGATAATAAGCCACAAAAGCGGAGCCCGTTTTCTTCATTTCAAAACCTGAAATGTCCGATGCTGAAGCAAGGTATTCCGAAGAATAATCAATCTGAAACGCTGGAGATTCTTTCGGGGGGCCGGTCTGTTTTGGCCCGCCCATTGTTTCTTCATTGACTATCGTGGTGCCGGGTGCACCTTGATTTATATTCGAATTCTCTCCCTGTTGTATGCAACCGCTTAATAGAATAATACCCAGTGTTAATCCTGTTAAAATGTAGTAAATACCCTTCATACTTTTATAAATATCCGATGGATTATTAAAAGCTTTCTATAGTATAATACTCATTAAAATTTGTTTTACACGAGGTTATGCAGATGGGATTAGTACGGCGAACAGGATTTTATCCTGTCAATCCTGTTATCACGTCTTTAAAAATCCAAAGAATATTTGAACAATATCCAATAATTAAACCCATATACCATAAAAGCAAATAAGCCCCCCATGGAAGTCAGTTTCTCATCCCTTGCCCTTGTGAACAACCCTTTTGACTGGGCCTACGACCTCGAAGAACTTGGCTTCACAGGCTGGGAAGTCGTAAGCGAAGGCAAGCAGCAGTTAAACGACGGGACGCTCTCGGAAATAAAGAACATCATTGAGACCACAAATCTCGTTCTCACCCTCCACATCCCGTTTTCCGACCTCAATCTTGCAAGCCTGAACCATCCGATATGGAAAGAGACCATCAGGCAAATGACAAGATGCATCGAGAGGGCTTCGGATTTCGTGGAACTTGCCGTAGTCCATCCCGGGCATCTTTCACCTCTTGGCATGCAGCTTCCTGAAATGGCATGGCGCCAGAATTTAGAAGGATTGAGGGCTGTTTGCGATTTCGCAGATGACTTCGGGATAAAAATAGGAGTTGAGAATATGGTGAACATGCAGTTCATTCTCGGGAAACAGCCCGGTGAAATCATGGGGATGATCGAATCCCTCGAACGGGAGAACGTGGGACTGACCCTGGATGTCGGACATGCGAACACGAACGGTCTGGTAAATGAGTTCGTAAACGATCTTAGTAAAGTTGTTCATGTTCATCTCCACGATAATAAGGGGAGGCATGATGAGCATCTTGAACTCGGAAAAGGTAACATAAACTGGAAACAGGTCATCGGGAAATTCAAAGGATATAAGGGACGGTTTGTGACCGAGGCAAGGACTGTCGAGGAAGGGACGGCCAGTTTAAGATATCTGCGAAATATATCATGAACAGGCGCAAACTATAAACATATCGTTCGCTTACTTACTAACATAAAGATGGAACAAAAGGGGCGAATGTGTAATCAAAGTTTATGATAGTTACAAGACATATTTCTCTCGATGACGATTGTATCAGGAAGATCGAACCCTATGTTGAAAAACATAACGGCAATTTCAGCGCCGCCATACGGGAAATCATAGACAGGACGGGAAAAAAAAGCTCGCTTGAGAACCTGGCGATAATAGACATTTCCCTGTTCAAATGGATGCTGAATGAAATGGACGGGAAACTTGTTCCTGATAATGTTTTGGATGAACTCATAGATCCCACGCTGATAAATTCCATGGGAAAACTTAAGGAAGATCTGAAAAACAAATTCAGCAAACTCGAATGGGATATTGACCTGATACTGAATTGTGATAATGACAGGCATCCTTCCGAGGTATTGGTAGAACTTAAAGGCGTTTCCCAGAAAATAAAATTCGTTGCCTGCCTGATTTCCCAGTATCTTGTGAAAAATTCACTTGAACATGAGCCACTTGGAATTAAGTCAGTTGTAAATTTTAATGAATCCATAAAAATAGAATTATCTAAATCTACTAAAAAGGATGCAATCGAAAGTCTGGACAGGAATTTTGGCAGTATGGATCATCTGATTAAGGCAGTAAGGAGCCGCCCCGGTTTCTGGAAAGCCATCTTCAACAGGCATCTTTTGAGTAATTACAATATGGTAACGATGCACATGAACTACTTTGAGGACCTGCTTGCAGGCAAAGTGCCAATGGGGGAAATAACTATAGAGATCCTTGCAAAGAAACCCATCCAGGAGATCCCTCTTAAAGAGATGCTTTATCTCATAAAGGAAGTTTATGAAGTTTCAAGGGTCGCCGACAGGGTGGAAATCGAGGGGGAGAACATAATTTTATTTCACAGCTACAGGAATAAGGAAGCAATAGAAAAACTAAAAAAGAGCATTGTCCTGCTTTTAGAAGCCAACGGCCACCTGTATGATGTAAAATCAACAGCCAACATGATTGTCCTGATGCACAGGCCTGATGTGGGTATAAAGATCAATGAAATTGTACATAACCTGAAGACAAGCAACAGCAGGGTAGACCAGGAACTTGTCATGTTCATGACTTTCATTAAAGGGCTTAAGGACATCCCGGATATATCACTATCCATGACAGCCCTGGGCAGGAGAATCGGTAAATCCCTGATGCAGGAATATGAAAAAGAAAAAAACATCAAGAACTGGAACCTGGAATCTTTAAAAAACGCTTTTCAAACAATTCATTCTAAACTCAGAATAGAAAGTGAATGGAAAATGGAAGGCAGGAATTTGCTGTATAATGTCAGGAAATGCAACCTGGCCGTGGAAGGGGATACATTCAATCCGCATATCTGCAATATTATACAGGAAGCATTCAGGGGGGCGTTGATTTATGCATTCGGGAATATGGCGGAATTCGAAGTCAAGAAGTCATTGGCCAGAGGGGACATATTGTGTGAAGTGGTCATAAAAATACCATGACCGAAAATATATTCGTGCCCCGCATTGCCCGGCGCGACCAGAGTTTATGCGTTTTTTGCGGTGCCTGCAGGAATTATGTTGCATGTCCTGCAGGGGAAATTCCGGGCAGCGACTGCATCGGCTGCGGTGCATGCGTGCTTGCCTGCCCGGGTGAAGCCTTGAACCTGGCCGAAGGCCCGCCCAGGACAAGGAAAATTAACATTATGGTTGACGGCAGGAGCTTATCCGTGCCTGAAAAAATAACTCTCAAGGCCGCACTGGAGCTTTCAGGCAATTCTTTTTCCGGGAATTGTTGCGAGGCCCCGTGCGGCGTGGGCGGATGCTGGTGCTGCGCAGTTCTTGTGGATGGAAAGGCAAAGCCTGCCTGCATCACCCGCGTGGAGGAGGGCATGGTCATTGACACGCAAACCGTGATCGAACCAAAACGGGTGGTGACGGGCTTCGGTCCGCACATGGTAGGAGGCGTCGGGACTCCTGTAGAGGTCAAGAGTTATGTCTCTCCCGTCGAAGTCGCCCTCTTTACCCACGGCTGCAATCTCAGGTGTCCCCAGTGCCAGAACCATATTATGGCATTCACGGGCGGAATGGAAATGTCCTCCGGGCAGGCTGCCCTGATGCTGAGCAATGCACGAAGGATATTTGGTGTGCACAGGATGGCTTTCTCAGGAGGCGAATGCACATTGAACAGGCCCTGGCTTATCAGGGCGATAAAAGAATTGAAAATGCGCAATCCCGATGAAAAGGCAAGGATACATGTAGATACGAATGGTTCAATGCTGACCGGGGATTACCTGGATGAGCTTATCGCAGCAGGTATGACAGATGCAGGGATCGATCTTAAGGGATCAAGATTGGAAACCTTCCAGAACATAACAGGTGTCGTGGACGGCGGACGTGCAAAATCATATCTTGAAAATGCATGGGGTGCGGTGAAATATCTGCTTGAAAACCACCCCGGTGTGTTCGTTGGCATCGGCATCCCGTATAATAAAGCCCTGATATCGAAGGAAGAAATCAGGGAAATCGGAGAGAGAATAGCGAATTTTAGCAGAACGGTCCAGGTATGCGTGCTTGATTACAGGGCAGCATTCAGGAGGAATCTGGAGCAGCCAACCCTGGCAGAAATGAAAGAGATAAAAGAAATATTGAACCAGGCGGGGCTAAAGAAGGTTATTGCACAGACAGAAAGGGGCCACATCGGGCCTTAGATATACAACATAGCAAAAAGCCAATTGTCGAATAAAGTCGAGAATAGTTCGATTTGCATATTAAGAGCCACCACACACTAATCAATAAATCTTAATCACATTGCCATACAATTCTCATTTGGGATCGCATATATCCAGAATCAATGGCGGTTCATCTTTGATACTGGATGAAGTAATATTTTCCTCCAAAATAAATTTTTTGATTATTCAAAAATAAGGTATAATATTGGTTATTTTAGTAGTTCTGCTGGGGAGGTGGCTAAATTAGTTTCACCCAGCTCTTGCGGAATAGCAATATACTCACTGGAAAATTACATCATTCAATAGAAATGAACAATAAGAAACTGGACCTCCGCCACGACAGGCATACGGTATCGTTGCTAACAGATTATATGGTGCTTACGCCAAAATACCGCGGAAAAATTTTGACAGTAGAGGTCGCTTTTGTAACTGAAGGAGTTATAAGGGCAACATGAGCTGAAATGAGTATCAAGATCATGGATATGGCAGTGAACCCTGACCATATCTATTTATTCTTCCAGTATCCTCCCAAATATTCCCTGAGCTTTATCGCCAAGAAGATCAAGGGCAGGTCAAGCAGGATATTGAGGAAGGAATTTCCACATCTTCGGGAATGGTGTGGAGATCATCTCTGGTCTCCGGGCTGCTATCACGGCTCGGTCGGGCAGGGCTGGGAAGTTGTGGAGAAATATATATATCCACTCAGAACCGTGAGAAAACTTTATAGGCAAAAACGCTATCAAGCCCCGTATCCTTCAACAGGCTGTCCGACAATTCAAAATTCATATCGGGGAATATTTACTTTCCAAGAAAAAAATAATTTTTTCAAATTATCAAGATTTTACATTTCTTCCTTAATTGAATTCTTCTTATATTATTTGCCAAGCAAATCAAATTGAACTCTGTTTTTACAGTCTGTAAACTACTCAGGGCTGGAAGCCCTGAGCGTTTATGGTTGTCTCGGTTAGCCGCAGAAAAAGTCCTTTAAGGATTTCTGCGATGGGATTTTCTTCAGTACTTCGAAATCTACGTCTGCCCAATGTTTCCCTTGTTGTCG